>NZ_JBNNUI010000009.1:0-233023 GCF_050279585.1 Bacillus sp. NPDC094064
GCCTAAAAAAGGCTTCTCTTTTTTACTTTCTTATAATCGCTTTTTCGTTTTGTAAAAATAGTTCATCAAATTGCTTTGCAAGCTCAAAATCTAGTTTCGTTAAACCTTTCGCATTCCAAGATGACAAAGTAATAATAACGGCTTTATACTGGATAAGGATAAATGGGTGATGATTATGTTCTTCTGATAGTTTGGCGGCTTCAGAGACAAATTCGACTCCTTTTAAGTAGTCGGAAAACATATATTTTCGTTCAATCCATTTTTCATCTTTTACCATCCATTTATCTGCCTTCAATAATTCTTCTTGAACTTGTTCTTCAGTTAATCGTAGCATCATTTTTCACATCCTTTATTTTCAGTAATGCAAGACCATTGTTAATCAGACGTGTTACAGCTTCGTCCGTTGTGAAAGTAGACAGTTGTTGTAATAATACTGTAGATGTTTCGTGACCTTTGTTATGTTCTAAAAGCAATTCTAAAATTTCAAGGCGAAGTAGCCATTCTTTCGGATGAAATTTATTTAATACTTCTTGAATAGCTGCTAACTGATCGATATGGGCGTCGTGTAACATACCTTCATTACGAATATCGCGAACTGTTTGATACATACGATCTAGTTCAGTTAATGTAAGAGGTGTTGGAGTTTCTTCTATTTCTTCATCCGCTGGGAAAAACGATGCTGCATCTGCTGCACCTGGGAATACGGAAGTGATTGTTGAACCAACCGCCATATCAAATGCTCCCCATGAATCGTCAAATAATAAGCGGTCTTTATAAGTAACTGTACAATCGATAAAGGAGATAAGAGCGATCTTTTTATCGCTTTTTTCGATAGCTGTTACCGTTCCTTTTACATGGATACCACTTGCAAAAGTAAATGCTGCTTTATTTCCAATTTTAATTCCTAATGATTGTAATTGTTCATCTGTACAATTTTCTAATGCAATATTTTCAGTAAGTAATCCAATTGGTGTTCCAAAGCCATCATTGTGTACAGAGGTAGAATGATCCGCTAGTTGTTTATTATGAATTGCTAATGCAGTTGGCGAATTTGTTCGCATGTAAATAAGTTCACCTGCGTCGTTTTCAATTGTCTCGTTGAATGTGCCTGTAATTTGTAATCCGCTATTTAGCTCAGCTGTTGCATGGTTTTCAGAGCGAATCGCTTTTTCTAATCCTTCTTTACCACCTGTTTTAAAGGCCATCGTTTCCGAGAACTTCTCAAGTGCTTCTGTTAATTCCTCAAATGATTCACATACAAATAGTTGTGGTTGCATTTTTGTTACGTCATAAGTTGTCCCAGTACATGCTTCTATAGAAAATGGAACTTTTTCTACAGCGTCCGTTAAGCAATGTTTGCTCTCGCCTACAGAGGAAAGGAGACCAGCACCATATATTTTTGGATTGTCTATACTTCCGATTAAGCCATATTCTACTGTCCACCAGAAAAGACGTGAAATTTGTTCCGCTTCTGACAAACCAGAAACTAAGTTTTGTTTTTCAATTACATTATTTTCAGCAGCTGCAACTTCTTCAGGTGTAGAAGTCGGGCTTTCTTTTACGATTGTTAATGTACGAACAGCTTCAAACGCCTCGTGTTCTTCTTTTGTAGAGAAAGCTTTCGCTCCAATTTGTCCAAATCGTTTCACATATTGTGCATATGTAGGATCAAGTAAAATTGGGGCATGGCCTGCAGCTTCATGAACGATATCTGGAGCAGGTGTATACTCGATATTTTCTACTTTGCGAATATCTGTTGCAATTGGTAATAATCCGTGTCCTTGAAAATCAAAGAATGCTACGCCAGGGATAAGTCCATCAATCGTTACAGCTCCCCAGCCGCTTGGTGCTAAACATTCATTCATTTCTTCAACCTTTGGAATTGCATCTATATTAATACCAGATGATTGTAGTCCATTCACATAGGCTGGATGGGCAACGTCTTTTAAGAAACTATGATTTTGTTTCATAATGTAACGCCAAACAGCATGATTTACCGGTGTGTATTGATCGTAATGTTGTGTGGATACGAATGGTTTTAAATGTGATGGAATTTCTGTTTTCTTTGTCATTTAAACATCCTCCTTTTTTTCTATAAAATTGAATATGTGATTTGTATAGTTTGTACCAACTCCTTTTAAAATTGTAAGCGCTTATAATTTTATCATAAAATTCTGAATTATTTAATATTTGTTACATGAGAAATAGAAAAATCCCCTATCGGAACATCCGATAGGGGCAGAAGAATGGGGGTACTACTTTATTTCACTTCCAAATCAACATTTAACTTAGATGTATTTCCTGCTGCATCAGTTGCTACAATATGAATTGTATTCTTTCCTTCTTGTAATTGACTACGATCGAAATAAATACCGTAATTTTTCTCCCAAGGATTTAGGAATGCACTTTCCCATACACCATTTCCGTTGATTTCATATTGCATGCTCACTGGAATACCAGGTGCTATCCAACCAGACTCTGACATCCAATCTAGTAGAATATCGTCCACTTTTCCTGTGATTACAAGGTTTTCTTGGTCAACTTCGTATGTTAACTTAGGTGCAGTTCTATCAAGAAATACAGCAGCTGTTTGTTTTGTTTCCCCACCAGAATTAGAAGCGACAGCTTCGATTTGATATAAACCATCCGCTAATGGTGATCCATCAATTTTGGTACCATTCCATTTGAAAGGCTTATAACCAGCTGTTTCGTTTTTACCTTGATAAATCATTCCTTCGTATGTCACACGGTCTTTTGTAACTAAGTTAGCATGTAACGTTACATCTTCGACTGGAGCAACTAAATAGTAATTGATGAGATTATCATCTAGTATGTTATCGCCATTTGGACTAAAAGTAGCATTAATAATTTCGAGTCCATCTATACGCTTGTAATCTTTAGGATCGATACTAAATGTAAATGGAATGCGAGTTTCTTCCTGCTTACCTTGTTCTTTTACATACACATTCCCAGTATATACACCTTGAGGCAATGAACTATCGACAGTGATAGTAAATGGTTTTTCGGTACTACTATTCGGCTGTATGCTAATCGATGAAGGTACAGAAGTTTTTACTTTTGTTTTTGTATTCGCATCTAGTAATTCTACACGAGTTGAAAAGCTTTTCTTTTTACTAGATAGATTTTGTAATGTAATATTCTGCGTCAGTTTTACCTTTGCGCTATTTGGCTTAATAAGACCGAAGCTGATATTGTTAGGTTTGACTAATACATCTGTTTGAGCTGCTTTTGGGATGTTAATTAAACCAGATCCTTGTGTCATAACAGGATATGTATTTTCATTCACATCTTTTAAAGTCTTTGCTGTATTGGCAAGTGATGCTTTTAGTTGTTCTGGCGTCCAATCAGGGTGCATTTGACGTAATAAAGCAACCGCTCCTGCTACTTGCGGAGCAGCCATACTTGTTCCGTTGTGAGATTCATAGCCACCTCTAGGTACAGTACTCGTAATTTGTACGCCCGGTGCAACGATATCAGGTTTAATAAGCCAACTACCTTGTGATGGCCCTCTAGAACTAAAGTTACCGATTAGTTCAGTTTGAGCTGGTTGTCCAATTTTTATATTTTTCGTGCGCTTTGTAATTAAGTTTTTCAACTCTTCACCATTTGCATTTGATAATTGCATAACTGGAAGAGCTAGGTTTTCACGTGTGAAGTATTCAGGCATAATATCGATTTCTTTTTCATTAGAAATTAATAGTACACCAAGTGCACCAGCTTGCTTCGCTTGTTCTGCTTTTACTAGCGTACTAGAAGTTCCTTGTAGGACAAGGGCGAATTTTCCTTTTACATCTTGTTTTGCATAATCACTTGGCGAACCATATCCAACATATACAAGAGGAGAATCATTTCCTATTGGGAAATCAGATTTTGATAATGGTAACCCTTGATATGTTTTGCTAGAACCAGCTACTTGGAATGTTGGGAACGGGATAGAAACGGTAGATGCTCCAACTGATATAACACTACTTGCATTACCAGGTGCATCAACAGACCAAGGGTGTGGTCCATCATTTCCATTTGAAACAACTGCAGTAACTCCAAGCTTTGCCGCACGCTCAAGCGTTAATGTTACAGGCTGATCAGGTGTATTTAAACTTTGCCCAAGAGATAAATTTAAAACGTCAGCACCGTCTTGAATTGCTCGTTCAATACCTTGAATAATATCGTCTGTTGTACCAGTCCCGCCATCATTCATTACACGATAGGCTAAAATGGAAGCATTTGGAGCAACGCCTTTAATTTTTCCGTTACTGGCAACAATTCCAGCTACATGAGTACCATGTACGTTACCATCCATCGGATCGTTATCTTCATCGACTGTGTCATATCCACCGATATAATTAGCTTTTAAGTCAGGATGTGTATAGTCTACGCCAGAATCGATAATCGCTACTTTCATACCTTTTCCATCAAGTGGTTTGCCAGACGGATCTTTTAAATTCCATGCTTCAGGTGCACCAATTGTCGGTCCGCCGATGTTTGGTGCTTCTTTGTTAGTAGCACTTTTTGATGTTTCATGCAATTTATATGTTAAGTTCGGATGGACTGCTTTTACTTCAGGTAAAGAAGCAATAGCGGTAATTTGATCTCCAGGAACTGAAATAGAGAATCCAGAAAATAACGTATTATAAACTTCTTTAATTTTTGCACCAGGTGCTTTTTCTTTTATTTTCTTAGTCGTATCTTCTTGTGCCTTTTTAAGTTGTGCATGATAAGACTGCGCATTATTATTTTGTAAATCGGGTGCATGCTGAATATTACTTTGCGCAGCAAGAGGAGCATGTTGCAATTCTACAATGACTGAAATTTCTTTTGCTGTTTTTGTTTCAACATTTTGAGCAATTTTATTTTCGCCCCACTGCTCAATTGTGGTTTTAAGTTGTGGACTAAATTGCTTCTCTTGTTGCAGTGATTCAGCATGGGCGCTTAAAGCTCCAAAACTTGAAAAGACGAGCGCCATACTTAATAGTGTAGATGTCGTTTTTTTCATTGAAACTCCCCCTAATAAAAAGTGCTAATATTCCGAAAAATAATCTTACATTTTTATTCAAAATTATAAGATAGGATGTTAGCTAAACTATATTTTCGACATAATTCATACCAATCCTCTTTGGATTGAAAATTTCTTGGGAAATTTTTTCTGATTATGTCGAATGGGGATTTTTCACATATTGTAGGTGGGAAGTGAGGAATGCTATGTGGGAAATGGAGGAGTGTTATGAAAAGGCTCATAGTAAGTGGCAGCGCAGTGTTACTCATGTTTTTATGTTCCATCACTATTACTAGCGCAGAAAATAATGAAGCGAAAATTGCTTTTATTCGTCATCATGACCTTTGGATTAAAGTTGATGGGAAAGAAAAACAACTTACAAAAGGAGAGTACATAACAGGGCCAAAGTGGTCTTATGATGGAGAGTGGCTTGCATATGCGAAAGGCGAGAAACAAAATCAATTGGAATTGTATCGATTGAAAAATGGAAAGAAAGTTACACCGTTTCACTCAGAAACATCGAATTATCAATGGTCACCAAAAGAGAATATAATTGCATTTATATTTACAGGTACATTAAGTACATATGATGTAGAAAAAAAGAATGCTACTTTTGAAAATGTATCCAATGGTGTAGGGGATTATGCTTGGTATCCAGACGGACAGAGGTTTTTTGTTTCCTCTGAAGCGTACTTGCTTCCAACAGGATGGACAGGAGCCCAGCTATATGAAGTGCAAAAGGATGCAAACATGAATCCGCATAAAATGAAACATATATATGCATTACCAAATGAACATGATGATTTTTTAGCGTTAGTTGCAAGTGGATTCAAGTGGTCACCAGATCAAAAATGGATTTCGTTTTTAGCGGTGCCAACAGCTTCTTGGTCAGCTGATAGTAATACACTTTGTTTAATTCGAGCAGATGGCAGTCGGTTTGAAAAAGTAGATCAAATGTTATTAAATGCACAATGGTTCCAATGGGCACCATCAAAAAATATATTAGCCTATATTGAAGGAAGCGGGAGAGTTGCATTAGAAAATAAACATTTAAAAGTAAAAGAACTGCCAGCACTCCAGCAGAATACATTTACACCGAAAGGATATGTCGATTGGGATTTTACATGGAAGAACGATAACGTAATTATCGTTTCACGAGCAAAAGAGGCAGGGATAGAAACCCCGCCAGAAAAAAGGCCACTACCATCTTTATATGAGGTCAATCGTACAAGCGATAAACAGCATCAAGTCACAAAGCCATTTAATAAGCAAGGTGATTACCACCCCATCTTCTTGAAGAAAAACAATCAATTAATATGGATACGTTCAGACCGTAAGAAAGCAGATGTATGGCTTGCTCATAACGATGGAAAACATGAAAAGAAATGGATTGAAAATATAGATGTACCAGAGTGGTATTATGAAAGCTGGAATTGGGAAAATGTCATCTCGGTGAAATAACAATAAAAAGCCTGCCTAAAAGACAATTTTAGGCAGGTTTTTTATTGTTATTTATGTGTTTTATTTGGCTTTTTCTTCGCCGGGTTTCCGTTCCCTTGACGTTTTCTATTTTGTTCATCTTTTGCTTGTCTTTCATGTAGTGTATCTAAAAAGTCATTTGAGTTACTCATTTGTATATCTCTCCTTTCATTTCGTCATAGTTACTATAACCATTTAGGAGGATAATCATGAGTTAGAAGTTAGGCGCTTAATTTTCTCCGATAGTATAAGTAAAATAGTCCATACATAATAAGTAGCATGAGTAAAACTTGTAACTCTACATTGTCTTTTAAATAGTTGCGACAGGATCAGGTAAGAAAGGTGATTTTTCACTTCCCCCTAAATTTAACTATTTGTTTAAGAGGTTAATGATACAAAACATGAAAATGCCAGACCAACTCGCGATAATTGCTTGATGTTTAATTTTTGTTTCACGTTCATCATCTGTAATCCAAGGATTAGCAGTTTTATCGCTATTAAAAAGCTATTTATGTATCCCCATATGATCATTCCGATAAAGGTGATAATCCATTTCATATTTGTGATCCCCCTCTTATTGTAAAAAGTATTTGACACATATAGGTTGTTCGTGTAGCAGGAATAAAGAATGAAATAGGGAAGAAATACGTGAGCTTATTTTAAAGTGAGAGGGGAAGAGGTATGAAGTTCGTTTTTGTTCGGCATGGTGAAGGAGAGCATACAAAGAGTTTACCTTCAAGTTTACAATTGTTGAATCCCCCGTTGACGGAGGAAGGGAGAAATCAGGCTAAATTACTTCAACGAGATGTTTCGTTACAAGAAACGGATATATTAATTGTTAGCCCTACACTTCGAACCTTGCAAACTGCGACAATATGGAGTGCAGAAGTTGATTGTCAAAAAATCGTCCATCCATATGTATCTCCACGTATTTTTCCTTATCGAGAAGGAGCGAAAACATTACCATGTGATCGCATAGTAGATCAGGAAATGGTAACAAAGTTATTTCCACATTTTTCTTTAGAGAAAAGTGCAAATAAGCAGTTATGGATGGAAGGTATAAATATTATTTCAGAGAATAGTCTTCAGCAAATAGTAGATGAATTTGTTAGCTGGTGTTTTGAGGTAAGGGCTGAAAGAATTTGCATCGTCTCTCACGATGGAACAATTACAGCATATAGGCAATACTTGCAGAAAGTCGTTTTAACGAGATCAGATTTTTTGAAAGAAACGGGTATATATGAAATGAATTTATCCAGTAAAAGTCTAATTAATGAGGGAGTATTAAACATGAAAAAACGTTAGAAGAAGCTTTTCAAGAAGCGAGATTAATTGATAAAAAGACACATACATTTCGACTATATAAGTAGTGTGAAACGTGTTTATTCAAATATAGAATAAACACGTTTCACATTTAGCACACAGTTTTTTTACAATTTCTTCAATGAAAATGATTATCACTTATGGTATGATATGTTCAAGTTTTTACAGGTAATGAAAGCTACTATATAAACGTTAGTTTTCAATGATTAATGAGCATGTCACGAATTATTCATCATTAACATTTGAAAAATAAGTAACTAATGTTATTGTATCACTTGTAACTGACTTAATTACAACTTTAGGAGGAAGATATGGTTATTCAATTTTTAAGAGAAAACAAAGCAGTTTCTTTTGTGTTGGCAGTAATTCGAGTGTATCTTGGTTATACATGGTTAATGGCTGGAATCGGTAAACTACAAGGAAAAGGATTCGATGCAACTGGTTATTTACAAGGCGCAATTGAAAAATCTAAAGGAGCGCAACCGGCGGTTCAATCTTGGTGGGCATCATTTTTACAAGATTTCGCAATTCCAAATGTTGATCTATTTAATACACTTGTAACATGGGGAGAGATTTTAGTCGGAATTGGTTTAATTGTAGGTTGTTTAACAAAAACAGCGGTCTTTTTCGGTCTTTTAATGAACTTTTCCTATATGTTTAGTGGGTCAATTGGTGTGAACCCTGAAATGGTTATCTTATCTTTGTTTGTTCTCGTTTCTGGTATGAATGCTGGGAAATTTGGAATTGATGGCTTCATTATTCCGAAAGTATTAGGATCAAAAACGCCAAAACGTCAAAAGCAAGCTGCTTAATATATGAAAACGGGTATCTCAAAATGAGATACCCGTTTATGTTATTTTTCAGATGGAATTGGATTGTTTTTAAAGAAATCTTTTACATACCCTACAAACTCTTGTGGCTCTTGACGGAATGGTGCATGATAACCTTTTTCGATAATATGAAAAGTACTATTTTTTAAGAATTGATGATACGTTTCTCCTTCTTTCCAAGAAACGCTACTATCATTTCTTCCCCATATAATTAATGTTGGTTGTTTGATTTCATTTGCATTGATTTGAAGACGTCTAGGCCATAATTTCATGTTATTATAATGCTCTTCATCATTCCGTTTGAATTTCACTTTGCTTTCATCATAATCTGTAATAGAAGAAACGGTGTTTAAATCAGTCGATAATTGTGGTTTAGGAGAACCTTTTTTATTAACGAGTGTATGAGGGCCGCCTGTAGCATCAGTTAAGATAAGGTGGGTGACTGCTTCAGGGTATAAATATGTTAAATTAAGAGAAATTTCTCCGCCCATTGAATGCCCCAGTATTGCGAACGAATCATAACCTAGTTTTTTCATTAATTTATAATACAAATTTGCATGAGTTGGAAAAGAATAATAAAAATCCATCGGCTTTGATGAGCGTCCGAATCCTAAAGCATCTACAGAAATAATTGTATGATCTTTAGCTAAATCTGAGTAAATTTTTTGAAACCCATCTGAAGATCCTCCAAATCCATGGATCATAAGTAGAGGTGGTTTTTCATTACCAATCTTTTTAAAGTAAATGGTTTGCCCATCTATTTCTACCATTTTTTCCTCGGTAGTTAGTTTCGCTGTAATTGTATTTTTGACTTGTTTTACTTGTTCTACTGGCTTTTCTGCTGCACTACATCCTACTAATAGTGTAAGAGTAAGACAACCTACCATAAAATACCTAAATCGCTTCAACTAGGTGTCCCCTTTCTAACATAACGCTGTATCTATCATAGCAAATAGCATATTACGATTTCCAGGAAGTTGGCTACCATTTTTTATCATAAGGGGGGAAAGGAGCGTTTCTTGGAACTCTTCTGTTTGAAGAAATTTACGAAATGTATATTGTGAATGTGGGACATCAATTCGTACTGTGCCATTCCAACATTTACATATGTTTTGTAGTAATTGAACGGCATCTTCTTCTCGTTTGGCGATAAGTGGATTGATACATAATATATTACCTTTTTGTATGCATAAGGAAAAAGCTTCTATACAGTTATGTCTCTCAATTTTAAAAGAGTGGCTGGTTCTTGGTAATAGTAATGAATAAAGTAAAGAACGATTGGTACCAGTTGTAATTTGATCGAGAGAAATAAGTGATATAAGGTCTTTTTCTTTTACTTGTTGTGTATGAGTGATATGTGTCCTAGTAGTTTTTTTTTCAAAACGATGAATCGTCGTTACTGTTTGAAATCCGCATGATGTATAAAGAGGCTCGCCAGCTTTTGTTGCAATAAGTGCAATTGGTTGTTTTAGGTGAGTGTGTTCTAAGCAGTGATTAAGCAAAATACGCCCGATGCCTCGACCTTGAAAATTAGGATGGACGATTAACATACCAATAGTAGAAAAACTATTTTTAAAAGGAAATACTCCTCCAGCTGCAATCAGTTTATTTTCATACATATAACCGATAAATGTGCCGAGAGAAAGATACATTTTGAATTGTTTTCTCATAAATGCTTTATCTTGTAACCATCCAATTGCTTTGCAAAGGTCGAGTAAATCAAAAATAAAAGTTTCATCTAGCTTTATTATTTTCATAAATTTTCACCACATTTCTATTAATCTTCATAAAAGTAGATTGAAAATGTTAAATAAGAGATTTACGTTAAATGAAATCCAACTTGTTTATATTTCGATTGTAAAGGGTATGACGGTTGATACGGAAAGACAAAGTTATACAAATTATAACTGATATTTACATAACTTAACAAAAAATTTACATATAACTAATTTTCTCTTAATAGTCTTCCATTAAATTTGATAGTGGGAAATGAATAACCTAATTAGGGGGACAAGACAGTGAAAAAGTTTGTAAAAAAAGCATGGCCATTTGCAGTTGTTGCATCATTAGCAGTTACTTCGGTAGCAACATGGAATTTTACTCGTTCTAGTGAGGTTAATGCAGATGAGAACGGCAACAATGCAAAGATTAAAAATGTTATCGTATTAATTGGGGACGGTATGGGGCCTTCATATATGACGGCTCATCGTTATATGAAAGATAATCCAAAAACATTCGAGATGGAATCTACAGAATTTGATAAGCATCTTGTAGGAACACAAAAAACATATCCAGAAGATGAACATGAAAATATTACGGACTCTGCATCAGCAGCAACAGCTATGTCTGCAGGGATTAAAACATATAACGCGGCAATTGCGGTTGATAACGATAAAGCGGAAGTGAAAACTGTTCTTGAGCAAGCGAAAGAAAAAGGAAAATCAACAGGATTAGTTGCAACTTCTGAAATTACACATGCAACACCAGCTGCTTTCGGGGCGCATGATATTAGCCGTAAAAATATGGACGCAATTGCAAATGATTATTTTGATGAGAAAATTAAAGGGAAGCATAAAGTAGATGTTATGCTTGGCGGCGGCGTAAATAACTTTGTTAGAAAAGATCGTAATCTTACAGAAGAATTTAAGAAATCTGGTTATAGCTATGTAACAGATCGAAATCAATTGTTAAATGATAAAAATGATCAAATTCTTGGCTTATTTGCACCAGGCGGATTAGATAAAATGATTGACCGTAATGAAAAAACACCTTCATTAGAAGAAATGACAAATGCAGCAATTGAGCGTTTGAACAAAAATAAAAATGGTTTCTTCTTAATGGTTGAAGGAAGTCAAATTGACTGGGCGGGACATGATAATGATATCGTTGGTGCAATGAGTGAAATGGAAGACTTCGAAAAAGCTTTCAAAGCAGCAATTGAGTTTGCAAAAAAAGATAAAAATACATTAGTTGTTGCAACTGCAGACCACGCTACAGGTGGGTTATCTCTAGGTGCAAATGGCGAGTATAACTTTAAAGTAGATCCAATTAAAGCTGCAAAACGCACACCAGACTTTATGGCAAATGAGATTGCAAAAGGTGCAAATGTAGAAGAAACATTGAAAAAATATATTGATTTACAATTAACACCAGAAGAAATTAAACCGGTAAATGATATAGCTCCATCAAAAGATGTAACAAAGATTGATAATGCGATTGAAGATATTTTCAATAAGCGCTCGGTTACAGGCTGGACAACTGGTGGACATACAGGTGAAGATGTAAACGTGTATGCATTTGGACCAGGTAAATACTTATTCTCTGGTGTTCAAGAGAATACAAATATAGCGAAACGTGTATTCGATATTGTTGGCGGTGGCGATCCGAATAAAGGAAGACGCTAATTATAAATGAAAGTGAGGCGAAATGCCTCACTTTTCTTTTTAGGAGCTGGGAAGATGAAGATTTTCTTAGGGAAATTCAAATTGTTATTAGTAGTATTATTGTTAGTTGGATGTCAATCTCAAGAGGAAAATATAGAACAAAAAACGACGACTAAGAAAACTGAAGAAACGGTACAAGTAACAAAAGAAGAAGAGAAGTCTATTCAAGGTGTTATTGAGACGTTTGTACGAACAACGAATGAAAAAAATCTTGCTGAACATATGGAGTTATTTTCAAAGAAGATGCCTAGTGCCGAAGACTTAAAAACGCAAAAAGAAGCTGCTTTTCAAAAGGGGAATAAGAAAATTGAATTGGAACATATAGATATGAAAGCTAGTAAAGCAGGATATGTGATTGTTGAAACGAAGGAAAAGGAGATAGATGGGGAAGTCACTCTTCAGAAGAAAGTACAATATGCGCTTGGAAAAGAAGAGGATAAATGGAAAATCGAAGAGGTTCGCACGATTGAAAAGAAATAAAAAGGTTCTCATAGGAGAGAACCTTTTTATAGTGGTAACATAATTTGATTTGAGCATGCTTCAATGTCATCAATATCTTGGCGAATTGTTGCCATTTTATTGTCAAGATCTTCAGCTTTCATTGCTGCATCATGGAGCTCTTCTTTTAAATACTCAGGTATATTGCCTTCATATTTATAATAAAGTTTATGTTCTAAACTTGCCCAAAAGTCCATCGCAAGTGTACGTAACTGAATTTCTGCAAATACATCTTTTGTACCAGAATTTAGTGATAAAGGATATTTAATAATCATGTGCAAGCTTTTATATCCGTTTCCTTTTGGATTAGCAATATAATCTTTTACGTCTACGACTTCCATATCCTCACGATTTTCAATTACTTCTTTTAAATGATAGATATCTTCTACGAAACAACATGTAATACGAATACCAATAATATCTTGTAACTGTGTTTGAGCATTTTCAACTGTTGGTGATAAGTTTTTACGCTCTAGTTTTTTAATAATACTTGCAGGTTGTTTTAGTCTAGTTTTTATATGTTCAAACGGGTTGTAATCCTCTAGAAATTGAGCTTCCCGGTTCATAATTTCAAATTTAGTTTTTAACTCTTCTAAAGCAAATGTATACGGTAATACAAAAGCTTTCCAGTAGTTAACTGTTGATTGATTATATTCCATTTATATACACACCTTTTCCTATTTACAAGTGAGGTTGTTATTATACTAAACACCAGATCATATAAGCACAAGCAGCAAATGATGAGATCATAAAACGATATTTAGTTTTCATAATTTCAACTCCTTTCGAATGAGATTCTATATGAATAAACGTGATTGTTAATAAGTTCACTATGTACAAGTTCTATAGTAATAGATTCGTGTGAATTTCGTATGAACTAATTGTTTCAGCTTTTTGTCTTTTGTTTGCAATTGACAAATAGAATGAAGTTATATATTATGTAAAACGTAATCATTACGTTTTAGTTGCGATCTTTGAACGAAAGGAGAATTACATATGCGTGTAAATATTACATTAGCTTGTACGGAGTGTGGTGATCGTAATTATATTTCTAAAAAAAATAAACGAAACAATCCAGAGCGTATCGAACTAAAAAAATATTGTCCACGATTAAAGCGAGTAACGTTACATCGTGAGACGAAGTAGAAGACTAGAGATATCTCTAGTCTTTTTTTATGAGTCTTGATTTCATTTGTTATAATTACCTTAAATTGTAATAAAGGAGAGGTATGATGAATCAAAAAAATAAAGAAAGAAAAGAGCAAGTGGCTCATATTATTGAAATTCCAGATGAATATAGGCTTGTTGTAGATGATCAAGAAGGTGTGGATGACCCGTATCATCTATTATGGTGGGAGCATAAAGAGGCTGAGGAGAAAACGGTACAGATTACGCTGAATAGACATACCGGTAATTTAATTGAATTTAGGATAGGTGATGAAAATTATTTTTCAAGTGGTAAGGCAGCGATAGAGGAGAATAAGGCAAGAGAAATTGCAAATGTATTTATAAAGAAATATGTGCAAGAAGGATTAGAATTTTATACATATGTGAAGGTTAAGGGCGACAGGCGTGGCTGGAAAGAAGTAAATTATATGCAAGAAGTGAATGGCTATCCATTGCCGAATACGGGATGTGTTGTACGAGTCCATCCTTCAGGGAATGTTGTGAATTTCCATTATAATGGACAAAAAGCGATAGAGAAAAAACCGTTATGGCCAAGTGAAATTGTTGAGGAGAACATCGTTTTAGAAAGTTTGAAAACTAGACAAGATATGAGACTTGTATTTGTAGATTTAACATACTCTTCATGTAAATATGAAAATGGTGAGGAAATAAAAGGGCATCATCTTGTATATGAACCAGCACCTAGTCATGCGTTTATTAATGCAAGTACAGGTAAAGATTTATATGGGCCAGAACATTATAAATTACCTTCTGCAGTACTTGTCGATAAACCGTTAAAGAGTAGTCCTAAAAAAGATGTGCTTGATTTATTTGATTGGGACAAGGAGAAATTTGTAAAATTAGATGAAAAAGTAGATGAGGATGAAGTCCGGATAAAATTTGTATTAAAAGAAGAATTACAAAAAGAAATAGAAGAGAAGGATTCATATTCAATGGATGAGTTCTATAAAAAACATTTTCCAATGCTGAAGCATGATGAATTTGTTGTAATTACTCTAGATAAAGAAACAAATCAATTGCTTTCTTTTTTTATGTGGAAGGATGAGAAAAAAAGAAGAACAATCTTATCAAGAGAGCAATGTTTAAGCAAAGCACTTCAATTTTTAGAGCATACTCTCCCAGATGCGACAAAGTATATTCAGCTTTGGGATGATTATGAAGAGGAAGAGGGGATAGAGAGGTTTTCCTTTTCAATGTATGTAAATGACATTCATGTAGAGAGGAAATATATTATGATCAACATCAATGCAGAAAATGGTGCAGTGATGCACTACTCTGGAGAGTCTAGCAAATTTATAAAAGAATTACTTACATATGAAACAACACCAAAAGTAACAAAAGAAGAAGCGTTAGAAATATATATAGAGGCCATGCGAGTTAATTTAGAATGGTTTTTAGAAAATGAGGTAGGGGAAACGAACTACGAACTACTGTATAAACAAACAACGGATGAAAATTATAAAGACCCCTTCGACTGTAGTCGAGAAATTCGTTATATTGATGCGCATACTGGGGAGAAAATTTGGAGTGAATATTAGTAAAAGCCAATCGATACGTATCGATTGGCTTTTACTATGTTCGTAGAATCATTTATTAATTGCTGTTAAGTGGTTGAAGAATACCATCTTGAGCTTTTGACCACTCATATAAATTCCCATCTGATCCTACTGCGAAATTTAGAGCACGTTGATGTTCACCGTCACCATTTGTGTATAAAACGTCATATAGCTTAATGCCATTTACTGTGCCGATTAGCTGGTCTTCCGCAGAGACGTAATGAATGTCAGCTGATCGAGCTCCCATTCTTTTTTCTAGAACTCTTACAGCGTCTTCACTTGTGAATTTAATAGTATCAGTTTGTTTATTTGGTTGTTTAGCTGGCTGTTGGTCTTTCTGAGTATTTTTAGATGCTGCTTCAGTTTCTCCATTATTTTTGGCTGTTGTATTGTTCTCAGTTTTTGTGTTGTTTTTAGTTGTTGTATTGTTCTCAGTTTTTATGTTGTTCTCGGTTTTTGTGTTGTTCTCGGTTTTTGTGTTGTTCTCAGTTTTTGGATTGTTCTCAGTTGTTGTGTTGTTCTCAGTTTTTGCGTTGTTCTCAGTTGTTGTGTTATTCTCGTTTTTTGCATTTCCCTCAGTTGTTACACTGTCTTCAGCTTTTTCGCTATCTTCTGTTTTTGTACTGTCTTTTGATGCGCTAGTATCCTGTTTAGTGGTCTCATTTTTTGTAGGAGACGTTTGTTGTCCACAAGCTGAAAGTAAGAAAAATGATAATGTGAGTACTATTAGGTTTCTGATTTGTGACGTAGCATATCGCATGAAAACACCTCTTTCAAAATTTTGGAACTTAACATATTGTAATACATTGGAAAAAATATGCAAAGTATGAAAGATTTATTTCGTTCGACAAAAAGCTAAGGGTTCCATATTTATATCGTACAGACACAAACAACCTCAAGCCCACATACACTTAGTAAAGACCACTATTTTGGCGGAGGTGAAAGGTTTGAGTCTATTCGCCGCAATTGGATATATGGTTCGAGAAGTTTTTGTCTTTGTGTCTTATGTGAAGAATAATGCGTTCCCGCAGCCACTATCGTCAGATGATGAGAGAAAGTACTTAGAGCTAATGGAGCAAGGTGATGCTCAAGCGAGAAATCTTTTAATTGAACATAATTTACGGCTTGTAGCTCATATCGTTAAAAAATTCGAGAATACCGGTGAAGATGCAGAAGATTTAATTTCAATTGGTACAATTGGGCTCATTAAAGCGATCGAGAGTTATTCAGCAGGAAAAGGAACAAAGCTCGCAACGTATGCAGCACGCTGTATTGAAAATGAAATTTTGATGCATTTACGTGTACTGAAGAAAACGAAAAAAGACGTTTCACTTCATGACCCGATTGGGCAAGATAAAGAGGGGAATGAAATATCGCTTATTGATATATTAAAATCAGAATCTGAAGATGTAATTGATATGATTCAGCTTAGTATGGAGTTAGAAAAGATTAAAGAGTATATAGATATTTTAGATGAACGAGAAAAGGAAGTTATCGTGAAGCGTTTTGGACTTGGGCTGGATAAAGAAAAAACGCAGCGGGAGATTGCTAAGGCACTTGGTATTTCCAGAAGTTACGTATCAAGAATTGAAAAGCGTGCCTTAATGAAAATGTTCCATGAATTTGTAAGGGCAGAGAAAGAGAAGAAAGCGAAAGAATAATGTACATTGCAAGCAGCCATATTTTAAAATGGGCTGCTTTTTTTTGTAAATAAGGAAAGAAAACGAGTTGTGATAAGAAGAAATGCATGTTCACTGTTGAAAATGAAGGATTCTATCTGTAATATTAGAAGGTGCTAAACAATTTAAGAATAATACCATACTTAGTTTTCTATATGATATATGGAAATAAGAACCAATTTTACATATGATATAGAAAGACAAGAAGGGGAAACTAAAGTTATAGACTGATTAGGAGGTTTCGCAATTTGCGACGTACATTATATCGACTTATGATCGAACTTACAAATGGTCGCTTTACTTCTTATATATTACGTAAATTTGCACAATCTCGTTTGAGTTCTATTATTATTCCATCATATGCGAAAGTTTTTCAACTTAATCAAGATGAGATGGAAAAGGGTTTGAAGGAATATAGAACATTGCATGAATTATTTACGCGTAGGCTAAAAGAAGGAAAGCGTAGTATTGATACAGATGCATCGAGTATCGTTAGCCCTGTTGATGGTGTTTTTGCTGATCACGGTCCGATTGAGGATACAAAAACATTTGATATTAAAGGTAAGCGTTATTCAATTGTGGATATGCTAGGTAATGAAGAACGTGCAAAGCGATATGCAGGCGGTACATATATGGTTATTTATTTGAGCCCAAGTCATTATCATCGTATTCATAGTCCGCTTTCTGGTTCTGTGACTGAAAGATTTGTACTCGGTAGGAAATCGTACCCGGTAAATGCTGCGGGTATGGAATATGGGAAAGAACCGCTGTCAAAAAACTATCGTTCTGTTACAGAAGTGAATAGTGATGGCGAGCATATGGCGCTTGTAAAAGTAGGTGCTATGTTTGTGAATAGTATTGAGCTTTTGCATGAAAGAAGTACTGTTCAAAAAGGTGAAGAAATGGCATACTTTACATTTGGTTCAACAGTTGTGTTATTGTTTGAAAAAGATATGATAGAAGTAGTGCAGGAATTGAAGAGTGGACAAGAACTTCGTCTTGGTGAAAAGATTGCTACTCGATTAGCTCATAAGTAAAGACGTTATAACCATAAGTGAGAGTTATGGACAAAGATGCTTAATGATGAAGGCCCCCTAGATGGGAGTACTTGTTTATTCGAGAGCCATCGCAGGATGGCTCTTTTTACAGGTGCGGATTGATTAAAGTTATCACTTTATATGTAATCAAGACGTTTTGACAAGCTTGTCCTCTAATGAGCGTCTAATAATTTCTTGTTTTATAAGTAAAATGAAGTCGGGATTTAATTTTAGTTCTTTTGCTTTATAATAAGACTCAGTGAGTAACTCAGTAGATAACTGTTCCATATGTTTTGTTTTCAAGGTGAGTCACCTCCTAATAATATAAGGATTGATTCGTTGTTGCATTTAATGTACCAAAAAAATATGACAGTCACAAACAAGGGGTTATCCACATAGCTAGGTGGATAAAGTGTGTATAGATTGTTAGTAAATTCCAAATTAACTGAAAAATTAACGTGGAAAATGTGTACAATTTTATCCACAGGTTATATATCGAAAAATGTTGTCGAAAAATTTTATGAAAACTCCTCAAAGAGGTGAAAGAAATTGAAGTTATTTTTACCAAATGAATATGTGAAAAATGTATATCATGTTCAACCAGAAGATTTGAAAAAGCGTGGAATTAAAGGCATTATTACAGATTTAGATAACACGTTAATTGAATGGGATCGTCCAAATGCGACGCCACAACTTGAAGAGTGGTTTTTGAAAATGAAAGAGCAAGGCATCCAAGTAACAGTCGTTTCAAATAATAATGAACAACGAGTGAAAGACTTTGCTGACCCATTAGGTATTCCATTTATTCATAGCGCTCGTAAACCATTTGTTCGCGCATTTAAGCGTGCGATACAAGAGATGAGTTTACAACCAGATGAAGTTGTAGTGATTGGGGATCAATTACTAACGGATGTGCTTGGTGGAAATCGAGTGGGACTTCATACAATTTTAGTTGTACCAGTAGCACAAACGGACGGGTTAGTGACGCGCTTTAATCGAAAAATCGAACGAAGAATTATGAGAAATATGAAGAAAAAAGGTTTAATTAACTGGGAGGAATAAAGTTTGACTGAAACAATTAAATGTATTGGTTGCGGTGTAGAAATTCAAACAGAAAATAAAAATGAAGTGGGATATGCTCCTACTTCATCTTTAGAGAAAGAACAAGTGATTTGTCAACGTTGTTTTCGCTTGAAGCATTACAATGAAATTCAAGATGTATCATTAACGGATGATGACTTCCTACGTATTTTAAATGGAATTGGAAAATCGGATGCACTAGTAGTTAAGATTGTAGACATTTTTGATTTTAATGGTAGCTGGTTACCTGGTTTACATCGTTTCGTAGGAAATAATAAAGTATTACTTGTTGGAAATAAAGCGGATTTAATTCCTAAGTCAGTAAAACATGATAAAGTAAAGCATTGGATGCGATATAGTGCAAAGCAGCTAGGATTAAAGCCAGAAGATGTCTTTTTAATTAGTGCAGCGAAGGGACAAGGGATTGCTGAGCTTGCGGATGCTATTGAGTATTATCGCGGTGGTAAAGATGTTTATGTTGTTGGATGTACAAATGTAGGAAAATCAACATTTATTAATCGTATGATTAAAGAATTTAGTGATGAGACTGAAAATGTAATTACAACATCTCATTTCCCAGGAACAACACTTGATTTAATTGATATTCCATTAGACGAAGAATCTTCTTTATATGATACGCCAGGTATTATTAATCACCATCAAATGGCTCATTATGTTGGAAAACAAAGCTTAAAGCTTATTACACCAACAAAAGAAATTAAACCAATGGTGTTCCAATTAAATGAAGAACAAACGTTATTCTTTAGCGGATTGGCACGTTTTGATTATGTAAGTGGTGGTCGTCGTGCGTTTACTTGTCACTTCTCAAATCGTTTAACAATCCATCGTACAAAGCTTGAGAAAGCAGACGAATTGTATAAAAATCATGCTGGAGATTTACTAAGCCCGCCAACACCAGAAGAATTAGCAAATATGCCTGAACTAGTGAAATACGAGTTTAATATTCGTGAACCAAAAACGGATGTTGTATTTTCTGGATTAGGATGGGTTACTGTGAACGAACCAGGAGCAAAAATTGTTGCACACGTACCAAAAGGAGTAAGTGTTTCATTGCGTAAATCTTTAATTTAATGTGGAGAGGGATTTATGAAACAATTATATGGTGTAATCGGAAATCCAATTGGACATTCATTATCACCCGTTATGCATAACGATGCATTTGAACACTTGAATATGGATGCCCATTATCATGCATTTCTTGTTGAAGAAGAAGTGCTAGGGGAAGCAGTAAAAGGTTTAAAAGCATTAGGTATTTCAGGATTTAATGTAACAACCCCGCACAAAGTTGCTATTATGGAGTATTTGGATGAGATTGATCCATTAGCAATGCAAATCGGTGCAGTAAATACAGTGGTTCATAAAGATGGGAAATTAATTGGCTACAATACAGATGGAATTGGTTTTGTTCGAGCCCTGCAGTCCATTAGTAGTGAACCACTTCAAGAGAAACGTATTTTATTACTTGGCGCAGGTGGTGCTAGTCGAGCTATTTATTTTTCTCTTGCTGATGTAGGCGTGAAAAAGATTGATGTAGCCAATCGTACAGTAGATAAGGCGAAAGAACTTATTGCTGCATGTGCGGCTCATGTTACTTCTGCTGCTTTATCGTTAGAAGAAGCAACAGAGGAACAAGGGAATTATGATATTATCATTCAGACAACAACAATAGGTATGCATCCGTACGTCGAACATACGCCATTACAAATTTGCTCGTTAAAAAAAGGAACGATTGTATCAGATATAATTTATAATCCATTTGAAACGAAAATTTTATGTGAGGCAAAAGAGCAAGGTGCGATTATTCAAAATGGTATTGATATGTTTGTTTATCAAGGGGCACTTGCATTTGAAATGTGGACAGGGCGTGTACCAAATATTGAGAGAATGAAACAATTAGTTATAAAAAAGCTTGGAGGCTAACATATATGTTAACAGGAAAACAAAAAAGATTTTTACGTGCACAAGCACATCATTTAACACCAATTTTTCAAGTAGGAAAAGGCGGAGTAAATGAAAATATGATTCAACAAATCGCAGATACTTTAGAAGCTCGTGAGTTATTTAAAGTAAGTGTGCTACAAAACTGTGAATTTGATCGCCGTGAAGTTGCAGAAGAACTTGCAAAAGGTGCACGTGCTGAAATCGTTCAAGTAATCGGAAGTACAATTGTGTTATATAAAGAATCAAGAGAAAATAAACAAATTAAGCTTCCTCGATAAAAAGGTTAGCATGCGCTACTTTTATCGCTGGTGCGTAATGATGTAGAGAGCGAAACCAATTGAACTTTTATTAACAGTGAACTCTCTTCGGATAGGAATGAAGAGAGTTACTGTATGTAAAAGGAAGGGGCGTTTCTTTTGAGAAAAATTGGCATTATTGGCGGTACATTTGACCCGCCTCATTATGGACATTTACTAATTGCGAATGAAGTGTATCACGCTTTGAATTTGGAAGAGGTATGGTTCTTGCCAAACCAAATTCCACCGCATAAACAAGGGCGGAATATTACAAGTGTAGAAAGTCGCTTACATATGTTAGAGCTTGCGACTGAGGTAGAAACACACTTTTCTATTTGTTTAGAAGAGCTGAATAGGAAGGGCCCATCTTATACATATGACACTATGTTACAATTGACGAAGAAGTATCCGGATGTGCAGTTTCACTTTATTATTGGTGGAGATATGGTTGAGTATTTACCGAAGTGGTATAACATTGAAGCGTTACTCGATCTTGTGACGTTTGTTGGGGTTGCAAGACCTGGTTATACATTGCATACGCCTTATAATATCACCACGGTGGAAATTCCGGAGTTTGCAGTTTCTTCATCTTTATTACGTGAGAGATATAAAGAGAAGAAAACATGTAAATATTTACTTCCTGAAAAAGTACAGGTATATATCGAGAGGAATGGGTTGTATGAATCGTGAGAATGCACTTCATATTGTCAAACAACAAATGCATGAAAAACGTTATATACACACAATTGGTGTAATGGAGACAGCGATTGAGCTCGCTAAGTTATACGGTGTGGATGAAAAAAAGGCAGAGATGGCAGCTATATTCCATGATTATGCGAAATGTAGAGCGATTTCAGAAATGGAAGAGATTATTAAACGTGAACATTTGCCGAAAGATCTACTTTGTTATAACAAAGAGTTATGGCATGCACCTGTTGGGGCATACTTAGTAGAAAAAGAAGTAGGCATTACGGATTCTGAAATTTTGCAAGCTATTACATATCATACAAGTGGTCATGAAAAAATGACGATGTTAGATAAAGTGATTTATGTAGCTGATTACATTGAGCCTGGGCGAAAGTTTCCTGGGGTGGAAGAAGCTCGTAAACTCGCATATACGGATATAAACCAAGCTTTATTATTTGCTTTAAAGCGAACAATTCAATTTTTAATGGAAAAAAATCAGACGATTTATCCATTAACATTCCAAACATATAATGCAGTTATCAAGGAGGAAATTACTAGATGAAAGATAAAGATTTATTAGTATTAGCAGCGAAAGCAGCTGATGATAAGAGAGCAGAAGATATGGTTGTCCTAAATATGCAAGGTATTTCACCAATTGCAGATTATTTCATTATTTGTCACGGTAACTCAGATAAACAAGTGCAAGCAATTGCACGTGAAATTAAATCAAAAGCACACGAGTTCCAAATCGACGTACAACGTATGGAAGGTTTTGACGAAGCTCGTTGGGTATTAGTTGATCTTGGAGATGTAGTTGCTCATGTATTCCATAAGGATGAACGTAACCACTATAATTTAGAGCGTCTATGGGGCGATGTGCCACGTGAAGATATTACAGACGAGCTAGACCAATGAAATACGAACAATTTGCACTGTTGTACGACGAACTAATGAATGATGTCCCTTATGAAAAATGGGTAGAATTCACAGAGGAAAGCCTGCAGCAAGCGGATATGAAAGAGGCAAAGATTCTTGACGTAGCATGCGGTACTGGTAATGTAACCCTTCCGCTTGTACAAAAGGGTTACGATTTAATAGGTGTCGATCTTTCAGAAGAAATGTTAACAGTTGCTCAGCAAAAGTTAGGAGGAGAGGGATACTTTATTCCTTTTTATCAACAAGACATGCGAGAGCTTGATGTTCCAGGTGAGTTTGACTGTGTAACTATCTTTTGCGATTCATTAAATTATGTATTGCAAGAAGATGGGGTAAAAGAAACGTTTCGAAGAGTGTTTCACCATTTACGTCAAGATGGTTTGTTTTTATTTGATGTACATTCTTTATATAAAATACATCATGTATTTCAAAATGAAACATACACAGTAAATGGAGAAGAAATATCTCTTATTTGGAATTGCTTCCCTGGTGAAGAATCAAATAGTGTAGAGCATGATTTAACATTCTTTGTTCAAGATCCAGAAGAAGATGTGTACCATCGTTTTGACGAATGTCACGTGCAACGTGCATATCAGGTTGAAGAGTTGACGGAATGGCTTGAAGAGGCTGGTTTCACAGTGCTTCGCGTGACGGGTGACTTTGAGCGACTTGAAGTCACAGAACAAACAGAGCGTATTTTCTTCATGGCGAAGAAAAACGGATAAAACAAAAGCAACCGAGAAGGTTGCTTTTGTTTTGTAAAGAAGATGTAATTTTTGATCTAGAATTATACGAAGATGATATGCATAAAGTGTGAAAATAATCGTGTGAGTAGGTGTGTAGTATAAAAAAAGTAATCATTTATAAAAAGGATTTGGAATAACGGTGACGTATTTATTATGTGTGCTTATTGAATTGCTGATCAACGCATTTTAAATCCTCATCAAATTTCTCGTGTGTCCGTTCGATCAATTTATGAAACATATCCCCAACATGTTCTTCTAAAACACGAATACCTTCTCCTGTAACACCGCCTTTCACACATACCTTTTCTTGTAAAGTAGGTAATGTAAAGATTTCCTTTTCAAGCAATTTCCCCATTCCAATGACCATTTCACTTACTAAAGTAGTGGCTTCCTCATGTGTAATATTTGTTTTATCTACAGCAGCGTTAATGAAACATTGTAATAAGTAACTAAAAAATGCAGGACCGCAGCTTGCTATATCAGATGAAACGCGAGTTATATCTTCTTCTATTACAAGGGGAGTAGAAATATTTTTGAATAGAAGCAGTAGTTTTTGTTGCCACTCTTTAGAGCATTTACTCCCGAATGTAAATAATGATGCGCCAGATAAGGCGCGGTTTGTAATGCTCGGAATAATACGTGCGACGTGGCATGGTACAAGTGTCTCTAATTGTGATGGAGATATTGGACTTGTGATAGAAACTAAGCACTTTTCATCAGAAAAATGTTCAGCATATTTTTGTAGGATAGGGTATATATCTATCGGTTTTACGCAAATAAAAATAAGATGAGATTGTTCGATTACCTGATCGATAGTTTTTGCTATATGAACAGAAGGGTATTTTTCCTTTATATGATATGCTTTGGCGGGCGTTCGGTTAATGATCGTAAGGCACGAAGGTTTGACAGCACGGGTTTCTAAAAATGCATCGATTAGTATATTCCCCATGTTTCCTGTCCCTATAATTCCTATGTTCAATGTTTCATCCCTCCTTCGTAACGGCTCTCTCCTAAACAATATGAATGATGTTATAAATTTATGATTAGAGGTGTAAAATGATGTGGGATTTTCCAAAAAAGTGGTTGGGATTAGTAGTTGTTATTGTAAGTGCACTTTTTCTTTTTTTCTGGAAAACGAACCAGCATACAGAAGGGCCAGTAATTGCAACGGATGTTCAAGCGAAAGAGATAGAGAAAAAAGGTAAACAGAAAATATCGGATACAAAAGAGCAGAAAAAAATAATTGTAATTGATATGAAAGGGGCTGTCGCTAAAGAGGGAGTGTATGAAATGAAAGTAGGGGACCGGGTCAAGGATGCTATTGAAAAGGCAGGCGGTTTTTTGCCAGAAGCAGATAGGAATAAGGTGAACTTAGCGCAAATGGTACAAGACCAAATGATCCTTTATGTACCGAATAAAAATGAACAAGTGCAAGAAATAGCTGCTGTCTCAAAGGGAGAGGGGAAAGTTCAAATAAATGCAGCTTCTAAAGAACAACTTGAAAAAATTACAGGCATCGGTTCCCGAAAAGCAGAAAGTATTTTGAAATATCGAGAGGAACATGGTCCGTTCCAGAAAATAGAAGATTTATTAGAGATTGATGGGATTGGGGCGAAGTCTCTGGAAAAAATAAAAGATCAAATTATTATTCCGTAAAAGATTGACGAAGTTTTTCTTCTTTCGCTACACTACAAGTAGACAAAAAAGAAGGTGAAAAATATGGAACGAATTTCATGGGATCAATATTTTATGACACAAAGCCATCTGCTATCTTTACGTAGTACATGTACAAGGCTGGCGGTAGGGGCGACAATCGTTCGTGATAAACGAATTATTGCTGGTGGATATAATGGTTCAATTAAAGGTGGCGTACATTGTATAGATGATGGGTGCTACGTGATTGATAATCATTGTGTTCGTACAATTCATGCCGAGATGAATGCTTTGTTACAATGTGCAAAGTTTGGTGTGAAAACGGAGGAAGCGGAAATTTACGTAACGCATTTCCCTTGTTTACAATGCTGTAAGGCAATTATTCAAAGCGGTATTACAGCAGTTTATTATGCACAGGATTATAAAAACCATCCGTATGCCGTAGAGTTATTTGAAAAAGCGAATGTAACAGTGAAGCACGTTCCGCTAGAATATGATATTGCAGCGCTAGAGGAACAAAAGCGTCATATGGAGTTAAAAGAACTATTTGCATCTTTAGAAAAAGAGAGCTTATCATTGGAAGAATTACAGCATGTATTCACGAAAGCAAAAATGATGCTATAAGGAGTGAGTATGAGTTGCATGGGCAATGGGGCTATGTTGCAATCTCTTTTGTGATGGGGATTGCAACTACCTTTTCCACATCGTCTTTGTTGATCAGTTGTTGTCTAGTTTTCTATGTTTTATTTTGTTTATATCGTACTTCGCGTAAAACCTTCTTTTTATGCGTGATAGCGTGTTTTAGTGGCGCTATGCACACTTCCTATATTCAAGGGGTAAACAAGCCTCTAGGAGAGTCCTACGAAGTTACAAGAGGAGTGATACAAAGCACACCTCTTATTAATGGCGATCGTCTATCATTTCAAGTTGAAGATCAGTATGAAAATATAGTGCAGTTAAGTTACAAAATTAAATCACCCTTAGAAAAGAAACAATTGCAACAATTATATGCAGGGGTGTCATGTGTATTCAAAGGTGAGAGGAAAGAACCACAAACAGCCAGGAATTTTCACGGTTTTAATTACCGTGATTATTTATATAAGCAAAATATTCATTTCATATTTGATGCTACAAATATTTCTGAATGTCATAAAACATCATTGTCACTCATGCAATGGATTCTTCTTTTGAGACAGCAAGCAATCTCGGGAGTTAATGAAATGTTCCCAGAGCAATCAGGTGCTTTTATGAATGCATTATTGTTTGGTGATAGACAACAAATGGCGTTTGAGGTTGAAGAGCAGTACCAACAATTTGGACTTGTGCATTTATTGGCGATTTCAGGTTCGCATATTGTATTGTTAATGGTAATTGTATACTTTGTTTTGCTGAGAAGTGGTGTGACGAGAGAGATAGCAACGGTATGTCTTATCGTATGTATTCCTTTGTATATGATTTTAGCAGGGGCGTCACCTTCTGTTATAAGAGCGTCTATAACCGGGGTTTTGTTGCTAATCGCTTCCATGTGTTCTATTCGCATATCTAGCTTAGATGCTTTAAGTGTAACGGCTATATGTATGCTTATATATGATCCGTATCTTGTTTTTAATATTGGATTTCAGTTTTCTTTTGTAGGTAGTTTTGCTTTACTTTTATCTGCTCCGTTATTATTAGGGAGTAGCAACGGAGTAATCCGAAACTCGATTTACATCTCTATCATCTCACAGCTCGTTAGTACTCCAATTTTGTTATATCACTTCGGTTATTTTTCTCCATATAGTATTTTACTCAACCTCCTATACGTTCCGTTTTTATCTATAATTGTATTGCCATGTAGCATTATTATTTTGATTTGTATGCCGATTATCCCATTTTTCGCAAAAGGACTTGCGAATGTACTATCAATAGGGCTGAATATTTCTAATGATTTTCTAAGTTACTGTGAAAGTCTACCGTTTACTCGACTTGTTTTTGGACAAACACCTATACTTCTTGTAGCTGTATATTGTGTAATTATTGTTAGTATATTGATAGTTTGGGAAAGGGGAATGTCGAAAAGGATTGTGTCCATAGTTGTGGGGGTATTTCTTTTCGTTTGTACGTGTCATTATGCCTATCCATATTTTCGTGAAAGTGGTAGCGTTACATTTATTGATGTTGGGCAAGGTGATGCAATCTTAATTCGCCTTCCGTATGATAAAGGCGTTTATCTTATTGATACAGGTGGAACACTTCAACTCAATAAAGAAGAATGGCAACGGAAAAAACATGAATATTCTATTGGGAAGGATGTTTTAATCCCTTTTTTACAAAAAGAGGGTGTAAAAACAATCGATAAATTAATCGTAACGCATGGAGATGCGGATCATATCGGTGCTGCGCAAGATTTATTATCATATATAACTGTAAAAGAAGTTGTATTTGGCCGGAAAGAACAAGATGCAATATTAGAAAAAGTATTAAAGAAAAAGGCGTTAGAAAAGAAAGTGAAAATAAGTGAAGTGGTGGAAGGGGAGAGCTGGAGTGTAAATGGAGCGGAATTTTTTGTGCTAGCTCCAAACGGAAAGGAATCTAATGAAAATGATTCCTCAATTGTAATATGGGCGAAATTTGGAGGGGTAACGTGGTTGTTTACAGGAGATTTAGAAGAAGGTGGAGAGAATCGTTTAGTATCAAACTATCCTGCATTGCGGGCGGATGTATTAAAAGTCGCTCATCATGGGAGTAAGACGTCATCTATATCCTCCTTTTTAAGTCTTATACATCCTAGTGTAGCGATTATTTCTGTAGGAGAACGGAATAGATATGGGCACCCGCATAAGGAAGTTATAGAGCGTTTTGAGAAGATGGATATTGAAATATGGCGCACAGATCAGCAAGGTGCTATTTCCTATGTTTTTAAAGGAGGAAATGGAACCTTTACAAGTAAAATCACATATGATGAAACACATACTAGATGAAAAAGAGAAGACTGCCATGAAGTGGCAGTCTTTAGGAACCGATAAATTTAATAACAGTGGCAATAATGAAAAGTGTTGCGAAAAAACCAAATGAGACGATAAATCCTACCCCTGAATCAATAGCGTCATTGCGTTTACTTTGAACATTTTGTTCAAAATTATTCATTTAGAATCCCTCCCCAACATTCCACTTTAGTATAAAATATTGTCAGAAAAAAATCTACAATTTCCATATGAAGAGAAATCGAGTGTTTTTACTACGTGTAGTTCATTTAGCTACGTGAGTTTTTTATTTCCAAGCATGTTAACAGTTGGCACTTATACTCGGATTTTTATTGTGAACAATAAAGGGAAGGTGATTACCGCACACCAATAAGAAACCCGGGGCTTATTGCGTGGCGTTTAATATAAATAAAGGGACGGGTTATACAGCCTGTTCCTTTGTACTTGTAAAACAAAAGCTAGGGCATTAGTATAAATATATATTGCCAAGTTAGGGAGTAGGAAAAAGTATGAGTGATATACATAAAAAGATTAAAAAGAAGCAGTTTGCTCCGTTGTATTTACTGTATGGAACGGAAGCGTTTTTTATAAATGAAGCGATAAAGCTTATTACAACAGAAGCGCTTGAAGAGGAAGATCGCGAGTTTAATGTTGTGACATATGATTTGGAAGAAGCGTATTTAGAAGATGTGGTCGAGGATGCACGTACACTTCCTTTTTTTGGAGAACGTAAAGTGTTATTAATAAAATCACCATTATTTTTAACTTCACAAAAAGAAAAGTTAGAACAAAATATAAAAATTTTAGAAGAATATATTGGGGAGCCTTCTCCGTTTTCTATTCTTGTTTTTGTTGCGCCTTACGAAAAGCTGGATGAACGAAAAAAAATTACAAAACTACTAAAGAAAACAGCGGATGTAGTAGAAGCGAATGCGATGCAAGTACAGGATGTTCAGAAATGGATTGTTGCCCGTGCGGATGAAGTGCATGTGCATATTGATAATGGGGCTGTGAGTTTGTTGCTAGAGCTTGTGGGAAGTAATGTAACGATGTTGGCGAAGGAAATGGACAAGTTAACGTTATACGTCGGTATGGGTGGAGAGATTACACCGAAACTTGTTGCAGAACTTGTGCCAAAATCGGTAGAACAAAATGTGTTTGCTTTAACAGAAAAAGTGGTGAAAAAGGATATCGCAGGTGCGATGCAAATATTGGATGGATTATTTACGCAACAGGAAGAACCGATTAAACTGCTTGCGTTATTAGTGAGTCAATTCCGCTTGCTACATCAAGTGAAAGAGTTACAACAGCGTGGTTATGGACAAAACCAAATTGCGTCTCATATAGGTGTACATCCGTATCGTGTAAAGTTGGCGATGAATCAAACGAAGTTTTTCTCTTTTGAAGAATTAAAAAAAGTTATTATAGAATTAGCGGAAGCTGATTATAGTATGAAAACGGGAAAGATGGATAAGAAACTTGTGCTTGAGTTTTTCTTAATGCGGCTAAATCATATGTAATGATACAAAAAAGTTCATGTACGTAGTACGTGGACTTTTTTGTATATAAAAAAACGATCCAAATGGATCGTTTTTTAAACGCCTTACGCGTTTACTTGTTTCGCTAAGCGAGATTTTTGACGAGCTGCAGCGTTTTGGTGGATAAGACCTTTACGAGCTGCTTTGTCAAGTTTTTTAGAAGCAGTTTTGAAAGCTTCTTTAGCATTTTCAAGATCGTTATTAGTAACTAAAGCTTCTACAGTTTTAACAGCAGAACGCATGTCAGACTTGATAGAAGCGTTATGTGCACGACGCTCTTCGCTAAGTTTAGCGCGTTTGATAGCAGATTTGATGTTTGCCATACTTTTCACCTCCCTGGTGCAATCGAATGACTCGATTCATAACATAGAACAAGTGATATTCTATCAAACGGTGAAGAGAATTGCAATAGTATATCAATGAAATTTCACGTAAAGGAAAGAATGACCTTATATAACTTTGGGAAATCTAACGATATTTACTATGAATTACGGAGGAGATACGATGACAGAACCATTAGATTTAAGTAAATATGGTGTTAGAACTGACCTAGCTGTAGAGGCGCACCAAATGCTGCAAGAGCGTCAAGAAGAACAAAATGGGATACAAGGAGTTATTGTAAAAGAGAGGGAAGAAGAAGGTATTACAATTACGAAAGTAACGATTGATGAAGTTGCATCTGAATCGATGGGTAAAAAACCTGGAAATTATTTAACGCTTGAGGTGCAAGGTATACGCCAACAAGATACTGAATTGCAACAAAAAGTAGAGCGTATTTTTGCAAAAGAATTTTCTTATTTTTTAGAAGAGGTTGGTGTTACGAAAGAAGCGAGCTGTTTAATCGTTGGTCTTGGGAATTGGAATGTAACGCCAGATGCACTTGGACCGATAGTTGTAGAGAATGTAATGGTAACGAGACATTTGTTTCAATTGCAGCCTGAAAGTGTGGAAGAAGGATTTAGGCCTGTTAGTGCAATTAGGCCGGGAGTAATGGGAATTACAGGGATTGAAACGAGCGATGTTATTTATGGAATCATTGAAAAAACAAAGCCGGACTTTGTCATTGCAATTGATGCACTAGCTGCCCGTTCGATTGAACGAGTAAATAGCACGATACAAATTTCTGATACAGGAATTCATCCCGGGTCTGGTGTTGGGAATAAACGTAAGGAGCTAAGTAAAGAAACGTTAGGTATTCCTGTTATCGCAATTGGTGTTCCAACTGTAGTTGATGCTGTTTCAATTACAAGTGATACGATTGATTTTATTTTGAAGCATTTTGGAAGAGAGATGAAAGAGGGACATAAGCCGTCAAGATCTTTATTGCCTGCGGGATTTTCATTTGGAGAAAAGAAAAAACTAACAGAAGAAGATATGCCGGATGAAAAGAGCCGGAATATGTTTTTAGGAGCTGTTGGTACATTGGAAGATGAAGAGAAGAGGAAATTAATTTATGAAGTGCTATCTCCCCTCGGTCATAATTTAATGGTGACTCCAAAAGAGGTAGATGCCTTTATAGAAGATATGGCAAATGTAATAGCGAGTGGTTTAAATGCAGCGCTGCATCATCAAGTTGACCAAGATAATACAGGGGCATATACACATTGATGGAAAGAGATGATTTAAGTCGATTTGCGCTTTTATGTATATGTAGTGCATCCTTATGCTTGCTTATGGTAATAGCGGGAGTGGCGCTTGCTAATCATGGTTTAAAAAGTATGAAGGGTTACCAGCAGTTGTCGTACGAACAAATAGCTCATATGACAGGGACAGAAGGGGAGGCTGCTGAATCAGAAATTTCGGGAAGTTCGTTTTCAACTGTTGAAAAACAAAAACAATTAGAAAGTTTAAGAAGTTTTAATGTCGTAGAAGGAATTGGTATGGCAATAGCGAGTGTTGCTTATGAGATGACAAAGTTTGGGACAGATATAGTTGTTGGGAAAGTGAAAGAGATTTTTAGCTAAGAGTAGCAGAGAGAACGGTTGTCTTATCGTTTTGCACGACAGCCGTTTTTTTATTTGAAAAAGGTTTGTCTCTTATGGTTTGTTCGCATAAGATATAGATAGAATGATTTGTATTGTAAGCAGCACGAGTTTTCATTGAATCTTTGCTGCTCTATTGATATAATCAGTGCTAGTGTATATTGGCGAGACTATTAGGAGTTGAGAACATAGATGAACAAAGAAGAAAGAGCAAAAAGACAGTCCAAAATCCGTAATTTCTCTATCATTGCTCATATTGACCACGGAAAATCAACGTTAGCAGACCGTATTTTAGAGAAAACAAACGCGTTAACACAACGTGAAATGAAAGCTCAGTTGCTTGACTCTATGGATTTAGAGCGTGAGCGTGGTATTACAATTAAATTAAACGCAGTACAATTAAACTATACAGCAAAAGACGGTGAAGAATATATTCTTCACTTAATTGATACACCAGGACACGTCGACTTTACGTACGAAGTATCTCGTAGTTTAGCGGCTTGTGAAGGCGCGATTCTTGTAGTAGATGCAGCGCAAGGTATTGAAGCGCAAACATTAGCAAACGTATACTTAGCGCTTGATAATAATTTAGAAATTTTACCAGTTATTAATAAAATCGACTTACCAAGTGCAGACCCAGAACGTGTGCGCCAAGAAGTAGAAGATGTAATTGGTTTAGATGCATCAGAAGCAGTACTTGCTTCAGCAAAAGCTGGAATCGGTATTGAAGAAATTTTAGAACAAATCGTTGAAAAAGTACCAGCACCAACAGGTGATTCGGAAGATCCGTTACAATGTATGATTTTCGACTCTTTATATGACCCATACCGCGGTGTAATTGCTTACATCCGTGTTGTAAATGGAACGGTAAAAGTTGGCGATAAAGTACGTATGATGGCAACTGGAAAAGAGTTTGAAGTAACAGAAGTGGGTGTATTCACGCCGAAAACAACGCAGCGTGACGAACTGACAGTAGGTGATGTAGGTTTCTTAGCAGCATCTATTAAAAACGTAGGCGACACACGCGTTGGTGATACGATTACACATGCGAAACGTCCAGCTGCAGAGCCGTTAGCGGGATATCGTAAATTAAACCCAATGGTATTCTGTGGTTTATATCCGATTGATTCTGCACGTTATAACGACTTACGTGATGCGTTAGAAAAATTAGAGTTAAACGATTCTGCCCTTGAGTTTGAACCAGAAACATCTCAAGCGTTAGGATTTGGTTTCCGTTGTGGTTTCCTAGGACTTCTTCACATGGAAATCATTCAAGAACGTATTGAACGTGAATTTAAGATTGATTTAATTACAACAGCACCAAGTGTTATTTATAAAGTTTATTTAACAAACGGTGAAGATGTTATTGTTGATAACCCATCTAATATGCCAGATCCACAGTCTATCGATCGTGTAGAAGAGCCTTTTGTGAAGGCTTCAATTATGGTTCCGAATGACTATGTTGGAGCTGTAATGGAAATTTGCCAAGGTAAACGTGGAACGTTCATTGATATGCAATATTTAGATGAAACACGTGTTACGTTAACATATGAAATCCCATTATCAGAAATCGTATATGATTTCTTCGATCAGTTGAAATCAAATACGAAAGGGTATGCATCATTTGATTATGAGTTAATCGGTTATAAACCGTCTAAACTTGTGAAAATGGATATTCTTTTAAATAATGAACAAGTGGATGCATTATCATTTATCGTACACCGTGATTCAGCGTATGACCGTGGTAAAGTAATCGTAGAGAAATTAAAAGAATTAATTCCGAGACAACAGTTCGAAGTGCCAATTCAGGCGACTATCGGAAACAAAGTTGTAGCACGTTCTACAATTAAGGCGATGCGTAAAAACGTACTTGCGAAATGTTACGGCGGTGACATTTCTCGTAAGCGTAAACTTCTTGATAAGCAAAAAGAAGGTAAAAAACGTATGAAGTCTGTTGGTTCTGTAGAAGTACCGCAAGAGGCATTCATGGCTGTATTGAAAATGGATGACAACTAATATTTAAAATAAAAAAAGAAGTCGTTTATGCGGCTTCTTTTTTCTGTATAATTACTTTTTAGACATCTTAGCATCTCTCATTTACAATAGTGAGAGAGCTTTTTAGTTCAACAGAGTTAGGAGATTATTAATGTCCGAAAATATTCGAAAAGATATTCACGAGAAAATACAAAATGGTAATTTTAATTGTGAAAAGGAATTGACGCTTTCTATTATTAGTGGAAAGTGGAAAGTTGTGATACTGTGGCATCTTGGTGTAGAAGGGCCTCATCGTTTTAGTGAATTACAACGATTGTTCCCAAGCATTTCTCATAAAGTTTTGTCGAATCAATTAAAAGAGTTAATGGAGGATGGGATTGTTGATCGAACAGTGTATCCTGAAATTCCTCCTCGCGTTGAGTATTATATGACGGAACTAGGCATGTCACTGTTACCAATCGTTGAAATGATGTATGATTGGGGAAAAATGCGAATGGAACAAATTCGTAATACGTTAGAGAAGTAAAGAATCCTCCGGAGTGCGGAGGTTTTCTTTTTAGAAAGGTAGGAGTTATATTTGGTGCAAGCTGCATATATTCATATTCCGTTTTGTCAGCACATTTGTCACTATTGTGATTTTAATAAAGTGTTTATTGAACGCCAACCGGTTGATCAATATTTAGAGTATTTAGAGAAGGAAATAATAAACACGGTTCAAAAAGTGCCGTTTGATAGTATGAAAACGATTTTTGTTGGCGGAGGTACTCCGACAGCATTAAATATGGAACAGACAAAAAAACTACTCGATATTATTAACCGTCGTTTACGTCCGTTTGCTCCGAATTGTGAACTAACATTTGAAGCGAATCCAGGTGATTTACCGAAAGAGAAGTTAAACGTATTGTTAGAAGGTGGAGTGAACAGAATTAGTTTTGGTGTACAAACATTTCGTGATGAACTGCTTGAGAAAATTGGGCGCAAGCATACGAGGGAAGATGCGTTTGTAGCAATTCGAGAAGCGCAGGAAGTAGGCTTTAAAAATATTAATGTAGATATTATTTATGCGTTGCCAGGACAAACAATAGAAGATGTGAAGGAAACATTAGACATTGCGTTTACGCTTGGTGTACAACACTTCTCAGCATATTCGTTAATTGTGGAACCGAAAACAGTTTTTTATAATTTAATGAACAAAGGGAAATTGCGTCTTCCAGGTGAAGATCATGAAGCGAAAATGTACGAAATGGTAATGGATGAAATGGAGAAACACGGCTATACCCAGTATGAAATTAGTAATTTCTCAAAAGGTGATAATGAAAGTAGACATAATCTCACATACTGGAATAATGAAGAGTATTATGGATTTGGAGCTGGAGCGCATAGTTATGTGAATGGGGAACGTATTCAAAATGTAGGTCCGCTGAAGCAATATTTCAATAAAATTGATGAAACAGGATTTCCGTATTTAGATGTTCATGAAGTGACGGAGAAAGAAAGAATGGAAGAAGAGTTGTTCTTAGGGCTTCGAAAAACAAAAGGTGTTTCTAAAACGGCATTCCAAAATAAATTTAATGTGGAGATGGATCAAGTTTTCGCGAAGCAGTTACAAAGTAATCAAGAACAAGGCTTGCTTGAAGAGAGAGATGGATGTGTCCGTTTAACGCGAAAAGGAAAATTATTAGGGAATGAAGTGTTCCAGTCGTTTTTGATTGATTAAATAAATGTTTCGTAAACGTGAAAAAGTTTCATTATTTCGTGACGTTTCCGTTGACAATTGAATGTCAATTTTGGTAAGTTATTAATAGATTTAGCACTCGAAGACAAAGAGTGCTAACAGAGGTGATGATGAGATGCTTACGGAACGTCAGCTCTTAATTTTACAAACAATTATTGATGACTTTATTGGATCAGCGCAGCCTGTTGGGTCTAGAACGTTGGCTAAAAAAGAGGAAATTACATTCAGCTCAGCTACTATTCGAAATGAAATGGCTGATTTAGAAGAATTAGGTTTTATTGAAAAGACACATAGTTCTTCTGGGCGTGTTCCTTCTGAGAAGGGATACCGATTTTATGTAGATCACCTTTTAGCGCCGCAAAACTTACCGAACGCTGAAATTGTACAAATTAAAGATTTATTTGCTGAAAGAATTTTTGAAGCGGAAAAAATTGCACAGCAATCTGCTCAAATTTTATCAGAGCTTACGAACTATACGGCCATTGTTCTTGGACCGAAGTTAAGTACAAATAAACTTAAAAATGTACAAATTGTGCCGCTTGATCGTCAAACTGCAGTCGCTATTATTGTAACTGATACAGGGCATGTACAAAGCAAAACGATTACCGTTCCGGAATCTGTTGATTTATCAGATTTAGAAAAAATGGTTAATATTTTAAATGAAAAGCTATCGGGCGTACCAATGTCGGAACTCCATAATAAAATCTTTAAGGAGATTGTTACGGTATTGCGTGGGTATGTTCATAATTACGATAGTGCAGTAAAAATGTTAGATGGTACATTTCAAGTTCCTTTATCGGAAAAGATATACTTTGGAGGAAAAGCAAATATGCTTTCGCAGCCAGAGTTCCATGACATTCACAAAGTAAGATCCTTGTTGACGATGATTGATAATGAAGCCGAGTTTTATGACATTTTGCGTCATAAACAAGTCGGTATTCAAGTGAAAATCGGTAGGGAAAATTCTTCAACGGCTATGGAAGATTGTAGTTTAATTTCTGCAACATATTCAATCGGGGAAGAACAACTAGGAACAATTGCTATTTTAGGTCCGACAAGAATGCAATACTCTCGGGTAATTAGTTTGTTACAGTTATTTACGAGACAATTTACTGATGGACTTAAAAAGTAAATGAGAGTAATACATTCGCTCAAGTAATGAAACTTTCATTGCTGTGTGTAATATATAATACTTAGGTAATTGTGCTGAGCATGATACCTAATACCTTTTAAGGAGGTGAATATTGTGGAAGAGCGTAACGAACAAGTGGTAGAAGAAGTAAAAGAAGCGCAAGTTGAAGAAGCTGTCACGACAGAAAACAGTGAAGGAACTGTAGAAGAAAAAAGTGAGGCTGCTCTTTTACAAGAAAAAGTAGATGAGTTACAAGCGAAACTAACGGAAACGGAAGGTCGCACATTACGTCTACAAGCTGATTTTGAAAATTATAAGCGCCGTGTCCAAATGGATAAACAGGCTGCTGAAAAATATAGAGCACAAAGTCTAGTTTCAGATATTTTGCCAGCTCTTGATAATTTTGAAAGAGCGATGCAAGTGGAAGCAGCTGATGAGCAAACGAAATCCTTGTTACAAGGTATGGAAATGGTACATCGTCAATTGCTAGAAGCGCTGACTAAAGAAGGCGTTGAAGTGATTGAAGCTGTTGGTAAACAGTTTGATCCTAATGAACACCAAGCTATTATGCAAGTGGAAGATAGTGAATTTGAATCAAATGCGGTAGTTGAAGAATTCCAAAAAGGTTATAAACTAAAAGACCGTGTGATTCGCCCATCAATGGTAAAAGTAAATCAATAATTTACATAAAAGTAGGAGGATTCGCCATGAGTAAAATTATCGGTATTGACTTAGGTACAACAAACTCTTGTGTAGCTGTTATGGAAGGTGGAGAACCAAAGGTTATCCCAAATCCAGAAGGAAACCGTACAACACCTTCTGTTGTAGCTTTCAAAAATGAAGAGCGTCAAGTTGGGGAAGTTGCAAAGCGTCAAGCAATTACAAACCCAAATACAATCATGTCTGTTAAACGTCATATGGGTACAGACTACAAAGTAGAAGTTGAAGGTAAAGATTATACACCTCAAGAAATTTCTGCAATCATTTTACAAAACCTAAAAGCTTCTGCTGAAGCATACTTAGGTGAAACAGTAACGAAAGCTGTTATTACAGTACCTGCATACTTCAACGATGCAGAACGTCAAGCAACAAAAGATGCTGGTCGTATCGCTGGTTTAGAAGTTGAGCGTATTATTAACGAGCCAACAGCAGCAGCGCTTGCTTACGGTTTAGAAAAACAAGATGAAGAACAAAAAATCTTAGTATATGACTTAGGTGGCGGTACATTTGACGTATCTATCCTTGAGTTAGCAGACGGAACATTCGAAGTTATTTCAACTGCTGGTGACAACCGTCTTGGTGGAGATGACTTTGACCAAGTTATCATCGATCACTTAGTAGCTGAGTTCAAAAAAGAAAATAACATTGATTTAAGCCAAGATAAAATGGCACTTCAACGTTTGAAAGATGCAGCTGAAAAAGCGAAAAAAGATCTTTCAGGTGTAACACAAACACAAATTTCATTACCATTCATTAGTGCTGGAGCTGCTGGTCCATTACACTTAGAATTAACGTTAACAAGAGCGAAATTCGAAGAGCTTTCAGCAGGTCTTGTTGAAAGAACGTTAGAGCCAACTCGTCGTGCATTAAAAGACGCTGGTTTTGCTCCAAGCGAATTAGATAAAGTTATCCTTGTTGGTGGATCTACTCGTATCCCAGCTGTACAAGAAGCTATTAAACGTGAAACTGGTAAAGAACCATATAAAGGTGTAAACCCTGATGAAGTTGTAGCATTAGGTGCTGCAGTTCAAGGTGGCGTACTTACTGGTGATGTAGAAGGCGTACTATTATTAGACGTAACTCCACTTTCTTTAGGTATTGAAACTATGGGTGGTGTGTTCACGAAATTAATCGAGCGTAACACTACAATTCCAACAAGTAAGTCACAAGTATTCTCAACAGCTGCTGATAACCAACCAGCTGTAGATATTCACGTATTACAAGGTGAGCGTCCAATGTCAGCTGACAACAAAACGCTAGGTCGTTTCCAATTAACAGACCTTCCACCAGCACCACGTGGTATCCCGCAAATCGAAGTAACATTCGATATTGATGCGAACGGTATCGTTAACGTACGTGCAAAAGACTTAGGAACAAGCAAAGAGCAAGCTATTACAATCCAATCTTCTTCAGGTCTTTCTGATGAAGAAGTAGATCGTATGGTACAAGAAGCAGAAGCAAATGCTGACGCTGACCAAAAACGTAAGGAAGAAGTTGAACTTCGTAACGAAGCTGACCAACTTGTATTCCAAACTGACAAAGTTGTAAAAGATTTAGAAGGTAAAGTAGATGCAGCTGAAGTAGCGAAAGCAACAGAAGCGAAAGAAGCATTACAAGCGGCAATCGAGAAGAACGAGCTTGATGAAATCCGTGCGAAAAAAGACGCTTTACAAGAAATCGTACAACAACTAAGCGTTAAATTATACGAGCAAGCTCAAGCAGCTGCAGGGCAAGCAGAAGGTGCACAAGGAGCACAAGATGCTGGCGCGAAGAAAGACAATGTAGTAGACGCTGAGTTTGAAGAAGTAAAAGAAGATAAGTAATATAAATAAGTAAGATGACAAAAAGTCAAAGTCAAGCGTGCCTTGGCTTTGGCTTTTTTCATGAATGAGGAGAAATGTGTGAGGATCTTAAGTTTTTTACTTTGCATACTGTAAGTGAGGAAACTTTGTTGCAAAGCACTTTCTTTCGGTGTTAAAATTACGTTTATGTGAAAGATTCGGGGGTTGCAAATTTATGAGTAAACGAGACTATTATGAGGTCCTTGGACTTAGCAAGGGCGCTTCAAAAGATGAAATTAAAAAAGCGTATCGTCGTTTGGCTAAAAAATACCATCCAGACGTAAGTAAAGAAGAAAATGCAATCGAAAAATTTAAAGAAGTACAAGAAGCATACGAAGTATTAAGCGATGATCAAAAGCGTGCACAGTACGATCAATTTGGTCATGCCGGTGCGAATCAAGGTTTCGGTGGCTTTGGCGGCGGAGGAGACTTCGGTGGTGGCTTCGGTTTTGAAGATATCTTTAGTTCATTCTTTGGTGGTGGCGGCGGTAGACGTCGTGATCCAAATGCTCCGCGCCAAGGTAATGACTTACAATACCAAGTTACTTTAGAGTTTGAAGAAGCTATTTTTGGTAAAGAGCTAAATGTCGAAATTCCAGTAGAAGATCCATGTGATACTTGTAAAGGTAGTGGAGCAAAACCAGGAACTTCAAAAGAAACATGTAAACATTGTTCAGGATCAGGGCAAGTAAGTGTAGAACAAAATACACCGTTTGGTCGTATTGTGAACCGTCAAGCTTGTGGTCATTGTTCAGGAACTGGTCAAATGATTAAAGAAAAATGTACGACATGTCACGGTTCTGGTAAAGTGCGTAAACGTAAAAAAATTAACGTTAAAATTCCAGCGGGTATCGATAACGGTCAACAAATACGTGTATCTGGAAAAGGTGAAGCGGGCGTAAATGGCGGACCAGCAGGAGATTTATATGTTGTCGTTCATGTAAAAAATCATGAATTCTTCGAGCGTGAAGGAGATCACATTATTTGCGAAATGCCATTAACATTTGCACAAATGGCACTTGGTGCGGAAGTGGAAGTTCCTACTGTTCATGGTAAAGTGAAGCTGAAAATTCCAGCAGGAACACAAACAGGAACAGAATTCCGCCTGAAAGGAAAAGGAGCTCCGAACGTACGTGGTTATGGTCAAGGAGATCAATATGTAGTTGTTCGTGTTGTTGTACCGACGAAATTAACTTCACATCAAAAAGATTTATTACGTGAATTCGCAGGACAAGAAGAGCAGGATGATAGTTTATTCGGAAAGCTTAAACGTGCTTTCAAAGGGGAATAATGGAAATAAAAAATGGAGTTGGTAAATTGTGAAATGGTCAGAAATTAGTATTCATACAACAGAAGAAGCAGTAGAAGCTGTCTCTCATATTTTACATGAAGCTGGTGCTAGTGGAGTTGCGATTGAGGACCCAGCGGAATTGACGAAAGAGCGCGAGCAACAATATGGTGAAATTTATGCATTGAACCCAGATGAATACCCGGCGGAGGGTGTATTAATAAAAGCATACTTCCCGCAAACGGATTCTTTACATGAAACGATTGCAGGTGTAAAATCATCTATTGATGTGCTTCCATCTTACGACATCGAAATTGGTACTGGAAATATTACCGTTAACGAAGTCAATGAAGAAGATTGGGCTACTGCTTGGAAAAAATATTACCATCCAGTACAAATTTCTGATACATTCACAATTGTGCCAACGTGGGAAGAGTATACACCGTCTTCTCCGGATGAAAAAATCATTGAATTAGATCCTGGTATGGCGTTTGGAACAGGAACGCATCCAACAACAACAATGTGTATTCGTGCTTTAGAAAAAACAGTTCAGCCAGGTGACACTATCATTGATGTAGGGACAGGTTCTGGTGTACTTAGTATTGCAGCGGCAAAACTAGGTGCGTCTGCTGTTCAAGCATATGATTTAGATCCAGTTGCAGTGGAAAGTGCAGAAATGAATGTGCGTTTAAATAAAACAGATGACATTGTGTCTGTTGGACAAAATAGTCTTTTAGAAGGTATTGAAGGTCCTGTTGATTTAATCGTAGCAAATTTACTAGCAGAAATTATTCTTTTATTCCCTGAAGATGCAGCGCGAGTTGTGAAGTCAGGCGGATTATTTATTACATCGGGCATTATTGCTGCGAAAGAAAAAGTGATTTCTGAAGCGTTAGAAAAAGCTGGATTTACAATTGAAGAAGTGTTACGAATGGAAGATTGGGTAGCAATTATTGCACGAAATGCGTAATATAGATTTTAGTCTATAATGAAAAGGGGAGTCTCTCACTATAAGGTGAGGGACTTGCCGTTTGTTATATGAAAAATGATAACGTTTCGTTCTTTTCGTAAGTGTTGACTTACGAAAGGAACGAAACTCTACTAAGGTGATTATATGCAACGTTATTTTGTAGAAGAGAAATATGTAAATGAGACAAGTATTCGCATTGTAGGTGATGACGTACATCATATTGCAAGAGTGATGCGTATGTCAGCTGGTGATCACATTTATTGCTGTGTAAACGGAAAAACGGCCGTATGTTCAATTGATGAAATTACCAGTGAATTTATTAATACGGCTATTGTAGAATGGGTAGAGGCGTCAAGCGAACTTCCTGTGTTCGTCACGATTGCAAGTGGACTGCCGAAAGGAGACAAGCTAGAGTTAATTTTCCAAAAAGGAACTGAGCTTGGGGCGGCTGCATTCTTACCATTTCAAGCATCTCGCTCTATCGTAAAATGGGATGCGAAAAAAGCTGATAAAAAAGTTGAGCGTTTAAGAAAAATTGTGAAAGAAGCTGCGGAACAATCACATAGAAGTGAGATTCCAGAAGTACATGCTCCGGCATCATTTAAGCAATTGCTTTCAATGAGTGGTGAGTATGATGTTTGTCTTGTTGCTTACGAAGAGGAAGCAAAACAAGGAGAGAAATCTAATTTTGCGAAAGCTTTAACGACGATGAAACCAGGCCAAAAACTATTAATTGTATTTGGCCCAGAAGGCGGTTTAGCTGAGGAAGAGATTACAGCGCTTCGTGAACATAAATTTGTACCATGTAGTTTAGGACCGAGAATTTTAAGAACAGAGACAGCGCCGCTATATGCGCTAAGTGCTGCTTCGTATCATTTTGAATTGATGGGGTGATGATCAATGTCAACTGTTGCGTTCCATACGTTAGGTTGTAAAGTAAACCACTATGAAACAGAAGCCATTTGGCAATTGTTTAAACAAGGTGGATATGAAAGAACTGAATATGAAAAGAAAGCTGATGTATATGTTATTAATACATGTACAGTAACGAATACGGGAGATAAGAAAAGCCGTCAAGTTATTAGACGTGCTGTTCGTCAAAACCCAGATGCGGTTATTTGTGTAACGGGATGTTATGCACAAACATCTCCAGCGGAAATTATGGCGATTCCAGGTGTAGATATTGTAGTTGGTACACAGGATCGTGAAAAGATGTTAGGTTACATCGAAGAATTCCGCAAAGAGCGTCAACCAATTAATGCTGTCCGCAACATTATGAAAACACGTGTATACGAAGAACTTGATGTACCTTATTTCACGGATCGTACACGTGCGTCTTTAAAAATACAAGAGGGTTGCAATAACTTCTGTACATTCTGTATCATTCCTTGGGCGCGTGGTTTAATGCGTTCTCGTGATGGAAAAGAAGTTATTAAACAAGCGCAGCAATTAGTAGATGCAGGCTATAAAGAAATCGTATTAACAGGTATTCATACAGGTGGATACGGTGAAGACATTAAAGATTATAACTTAGCTGGATTGCTTCGTGATATGGAAGCGGAAGTAGACGGATTAAAACGTCTTCGTATTTCTTCTATTGAGGCGAGTCAAATTTCAGATGAAGTAATTGAAGTGTTAGATAAATCTGAAGTAGTTGTACGCCATTTGCACATTCCGTTGCAATCAGGATCTAATACTGTGCTAAAACGTATGCGTCGTAAATATACGATGGAATTTTTCCAAGAGCGTTTAGATCGTTTGAAAGAAGCGTTACCAGGCCTTGCGATTACATCAGACGTAATCGTTGGTTTCCCAGGTGAAACAGAAGAAGAATTCATGGAAACATACAATTTTATTAAAGAGAATCGCTTCTCTGAATTACACGTGTTCCCTTATTCAAAACGTACAGGAACACCTGCAGCACGTATGGAAGATCAAGTTCCTGAAGATGTGAAGAACGATCGTGTTCATCGTTTAATTGAATTATCTAATCAGTTAGCGAAAGAGTATGCGTCACAGTTCGAAGGCGAAGTACTTGAAATCATCCCAGAAGAGCAATTTAAAGATGGCGACCGTGAAGGGTTATATGTAGGTTATACAGATAACTACTTGAAAATTGTATTTGAAGGATCCGAAGACTTAATTGGTAAACTAGTGAAAGTGAAAATTACGAAAGCTGGTTACCCATATAACGAAGCGCAATTTGTTCGTATTCTTGAAGATGATGTGAAAAAAGAATCAGCAAGCGCATAAAGTGAAACTTTAATCAGTGGGGCCCCCGCTGATTATTAGCCTTCACCAATCGGGCTGCCCGTTAATGTGGGATAGGAAAGCATGCAAATGGAGACAGTTTGCATGCTTTCTTTTTTGTTGGGAAGTTAAATTTTTACAAAAATAATGTGTTAAGTGAGTAGTTTTTTAGTGCAACTCTGTATTAAAAACGATGTAATGATAAAAATATGGTTGTATTCAGGGGAAAAGGATAACGGCTATTTTAAAAAGGAAGAGCATCTATTCTTCTTTTATTCTGTCAAATAGTTGACCTGAAGTGATAAAATGTATTATAATCGTAAAAGACATGCTGAAGAAGTGTTTCTTTTTGCATGCTGAAGTTAGTATGTAAGTGTGATGTTTCGGAGGGAGGGAAAGAGAATGTCAAAAACAGTCGTTCGTAAAAACGAGTCTTTGGAGGATGCACTTCGCCGTTTTAAAAGATCGGTTTCTAAAACTGGTACACTTGCTGAAGCAAGAAAGCGCGAGTTTTATGAAAAACCAAGTGTAAAACGTAAGAAGAAATCTGAAGCGGCAAGAAAGCGTAAATTCTAAGAGAGGGTGTAAGTTATGAGTCTTCTCGGTCGTTTAAACGATGATATGAAACAAGCGATGAAGAATAAACAAAAAGAAAAATTAACCGTTATTCGTATGGTTAAGGCTGCTTTACAAAATGAAAGCATTAAACTGCAACATACTCTTACTGATGAAGAGGAATTAACAGTTTTAGCTCGTGAAGTAAAACAGTATAAGGACTCCCTCCTTGAATTTAAAAAAGCTGGTCGTGAAGACCTTGTTGATAAACTGCAAAGTGAAATTCAGATTTTAAGCGCATATTTGCCGGAGCAATTAACGGAAGAAGAATTAGCGAATGTAATTAAGCAAGTTATTTCTGAAGTTGGTGCTACATCTAAAGCAGATATGGGTAAAGTGATGACTGCTGTTATGCCGAAAGTAAAAGGTAAAACAGACGGATCGCTAGTGAATAAGCTGGTTATACAGCTATTAGCATAAAAAAACGTCTCATTTCGTATGAGACGTTTTTTTATGCTTTTTTTCAGTTTGGACGTGATATTGCAAGCTCTTTTTTCATACATATGGGATGAGAGGAGGTCTTTTGAAATGAAAAAATTAGAACAAATGAAGAATTGGTTAACGAAGCAAATAGACCTGCCAGTGGATGTGCTAATGGATCTACCTCGGATTACGCTTGTTGGGCAAGTGCATATCTATATAGAAAATCATCGAGGTTTATTAGTATTTTCAGATAAAGAAGTGAGGTTGTTGTTAAAGCATGGTCAGCTATTAATTAAGGGAAAATCCTTTGTTATTAAAACCATCCTTCCGGAAGAACTTTTGCTTGAAGGGATAATTGAACAAGTGACGTTTTTAGAAAACGAAAAGAAAGAAGAGTGAGGGAAACTTCCGTATGTGAAGTTTTTCTTCTTTATTCTTGTGAGTCGACTTTACTATTCAGTTTATCGCTTTATTTAGGGGTGGTAAAACTCTGTATTTCATTTTCGTACGAGCTATTTTTAATTAACGTGAAAAGTAGTGTGTCTACTTTTAGAAAGGTAGTGAAGGTAGTAGATGAAAAACAAATGGTTTATAAAGTGGCTTGGGTATGTAAAAGTACGAATTGAAGGTAGAGGAGCGGAACGGTTCGTTAACGAATGTGTACGTAGAAAATTATTAGTTTGGGACGTTAAGAAAATTGCTGATGAAACGTTAGTTTTTTGTATGTTGTTACGAGATGTGAAAAAAATAAAACCAATTTATCGAAAAAATGAATGCAAATTATATTTTATTGGGCGTTACGGTTTTCCTTTTTTGAATAAGCGTTTAATTAAAAATAGTGGATTCTTAATTGGGTTTTTAATTTTCTTCTTTGGTATGATTGCATTATCAAATATGGTTTGGAAAATTGAAATTACAGGAGCAAAACCTGAAACGGAATATATATTGATGAAAGAATTGGACAAAATGGGTATTAAAAAAGGGAAATTACAGTTTCAAATGCCTAGTGTAGAAGATGTACAGCGTCATTTGACAGATAATATTAATGCAATTACTTGGGCGGGGTTAGAAATAAGAGGAACGACATACCATTTTAAAATTGTTGAAAAAAATGAGCCGAAAAAAGAAAAAGAACAACAAGCACAAAATTTAGTGGCAAAAAAAGAAGCGATTGTTACAAAAACGTTTGTTGAAGTTGGAAAACCAGTCGTCCTGAAAAATGATCATGTAGAAAAGGGGCAGCTTCTCGTATCAGGAATATATGGTAATGAGGAGAGTCCGACGATTGTTTCAGCGAAAGGTATTGTATATGGAGAAACGTGGTACACATCGCATGTGAATGTCCCGCTGAAGACACAATTTCAAGTATATACTGGTAATGCGTATAATGAATATTTTCTTAAATTTGGAAGTGCGAAAATAAAAATATGGGGATTTCAACATGATAAGTATAAACGTTCGCGTATGGAAAGTGTAAAACACGATGTGAAATTATTTGGTTTTACATTACCGATTGCATACGAAAAAGATATAGTGCGAGAAGAGGAAGAAGCGAATCGAGAATATACCGAAAAACAAGCAATGAAAGTAGCCAAAGAGATGGCAGAAAAAGAACTAAAGAAAAAATTGGATGAACATGCTATGATTGTAAGTGATAAGATTTTGAGTAAAGAGGTTGAGGCGGATCAACTAAAAGTTACATTGCATTATACGGTAATCGAAAATATTGCAGAGCCACAACCAATATCTGAATCCGATATTCAAGGAGACTGAGTAATGGCAGAACAATTAGTAGAAATGAACCAACAACTGGAAAATCCTAACGAAGCAATCGCTCTTTTTGGAGTAAATGATGCTCATTTAAAAGTAATTGAAAGAGAACTGAATGTATCGATTGTAACTAGAGGAGAAACTGTTCATGTATCTGGAGCAGATGAAACTGTGACACTCGTAGAAAAAATCTTACAGCAATTACTTGTTGTGATTCGTAAAGGTGTATCAATTACAGAAAGAGATGTCGCGTATGCGATCCAGCTCGCGCAACAAGGGAAAATTGCTCAATTTGAAGAGTTATATGAAGAAGAAATTTTTAAAACTGCAAAAGGTAAATCGATTCGTGTAAAAACGATGGGGCAAAGAAGATATATTCATGCAATGAAGAAGAATGATATTGTATTTGGGATAGGACCTGCTGGGACTGGTAAAACATACTTAGCTGTAGTAATGGCTGTCAGAGCTTTAAAGCAAGGGTATGTAAAGAAAATTATTTTAACGAGACCTGCTGTAGAAGCTGGAGAGAGCTTAGGTTTTTTACCAGGGGATTTAAAAGAGAAGGTAGATCCGTATTTACGTCCATTGTATGATGCACTGCACGATATTCTTGGACAAGAATATACGCAACGTATGATGGAGCGTGGAGTGATTGAAATCGCACCTCTTGCTTATATGAGAGGGCGTACGCTCGATGATTCATTTGTTATTTTAGATGAAGCGCAAAATACAACGGGTGCCCAAATAAAAATGTTTTTAACAAGATTAGGTTTTAGTTCTAAAATGGTTATTACAGGAGACCCTTCGCAAGTAGATTTGCCAAAAGGGGTAAAATCAGGACTTTCTCTTGCTTCTAACATTTTATCTGGTGTATCGGGTCTTTCATTCATTACATTAGAACAAACGGACGTTGTAAGGCATCCACTGGTGCAACGTATTATTGAGGCATATGATAAAATGGAATGATCCTATTTGTCAGGATCATTTCTTTTTGTATGATAAGGTTGGCGAATGGTAAATTTTTTACTATCATGAAAGAAGAAGGAAATAAGCGATAGATGACGTGTTATTTCGAAAGCGTCGCTGACTACAAGAAATGAAAGCTATAAATAGTTTCACTTTATTTCTGGAGAGGAGAAGGTATTGAAATCATGTCAAGATCTCAAGAAATTTCTAAGTGGTTTCGTAATTTTCAACATTCGAAAAAACTAAGTTGGATTTCTTACGTTGTATTAGGAGCGGTACTGTTTTTTGCACTGATGAATAATGTAAAACCGGAGCAGTTAGATGTTGAAATATATTCTATTGCGAAAAAGACAATCCATTCTCCTGTAAAAATTGAAGACAAAGTTACAACGGAAAAAAAGAAAAAAGAAGCTGCTACAAAAGTTGAAGATCAATATACATATAAAAGTGAGTATAAACAAAATAAAGTAGATATTGTGAATGATGTCTTTGCAAAAGTAGATGAAGTGGTGCAAGAGATAAAAGCTATTGGACCAGATGAACAAAAAAAAATAACTGACGCTGAGAAAGTGGACAAGTTGAAAAAGAAATTACCTGTCGAATTAACGAAAGAATTATCTGATTCGAATTTACTGAACTTGATTAATGCGGATCCGAGCCAGTTAGTATTAGCGAAAGATGCAGCGGTTACAGCTATTAATAGTATCATGAGCGGGCATATTAAAATGGACGAATTGAAGGATGCAAAAGATCGATATGTAAGTGAGATGAATAGTGTTAATGTCGATAACGGTTTAAAGGACTCTATTAAGGCGTTAGGGAAATATGCGATTTCAGCGAACTACTTTTATGATCCGACTTTAACAAAAGAGAAGAGAAAAGCGGAGGAAGACTTAGTTCCGCCCGTCTATATTCTGCAAGGACAAGTTCTTGTTAGAGAAGGTGAAACGATTTCAAGTGATATGTATAATCAGTTGAAATTAGTCGGCTTGTTAGAGAAAGGTAATAGCTTCCAACCATATGTTGGTTTAGTGGTACTCATCGGTGTGTTACTATACTTTATGCATAAACAGTTTGAAGTATTTTTACAGCGAAAAAGAGAAGATAGACCGTATATTTTAGCGTATGTTACGATTTTGTCTATCACGATTGTTTTAATGAAGATCATTAGTTTATTTCAAAAGCTTGAATATGCAGGGATTGCATATGTTGTCCCAGTTGCGATGGGGACAATACTTGTAAAATTAATGATTGGTGATCGGTTTGTATTTTTAACAAGTATGATTTTTTCTGTGTGCGGAAGTATTATGTTTAATGAAGGTGTAACAAGTACACTGAACTATAGTGTAGGTATTTATGTGTTATTAAGTTCATTATCAGTGAGCATTTTCTTGAGAGAGGAAAATCGTCGTACGATGATTTTACAGGCTGGTATACTCGTGTCTGTATTAAATGTGGTCGTATTGGCGGCGTTGTTATTATTACGTAATGGGAATTTTTCACCTCTTGAAATTGGTACGCAACTATTAATGGCTTCCCTTTCAGGGATTATTTCTTCGGTTCTTGCTATGGGGATTTTACCGTATTTAGAGGGTGGGCTTGGAATTGTATCCAGTATGAAACTGATGGAACTATCAAGTCCGAATCATCCGCTTTTGCGTAAAATTTTGTTAGAAGCGCCAGGGACATATCACCATAGTGTAATGGTAGCGAATTTGTCTGAATCAGCTTGTGAAGCGGTTGGAGCAAATGGTGTATTAGCTCGTGTAGGGGCATATTATCATGATGTAGGAAAAACAGTGCAACCACAATTCTTTATTGAAAATCAGATGGGAATTGAAAATCCGCATGATAAATTAGACCCTGTAACGAGTAAAGATATTATCATTGCTCATGTAACGGACGGGGTAAAGATGCTCGAAGAATACCATATTCCGCAAGAAATTATTGATATTGCGGGACAACATCATGGTACAACGTTACTTAAATATTTTTATTATAAAGCGATGAAAGAAGATAAAGAAAAATATACAGAAGAGATGTTCCGTTATCCAGGGTCAAAAGCAACTTCTAAAGAGTCGGCAATTGTTGGTATAGCTGATAGCGTAGAGGCTGCGGTCCGTTCTATGAATCACCCTACGCCAGATCAAATTAATAATTTAGTGCAAAGTATTATTAAAGATCGCCTGCAAGATGGACAATTTAGTGAATGTGATTTGACATTTAAGGAACTACAAATCGTTGGAAAAACGTTATGTGAAACGTTAAATGGTATTTTCCATTCGCGTATTACATATCCGGAACCACCGGAAGAGAAGGAGAAAGAATGAGTTTATTAATCGATTTCATTGATGAAACAGAAGAAGTGCAAGAGGAATATGTGGGTTTAATTCGTGAGATATTAGAAAAAGCAGCTCAAATGGAAGAAATAGAGGATGGTGCGGAGTTATCAGTGACATTTGTAGATAACGAGCGCATTCGTGAGATTAATCGTGATTACCGAGATAAGGATCAGCCTACTGATGTAATTTCCTTTGCTATGGAAGAAATGGGCGAAGGGGAAATGGAAATTGTAGGTGCAGAAATGCCGCGCATGTTAGGAGATCTTATTATTTCTATTCCGAGAGCGAAAGAACAAGCTGAAGAGTATGGACATTCTTTCGATCGTGAACTTGGCTTTTTAGCGTTACATGGCTTTTTACATTTGCTTGGTTATGACCACATGACAGAAGAGGATGAAAAAGAAATGTTTGGAAGACAAAAAGAAATTTTAGAAGCATTTGGATTAGGACGATGAAAAAAGGAAAACTTATAGATAGTTTTGGATATGCTATAGCTGGTATATTCTTTTGTCTTCGTCAGGAACGAAATATGAAAATTCATTATTTAGCCGCAGTCATTGTTATATGCTGCGGCTTTTATTTCCATATTACGAAAATAGAGTGGATAGTATTACTTATTGTAATAGGAAGTGTAATGAGTCTAGAAATGGTAAATACAGCTGTGGAAAAAACAGTGGATTTAGCGACTGCCGATATTCATCCGTTTGCAAAAATTGCCAAGGATGTTGCAGCTGGAGCGGTTTTATTATTTGCAATAATAGCCGTTGTAATTGGTGCTATTATCTTTTTACCGTATATGGTATAGTTGCATTCCAAAGCTTTTCTTAAGTCTTGGAAGAGCCGTAAAGGCCTTTAATGAAAGAATGTATCTATTCACAGCTGTGAACAGGAAGGATGCGGGAATATGAATAGTAAACAATTAATTCAAGAAGCAATCGAAGCGCGTAAACAAGCGTACGTACCATATTCAAAATTTCAAGTAGGTGCAGCATTATTAACACGAGATGGAAAAGTATATCGAGGATGTAATGTTGAGAATGCGTCATATGGCTTATGTAACTGTGCAGAAAGAACAGCTTTATTTAAGGCGGTTTCTGAAGGAGATAAAGAGTTTGTAGCTATTGCAATTGTAGCAGATACAAAGCGTCCAGTACCTCCTTGTGGAGCATGTCGACAAGTTATGATAGAATTATGTAAACAGGATACGAAAGTATACCTATCAAATTTACATGGTGACGTTCAAGAGACGACAGTTGGAGAATTGTTACCAGGAGCATTTTTAGCGGAGGATTTACATGAATAGAAAAGGTTATAAATCAGGTTTTGTCTCTATTATTGGCAGACCGAATGTTGGGAAATCTACATTTTTAAACCGTATTATCGGCCAGAAAATTGCTATTATGAGTGACAAGCCACAAACGACTCGTAATAAAATTCAAGGTGTATATACAGAAAATGATTCACAAGTAATTTTCATTGATACACCAGGAATACATAAACCTAAACATAAACTAGGCGACTTCATGGTGAAGATGGCTCAAACGACATTGAAAGAAGTTGATATTGTCCTGTTTATGGTCAATGCAGCTGAAGGATTTGGGCGTGGTGAGGAATTTATTATTGAGAAATTACAAGAAACGAAGCAACCGGTATTTTTAGTAATTAATAAAATTGACCAAGTTCATCCGGAGCAATTACTAGAGTTAATTGATCAATACCGTAAACTACATGAATTTGCAGAGATTGTACCAATTTCGGCATTAGACGGTAATAATGTGGAATCGTTAATTGGAGCAATTAAAAAGTATTTACCAGAAGGACCACAATACTATCCAGATAATCAAGTGACAGATCATCCAGAGAGATTTATCATTGCGGAGCTGATTCGTGAAAAAGTACTTCATTTAACACGTGAAGAAGTGCCGCATTCTGTAGCTGTTGTTATTGATGCGATTCAAAAGCGTGAGGGCGGGGCAGTCTATGTAAATGCAACAATCATTGTTGAACGTCCATCACAAAAAGGGATTATTATTGGAAAACAAGGTAAGATGTTAAAAGAAGTCGGGAAACGAGCTCGTTTTGATATTGAAGCACTACTTGGTTCTAAAGTATTTTTAGAAGTATGGGTAAAAGTGCAAAAAGATTGGCGTAATAAGATGTCTCATCTTCGTGACCTTGGTTTCCGTGAAGACGAGTATTAAAATAGAGTAAAGCTGTAATCAGTGGATGGGTTGTTCATCCGCTGATTATTGGTTTTTATGAACTTTGATAAATTAGGAAAAATTTTTCTCACATGAAAATGGACAAAATGGGTCAATTTAATAACAACAAAGGAAATTGGTTTATAGGCTACGCTTATTGAGAAAGGTGGATTCTTATGCTAGATTTTACCTGGAAGTTTTTCTCCAAAACAGGAAGCATTGAAACGTACTTGCTTTTGAAAGAGATGGAAAAAGACGTAAACGATGAGATGGATCAACATGAAGAGGAACTAGCGCATCTAGACTCTCCAATTTCTTGACCCGTTTTGTTCAAACCTTGGATGGTGACGAACATGTTTCAAAAAGTTGAGGGCATCGTTATCCGTACGACAGATTACGGAGAAACGAACAAGATTGTTACAATATTCTCAAGAGAATTTGGTAAGGTAAGTGCAATGGCAAGAGGAGCAAAAAAACCGAAAAGCCGGTTAGCATCTGTTTCGCAACTTATGACGCATGGGCATTTTCTTATTCAAATGGGATCTGGACTTGGAACTTTACAACAAGGCGAGATTATTTCAACTATGAAAGAAATTCGCGAGGATATATTTTTAACTGCTTATGCATCATTTATTGTTGAGTTAACTGATAAAGCAACAGAAGATAGAAAACATAATCCATATTTATTTGAAATGTTATATCAAACGTTGCATTATATGTGTGAGGGTGTTGACCCAGAAGTATTATCATTAATTTATCAAACGAAAATGCTTCCGGTATTAGGGATGCGCCCGTACTTTGATACATGTGCAATTTGTCATCAAGAAACAGATTTTGTCGCCTTCTCTGTCAGGGAAGGCGGTTTTCTGTGCTCGCGTCATGCGGAGCAAGATCCGTATCGTATACCGGTAGGAGAAGCCGTTCATAAATTATTACGTCTTTTCTTCCACTTCGATTTACATCGACTTGGCAATGTATCAGTGAAGGATAGCACAAAAAAACAAATGCGTTTAGTATTGAATACATATTATGATGAATATTGCGGGATTTATTTGAAATCAAGACGTTTTTTAGAACAACTTGATAAGTTTCAAATATAATTTTGGGCCTTATACGGTCTTTTTTACATACTTTCTTTTTCGAATAGTGTATTTAGTATATAATATTTAAGAGATAGTATAACTTTTTTCGTTGTGCATTAAAGGTGGTGATTATCATAGAGCTGAATAAACGGCAAGAACATATCATTCAGATTGTAAAAGATCACGGCCCTATTACAGGGGAATCAATTGCAGCGCAATTGGGTTTAACACGTGCAACGCTAAGACCAGACTTAGCAATTTTAACGATGGCTGGTTATCTAGAAGCGCGTCCACGCGTAGGTTATTTTTATACGGGGAAAACAGGGGGGCAGCTATTATCTGAAGCTGTTAAGAAAATTAAAGTACAAGATTACCAATCTAGACCGGTTGTAATTGATAAAAATGTTTCTGTATACGATGCAATTTGTACAATGTTTTTAGAGGACGTGGGTACATTATTCGTTGTAGATCAATCGACTCTATTAGTTGGTGTTGTATCTCGTAAAGATTTATTAAGAGCTAGCTTAGGAAAGCAGGATTTAACCTCTCTTCCGGTTAATATTATCATGACAAGGATGCCAAACATTGCGATGTGTCATAGGGAGGATTCTTTATATGATATTGCGATGGAATTAATAGAAAGACAGATTGATGCGATGCCAGTTGTAAAAGATACGAAGCAAGGACTAGAAGTAATTGGACGAATTACAAAAACAAATATTACACGTGCGTTTGTAAACTTAGTAAATAACGAATAAGTGTAATTTGTTTAAAGTGAGGTAATGTAATGGATAATAAAATCGTATATGTCGTATCTGACTCTGTGGGAGAAACGGCGGATTTAGTTGTTCGAGCAGCAATGGGGCAATTCCCATTTGCTCCTGATATTAGACGTGTACCGTATGTAGAAGATACAGGGACATTAAAAGAAGTGATTTCAATTGCCAAGAGCAATCAAGCACTTATTTGTTTTACGCTAGTGAAGCCTGAAATGCGTCAGTATTTAGTAAAAGAGGCTGCAAAAGAAGGTGTAGAGGCGTACGATATTATCGGACCTCTAATCGATCAAATTGAAAACATTACAGGGCAAGTACCAAGATATGAGCCAGGTGTTGTTCGTAGATTAGATGAAGAATACTTTAAAAAGATTGAAGCGATTGAATTTGCTGTGAAGTACGATGATGGTAGAGATGCGCGTGGTATTTTAAAAGCTGATATCGTATTGATTGGAATTTCGCGTACTTCGAAAACACCACTTTCACAATATTTAGCGCATAACAAGCGTTTGAAAGTTGCCAATGTACCACTTGTGCCGGAAGTGGATCCACCTGAGGAATTATATCAAGTGGCAAAAGAAAAATGTTTCGGTTTAAAAATTACGCCTGATAAGTTGAATCATATTCGAAAAGAGCGATTAAAGTCACTTGGATTAAGTGATGGGGCAACATATGCAAATATTAATCGTATTAAAGAAGAAATTGATCACTTTGAAAATGTAGTTAGCAAAATAAATTGTCAAGTAATTGATGTATCGAATAAAGCAATTGAAGAAACAGCAAATATTATTGTGAATGCAGTGCAGAACCAAAAAATGTTTTAGCACATTTACCAAAGGTGAATGTGCTTTTTTCGCTCGTGAGAAATGTGATACTTGTTATCTTCGTAATAGATTATGACAGAGTGGTTATACTTATATTCTTCTGCTTTTTTTATTATGTTAAAAGTAGGGTTTCGTTATCCTGAAATGTAAGATGAAAAAATAAAGGGATATGTAGCGTAGTTGAAGAAAATATATTATAATAAAAAATTGTGATAAAAACCTATATTTTACGTTTAGACTTTAATTTTTCAGAATAAACTAGGGATAGGATTTACAAAAAAACATGTAATTACGTTAAATCGACAAAATCTATACAAGAAAACGCACATTATGGAAGGATTCACAGAAGGGATGTAGAATACAGAAATATGCAAAACATCAATTAAGATAGTAGTTGGTGCAGATGCATGTCCCGTGAAGGCTGAAATTGTGCGAGTTGGAACGAAATTTTATGTCGAGATTTTGTTTGTCACATCGTATGCTCATCACTCAGGAAAACAGCAAGGTGATTGGATCTATGTGGATTCTGAACAAGATAAAGTTGATTTTTATATCGATCAACATGTAAAAGCAACAGATCTCGTGATCACACAGGATATGTGGCTTGCTTGTCTTCTTGTAAAAAAGGTGTATATGTATTGTCTCTAAGAGACACATTTGTAACAGATGAGCAAATGAATACAATTTTATATAGTAAGTATGTATCTGCGCGGTTACGCAGATAAGGGACTGATGTGAAAGGTCCAAAATCGTTTGCGAAACATAATCGACAACACTTTCTAACAAAATTAGAAAAAATATTGTCGAATTATAAAGGAATTTTTTAATTTATATCGAATACAAAATACGACACGGAGATGGAGTTATGGGGAACAGAATTCCCGAAGAAGTTGTTGAACAGATTCGGACATCATCCGATATTGTTGAAGTGATTGGTGAATACGTTCAACTTAGAAAGCAGGGGCGTAACTATTTCGGCCTTTGTCCATTTCATGGTGAGAATTCTCCTTCATTCTCTGTTTCATCCGATAAACAAATCTTTCATTGCTTCGGATGTGGAGAAGGTGGAAATGTATTTTCCTTTCTAATGAAAATGGAAGGACTGGCTTTTACTGAAGCTGTTCAAAAGCTTGGTGAAAGAAATGGAATTGCGGTTGCAGAATATACATCAGGGCAAGGACAACAAGAAGACATATCTGATGACACTGTCATCATGCAACAGGCTCATGAACTTTTGAAAAAGTATTATCATCATTTATTAGTAAATACAGAAGAAGGAAATGAAGCACTTTCGTATTTGTTAAAACGTGGTATTACGAAAGAGATGATTGAGAAGTTTGAAATTGGTTATGCGTCACCTGCTTGGGATGCAGCAACGAAAATTTTACAAAAAAGAGGTTTATCGCTATCTAGTATGGAACAAGCGGGTCTTCTCATAAGAAGTGAGAAGGATGGGAGTCATTACGATCGCTTCCGTGGAAGAGTTATGTTCCCGATCTATACGTTACAAGGAAAAGTGATAGCGTTTAGTGGAAGGGCGTTAGGAGATGATACTCCGAAATATTTAAATAGCCCTGAAACACCGATTTTTCACAAAAGTAAATTGTTGTATAACTTCCACCAAGCAAGGCCGTTTATTAGAAAACGTGGGCAAGTAGTTCTTTTTGAAGGGTATGCTGACGTACTAGCTGCGGTAAAAAGTGGTGTGGAAGAAGCTGTTGCGACAATGGGAACAGCTTTAACTGAAGAACAAGCAAAACTTCTGCGACGTAACGTTGAAACTGTTGTTCTTTGCTATGATGGTGATAAAGCAGGACGAGAAGCAACGATGAAAGCAGGGCAATTATTATTGCAAGTTGGTTGCCAAGTGAAAGTTACATCCTTGCCAGATAAGCTTGATCCTGATGAATATGTGCAACAATATGGGACTACTGCTTTTGAAAATCTTGTGAAATCAAGTATAAGTTTTGTTGGTTTTAAAATAAATTATTTGCGTTTAGGGAAAAATTTGCAAGATGAGTCTGGCAAAGAAGAATATGTGAAAAGTGTTTTAAAAGAATTATCGTTGTTACAGGATGCGATGCAGGCGGAATCCTATTTGAAGTCATTATCGCAAGAATTTTCGTATTCAATGGAAACGCTTTTGAATCAATTGCACCAATATCGCAAAGAACAAAAGGTACAGCAAAAACAAGTAAAGCAGGTTTCTAAGCCGTCTCAAATTGTTCAAACAAAACCGAAGTTAACAGGTTTTGAAAGGGCAGAAAGAGAAATTATTTATCATATGTTGCAAAGTGCAGAAGTAGCCGTTCGTATGGAACCTCATATAGAAGATTTTCATACAGAAGAACATAAAGGGATTTTATATGAACTATACGCATATTATGAAAAGGGAAATGAACCTTCAGTCGGAACATTTTTAAGTTGGCTCTCTGATGAAAAGTTGAAAAATATTATTACTGATATTTCGACGGATGAATTTATTAATCCAGAATACACAGAAGAAGTGTTACAAGGCCATTTGGAGACGCTCAGCCGTCATCGGGAAAAACTTGAAAAGATGGAAATCATCTTTAAAGTAAAACAAATGGAAAAAACAGATCCTGTAGAGGCTGCTAAATACTATGTGGCATATTTACAAAATCAAAAAGCGAGAAAATAGCTTTTTTGATAAAGTTTTAGTATAATGAATGTTTGTATCTCGCGTAAGGAGGGGAACAGATGGCTGACAAACCAGCTCGTTCTAAACAAATTGAAACTGAAATGACCCTTGAGCAAGTGAAAGAACAACTCACTGAGCTCGGAAAAAAACGTGGCGTTCTTACATATGAAGAGATTGCAGAACGCATGAATGGATTTGAAATTGAATCCGATCAAATGGATGAATACTATGAATATTTAGGTGAACAAGGGATTGACTTAGTTGGCGACAATGACAACGACGAAGGCCCTAATAATCGCCAAATAGCAAAATCGGAAGAAGAATTCGACCTAAATGATTTAAGTGTACCACCTGGGGTTAAAATCAACGATCCTGTTCGTATGTACTTAAAAGAAATTGGTCGCGTAGACTTACTATCTGCAGAAGAAGAAATTCGACTTGCAACGCGTATTGAAGAAGGCGATGAAGAAGCGAAACGTCGTCTTGCAGAAGCAAACTTACGTCTTGTAGTAAGTATTGCAAAGCGCTACGTGGGCCGTGGTATGCTTTTCTTAGACTTAATTCAAGAAGGGAATATGGGTCTAATTAAAGCAGTTGAAAAGTTCGATTATCGTAAAGGTTTCAAATTTAGTACGTATGCAACTTGGTGGATTCGCCAAGCGATTACACGTGCCATTGCAGACCAAGCGCGAACAATTCGTATTCCAGTTCACATGGTTGAAACGATTAATAAGTTAATTCGTGTACAACGTCAATTATTACAAGATTTAGGACGCGAACCATCTCCAGAAGAGATTGGTGAAGAAATGGATCTTGCACCAGAAAAAGTACGTGAAATCTTAAAAATTGCACAGGAGCCAGTTTCTCTTGAAACACCAATTGGTGAAGAAGACGACTCCCATTTAGGTGACTTTATTGAAGACCAAGAAGCAACATCGCCTGCGGACCATGCAGCGTATGAATTGCTAAAAGAACAATTAGAAGATGTGTTAGATACACTAACAGATCGTGAAGAAAATGTTCTACGTCTTCGCTTTGGTTTAGATGATGGACGAACTCGTACGCTTGAAGAAGTTGGGAAAGTATTCGGCGTAACGAGAGAACGTATCCGTCAAATCGAAGCAAAAGCACTTCGTAAATTAAGACATCCAAGCCGTAGTAAACGTCTTAAAGATTTCTTAGAATAGGTTCTTTTTAAGTTTACTTCACTTTTGTGAAGTAAACTTTTTTATTTTGTTAATTTTTGATAAAGTCTAGCTATCGGCAACGATTACAATTTCTTGTAATTTATTTTACAGAATTGTCTTTTGATTTGCAAATGCTCATTTTTCGATTTTTCGATTAATTTTGTTTATTCTATACAAAAATATATGTAGAAAAGTGAAAAATATGATGAGAAACGTTAATAATTATCGAAATAATAAGCGATATGACAATAAAAAACAATAAACTGAATTTATGGAATATTTTTAACAAGTGGTAGTTTGCTCTTTTCTGATAGAGCGTTTTCAAGTACAATGGAAATGACTGAATCATCTAACTATTTAGGGATATAGAGGGGGGAGAAGAGATATGAAACGTAATCCGCTGATTCCGTTCGCTCTTATTGCAGCATTGGGTATTATCGTTATGTTTGTATTTTCATTTCAGGGGCTAAATAAATCTAAAGAGTTAGCTGATGCAAAAAATGGCGGGAAGCCAGCACAAACAGCATCAAAACCAGAGGATATTGTGAAGCAAAGCTGTACGAGCTGTCATGGTGATCAGTTACAAGGGGCAGTAGGACCTAATTTACAAAAAATTGGTGGGAAACTTTCAAAAGATGAAATTAAAGAAATTCTTTCGAAAGGAAAAGGAAATATGCCTGCTAATATAGTTCCAGCTGATCAAGCTGCTAAAGTAGCTGATTGGTTATCGAAGAAAAAATAAAGTTCCGTATGACAAGCCTTTTGCTTACGCAAAGGGCTTGTTTTTCTATATTTTCTAAAATACGATAAATGATAGAGAAGTGAATTGTTGTTATAGGCTTGCAACAACTACTATAAATTCATTATCATGGAGACAGACTGACAAGAGAAGGAGTAATGGAAATACATGAATGAAGTAAAGCTTTCAAAACGATTAGAAGAAGTTGTACGTGAAATACCAGTAGGATCTACAGTTGCTGATATTGGATCGGATCATGCGTATTTACCGTGTTATACAATTATAAATAATATTGCTACAAAAGCAGTTGCTGGAGAGGTTGTAGATGGACCATTTCGCTCCGCACAAGCAACTGTAGCTGAAAGTGGCTTACAAGATAAAGTAGATGTGCGTAAAGGGAATGGATTAGCAGTAATCACGCCAGGAGAAGTAGATGTAATTACGGTTGCCGGAATGGGCGGAGCGTTAATTCGTGACATTTTAGAAAGTGGTAAAGAAAAATTAGAAGGTGTAACGCGTTTAATTTTACAGCCGAATATTGCAGCACATCACATTCGTGAATGGTTTATTGAGAATGGTTGGGAGCTTATCCATGAAAAAATCGTAAAAGAAGATGGGAAAATTTACGAGATTTTAGTAGGTGAGCGAGGAAATGTTGTAGTGCCTTACTCTGAAAATAAACAAGCTGAATTGTTTATGGGACCATTTTTAATAAAAGAAAAAAGTGAAGCTTTCGTTGAAAAATGGGAAGGAGAATTAAAAAACTTCCAAAATATTTTAAAACAGTTAGAACGTGCGGCTGATTCTGAAGAAACAAAAGTAAAGCGTGCGGAAGTAGAAGCGAAAATGAAAATGATAGGGGAGATTTTATCATGAGTAAAATTCCAAATGGCCATGAAATTATTTCTTTATTTGAAAGTATGTATCCGAAGCATCTGGCAATGGAAGGAGATAAGATTGGCTTGCAGATTGGAGCGCTTAATAAACCCGTGCAGCACGTATTAATTGCGTTAGATGTAACGGAAGAAGTTGTGGATGAAGCGATTCAATTAGGAGCGAATGTCATTATTGCTCATCACCCTTTAATTTTTAACCCGTTAAAAGCGATTCATACAGATAAGGCGTATGGGAAAATTATTGAAAAGTGTATTAAAAATGATATTGCAATCTATGCAGCACACACAAATGTGGATGTTGCTAAGGGCGGAGTAAATGATTTACTCGCTGATGCGTTAGGATTGCAAAATACAGAAGTTTTGGCACCGACATACGCAGAAGAAATGAAAAAAATTGTAGTGTTTGTACCTGAAACTCATGCAGAAGAAGTACGAAAAGCATTAGGAGACGCAGGTGCTGGTCATATCGGCAATTACAGCCACTGTACGTTTAGCGGTGAGGGGACAGGCACGTTTGTACCTCAAGAGGGGACAAATCCTTATATCGGGGAAACTGGGCGGTTAGAACGTGTGGAAGAGGTGCGTATCGAAACGATTATTCCAGCTTCACTACAGCGAAATGTGATTAAAGCAATATTAACGGCACATCCATATGAAGAAGTAGCATATGATGTGTATCCACTTGATAACAAAGGTGAAACATTAGGGCTTGGAAAAATAGGATATTTACAAGAAGAAATGACACTTGGACAGTTTGCAGAACATGTAAAGCAATCATTAGATGTAAAGGGTGCGCGCGTTGTTGGGAAATTAGATGATAAAGTGCGCAAAGTAGCTGTACTTGGTGGAGACGGCAATAAATATATAAACCAAGCGAAATTTAAAGGAGCAGATGTATATGTAACAGGTGACATGTATTATCATGTTGCTCATGATGCGATGATGCTCGGTTTAAATATAGTTGACCCAGGACATAACGTTGAAAAAGTAATGAAGCAAGGTGTGCAAAAGCAATTGCAAGAAAAAGTAGATGCAAAGAAATTCAATGTACAAATTCATGCTTCACAGTTACATACAGATCCGTTTACATTTGTATAAGAAATAATAAAAACCGTTGCTCATGTCAGCAACGGTTTTTATTATTGTTCTTTTTTCACTTTCACGCGAGGTAATATTTTTTGTAACGGTACTTTTCGAATTCTCTCCCATGTAGCTGGGTTCATTGGATCGTATTGCTCTAAGAAAGCGATAACTTCTTTTGTAATTGGTGTTGGAGTAGAAGCGCCTGCTGTAACAGCTACGTTTTCTACACCTTGTAGCCACTCTAATTGAATCTCACTTACATCTGCCACACGATAAGCCTTCGTACCAGCGATTTCTTGTGATACTTGTGCTAAGCGATTTGAATTGTTACTTTTTGGATCACCAACAACAATTGTTAAGTCTGCAACATCTGCTTGTTTAGCGACAGCTTCTTGGCGAACTTGAGTTGCTAAGCAAATTTCTTTATGGAATTCTGCTGTTGGGAATTTTTTCTGAATGTCCTCCATTAAATGTTGAACATCCCATTGGCTCATTGTTGTTTGATTCGTAACTAAAATTTTATCAGTTGGAATTTCTAACGTTTTTAAATCATCAGCTCTTTCGATAAGATGAACGATATCAGGTGCAATACCAACCGCGCCTTCTGGTTCTGGATGGTTTTTTTTGCCGATATAAATGACATGGTATCCTTCAGCTTTCTTTGCTTCAATAAGATCATGTGTTTTTGTAACGTCTGGACAAGTGGCATCGATTGTTGTTAAACCTTTTTCTTTCGCACGTTGCTTCACTTCTGGAGAAACACCATGTGCAGTGAAAATAACAGTACCAGAATCAATTTTATCTAAAATTTCTAATCGACTTGGACCATCTAATGTAATAATGCCATCTTCTTCGAACGCATCTGTTACATGTTTGTTGTGAACAATCATACCTAAAATATAAATAGGTCTCGGTAATGATGTATCTAATGCGGCGTTACGTGCAATAACCATCGCATCAACAACACCGTAGCAATAACCACGAGGGGAAATTTTAACAATTTTCATGTGAGTAATCCTCTCCTTCTAAACAAGGGATACTTTTGTGCATATTCTTTTACATTATAAAGGAGGAGTGGATAGAAAACAAAGGATTGTTACACATATAGTTTTGGTTTTGTTGCTATTTTTTGAACAGGCTCCTCTCGTACTTCTTTTTCTATGACTGGCTCAATCACTATTTTTTTTCGTTTTCGTTTTCTTTTTGGCGGAGGAGGTGGAGTTGCTACCTCAATCTTTTCTGCTAGGTCTTCAGTTTGATCTTCTTCCGTACTTTTTCCAGAGGTGAGGATTTTAACAATGCTTGGTAGGTTACGCATAATGGGACCGTACTGTTCGACGACAGGGCTTACAGATTGAACGACTTGGGATACTTTTTCGATATTGTTTATCATATTAGTTGGATTCGAGATTAAATTCGAAAAAAAACTACCGATGCCGCTACTTGATGCCGCTGTAGTTGTTGCACTGCCGCGCGTGTCGTTTGATTCATACATTTGAGGGGGAATCATTTGCTCAGGATGCTGCTGCATGTATGGTTGATATTGCTGTGAGTATTGCTGTGGATATTGTTGTTGGTATTGCTGCTGGTATTGTTGTTGATATTGCTGTCGATATTGGGGCGGGGGTTGCTGCTGATGCATCATCGGTGGCCCTTCCATTTGTCGATAAGGCGGGACCATTTGCATGAAAGGTTCGGTGGGATCGTGCTTTTTAAAGAGTTTAGCAAGGAAACCTTTCTTTTTTTGTGCCATCGGCGGTAGTTGTGGAATTGGATATGGTGTGTAAGGTTGTTGTCCTTGAGGCGGATACATTTGCCTTATAGGGGATTTCGGAAACATGTGAGAAATCCTCCTTTCTTCAGTTAGGTATATACACATACAATATGCAATGAAAGGGAAGAAGGTTAGTTTTTGAAGGAAAAACCTAAACTAAAGATGGATTTTACTTGTAGATTTCGATATAATGTAGACTTGACTGATTTGTGCGCGCAGTAGAAATTTAGAAAGAAGGTGTAACTTATGACACAACAAACTTTTACACAGTATGATTTTAAACCATTTTTAATAGATGCAGTTCGTGAACTACGCTTTACAGAGCCGACAGGAATTCAACAGAAAATTTTCCCGGTCGTGAAAAAAGGTGTAAGTGTAATTGGACAATCCCAAACAGGTTCTGGGAAAACACACGCATATTTACTTCCTACACTGAACAGAATTAATCCAAGTCGTGAAGAAGTACAACTTGTTATTACAGCGCCTACTCGTGAGTTGGCACAACAAATTTACGAGGAAATCGTGAAATTAACAAAGTTCTGTGCGGAAGATCAAATGATTACAGCGCGTTGTTTAATTGGTGGAACTGATAAACAACGATCAATTGAAAAGTTGAAAAAACAACCTCATATTGTAGTTGGAACACCAGGACGTATTAAAGACTTAGTAGAAGAACAAGCGTTATTTGTTCATAAAGCAAATACGATTATTGTCGATGAAGCAGACTTAATGCTTGATATGGGATTCATTCACGATGTAGACAAAATTGCAGCACGCATGCCTAAAAACTTGCAAATGCTAGTTTTCTCTGCAACAATTCCTCAAAAACTAAAACCGTTTCTGAAGAAATATATGGAAAATCCAGAGCATATTCATATCAACCCAAAACAAGTTGCGGCTGGAAATATTGAACATTATTTAGTACCTTCTAAACATCGTAACAAAATCGATTTAGTGAACAAAATGTTGCTGCAATTTAAACCGTATTTAGCAGTTGTTTTCACGAATACAAAGAAGATGGCAGATCAGGTTGCTGACGGATTAATGGAACGTGGCTTAAAAGTTGGACGAATTCACGGAGATTTATCACCGCGTGATCGTAAAAAAATGATGAAACAAATTCGTGACCTTGAATTCCAATATATTGTTGCAACTGATTTAGCAGCACGTGGTATTGATATTGAAGGAATTAGCCATGTTATTAACTATGAGCTTCCATCAGATTTAGATTTCTTCGTTCACCGCGTTGGAAGAACTGCACGTGCAGGTCATTCAGGTATTGCAGTGACGATCTATGATCCAGCAAACGAAGAAGCGTTAGATAGCTTAGAAAAACAACGTCATATCGAGTTCAAACATGTAGATTTACGCGGAGATGAGTGGGCAGATTTAGGTGAACGTCGTCGTCGTAAGAGTCGTAAAAAACCAAATGATGAAATGGACGTTATGGCAACAAAAGTTGTTAAAAAGCCGAAAAAAGTAAAACCGAACTATAAACGTAAACTTGCAACAGAACGTGACAAAGTGAAGAGAAAATATAGCCATAAAAAAAGATAAGGGACTTCCCTTATCTTTTTTTATCCCGCTATTTGCGGGGGTAATAATCAGTGGAGAATGGAAAAAACAATTCACTACATATTTCTACAAATTATGCTATCATTATATCTATTGTATAATGAAGAGGTGATTGTATGTTAAAGATTGGATCTCATGTTTCAATGAGTGGTAAGAAGATGTTATTAGCAGCAAGTGAAGAGGCTGTTTCATACGGTGCAACAACGTTTATGATTTATACAGGCGCACCGCAAAATACACGAAGAAAACCAATTGAGGAATTGAACATAGAAGCAGGAAGAAAACATATGGAACTGAATGGTATTGAGGAAATTATCGTCCATGCACCATATATTATTAATGTTGGGAATACGACGAAGCCAGAAACATTCCAATTAGGTGTAGACTTCCTTCGCATGGAAATTGAAAGAACATCGGCATTAGGTGTAGCGAAACAAATTGTTCTTCATCCGGGAGCTCACGTTGGTGCAGGAGCAGATGCTGGTATTCAACAAATTATTAAAGGGCTTAATGAAGTATTAACGCCAGACCAGACGGTTAACATTGCGTTAGAAACGATGGCAGGAAAAGGAACGGAATGCGGCCGTAGTTTTGAAGAAATTGCAAAAATCATTGATGGTGTAAAATATAATGAAAAACTATCAGTATGTTTTGATACGTGTCATACGCACGATGCAGGATATGACATTGTAAATGACTTTGACGGTGTATTAAACGAATTTGATAAGATTGTTGGTATCGATCGTTTACAAGTACTTCATATTAATGATAGTAAAAATGTACGCGGCGCAGGAAAAGACCGTCATGAAAATATCGGTTTCGGTCATATCGGTTATAAAGCGTTGCATCATATTGTACATCATCCGCAGTTAATGAACGTGCCGAAAATTCTTGAAACACCGTATGTAGGTGAAGATAAAAAAGATAAGAAGCCACCATATAAATTTGAAATCGAAATGCTGAAAAATGGTACGTTTGATGAGGGGATTCTTGAGAAAATTAAAGCACAATAAATAATAAGGAGGGGGACTTTCCCCCTCCTTATTTTAGTAGTTGTTGAAATAAAGTATTTACTTGCTGAGCGGTAGTAGGAGAGGTTACTTTTGCGATTTGTTTTAAGAGCTCTAGTCGCTCGTTGTTATCATAAATGTTAATATTCTTTCCTTTTATAAGTACAACAATTTGATCAGCTTGTGCAGCTGTAATTGGAACTTCATATTCTTTACTATATTTCAATAACTCTTTTGTAGAAATATGATTTAATTTTTTATTAACAATTTGTTTAATGAGGTTCATCGTGTTATCCTCCTTCACACGTTCTTCTATCGAAATATATGAGCACATGGCTTGTACATATTCTTATAGGGTTTCTTTTTTTATGAGGAAAAGAAGCGTATGTTATAATAAAGGGACAAAATTACAGAGAAAGAGTATAAGGAGGACTTATGGAGCAAAAGCAACATCGAAAAGAAAGTGTTATTCATCTTATTTATCGTTTAGTTATGATTGTTTTTGGGGCAGCATGTGCGGCGGTAGCAATTGAACTATTTTTGATGCCAAATAAAATTATTGACGGTGGAATTATTGGTATTTCTCTTATTTTAGATTATCTTACTCCGAATATTTGGTGGTTAAGCTTCTCTACTTTGGTTGTTGTTCTCAATATTCCGTTTATGTATTCAGGTTATAAGCAAATCGGAAAAACCTTCATGTTATCTTCGGCCTTTGGTATTGTAGCTTTAGCATTTATTGAATCAACGTTACACGCTGTTCCGCCGTTTACAACAGAACCCATTTTAGCGACAGTGTTTGGTGGTCTTATTTTAGGTATTGGTGTAGGGCTTGTTATTCGTCATGGTGGATCAATGGACGGAACGGAGATTATGGGGATTTTATTAACGAAGAAATTACCGTTTTCTGTTGGTGAATTCGTAATGTTTGTGAACTTATTCATTTTTGCATGGGCAGCATTTGTATTTGGTGTTGAACAAGCTATGTATTCTGTTATGACGTACTATATTGCATTCAAAACAATTGATACAGTAATTCAAGGATTAGATGAAACGAAGGCAGTTTTAATTGTATCAGATCAATATGAGGAAGTATCAAATGCAATTTTACATCGTCTCGGCCGTGGGACTACAAAGCTCGTGGCAAAAGGTGGTTACACAGATAAAGAAAAAGAAGTTATTTATGCAGTTGTAACCCGCCTAGAAGTGACGAAGTTAAAATCAATTGTGTATGAAATTGATGAAAATGCGTTTGTTACGATTATGAGTACGCAAGAGACGAACGGTGGTAAGTTTAAATCAGCTATTCATTAAAAAGGTAACCCGCAAAAGCTCGATCGGTGTGGATGGGAAAACAATGATTAAAGTTTCATTTTATAGAAATATTTTTTGAAAGCAGAGAATTTTTCTCTGCTTTTTGTTATAATAGTAAGGTTTCTTGAAAAAAAAGATATATTTTAGGCAGATTGGTTTACAACTATAATAAGCTGTACTATAATTCAAATAGATATAAATCGGAATGATTCTGAATTAAAATAGGTGAGATGCTATGAATAATATATTGGAAATAGAAGGATTAACGTTTCGATACGAAGATCGCAACGTGTTAGAAGATATTAATTTGCAAGTTCCGAAGGGAGCTTTTTTAGGTTTAGTTGGGCCGAATGGTTCAGGGAAATCGACGTTACTTAAATGTTTATTGGGTGTCTTAAAGCCAAAGCAAGGAAGCATTCGATTATTTGGTATTGATAGTAAGAAGTTTAAAGAATGGAATAAAGTTGGTTATGTATCCCAAAAGGCAAGTAGTTTTAATTCAGGTTTCCCGGCAACAGTTTTTGAGGTCGTGTCAATGGGACTTGTTTCGAAAAAAGGTCTTTTTCGCTTTTTTACGAAAGATGATAAGGAAAAAGTAGAAAAAGCAATTGCTGATGTAGGTATGAGTGAGTTTAAAGGACGGAATATTGGAGAACTTTCTGGTGGGCAACAACAACGTGTATTTATTGCTCGCGCACTTGTAAGTAATCCACAATTGCTTATTTTGGACGAGCCTACTGTTGGGATCGATGTGAAAAATGTAGAAAGCTTTTACGAGATATTAGAGGATTTAAATAAAAGGTTGGGCATCACGTTAATTCTTGTTACACACGATATGGGAGCAGTTACCGAGAAGGTAACACATGTTGCATGCTTAAACCAACATCTACATTTCCATGGTAATGTAGAGAAATTCCGAGAGTTAGAAGATGCGGAAATGTCCGTCTTATATGGGCATCATGTTCACCGTTTAGAACACGAACATGAGCATCACGGGAGGATATGATGATACAAGATTTTTTACAATATGACTTTTTACGTAACTCTTTATATGCGGGGATTTTAATAGGACTTGTTGCGCCGCTTATCGGTGTATTTGTTGTGATTCGCCGCATGTCGCTTATTGCAGATGCATTGAGTCATGTGACGTTATCAGGTATTGCTGCAAGTTTATTACTTGAAAAAACAATTTTCACAGGTGGATTTTTAAATCCTCTATATATGGGAATGATTTTCTCGATAGGTGGAGCGTTACTAATTGAAAAATTACGAACTGTATATAAGCATTATCAAGAATTAGCGATTCCAATTATTCTTTCAGCGGGAATGGGAATCGGTGTTATTTTCATTTCACTTGCAAATGGATTTAACACAGATTTATTTAGTTATTTATTTGGTAGTGTAAGTGCTGTTACAAGTGGAGATTTAATTATTATTGGTATTGTAGCAATTGTTGTACTTGCAACGATTAGTTTATTATACAAAGAGTTGTTTTTACTATCATTTGATGAGGAATATGCTGTATCAACCGGTTTGAGTGCAAAGTGGATTCACTTTATTTTTATTATTTTAGTTGCGCTTGTTATTGCAGTATCCATGCGTGTTGTAGGTGTTCTTCTCGTATCATCTTTAATGACGTTACCAGTTGCAGCAAGTATTCGTATTGCTAAAGGATTTAAACAAACAATTTTCTTTTCCATTATATTTGGTGAAATTGCAGTAATTGGTGGAATGTTTGCTTCGTATCAACTTGATCTAGCACCAGGTGGTACAATTGTTGTGATAGCAGTTCTTATTTTGATTGGTGCAATTTTATGGAAGAAGAAAAAAACTGCATAAAGTAGGGATAGGTATGAATCTAGCAGAAGCTTTACGCCTAATGAAGGAAAAAGGATACAAACATACGGGGAAAAGGGAAGAGATGCTCAGATTATTCGCAGCTCATAATCGTTATTTAACTGCGAAAGATGTTTTAGAACATATGAAAGATGATTACCCAGGACTCAGCTTTGATACGATTTATCGTAACTTAACGGTTTTTGCTGAAATTGGTGTTTTAGAACAAACGGAATTAAATGGTGAAAAACATTTTCGTTTTACATGTTCTATTATGGAACATCATCACCATTTTATTTGCTTGGATTGTGGTGGTACGAAAGAAATTACTTCCTGTCCAATGGATTTTATGAATAAAGATTTTAACGGTTATGAAGTAACCGGTCATAAATTTGAAATATACGGTCGTTGTCCCAAATGTGCAAAATAAAAGCTCGTCGGTTATATAACTGACGAGCTTTTTGCATAGAAAAGAAGGTTGCTCACAAATATTGTGGGCAACCTTCTTTTTATTGTTCTTGTGTTTCTTTTTCTTTTTCTCGTTCAGCAGCCATTTCAGCAGCAATTACATCGATTTCTTTTTTCAGTTCTTCTACCATTGTTTCTTCTGGTACTTTACGAACGACTTTCCCTTTACGGAATAATAATCCTTCTCCACGTGCGCCAGCAATACCGATATCAGCTTCACGAGCTTCACCAGGACCGTTTACAGCGCAACCGAGTACTGCAACTTTAATAGGTACTTGAAGTGTAGAAATATATTCTTCTACTTCATTAGCGATGCTAATTAAATCAATTTCAATACGGCCACAAGTTGGACAAGAGATAAGTGTTGCTGCATTAGATGCAAGACCGAATGACTTTAATAGTTCACGCGCAACTTTTACTTCTTCAACTGGATCAGCACTTAATGAAATACGTAGTGTATTTCCGATACCCTTGCTTAAGATTGCTCCAAGACCAGCGGCACTTTTTACAGTTCCGGCAAATAATGTTCCAGATTCTGTAATACCTAAATGTAATGGGTAATCAAAAGCGCGAGATGCTTTCTCGTATGCTTCGATTGCTAAGTTAACATCAGAGGCTTTCATAGATACGATAATATCGTGGAAATCTAAGTCCTCTAAAATTTTAATATGGTGTAGTGCACTCTCAACCATACCATCAGCAGTTGGATATCCATATTTTTCTAAAATATGGCGTTCTAATGAACCAGCGTTTACACCGATACGAATTGGAATACCGCGCTCTTTTGCCGCATTTACAACGGCTTCTACTTTATGGCGGCGGCCAATGTTACCTGGATTGATACGTACTTTATCAATGCCACCTTCAATTGCTTTTAAAGCAAGACGATAATCAAAATGAATATCAGCAACAAGTGGAATGTTGATTTGTTTTTTAATATCAGCAATAGCATCTGCTGCGCGTTCATCTGGAACGGCAACACGAACAACTTGACAGCCAGCTTCTTCTAAACGTTTAATTTCAGCAACTGTTGCTTCAACATCATGTGTTTTTGTTGTTGTCATACTTTGTATAATTAATTCATTATTACCGCCAATTGTTAAATTACCGACTTTAACTGGACGTGTTTTTGTACGATGAGTCATTTCATTCACGAATAGATCGCTCTCCTTATAAAAGAAGTTTCTTATTTAGTCCCGTATATCAATGATAGTATACGTGATACAGGGCTATAGAAACCGAAGTGCTCGGTTTCACTTTTACTATTGTATCAGCGCCTTTATGTAATTGACAAGGATTAAGTGATCGCTTATTGATATAACGGGAATTTATAAGACTTTCCAATTTGTATTTTTGTAGCAGATGTACTTTTATTTAATTGTTTAAAGTCATCAATTACTTTTTCAATAGAAGGGATTTTTTTCTTATTAATTTGTTCTGTAATCGAGAGGACTGTTTCACCAGTTTTTACTTCGATTGTTTTATAAGTTACATCAGTTTCTTTTTCTGCTTTATTCTCTTTATCCTGTTTTGTATCTGTGTCTTCTTTTTTTATAGTTTGAGCAGAGGTTGTTTTTTTATATGAACTTAACATCGGTAAAGTGCCGATTTTTATGTCGTAATAAAATATATAGCCGAGAACAAGCACGAATAAGAATATACCTAATCTTTTCATATTCTTCACTCCTTTGCTAGGAATATATGCTTGTCCAAAAAAAAAATGCCTATTTAGGCATTTTTTAACGCTTTTATTTTTCTTTCGGTTTTGGAACTTCTTTAATCGTTAAGTATAGAACGATTAAAACAACTGCGATATAAATGAACGTTGCCCCAGGTACGACGATCTTGAATAAATCCATAATCATGAAGAAAATGGTTGGGATTGTGTAGCTGTATGCGGTTAGCGTCCAAACTTGTTTATAGGATAGTTTACGTTGACCGCTCATGGCAGAACCGATGAACGCAAGTAAAGTCACGCCTACAAAAGTGATGAATAATTGGAATAGGTACACTAAGAATCCGATAACAAATAATAAAATTGGGTAAATATTATCGAATAAAGAAATAAATTCTTGTAGATCTTTTTTCTCAAGCGATGCACCTAACAAATCGTTATAAGAATACGTTTGTGTTTGACCATTTCCCATAGAGACTACTTTATCTTTTAAAACAAATAAACCTGTTTTATTTTGGTATTTTTCTAAGTCTGTTGAATTCGGATCAAATACGAAAAGTGCATTTCCCTCTTCTTTTTCAATAGGTTGATCAATATCGGCTTTTAGTTCGCCATTTTCAATTTTAAAATCAGGTAAATCTTTATCGATGACTTGATTTACCATGCTCACACCATCCTGGATAAGACTACCGTATAAGAAAGTTCTTGGAATAGTAGTAATTAAGCAAAGTAGCATAATATACAAAATGGTTTTACCGATTTTTTGAAAACGGAATAGCGCCATATCTTTAGGTGAGTATACACTTTTTGCGAATTGGGTAAATATGGACATAGATTCACTTCCTTTATGTATGTATAAAATCATTGTAACGTACGAATCTAGGGAATCTCAAGTTATATTACATATAGTAGAGAGAACTGAATTTCTCTTTTATTAATTTTCTACTTTTAAAAGAGAAAAATACAATTGACACTTTTCTTTTGCATATGGTAAATTTATCTTACATTTCTTAAAGGATATATCCGATAGGAATTCAGTTATTTTATATATGATTACATACATAATTGTGGACCCTTAGCTCAGCTGGTTAGAGCAGACGGCTCATAACCGTCCGGTCGTAGGTTCGAGTCCTACAGGGTCCATATCCATTTCATAAGTTTATTACGTTAGCAGGAAGCTTCCTTGTAGAAGGGAGCTTTTTTTTACGGAATATATGAGCATTTTAATTGAAAAGAAGTGGGAATTTTGCTACTTTAATGGTAGCAAGACAATGTGATTTATTTGTTTGCACCCTATGGCAATTAGGGTAGAATGAAGTTGTATGTCGCATATTAGTGGCAATACATAAACTGGGAGGAATATAACAATGGCAAAACACGAATTACCAAATTTACCTTATGCGTATGATGCATTAGAACCTCACTTTGACAAAGAAACAATGAACATCCATCATACAAAACATCACAACACGTATATTACAAACTTAAACGCTGCTTTAGAAGGTCATGCAGAATTAGCTGACAAAAGCGTTGAAGAATTAGTTGCAAACTTAAATGAAGTGCCAGAAGCAATCCGTACAGCAGTACGTAACAATGGTGGCGGACATGCGAACCATACATTCTTCTGGACAATCCTATCTCCAAACGGTGGTGGACAACCAGTAGGCGAACTTGCAACTGCAATTGAAGCGAAATTTGGTAGCTTCGATGCATTCAAAGAAGAATTCGCAAAAGCTGGCGCAACTCGCTTCGGTTCTGGTTGGGCTTGGTTAGTAGTAAATAACGGTGAGATCGAAGTAACAAGCACTCCAAACCAAGATTCTCCTCTAACTGAAGGTAAGACTCCAGTTATCGGTTTAGATGTTTGGGAGCATGCTTACTACTTACATTACCAAAACCGTCGTCCAGACTACATCGGTGCATTCTGGAACGTTGTAGATTGGAACGCTGCTGAAAAACGTTACCAAGAAGCAAAATAATTGTAACAATTATAGAAAAAAGCTAGGAGAATGCTCCTAGCTTTTTTTCTATGCTTTCCTTTTACATAATTGGGCTTGTCTTTGGAAGACTAGAACATGAAGTAAAGGAGAGTTGTGTATGAAGTGGAAACATATAATTGGTGACGTTGAAGTGAATCGGGATTTAGTGTTATTGCTCCTTATTGGAGGCTTATACACGCTCGCAATTTCTTTATCGAATACATTTGTGAACATTTATTTATGGAAACAAACACAAAATTATGTGAATCTTGGCTTGTATAATTTGGCCAGCGTTGTATTACAGCCTCTCACATTTCTTGTAGGTGGGAAATTTGCGAAACGTATTGATCGCTCGATCTTGTTAAGAATAGGTGTGGGAACGTTAGCTGTGTTTTTTATCGTTGTTTTAGTAGCGGGAAAAAGCGCTTCTCACTATATTTTATTAATGGGAGCCCTCTTAGGAATCGGATATGGTTTTTACTGGTTAGCGTTTAACTTATTGACATTTGAAATTACAGAACCAGAAACAAGAGATTTCTTTAACGGTTTTCTCGGGCTCCTTACATCCTTCTCTGGAATGATTGGACCAATAGCAGCAGGATATACAATTTCACGTATGGAAAAATGGAGTGGTTATACTGTCATATTCTTTCTTTCATTAGTGCTATTTGCTATTGCGGTCGTTTTAAGCTTTTTTTTATCTAAGAGAGAATGTGAAGGACGTTATGAAGTGATGCAAGTATTGAAAGAGCGACGGATTGATAAAAATTGGGGGAGAATTACACGGGCTCATTTTTTTCAGGGGTTGAGAGAAGGGACATTTATTTTTGTCATTTCCGTATATGTTTATTTAGCAACTGATAGTGAGCTCGCGCTAGGGAAATATAGCTTAGTAAATTCTACTGTATCATTTATATGTTACTACTTAGTCGCTCGTATGTTAAAGAAAGAGTGGAGAAAAAAAGCAATTTTACTTGGAGGCATTATTTTATATGCGGTCGTATTTTTAGTTATATTCAATGTTACATATACAAAGTTACTTATTTATGCGGCATGTATCGCGATTGCATACCCTATTTTACTCGTTCCGTACGGATCAATGACATATGACGTAATTGGTAGAGCGAAAAATGCGAGAGAGTGGCGTGTAGAGTATGTAGTTGTCCGAGAATTATGGTTAAATGCCGGTAGAATTTGTTCCATTTTAAGCTTTTTGTGTGCGGTTCTATTTTTTCCACCTGAAAAAAGCTTACCTTTCTTATTATGCATTTTAGGTGCTGGACATTTTCTTATATATTTTGCAGTTAAAAATGTCAAATATGAAGAGGGAAATGCGGGGAAAACAAGTGTGGTAGCGCAAGGAAACACGCAAAATCAAACAGAACCAGAAGGTTAACTTCTCGTTTATTTTATGCTAGAATAGAAAAAGATGTAAGACAGCAGTGAGGACACCTGTATAAAGGTGTCCCTTTCACATTACATAGCTGTTGGTAGAGGGGGTTTGTATGAGTAAGAAGCAGAAGCAACAAAAGAAAAAGACCCACGTTCCATTTCGGTTAAACGTGCTGTTTTTTTGCGTGTTTTTAATGTTTTCCGCGGTTATTGTAAGGCTCGGATATGTACAAATTGTTCGCGGTGAGGAATATAAGAATGAAGTGGAGAAGAAAGAGAACTCCACGATAAGTAATCCAGTCCCGCGTGGGAAAATATTTGACCGTTATGGGCGACCTGTAGTAGATAATACAGCTGTTCGTACAATTACATTTACAAAAATGAAAGGATCAACTGCGGAAGATCGCCAAAAAACAGCGGAAAAATTAGCTGGTTTGATTGAGGTACCGATAGATAAATTAACAGATCGTGATAAAAAAGACTATTGGCTTGCTCTGCATAAAGAGGAAGCGAAAGAAAAGATTACGAATAAAGATCGTCAAGAATTGAAAAATAACAAAATTGACGAAAAAGAATTAGACGAACGTCAACGAAGTCGTGTGACGGAAGAAGAGATTAATCAATTATCCGCAAAAGATTTAGAAATACTAGCGATTAGAAGTAAGATGGACGGCGGATATGCAATGACACCTCAAGTTATTAAAAAAGATGCTACACCAGAAGAATATGCGATTATTAGTGAAAATCTAGCAACATTACCAGGTATAGATACGAATGTTGATTGGGAACGAAAATATACGTATGATGATTTATTCCGAAGTGTTCTTGGCGGCGTGTCGACATCTGATGAAGGTTTACCGAGAGAAAAACTAGATTACTATCTTGTTCGTGATTATAATCGAAATGACCGAGTAGGAAAAAGTTATCTTGAACAGCAATATGAAGATAGCTTGCACGGTACGAAATCAGAAGTGAAAAATATTACAGATAAAAATGGTAATATTTTAGAAACGATTAATGTATCACAAGGACAACGAGGCAATGACCTGAATTTAACAATCGACATGGAATTACAAAAGCGTGTGGAAGAAATTATCACTAAAAATTTATTGAAATATAAAGGGGGACAACCTCTTTTAGATCGTGCATTCGTTGTAATGATGAATCCGAAAAATGGTGAAGTTTTATCTATGGCTGGGAAACAATTAGTGGAAGAAAATGGAGAAACGAAAGTACAAGATTTCGCGTTAGGAACGATGACGAGTTCTTATCCGATGGGATCGACTGTAAAAGGTGCGACAGTGCTTACAGGGTATCAAACAGGTGCGATTCAACCGGGTTCAGTTCAACTTGATGAACCGATTGTATTAAAAGGAACGCCAAAAAAATCTTCTTGGAAGACGATGGGATATATTAATGATCTGACAGCATTAAAAATGTCTTCTAACGTATATATGTTTAAAACAGCGATGAATATCGCAGGTGTTCCATATGTGAGAGGTGGTACGTTAGATATACCACAAAAAGCATATGATACGATGCGTTATTATTTTGGACAGTTTGGACTTGGCGTGAAAACAGGTATTGATTTACCGAATGAATCTGCTGGACAAAAAGGTAAAACAGATAATATTCCAGGTTTCTTATTAGATTTATCAATTGGACAGTATGATACGTATACACCGCTTCAATTAGCACAGTACGTGTCAACAATTGCAAATGGTGGTTACCGTATGCAGCCGCAAGTTGTGAAAGAAATTCGTGAACCGGAAGCAAAACCAGACGAAGTTGGAAAAGTTGTTCATTCTATGGAACCGAAAGTGCTAAATCGTATTGATATGCCTGAATCACAAATTAAACGTGTTCAAGAAGGATTTAGACAAGTATTTAATGATGCCGGTGGTACAGCTACGAAATACTTTACAGGTGCACCATATAAAGCTGCTGGTAAAACAGGTACAGCTGAAACCGTGTATGGCGGTGATAAAGAGAATGGTAGAAATGCAAAAGGTGAGCGCAAAGAGACATATAACTTAACAATGGTAGGTTATGCGCCACTTGAAGACCCTGAAGTAGCCTTTTCTGTTGTTGTACCTTGGGTTGATGATAAATCAGGTATTAACGGTTATATTAGTCGTGACATTATGGACGCTTACTTTGATTTGAAAAAGCAAGAAAATGGTGAAGCTCCAAAAGATGCAAAAGATAATAAAAATAAAAATCAAGATGATGAATAAAAAAGTCGTAAAAAAAGCACACTATCTGAAAAGATAGTGTGCTTTTTTTTATAGTTTATGCATATCGTGTAATAAATGTGGACAAGTATAAACGATTGAAAAAAGTACGCAACCCCACAAATGATACTTGTATATTGTGTGCTGGGAGGATAACGATTTTATGGATTAATAACCAGTGTGGATGAACAGCCCGCTATTGATTAAAATTTCACCTTATGTGGATTCTTGTGGAACTTTACAAAACTTTTACAAACAATTAAAACCGAATTAATAGTTTAGCAGTATTCTTATATCTGTAATCCTGTTATTTCCGGTTACTTCTAGGAGGAAGAACACGTGAAATGGATGAGTACGTCGATTAAAGTTTTCATATTATCGCTATGTTTCCTTTGTTTTGGCATGACTACTGCATTTGCTGTGAGTGATATGGGAGAAGTGAGAGTTGATGGATCCTCAACAGTTTTTCCTATTATAGAAGCAGTAGCGGAGGAATACACAAAGGCGCATCCAAACGTGAAAATTTCGATCAGTGTATCTGGAACAGGAGGAGGGTTTAATCGTTTCAGTAAAGGAGAAGTAGATATAAATAATGCTTCAAGAGTAATGAAACAAGTGGAAGAAAATGAAATGAAGAAAAACTCCATTCAGTTTACACCGTTTGAAGTCGCTTACGATGGTCTTACGATCGTTGTAAATCGTCAAAATCATTGGGTAGACGATATGTCAATAGACGAGTTACGTCTATTGTGGAGTGAAGATGGAAGAGAGAAGCGATGGTCACAAATTCATTCATCATGGCCACGTGAACAGGTGAAATTTTATGCGCCAGGTGTAGATTCTGGTACGTATGATTATTTTCAAAATGTCATCTTACAAAAAAGTCGCATTGTAAAAAAAGTCTCTTTGTCTGAAGATGATCAAGTTATTATGCAAGGAGTAATGAATGATAAAAATGCCATTGCTTTTGTAGGATATGCTTATTATATGGCCAATCGAGATAAGGTGAAAGCGATAAAAGTAAATGGTGTATTTCCGACGAAAGAGACCATTCAATCAGGTAAGTATAAGCCTTTATCTAGACCGCTATTTACTTATGTGAATAATGCATCGATCCGAAATAAAATGAATGTAGCAAATTATGTGGAGTTTATGATTCGGCATGTTGGTAACCTTGCTGAAGAAGTAGGGTATGTAAAATTACCAAAAGAAAAATATAATGAACAGCTGCGAATGTTAACAGAAATAAAAAGGTAATGTCAGGGTGGAAAGGGGTTTTCATCTTTGGCTCATAATGACAAAAGTCAAATTACATTTTCTGTACAACATTTGATTGAAAGAAATATAAAACAAAGAAAAAAAACGCAGCGAATCAATCGAATGGTTCCGTTATTACTAAAAATAATTGCTAGCGTGTCGATTGTGACGACACTTGGAATTGTTTTTACGTTAGCAAATGAAACAATGATGTTTTTTCAAAACATACCATTACACTTCTTTTTGACGGAGAAAGAATGGTTACCTTTTTTTGAAGATCCTAAATTCGGTATATTACCACTTATATGTGGAACAGTCCTTGTAACGGCGATTGCTATGTGCGTAGCAATTCCTATCGGTTTAGCTTGTGCCGTATTTTTAAGCGAATATGCTTCAAATGGTGCACGGAAAATATTAAAGCCGATGTTAGAACTATTAGCAGGCATTCCGACAATTGTATATGGCTTTTTTGCACTAACAATTGTCACACCGCTTTTACAACGGGTTATACCAGATTTACAATTTTTTAATGCGATAAGTCCAGGGATTGTTATTGGATTTATGCTGATACCTACAATTGCATCTCTGTCTGAAGACGCGATGAGAGCTGTAGCGAAAGGAACGAAAGAAGCTTCGTTAGCACTCGGAGCAACTCGCCTTGAGATGGTAAAACAAGTAGTGTTTCCTTCGGCTTTTACAGGGATTATAGCGGCGATTATATTAGCAGCTTCCAGAGCGATTGGTGAAACGATGATCGTTGTAATTGCAGCGGGATCCACACCGAATGTATCACTCAATCCGACACACTCGATTCAAACGTTAACAGCTTATATTGTGCAAGTGAGTTTAGGTGATGCTCCGCATGGAACGATTACTTATTACAGCATGTATGCTGTGGGTGCAACATTATTCTTGTTTACATTTATAATGAACATCATTTCGCAGTCTATTATGCGCCGTTTTGGGAGGGTGACATAATATGCGAATGTTGAATCAAAAAAAAATACAAGAAAATATGGCATCTCGTTTTTTAAAAGACCGAATTTACAAATTGTCATTTTATATTGCAATTTTGTTTTCGATAGTAATACTGTTTATTTTGCTTTTTCAAATCTTTGAAAAAGGTATAAGTTATCTTTCCATAGATTTTTTTACAAACTTCGCTTCGCGTAATCCGAGAGAAGCTGGTATTGCTGCAGCTTTGTCAGGAACAATATTATTTATGAGCATTGTTATACCCGTCTCGTTTCTATTGGGAGTCGGAACTGCCCTTTATTTAGAGCGATATGCGAAGGAATCCATATTTAAAAAGATAATAGAAATTAATAATCAAACGTTAGCAGGAGTACCTTCCGTTGTATATGGATTACTCGGCTTAACCATTTTTGTATATGCTCTTCATTTAGGAGAGAGTATCGTCGCAGCGGCACTGACGATGAGCTTGCTCGTGTTACCAACAGTTGTTGTGGCTAGTCAAGAAGCAATTAGGTCTGTACCAAGTTCATTATTAGAGGCTTCTTATGGATTAGGTGCTACGAAGTGGCAAACGATGTATCAAGTTGTATTGCCGTATGCTTTTCCAGGCATTATAACAGGGTGTACGTTAGCCCTATCAAGAGCAATTGGAGAAGCGGCACCGCTGTTAGTTATCGGAGCGCTTGCATTTGCAAACTATGTTCCATTTAGTATGTTTGATCGGTTTACAGTTTTACCAATTCAAATTTTTAATTGGATGAGTAGACCACAAGAAGAATTTCAGTACGTAGCAGCAGCTGGGATGATTGTTTTGTTAGGTTTGTTGCTCTTTATCAATATATTTGTCTTATGGTTACGAAATCGAAAATAAGTTGGAAGTGGATGAAAGGGGAATTCAAATGGTAGCAACGGTAGTAAATGTACAGGTGAAAAACGAAGAGAAAATCGAGACTGCACCAAAGAAAGTAGTATTTGATACGAAAAACTTAAATTTATGGTACGGAGAAGACCATGCTTTAAAGGATATTAACTTAAGTATTCATGAGAATGAAGTTACAGCAATTATCGGCCCAAGTGGTTGTGGTAAATCAACGTACTTAAAAACATTAAATCGTATGGTAGAGTTAGTACCTATCGTTCGAACTACAGGTGTAATTGAATATAGAGAACGCAACATATTTGATAAATCATATCCAGTTGAAGAATTACGAACGCATGTAGGAATGGTATTCCAAAAGCCAAATCCATTTCCAAAATCTATTTATGAAAATGTAGCATACGGCCCGAAAATTCATGGTATTCGTGACAAAAAAACATTGGATGAAATTGTTGAAAAAAGTTTACGTGGAGCAGCGATTTGGGATGAGTTGAAAGATCGCTTGCACGATAATGCATATGGTTTATCTGGTGGACAGCAACAACGTTTATGTATTGCACGTTGTTTAGCGATTGAGCCGGACGTTATTTTAATGGATGAGCCAACGTCGGCGTTAGATCCAATCTCAACATTAAAAGTAGAAGAACTTATTCAAGAGTTAAAGAAAGACTTTAGCATCGTTATTGTGACGCATAACATGCAACAAGCAGCACGTATTTCAGACAAAACTGCTTTCTTCTTAAGTGGAGAAGTTGTGGAATATACAGATACAAACAAATTATTTACGACACCTTCAGATAAACGAACAGAAGATTATATTACAGGCCGATTTGGTTGATTGCGCTAGCAAGGATAAGAGTAAATACCCTCTTAACAGAGGGTATTTCTTATTTTTACCTCATTTTAATAGAGAATGAATACTTCTCCTATCTTAAAGCTTATTACAGGTGTAAGTAAGGGCTACGTAGGGGATTTATATATAATGGCACATAATAATATTGAGGGGGAAGAAACAATGGTAAGAGAACAGTTTCAATGGGATTTAAAAACGTTACAGCAAAAGGTAATTGAGCTAGGTGAACTAGCGAGAGAAGCTTTATTACTTGCGATGGAAGGTTTGCATACAAGAGATGTAGAGAAAGCGTTAGAGGTTATAGATGGTGATTATCGTATGGATAATTTAGAAGAGGAAATAAATGATCTTGCACTTATGCTTATTACGAAGCAGCAGCCTGTAGCAAGTGATTTACGAAGAATTTTTATTTCAATTAAAACAGCAACAGATTTAGAGCGTATTGCAGATCATGCTGTAAATATTGCGAAATCTACAATTCGTCTTGGAGAAAAAGAAGTGACAGTTAGTTTGCAAAATCTTGACGAAATGTTTGAAATTGCTCATAAGATGTTAACTTTAGCATTGGAAGCATATGAGCAAGAAAATTTAACTATTGCAAAACAAATTGCTGAAATGGATGATTCCGTTGATGAAATATATGGAAAGGCAATTCGTGAATTTATCTCTTCCATTCCGGAACAACCAGAAACAATTACGCAAATTACACAATTGTCCTTTGTGGCGAGATATATTGAGCGTGTAGCAGATCATATTACAAATATTGCCGAAAATGTATTTTATTTAGTGAAAGGAAAGCATTATTTATTAAATGAATAAATAAAAAGCAGGTGAACATCACCTGCTTTTTTTAGTCAAAACACGACAAAAAAAGCTCATTGTTTCCTTTAGTTTATGATGATAAGATGTATCATAATGTAATCGAAAAATTAGTACGTATATGTTGGTTACATAGTAAACATTATTTTACTAAGTTAATAGTAAGCGCTTTCTTTTTTGGTGAAGTGCGAAAGATATATTTATATAAGAAATTTTAATCAGCGTGTTCCCTCAGTGATGATTCATTGAAACAATCAAACTTAAGCTAGTTAATGCGGGGTAGAAAATATACATAACGTATATGGAGTTACTGAACATTATATAAGTGGAGGCTGAAGTATATGAAGGGGGTTATTTTAGCTGGAGGAAAAGGAAGACGCCTTAGACCATTAACATGTAATACTCCAAAACCGATGTTACCATTATTAGAAAAGCCAGTATTGGAATACAATATTGAATTATTACGTCAGCATGGTATTCGTGAAATCGCAATTACAGTGCAATATATGAGTACAGCCATTAAGCAATATTTTGGTGATGGTAGTAAATGGGGAGTAAACTTGTACTATTTTGAAGACTCTCCTCCGCTTGGAACTGCAGGAAGTATCAAACAGGCGGAAAAATTTTTAGATGAAACATTTGTTGTGATAAGCGGGGATGCATTAACTGATTTTCAATTATCAGAAGGAATTGCATTTCATGAACAAAAGAAAAGAATGGTAACCATGTTTGTGAAGGAAGTAGAAAACCCACTCTCCTTCGGTTTGGTTGTAATGAACAAAGAACAAGAGGTGACACGATATATAGAAAAACCGAGCTGGAATGAGGTAGTCTCTAATATTGTGAATACAGGGATTTATATTATGGAGCCAGATATCTTCTCTTACATACCGCAGAGGCAATTTTTTGATTTCAGTCAAGATGTGTTTCCGCTATTGGCAAATAAGAACGCGTTATTTGCATATTTATCAGAAGGTTATTGGTTAGATATCGGTACATTTGATCAATATCGACAAGCACAATTTGACTTGTTAACGAAAAAATTGCAAGTACCTATTCCGTATACGGAAGTATTACCGATGGTATGGATGGGAGAAGGTGTGACGATTGGGAAGGGAACGAAAATTCATGGACCTTCTTTTATTGGAGAAGGAGCAACGATTGGCGCAGGAGCTGTAATTGAGCCATACTCTATTATTGGGAAAAATAGTGTCATTTCAAGTTATTCTCATCTTCAAAAAAGCATTGTTTTTGCAAATACGCACATTGGAAAGTATTGTGAACTTTTAGAAACGACAATAGGAGAGCACACAATGGTTGAAGATGATGTCACACTGTTTCAAAGAAGCATTGTGGCGGATCGTTGTCATATAGGGAAAAGTGCGGTAATTAAGCAAAAAGGAAAACTATGGCCCTATAAGGCGATTGATAGTCATTCGATCGTAGCATCGGCTGGTGTGCAAGAAAGTGAAAAAGGTGCAGGGTGGTTACAAAAAAGTCGCGTTGTAGGAAGAGGTAATGTTGAGATTACTCCTCAATTCATTGTGAAAGTTGCGATGGCGTATGGATCTCTTTTTGCAAAAGGGGAAAGCATATTAATTGGAAGTCAAGAAAATATAGAGACAACTTCTTATAAAAATTTATTCCTTCATGCTATTCATGGTATCGGGATTCATACGATGGAATGCAAAGAAATGAACGAGTCACTTTTTCAATATAGTATTCAGAATTTGCAATGCGCAGGTGGGGTTTTCGTTCAAGTGGAAAATGAAAAAGAGGTTGTTATAAAGTTGTATGGTAAGGATGGGGCGCTATTAACGTATAAGCAGCAAAAAGCGATAGAACAAGTATATATGTCTGAGTCGTTTTATTACGTATGTGAGAAAGAAATGGGACGAAATAATTTGGTCCACGTTTCGTTACAGGAGTATATAGAAGCAGTATTAGAGCACATTGATATTGAGAAAATACAAACACAAAAGTTTCATCTTTTAATTAATAAGAGAAATGATATGTTACAACAGTTACTTATGCTTTTTCTGCAAAGGCTTGGATGCACAGTTACATGGATTTATGCGGGGGAACAAAAAGATCATGTGAAAGCTTTGATGAAATCAAGTAAAGCAAATATGGCACTTATGTTTTCAGAGCAAGGGAATTATTTTGAGTTATATGATCATCATAGTAACATTTACCAAGGGACAGATTTTGAAGAAGTAGATATTCCAGATTTATTACTTGAATCAGCTGGAAACATTTACCCTATGTCTTTGAAATTAGGAGAGTGTTACCTACTATTTTATACGCATGATGAAAAAAAATCTTTTCAGGTAAGATGGAAGCGAGATATTTTATATCGAATTGGAAAATTATTCGAGTTAATAGCACTGCAGGGAAAAACGTTTCGCAGCATAGTAGAGCAATCCCCTCCGCTCTATTTACTTTATGATGAAGTTGTATGTTCATGGAGTGAGAAAGGGAAAGTGATGAGGAAATTATTGGCTGATATGGAAAGAAAGGAAGAGGGGATATTTGAAGGAGTACAATTTAAATATGCAGAAAAAGAGTGGTCGTATATCGTTTCTGACATAAAACAGCCAAAATTTTTAGTGTATTCACATGCTAAAAACCCAGTGATAGCAAGGGAAAATATGAAAAATCTTATAGAAAAAATTAGACAATATCAAAAGGTGTAGAATTTTTATTTTAAAAGTGGTATTATGGTATAGTCTGATTTAAGTTATTAGTACTGGAGGGAAATAAGAATGCGTGTGAATATTACTCTAGCATGTACAGAATGCGGAGATCGTAACTATATCTCAAAGAAAAATAAACGTAACAACGCTGAGCGTATCGAGCTTAAAAAGTATTGCAAGCGTGACAAGAAGTCTACGTTACACCGTGAAACAAAGTAAGCAGTAGGAATATTTTCCTACTGTTTCTTTTTTTATTCGATTCCTCTGTTAAAAGTGATACACTATCATCGTAGAGAAAAGTATCACTGTAAGGGGGAAAATGTGTGAAAGAAGAGAAAGTACGTTTACGTAAACAAATAATAAAGCACATGAATTCTTTATCAGAAGAACAGTATGCAACTTTATCAGAGCGAATTGCAGTTTCGTTGTATGCGCAAAAAGAGTGGGTTGAAGCTAAAACAATTGGCATCACGCTCTCAATGGAAAATGAAGTGAATACATATCCTATTATCGAAAAAGCTTGGGAAGAAGGGAAGAAAGTTGTCGTTCCGAAGTGTAATAGAGGGACAAGGACAATGACTTTCCGTCAAATTCATAATTTTGATCAATTAGAAACCGTGTATATGAATTTACGTGAACCGATTCCGGTACTTACGGAAGAAGTGGATGCGGATGAAATCGACCTTCAAATCGTGCCAGGCGTAGCTTATACAGAGCGTGGAGAACGGATTGGATATGGCGGTGGCTATTATGATCGTTATCTCTTGCATTATAAAGGGAAAACGTTATCATTAGCCTATAATTTTCAAATGGTACAACACATTCCAGTAGAGCCATTTGATAAGAATGTAGAAAAAATTATTACAGAAAAAGGAACAATGGTTATAAATGGGCTTGTATAGACAAATAAAAATTGACGAGACTTTTTCTTCTTGATTATAATAAAATATGTGAACGTTTTCTTATTATAATTTTTATAGTAAGTGAGCATAGAGGGTGATGAAATGGTATCTATTTATGATATTCAGCAATTGCTAAAGAAATTTGGTACGATTATTTATACAGGTGATCGAATTGCAGATTTACAATTAATGCAAGATGAATTGCGTGAGCTAAATCAATCACAGCTAATCGACCCACAAGACTATCAAACAGCTTTATTTTTATTGAAGCAAGAAATTCAAAAAGAGCTAAATAAGAATTAGATAAAGGTAGGTAAGCAACATGGAAGAGAAATGGTTAGTTGGTGTTGACCTTGGTGGTACAACGATTAAATTAGCATTTATTAATGTGTACGGCGAAATTTTACATAAGTGGGAAATCCCTACGAATACAAATGAGCAAGGAAAACATATTACGCTTGATGTAGCAAAAGCAATTGATAAAAAGTTAGAAGAGTTAGGTGAATTAAAAAGTAAGTTAATTGGTATTGGTATGGGAGCTCCTGGCCCTGTACATGTGGCATCTGGAATGATTTATGAAGCGGTTAATTTAGGATGGAAAAACTATCCGTTAAAAGATTTGTTAGAAGTCGAGACAGGATTACCTGTTGTGATTGATAATGATGCAAACTTAGCAGCGCTTGGTGAAATGTGGAAAGGTGCTGGTGAAGGAGCAAAAGATTTAATTTGTATGACACTTGGCACAGGTGTTGGTGGCGGTGTAATCACTAATGGTGAGATTGTACACGGCATAAGTGGTGCTGCTGGTGAGATTGGACATATTACAGTCGTTACAGAGAATGCTTTCCCATGTAATTGCGGAAAGTCTGGTTGCTTAGAAACAGTAACATCTGCAACGGGTATTGTACGTGTTGCTATGCAAAAAATACAAGAGACTGATAAAGAGAGCATGTTACGTTCTATGTTAGCAGAAGAAGGGCGTATTACCTCAAAAGATGTGTTTGAAGCGCATGGCCAAGGTGATGAACTAGCAGGCGAAGTAGTAGAGAAAGTAGCTTCTTATTTAGGATTAGCTGTAGCGAACCTTTCTAGTACGTTGAACCCAGAGAAAATTGTTATTGGTGGAGGCGTATCTAAAGCTGGAGATGCACTATTAGAGCCAATTCAACGTTATTTCGAGCAATATGCTTTCTCACGCGCTGTAAAGAGCACGAAGTTAGCCATTGCGACACTTGGTAATGATGCAGGTGTTATCGGAGGAGCTTGGCTTGTAAAAAAGCACAAATACGAAGCGAAGATGGTATAAGCTTTGAAATATGAAAAAAGGAAGGGGAAGCCCTTCCTTTTTTGTGCAAAATCTTGATGAAGAATAACATGTAAATGAATTAAGCTGCTGGAGGGTACCCGTTATATAGAACGGTCATAATCGTAAACCATCCGAAAACGAGTACAGTTGCAATTGCAAAGCCGCCCGCGAAGAAGTTCTTCTCGCGAAGTGTTCTAAGCGTAGCAAATACAGCTAACAGAGTGACAAGCGTAAAAATAATAACAAGGCCCATACAATATCCTCCTCTGTCTACTCATTCCTTAATATGAGTTTTTAGAATATTTACTCTTTTATATTGTACATGTTTTAAAAATGATTGTCGAGATAACATCCTTTCTTTTCCTCAGAGAAAGAAATGTTGTATCATTAAAAGTAAGTTTAATAACTGGAGGAGATTTTCATATGAAATGGATACAAATGCCGTTAGGCCCATTACAAACAAATGCTTATATTTTAACGAACGATCAAAATGAGTGCATTATCTTTGACCCTGGTCACGAAGGAGAAAAGCTCGTGACATATTTGCAAGAAGAACAAATAAAACCTCTTGCGGTTTTATTAACACATGCTCACTTTGATCATATTGGTGCTGTCGATGCGGTAAGAGACGCTTTCCATATTCCTGTATACGTACATAAAGAAGAAGCAGATTGGCTAGGAGATGCAACTGTAAATGGCTCTCAAATTTTTATGATGAACCGCAGTATTACAGCAAAACCAGCCGATCATATTATTGATGCAGAAGGTGCGTTAACAATTGGTTCATTTAGCTTTGAAATTTTTGAGACGCCAGGACATTCTCCAGGAAGTATTTCTTATTATTGTAAAGAGGCGAATGCGGTGTTCTCTGGAGATGTATTATTCCAAATGAGTATTGGAAGAACAGATTTACCTGGTGGAAGTTTTGCTGAATTGATTGGAAGTATTGAAGAGAAATTATTTGTATTACCAGATGAAACAGCGGTGCTATGTGGACACGGTCCTGAGACAAGTATCGGTTTTGAAAAAGAAAATAATCCATTTTTACAATAAGGAGTCATGATGGGGATGGAGCTCATTTTAAGAGAATGGATGGGGAAAGAGAAAGATTATTCCATTTCATATAGTACGTATATGAACCTTGTATTATATACAGAAGGACATGGCTATTATATGAAAGAACGTGAAAAGATTGGAAGACAAGGGGATTTTTTTACAAGTAGCAACGTATCAGCTGTTTTTGCGAAAACCTTTGCTAAGTTTTTTATTCGTCTTGTGGAAAACGGTGAAGTTGCTCCAAATATTTGTGAGATTGGTGGGGGAACAGGGAAGTTTGCCTATGATGTTTTACAAGAATGGAAGCAACTATCTCCAGAAACCTTTATGGATGTAAGCTATTCAATAATCGAAGTGAGCCCTTTTCATAGAAAATTACAGCAGGAGAATCTTCTCTCATTTGATAATGTGTCGTATTATACCTCCTATAATGAAATGGGAGAATCATTTGAAGGGATCCTTTTTTCTAATGAGTTATTTGATGCATTTCCTGTGGAAGTAATTGAGAAGAGAAATGGAATGTTGTATGAAGTACGTATTACATACAATGAAGAAGGGAATCTTGCGGAAGTATGTAGACCTTTAGAGAAAAGAATCGGCCGATATTTACTGAAATATAACATTCATATTGCTGAAGGGCAGCGTTTTGAAGTGCCGATCGCGATGGAAGGGTATATAAAAGAAATTGCGAAATGGTTTCGAAAGGGAATATGTATTACAGTTGATTATGGCTACACAAAAGAAGAATGGATGCACCCTGCACATCGCGAAGGAAGTTTACGAGGGTATTACGAGCATAAGCTAATACGTAATCCTTTAGCATACCCAGGTGAAATGGATCTGACTACTCATATTCATTGGGATGAGCTGAAGGAGATTTTTAGCCTGCAAGGAATGAATGTGGTATGGCATAAGAAGCAATCTGAATTTTTGCTAGCGGCAGGAATATTAGAACAGCTTACGAGTCATCAAGATCGGGATCCTTTTTCAGAAGCTCAAAAACAAAATCGAGCAGTTCGTTCTATGATTTTGAACGGAGGATTAGGGAGTGCCTTTGATGTTGTGATACATACGAAAGATATGCAACATTTACAGTTAAATCGATATGTGACCATATAAAAAAACAAGACACAGTATATAGTTCTGTGTCTTGTTTTTTTATACGACTATTAATTATGTAGCATCATATATTTTCTCTCATGATATATATATATTAAAGATATGAGATAAAAAATATAGAATACGTCCTTTTTCTCTGTTTATTAGTCCCTAACCTAATAATACGCGAACGAGTTGAATAATTGTTTCGTTTTCTACTTTGTAGTAAATTTCTAATCCTTTTCTTTCGCTAGAAACGATTTTAGCGCTTTTTAACTTTGCTAAATGCTGTGAAATTGTAGATTGTGGCATGTTTAAGCCAGTGTACATTGTAGAAACGTTGCTTGGACCACGCTCGATTAATCCTTTTACGATACATAAACGAACAGGATGAGCAAGTACTTTCAATAATTCTGCATTGCTTTCATATAGTTCTAATTCTTTTTGAAAGGTTTCTAACATGTTCTTTTCCACCTCCGTGTGAGCTGTTATACCATACTATACATACCAAAAAATTAACGAAAAGAAAACAGTTGTTGCAGAAAAAAAGTCCTAAAGTAAAGAAATTGTAAGAAAAGAGACCCGGATGTAAATAAAGTAGATAAAATTGCATGGTTTTGTAAAATGACATTTTTGGGTGAAAATTTCGATGCGTTTTAAAAATTGAAAGATATAGATATATTTGTAACACAATCTTATCATGATTTTCTTATTCTTTCAAATGAATATACTAAATTTTAAAAATAATATGACAAAGGAATTATAATGATATATATAGAATATAAAACAGGTTAAAAGCAAAGAAGCTGAATGTAGTTAGCTTCTTCATAGTGATAATGAAATGTTTGAATGTAGCTGATAAATCTTAAACGTATTAAGACATTGGGATTATGTATTTTAGTGTTCATCTTTCATTAATTTTAGAAATCTGTGATTCCATATATTCTCATAAAATTCAATTGTTTCTTTTGCGGACATGAATGGGTTATTTAACGTTGAGGTTGTTTTCTGTACCATGAAGTTTTCATATCCCAGTCCGTGAGCAAATTTAATTGTAGCATCCATACAGTATTCTGTTTGGGCACCACAAAACTCAATACGATGTACAGATAATTGATCTAAAATCTCTTTTAAGTTTGTTTTATAAAATGAATTTGCATGTGTTTTTCTTACAAAAAAATCTTGTTCTTGAACATCTAGATCGGCATGTATAGCCCAAATCTCTTTTTCAGGTACTAAATCATCATCACAATGTTGAACGAAAAGAATTGGTTTATTTGAGTTTCTGTATGAAGAAATTCTGTTACTTACTTTTGTAAGTAAGTTTTGTAAGTCAAATAAATGCTCTTCGTTATAACATACCCCATTTTGTAAATCGATAACGATTAAAATATCTGCACAAGAATTCATTATTTTTACTCCTTTTTTAATTCTTAATATATCAATTAATACATTACTTGGAAATAGATAATGAACTTTTATTTTTTATGAACTATACAGACAGAACAGCATTAAAATGAATATGGTAGACAGCATAAATAGAAGATATGAAAACTTAATTTCATATCTTCTATTCGTCCTATGCATTTACAGGTTCTTCTACATAAGAAAGGGCATTTTCAAAATCGGATATTAAATCGTCAACATTTTCAAGACCGACGGATAACCGAAGTAATGAATTCGAAATACCTCTTTCATCACGAGCTTCTTGCGACAGTGCCGCATGTGACATTTTAGCTGGGTAGGAAAGAATCGATTCGACAGCTCCTAAACTAACTGCAAAGACAGGTAATTTTACTTTTGATAAAAATTGGCGGAGTGCATCTTCTGATTGTAAAGTGAAAGATAGGACAGCTCCGGCTGATGTAGCTTGAGATTGTTGAATATCAAATCCAGGATGTGATTGTAATCCAGGATAATAGACATTTTGCACTTTAGCGTGCTTTTGTAAATAGTGTGCAATTTTATTGGCGTTTGCAGCTGAATACTCAAGACGTACATGCAATGTTTTTAGACCGCGAAGCACGAGAGAGCAATCTTGTGGTCCTAAAATAGCACCAAAAGCATTTTGTAAAAATCCAAGTTTTTGAGCGAGTTCGGCATCTTTTACGACCGCTAATCCGGCAGTAACATCACTATGACCGGCAATGAATTTTGTGGCGCTATGCAGAACGATATCGGCGCCAAGGTCAAGTGGCTTCTGGAATAGTGGTGTCAAAAATGTATTATCAACAAAAGTAAGAGCACCAATAGATTTCGCGACTTTAGAAACCTCACGAATATTTGTCACTTTTAGAAGTGGATTAGAGGGTGTTTCTACATAAAAGAGTTTTGTATTGGATTTAATATTTTTCTTTATTTCCTCTACATTGGTCATATCAACAAATGTATGTGAAACACCGTAACGAGAGAGCACTTCAGTTATAATTCGGTAAGTGCCTCCATACACGTCTTCTGAAATGAGTACGTGATCGCCTTGCGAAAGAAGGAGAAATGCAGTAGAAATTGCTGCAATGCCGGATGCAAAAGCGAATCCCTTTGTTCCCCCCTCTAATAAAGCAATAATATCTTCAAGGGCTTCACGAGTTGGATTTCCAGACCGGCTATAGTCATATTTGCCGAATGTATCTACATCAAATTGGTGAAAAGTTGATGTATTATAGATGGGAACGTTAACAGCTCCTGTTTGCGAGTCATGTTTATATTGGTTGTGCAGTAAGAGTGTATCTATGGAATAACTCATATTCTTACACCTTCTTTTACAAGTTTAATGGCTTGCTGTAAGTCTTGAATTAAATCGTTACTATTTTCAATGCCAACGGAAAATCGCAGAAGACGATTACATACACCGTTTGCTGTTCTGATTTCTTCAGGAATATCAGCGTGTGTTTGTGTTGCTGGATACGTCATTAAACTTTCAACACCACCAAGACTTTCAGCAAACGTAATTAAGGATAAAGATTGTAAGAAGGGATTAATCCATGTTTCATCTTTAAGACGAAATGAGATCATGCCGCCTCTTCCAGGATAAAATACATCTGTCACCCCGTCTTCATCATTTAAATAAGCGACAACTGCTTTTGCATTTTCTTCATGTTGTCTCATGCGAAGCGCTAACGTTTTCATACCACGAATTAATAACCATGAGTCAAATGGGCTTAAGACCGCACCTGATGCATTGTGATAATGAGCGAGTTCCTCACAAAGTTTCTTTCCTTTTGCAACGACAAGGCCACTTAGTACATCGTTATGCCCACCTAAATATTTCGTTGCACTATGAAGTACGATGTCAGCGCCTTCTGTTAATGGTTGTTGTATATAAGGAGTATAGAATGTGTTGTCTACAATAAGAAGTAGACCGTGTCTTTTCGCTACAGTTGCGACAGCAGCGATATCGGTAACTTGCATTAATGGATTAGTCGGAGTTTCTATGAAAATAGCCTTCGTTTTAGGTGTGAGTGCTTGCTCGATTTGTTTAATAGATTGTGTATTTACGTATCTACATCGAACATTCCATTTTTTTTCATGTTCAGAAAATAATCGATATGTTCCACCGTATAAATCTTCAGAGACAATAAGTTCGTCTCCAGAGCGGAATAAAGAAAGAACGAGGAGAACAGCGGCCATCCCTGAACTACAGGCATAACCTTGTTCGCCATATTCTAAGTCTGCGATTGCCTGTTCTAAAAGACCACGAGTTGGGTTACCAGTTCGTGAATAGTCAAAACCAGTAGATTTACCAATCCCTTCGTGACGGTAAGCAGTTGAGAAATAAACGGGTGGATTAACAGTTCCTGTTGTAGTTTCGCTACGATTTCCGATTTGTGCTAGTTTTGTTTCAATAGTTGACATGTGAAAATTCCTCCTTTTTAAATTAACAATTAAGTGAATATAAATAAAAAAAGCCTTCTAAGAAGAAGGCTTTCGGTTTGAATAGAGTCTTCTTCTCATCTGTCAAATCTTTCACAATTTGCTGGAATTAGCACCTTATTAACAAGTGTTAATGGTTGCTGAGGCGTCATAGGGCCAGTCCCTCTACCTCTCTAGATAAGAATGTTTGTATGAAATTTTATTATGGATTTAACTTTACAACAAAAGATAATTGAATTGCAACTTTATTTTAAATAATTTTTATTTTTACGCAAGTATCATTGACTTTTGTATTTGTGCATGCTAAATTTATTAAAAAATTAACAAACATTGTTAAAAGGGGAACGTATTTCCTTTTAGCTACATAAATAAAATATATAGACAAACTCTTATTGAGAGCGGTGGAGGGAAAGGCCCTGTGAAACCCGGCAACCTTCAAACGAAATGTTTGAAACGGTGCTAATACCTGCAAAACGAATGTTTTGCATAATAAGAGGCGGAACAATTATGTCCCCCTCTTCACGGTGAAGAGGGGGTTTTTATATTGATAGAAATGAGGGAGATTCGTGAAATTACTAGATTTATTATCAAAAGGAATTGTAATAGGTGATGGTGCGGTTGGAACGTTATTGCATTCGCACGGTTTGCAAAGTAGTTTTGAAGAATTAAATGTATCTGATCCAGATTTAATTATATCGATTCATAAACAATATGTAGCTGCTGGAGCTGATGTAATTCAAACAAATACGTACGGAGCAAATGAAGCGAAATTACGTATGTATGGTTTAGAAAATCAAGTTACTGAAATTAATAGAGCGGCAGTAAAACTGGCGAAAGCATCTGTAACAGAAAGAAATGCAATTTTAGGAACAATTGGTGGTATGAAACATATCGGAGCTGTTACGACAACTGATATGGAGCGAGAATTTATGTTACTGGAACAGGCAAGTGCATTACTAGAAGAACAGGTTGATGGATTACTATTAGAGACTTTCTATGATGAGTTTGAATTACTTCATGCTGTTCAGGTGTTACGAAAACAAACGAATATTCCCATTGTAGCTCAATTAGCGTTACATGAGGCGGGTACGACTCAAAATGGAAATGATGTAAATGAAATATTAAAACAGCTTTTAGATTATGGGGCAAATGTCGTTGGATTGAATTGCCAACTAGGACCACTACATATGACAGAAGCCATGAAAATGATATCGATCCCTCAAAATGGCTACTTGTCAGCGTATCCGAATGCAGGACTCCCGAATTATGTGGAGGGGCGTTACGTATATGAGGGAAGCCCAGCTTATTTTGAAGCAATGGCACCGAAATTTATTGAGCAAGGTGTTCGGTTATTAGGTGGTTGTTGTGGTACGACTCCAGAACATATTGAATGTATGAAGCGTGCAACTCTAAATGTTACACCTGTAATAGAAAAGGACACGATTCAAAGACCAAAAGTAGTTCATACACACGAGAAGCGTTCGAAAGCCCACGTTACTTTAGCCGAGAAGGCAAAGAAACAAACGACAGTTGTAGTGGAATTAGATCCACCGAAAACGCTAGACACACAGCGATTTTTTGAAGGGGCAAGAGCACTGAAAAGAGCTGGAGCGGACGCTATTACTCTAGCAGATAATTCATTAGCATCACCTCGCGTTTCGAATATGGCGATGGGGGCATTATTAACGAAGCATGATATTCCAGTATTGACGCATTTAACGTGTAGAGACCATAACGTCATTGGACTACAATCTCACTTACTAGGTTTATCGGCGTTAGGTATGGAAGAAGTGTTAGCTTTAACTGGTGATCCAGCACGCGTTGGTGATTTTCCAGGTGCCACTTCTGTATATGATTTGTCCTCTATTGAGCTCATTAAAATGATTAAAGAAATGAACGATGGACGTTCTATTTTAGGGAAATCAATTGGTCCAGCAACAAGGTTCTCGGTCGGAGGAGCGTTTAATCCGCATGTTCGGCATTTAAAAGCGGCAGTAAAACGAATGGAACGAAAAATAGATGCTGGAGCAGAATACTTTTTAACGCAGCCGATTTATGATGTTGCTTTAATTAAAGAAGTATATGAAGCGACAAAGCATTTGGAACAACCTATTTTTATTGGGATTATGCCGTTAATAAGTAAACGGAATGCAGACTTTCTTCATTTTGAGGTGCCAGGTATTAATCTACCTGAAGCAATAAGGGAGAGAATGGATGGACATGAAACGAAAGAGGCAGCAATTGAGGAAGGGATTCACATTTCGCAAGAATTGATCGATGCGGCGATGAAATATTTTAATGGTATTTATCTTATTACACCATTTCTAAAATATGAAATTACAGAACATCTCGTTAAATATGTGAGAGAAAAGCAAGAAGTGAAAGAAGGTATTAATTGATGAAGTGTATAGAAGAAAAATTAAAAAATAACATCTTAATATTAGATGGTGCAATGGGGACAATGATCCAACAAGAGGACTTAACTGCGGAAGATTTCGGGGGAGAAGAGTACGAGGGTTGTAATGAATATTTAGTAGAAACAAGACCAGATGTCATTTTAAAAATTCATAAAGCTTATATTGAAGCTGGAGCAGATATTATTGAAACAAATACATTTGGTGCTACGAATATCGTATTGAGTGATTATGATTTGTCTCATTTAGATGAAAAACTAAATGAAAAAGCGACACTCTTGGCGAAGCAAGCTGTTACAGAAAGCGGAAAGGAAGTATATGTTGCAGGTGCGATGGGACCGACAACAAAAGCAATTAGTGTTACAGGAGGAGTTACGTTTGAAGAACTAACTGAAGCTTATACAAGGCAGGCGAGAGGATTATTAAGAGGCGGAGTTGATGTGTTACTCGTTGAGACAAGTCAAGATATGCGTAACGTGAAGGCAGCTTATATTGGAATTCAAGCCGCTTTTGAAGAACTGAAAAAAACAGTTCCTATTATGATTTCAGGAACGATTGAGCCGATGGGAACGACTTTGGCAGGGCAAACAATCGAAGCTTTTTATTTATCGGTAGAGCATATGAAGCCGTTATCGGTTGGGTTAAACTGTGCGACTGGTCCGGAGTTTATGAGGGAACATATTCGTTCACTATCTGATTTATCGGAGTGTTACATTTCTTGTTATCCAAATGCAGGTCTTCCTGATGAAGATGGGCATTATCATGAATCTCCTTCTTCTCTCGCTGAAAAAGTGAAGCGCTTTGCTGAAGAAGGATGGGTGAATATTATCGGTGGTTGTTGTGGTACAACGCCAGAACATATAAAAGTAATGAAATCCGCGCTAGCATCTCTTAAGCCACGTGAGCACCACGAACGAGAAGGACATGGGATTAGTGGGTTAGAGGCATTGCAATATGATGATTCAATGAGACCGTTATTTGTTGGTGAAAGAACAAACGTTATTGGATCACGTAAATTTAAACGATTAGTAGCAGAAGGGAAATTTGAAGAGGCTGCTGAAGTGGCAAGAGCGCAAGTGAAGAAAAATGCTCATATTATTGATATTTGTATGGCTGACCCGGACCGCGATGAAATAGAAGATATGGAAAACTTCTTGGCAGAAGTTACGAAAGTGTTAAAAGTACCGATTATGATTGACTCAACAGATGAAAATGTGATGGAGCGAGCTCTTACGTATATTCAAGGAAAAGCGGTTATTAATTCCATTAATTTAGAAGATGGTGAAGAACGATTTAAAAAAGTGACACCTCTTCTTCAAAAATACGGTGCCGCTATCGTTGTAGGAACAATTGATGAAGATGGTATGGCTGTAAGTGCAGAAAAAAAGATAGAAATTGCGAAAAGAAGCTATGAATTACTTACGAAGAAGTATGGTATACGTCCGTCTGATATTATTTTTGATGCGCTCGTGTTTCCTGTAGGGACAGGTGATGAGGAATATATCGGTTCAGCGGCAGCGACGATAGAAGGAATTCGCCTTATTAAAGAAGCGTTACCAGAATGTTTAACAATTTTAGGTGTGAGTAACATATCGTTTGGTCTACCACCAGCTGGACGTGAAGTTTTAAATTCTGTCTTTTTATATCATGCAACGAAAGCAGGATTAGATTACGCGATTGTGAATACGGAAAAATTGGAACGATATGCGTCAATTCCAGAGGAAGAAAAACGTCTTGCAGATGCATTACTTTTTGAAACGACGCAAGAGACGTTAGAAGAATTTACAAATTTCTATCGCGCGGCAAAAAAGAAAGATGTCGTTGTGCAAGAAACGTTAACTCTCGATGAGCGACTAGCAAATTATATTGTAGAAGGTACGAAACAAGGGTTACACGAGGATTTAAGTCTTGCTCTTGAAGAAGGCAGGAAACCTCTTGATATTATTAATGGTCCGCTTATGACAGGAATGGATGAGGTGGGACGATTATTTAATAATAATGAGCTTATCGTTGCTGAAGTATTGCAAAGTGCTGAAAGTATGAAAGCTGCCGTAAGTTATTTAGAGCCACATATGGAATCTAGCGATAGTGCGAAAAAAGGGAAAGTATTATTAGCAACTGTAAAAGGTGATGTGCATGATATCGGGAAAAATCTTGTTGAAATTATTTTAGCGAATAACGGATATGAGATTATTAATTTAGGAATCAATGTTCGTTCGGATCGAATTGTTCAAGAAGTACAAGAAAAGAAGCCTGATATTATTGGTCTTTCTGGGTTATTAGTAAAATCAGCGCAACAAATGGTAACGACGGCTGAAGATTTAAAAGCGGCAAATATTGATATTCCAATCGTTGTAGGCGGGGCAGCGTTAACGAGAAAATTTACAGATAATCGCATTTCGCCATCCTATAAAGGACTCGTATGTTATGCGAGTGATGCGATGACCGGGCTTGATATTATTAATAGGCTTCAAAAAGAAGAAGAGCGTGAGAAGATGAAGCAGGATAAAAAAGAACGTCATCTTCATATCGTAACAAAAGAAGAGAAGAAAGTAGAAATTCCAGTAGTAATTGAGCCGTTACCAAAATCAGAGGTTATCGTGCCGGATTCAACAAAACGAATTGTATTACGAGATGTTCCTGCCCTCCATCTCGCACCGTTTTTAAATAGACAAATGCTACTTGGACATCATCTTGGATTAAAAGGAAATGTGAAGAAGCTTTTGAAAGAAGGGGATAAAAGAGCGCATGAATTAAATGATTTAATAGACGAGTTATTAGTAGAAGGACAATCTTGGTTAAAACCGAAAGCGGTGTATCAATTTTTCCCAGCGCAAAGCGACGGACAAAACATTGTAATATATGATCCGGAAGATCATACGCGTATTATCGAGCGTTTTACATTCCCAAGGCAAGGAAAAGCACCATACCGTACTTTAGGTGATTATTTACGCCCAGTTGGAGATGAGATGGACTATGTTGCTTTCTTATCTGTTACTGTTGGGGAAGGCGTTCGGGACATTGCTGAAGAGTGGAAAGCGAAAGGTGATTATTTACGTAGTCATGCTATTCAATCGTTGGCGCTTGAATTAGCAGAAGGGCTCGCGGAAAAAACACATATGCTCATCCGTGACCGCTGGGGAATTCCGGACTCACCGGAACTGACGATGGAAGAACGTTTCCGCACGAAGTATAGAGGAATACGCGTTTCATTTGGTTATCCAGCATGTCCAGAACTTGCGGATCAAGAAAAGTTATTTCGTCTCATTCATCCAGAAGAAATAGGTATTTCATTAACGGAAGGATTTATGATGGAGCCAGAAGCGTCTGTAACGGCTATGGTATTTTCTCACCCTGAGGCAAGATATTTTAGTGTATTATAGTGTAGAAGGGGGAGACGTATGAAGAAAATAGTCTTTACAGGTGGCGGTTCAGCCGGGCATGTAACACCTAATTTAGCCATTATCCCGCACTTACAAGAACAGAATTGGGATATCTCTTATATCGGTTCTCATCAAGGAATTGAGAAAACGATTATAGAAAAGGAAGGCATTCCGTACTATAGTATTGCAAGCGGAAAGCTACGCCGTTATTTTGATTTGAAAAATATAAAAGATCCTTTTCTTGTAATGAAGGGTGTTATGGATGCGTATGTAAGGATTCGAAAACTAAAACCGGATGTGATTTTTTCAAAAGGTGGTTTCGTATCTGTACCAGTCGTAATTGGAGGATGGTTAAATAAAGTTCCTGTTTTATTACATGAATCTGATATGACGCCAGGACTAGCAAACAAAATTGCGCTCCGTTTTGCTTCGAAAATATTTGTTACATTTGAAGAAGCTGCGAAACATTTACCGAAAGAAAAAGTAATTTATACAGGGTCTCCTGTACGTGAAGAAGTGCTAAAGGGAAATCGTGAAAAAGGTTTAGCATTTTTAGGTTTTTCACGTAAAAAGCCAGTTATTACAATCATGGGAGGAAGTTTGGGCGCGAAGAAAATTAATGAAACGGTTCGAGAAGCGTTACCAGAACTTCTGAAAAAGTATCAAATTGTTCATCTTTGTGGAAAAGGTAATCTTGATGAAAGTTTACAAAATAAAGAAGGATATAAACAATTTGAATATGTACATGGGGAGTTACCCGATGTATTAGCGACAACAGATTTTGTTATTTCACGTGCGGGGTCCAATGCCATTTTTGAGTTTTTAACATTACAAAAGCCTATGGTTTTAATTCCATTATCGAAATTTGCAAGCCGCGGAGATCAAATACTAAATGCAGAGTCTTTTGAAAGACAAGGATATGCTTCAGTATTGTATGAAGAAGATGTGACTGTGAAATCTCTTATAAAGCATGTCGAAGAATTAAATCAAAATAATGAGAAGTATAAAACAGCACTAAAAAAATATAATGGAAAAGAAGCAATTAAAACAATCATTCAACATATTTCAGAGGCATGATGAAACAATCATGTCTTTTTTTATAGGATGAAAGATTCCAAGAATTGATATTTTTATGTTACAATAAAGTGAAACTTTAATCAGTGGGGGGGCATCCCTCCACTGATTATGAGCCCTCACCAATCGGGCTTTTACGGGCGCCCGCTCCCCTACTAACCTCTTTGATTTCGCTGAATGTTGAGGGGGATCTTACTGCCCGGCAAATAGCGGGATAACAAATGGTTAATAGGGAAATTCCAATTAATGAAGCGGGAAAATACGAATGGATTAGGAGTGACTGTGTTGGAGCTAAGTCTCTATGAAAATACTGCACTTATTATATGCTTTGCGTTGTACGTTGGTAGTGTTATTGTATATATTTCAAGGAAATTTTCGCAAGAGCGAGAACTTGAAAAATCAGAAATAACGGCTGAACTAGAAATGTTAGCTGATGAAAGTTATAAAAAGAAAAAAATAAAAGAAGACCATGAAGCATCCCATCATTTAAACGCAAAATAAGTTTTAAAGATGGGGATTTTTTTTGAAGTCGTTCTTTATTGTGCCTATAACAAATAACGCTAAAACGGAGTTTCCCCATACATAATTAAGGAGTTTATATAAATGGATTTTTATATCGCCTCAGGATTCCAAAATAAACATCTTGTACGTTCTATAGCAAATGAACTGAAAAATACAGGATGGCATCATACATATGATTGGACAAAAAATGAAAGAGCAGTGAATCCAGACCAATTAAGAGAAATTGGTCTGGCAGAAAAGAATGCTATTAAAGAAGCAGATGTATTTTTACTTATATTAGATGGTGGAAATGGGAGCCATACAGAGTTTGGAATGGCGATTGCGTTAGAGAAAAAGATATACCTTTATCATGAAGGGAACTCGCTTCAAACAACGTTTTATCATTTGCCCGAAGTAAATGTTTTTGAAGGAGATGTAGCGGAGTTTGCATCTTATGTTATAAATCATATGGAACAATAGTAATTACCTACAAGGTTATAAAAGTAATCTTTTGGGTACAGTGATGATAAGAAACGTATATAAAGGAGTTACATAATATGAAATTAGAAAATGGATGGGAAACGAGTTTTTTAGAAGTTGTACAGAAGAGTGAATTTAAGAAAGATGCGCTTCTTAGCCAATTGCTTTTTGCAGATAGTGAAGAAGTAGAAGAGCTTGTTGATGATTACGGATATGAAGAGATTATTGAACGCGAGCATGATGATGAATTAGCAGAAGTTTTAGGTGAAGAACTGTTTAGTGAGATGGAGCGATACGTATTCTTATCTTCACAACAAGAAGAGAAACTCATTTCATTCGTAAATGGGTTAGGTTTTCATGTACTAGATTGGATTGTACTTCTTGAAACCGAATTTGGTATTGATAGTGCAAACTTTACATCGGATGCAGTGAAAATGTTAGAAAAACGTTTTAGACAATTTCCATATATAGAAGAGAAGACAATTTTTGATATGACGTTTGGAGAAGCAATGGATGTATTAGAATCTATTACAGGATTACAACTGAAGGAAAAGATGAACGGATAATGAAAAAGAACGTGAGATATCACGTTCTTTTTTTACATTATAATAATTTTGTCATCTAATTTTGTTTGCCCGCTAAGAAGTGCGTTTAAATATTCCACTTTTCTTATACAAGCCTGTATATGTCTTTCAACCTCTTGTAACTCTGCTTGGTGATGTGTTTCAATTGGATGAATTTGTACGTTGAATTTTTCAAATTGACTACTATATGTTATTTCAGCATAGCCGCTCATAATATCAGTTTCGTTGTGAAATAAAAATCGTTTCGTTTCTTCACAGAATGATACACTTTGAAAGCCATATACTTTTAATGCTTCAATTACTTTTTTTATAATTTTTGTATTCATTTTTATCCCTCTTTACGAAGTTCTACTTTTATATTATAACATAAAAAATTACACAGAAAGCGCTTCCAAGTGTATTTTATTATAATTTTTACGTATTAATCATAATAATGAAACAAAGAAAAAATAATTGTAATGAAGAGAGGATTCTTTTATTGTTCTGTCATATATATAGAGAAATAGTGCAATGAAAGGAAATTTTCCGAAGGTGATTTCGTATTTCCAATTTGAGCGCAATAAAAGAGGTGAGAATCTTGAACTTTGATATTGTAGGACAAAAAGCATATATAAAAGATGGGCCGCATCGGAACCGAATTGGAATTGTAAGGAAAAACGAAGAGCAATTAAAATCACACTTTGTTATTGTAATTGGAGAACAAAGTATTGACGTGGAGCTAAAGGATATCGTGTTAGTTGGAGTAGACGTAGGACAATTTCATAAATGGTGCGAACAAAATGGTTATTTGTGAAAAGGACGGGCTGTGAGGTAATGAAATATATTTGAGAAAAGAGAATATGTTATTGTATTCTCTTTTTCTATGTGTAAGGAGATGGAAATGAAGTATAAAGAACGAGAGTTTACATTGGAATTGAAAGAGAAAATTCAATGTATGGAAAAGGAAATAGCGCGAATATCATTTAAACTTTTTGGAGAGTATTCATATTTGTATATAGAGAAAAATACAGAATTAGATATGGGACTTGTTAAAGATCAAGAGGAAGATGGAAAGAAATAAAAAGGACGCTAACATTTTTTGTTAGCGTCCTTTTTATTATGAAGCAATTTCACCAGTTTTTGTATCATCTTGATTGTACGTATCTTGATCTAATTCACCAAGCCATTTACTAGAAATAAGACCTGCTGTCATAGAACCACTTACGTTAAGAGCTGTACGCCCCATATCGATTAATGGCTCAACTGAGATAACAAGAGCGACAATACCGATTGGTAAGTTCATTGTAGATAGTACGATTAACGCTGCGAAAGTTGCGCCGCCACCAACGCCGGCAACACCGAATGAGCTAATCGCAACGACAGCGATTAAAGTTAAAATAAATTGTGGTTGTAACGGATCAATTCCTACAGTTGGAGCAACCATCATTGCAAGCATTGCTGGGTAAATACCTGCGCAACCATTTTGACCGATAGATACTCCGAATGAAGCTGCGAAGTTAGCGATTCCTTCAGAAATACCAAGTTTTTCTTTTTGAGCTTCAATATTTAATGGCATTGTACCAGCGCTAGAGCGCGATGTGAATGCAAATGTTAATACAGGGAACACCTTTTTCAAATATTGAATTGGATTTAAACCAGATAGAGTGATTAATAATAAGTGAATAACGAACATTACGATAAGTGCTACATAAGACGCTAATACGAAGTTACCAAGTTTTAAAATAGCATTTATATCACTACCGGCAACTGTTTTTGCCATAAGAGCTAATACGCCGTATGGAGTAAGGCGTAAAATTAATGTTACCATACGCATTACGATTGCATATACAGCATCAAGCATCTTCTTAAATAGCTCTGCTTGTTCTGGATATTTCCGTTTTACACCTATAAAGGCGATACCGATAAAGGCCGCAAATATTACAACTGAAATTGTTGATGTAGGACGAGCACCTGTTAAATCAAGAAATGGATTTGTAGGTAACAGTTCTAATAATTTATCTGGAATTGTTGTCTTTTCAATTGAAGTAAATCTTTCTTCAACTAATTTCAGACGAGCAGATTCTGCATCACCTTGTTGTAATCCTGTTGCTGATACATCAAATCCTGCACTTGCAGCGATGCCGACAGCTGCGGCAATTCCTGTAGTAAGAATTAAAATTCCGATAATAAGACCACTGATTTTCCCAAGATTTTTCGTTAACTGTAATTTTGTAAAAGCTGAAATAATTGATACTAAAATAAGTGGCATAACAATCATTTGAAGTAATTTCACATAACCGTTACCGATTAAGCCAAACCACGTATTTGATTCAATAATTACTTTAGAAGTAGGCTCATAAATAAATTGTAATATAAGACCGAATATAATTCCGACTCCTAAAGCGGTAAATACGCGTTTATTAAAAGATACATGCTTACGTTGCATATAATACAATACGCCGACTAAAATGAGCATGACTGCAACGTTAATTCCAACAAGCAGTGTATTCATGTTAATTCCCCCTAATTCCAATCTGTTATATAGAATATAAGGTAATAAAACCTATAAGTCAACTAGGAAATTGCGGAATTAAAAAAAGATGGCAAAATGCCATCTTTTAATGTCCAGCTCCAGGGACGAGTAAAAACGTCGTGTAGTATGTAAATCCAATGAAGAAAACGGTTAAATATGCCCCGAATACGTATATATACATACGCTCTGTTAATTTTAAATAACTTAAAAGTACGAAGAAACCTGTTTGTCCTAAAAATAGTAGTGCGGTCGGGTGCATATCCCCTACGTAAAACATAACCGAGAAAATTCCAGTCCAAAAGCCGAGAACGCGAAACATGCGCTCCATGCAATCTCCCTCCTTTTCTAGAAAAAGTAAAACCTCTCTTCATTATAGTTTATTTTTCTTACTATTGTAAATATTCGTTCATATAAAAAAAAGCCAATTTCACTGGCTTCTTTTTTATATGAGATTTAAATAGACATTTTATAATTACAAGATTTACATCCATCTAGTAAACTATCGTGCCGAGTTAATTCCATGTTAGGGAATAGGATTTCAAAAATCCCTTTCATCATATCTCCATGCATATTACAAATTTCAGTTGGGTGATGAACGGCAACTTCTTTAAATGGACAATTGTGTACATCATAGAAAATTGTTGTTCCATCTGGACTTAATTCAAATGCAGGGGATAAGCCAGCTGTTGAGAATGCTTCTTTTGCGATTTGAACTTTGTGTTCTACAGTTAAAGCATCTTCACTCACATTTAAACGCTGCATATGTTGTTGCATTAATTCCATTCCGAATTGTTTGCCTGTTTCGTATAGCGCTTTTTCACCAGCAGCTCCAAGGCTAAGTAGCGAATTGAAAGCTATTTTTGCTAATAATTGATAATCACGGAATGGAAATTGTAACTGGATAACATCTTCAGACAATACATATAATCTGCTTGGTCTTCCGCCTTTACCAGTTTTTTTTGTTTCTGATTTTAGCATATGAACATCTTCTAATTTAGATAAATGTAAACGTGCTACGTTCGGATGAATTTCAAACTCATCTGCAATTTCTTGTACTGTTACGTAACTATGTTTTTGAGAAATATATTTATAAATATAATAACGAGTTGGGTCAGATAATACGCCTGTAATTTTTAAAGCTTGTTCCATGAGGATCTCCACCTTTATCACTTTATCCAAGATAATAACATTATAATACAGATAAACATGCGTATAGGTAATTTCAGACAATAATTCAGAAATTGTTCATAATTTCACAAACATATTTTTCCTTTTTGCTCTATTGAAAATACAAAAGTACCAATTTTTCTTGCGTGATGTTTCATGCTATATACATAGTGAGGAGGGAAAAGTGATGAATGGGATTGAAAATTTTGCGAATGTGATTTTGAAGGAAGCATGTAGGGTACAAGCATCGGATTTACATATTGTGCCCCGGCAGAAGGATGTAGTGATTCAACTGCGCATAGGAAAAGATTTAATGACGAGACAGTGTATCGAAAAGGAATTTGGAGAAAAACTTGTTTCGCACTTTAAGTTTTTAGCATCCATGGATATAGGGGAGAGGCGGAAGCCACAAAATGGTTCATTGTATTTACAAATTGATGGCCAAGAAGCATATTTACGCCTTTCTACACTCCCAACAGTATATCAAGAAAGTCTCGTTATTCGTCTTCATTTACAAGCATCTGTTCAGCCATTATCTCATCTTTCGTTATTTCCAAGTACAGTTAAAAAACTACTCTCTTTCTTACATTATTCTCACGGATTACTCGTATTTACTGGGCCAACAGGTTCTGGGAAAACAACAACAATGTATGCATTATTAGAGGTAATTCGAAAAAAGAAAACACGCCGCATTGTTACACTAGAAGATCCAGTTGAAAAGAGAAATGACGATTTATTACAAATTCAAATTAATGAAAAAGCAGGTATCACATATGAGGCTGGGCTAAAGGCAATCTTACGCCATGATCCAGATGTTATTTTAGTGGGGGAAATCCGTGATGAAGAAACAGCAAAAATAGCTATAAGAGCAAGTCTGACTGGGCATTTAGTAATGACGACATTGCATACTAATGATACGAAAGGAGCGATACTGAGGTTTATGGATTATGGCATCACAAGGCAAGAGATTGAACAATCTTTATTGGCTGTAGCTGCACAACGACTTGTTGAATTGAAATGTCCATTTTGCAAAGGGAAGTGCTCAACTGTATGTAAATCAATGAGGAAAGTCAGACAAGCGAGCATTTATGAGTTGTTATATGGACATGAGTTACAACAAGCGATTAAAGGAGCGAGCGGAGAAAGTGTTATGTATAAGCATGAAACAATAGAATCTTCAATACGAAAAGGGTACGCTTTAGGGTTTTTAGAAGAAGATGTTTATGTTTAAGAAAACGTGGCGTTTAAGTGATCAAGTAGTATTGTTGAAAAGGTTAGGCGAATTATTAGAAAAAGGATATTCTCTTTTACAGGCATTAGAATTTTTGCGATTTCAATTCCCTTTAGAAAAGAAAGTGCAATTGCAGCATATGATTGAGGGATTAAAAGGTGGAAAAAGTCTGCATGATTCTTTTCATCAATTAATGTTTCATCAGGAGATGTTAAGCTATTTATTTTATGCCGAGCAACATGGTGATATTTCTTTTGCGTTGCAACAAGGGAGTGCACTGCTTTATAAGAAGGATAAGTATAGGAAAGATATGATGAAAATAATGCAGTATCCAATGTTTTTAGCATTTTTTTTAATAATCATGCTTATTGTGTTTAATCGCATCTTATTACCACAAGTTGAAATGGTTTATAGTGCGTTTAGTTCTACAGTTCCGCTACTTACAGAACAAATTTTAAGTGCGATTAAACTACTACCTTACATGATTATTAGCATCATTTTTATTGTTATTATCGGATGTAGTTTATATGTGTTTTATTTTCGGAAACTACCACATATGAAGCAGGTAAAAATCATGCTTCGTATACCCCTCATAAAAACATTTCTTATTTTAAAGCATTCGCATTATTTCTCCACCCAATTGAGTGGATTATTGCATGGTGGGCTATCCGTACTAGAAGCTTTAACGATAATGATGGAACAAAAGTATAATCCGTTCTTTCAGTATGAAGCGAGCCGAATTGAAAGGCAATTAATTGCAGGAGAACCGTTACAATCTATTATTGCTAAAAGTGGGCATTATGAGAAAGAACTTTCGTATATTATTACGCATGGACAAGCAAACGGCAATTTAGCAATTGAATTAGGTGACTATAGCGACCTTATTATAGAAAAGGTCGAACAAAAAATTAAACGTATATTAGTTATCGTTCAACCAATTTTGTTTACATGTATTGGTGGAATAGTTGTTCTTATGTATTTAGCAATGATGATGCCGATGTTTCAAATGATGAGTTCTATTTAGGAGGCATTTATATGCAGAATGAAGAAGGATTTACTCTCTTAGAAATGCTATTAGTTATGGTTGTTATCACTGTATTATTACTATTAATTATTCCGAATGTAGTTACACAGCGTGAATCGGTCCAAGAAAAAGGGTGTACGGCCTACGTGAAATCGATAGAAGCACAAATACAAGTATATCAATTGCAACATAATAAAATTCCGTCGTTAAAAGAATTAACAGATGGAAAATATATTACAGATGATAAGTGTACAAATGGTAAATCCATTCGTATTTTAGAAAATGGCACAGTATCAATTGGGACATCGTGAAACAAAAAGGATTTACTCTCTTAGAAATGCTGCTCGTACTATTTTCAATCTCTGTACTAAGTATGATTACGTATTTAAATGTTCATTCATTATATGAAAGACAAAAAATTGAACAATTTTTGAGACAGTTTTCGAATGACATATTATACATGCAGCAATTAGCGATAAACCGTCAAAAACACTATACATTACGATGGCATAAAGAGAGAAATATGTATTATATAGGGGAATCAGGCTCGACTCAATTTATTATCAAGAGAGAATATGACAATGATATACAAATGGATTTGCATACGTTTCCAAATCCAATGACATATAATCCGAGTGGGAATATTAATAGAGGTGGTACGATTTTGCTTTCGTATCGAAATTATAAATATGAAATTGTATTTCAGCTTGGAAGAGGGAGATTTACGTATCGTGAAATGTCAAAAAGGGTCAGTAATGGCTGAAATGCTCGTGGCGTTAAGTTTATTAATGATGGCGGTATCGTTACTACTACCGCAAACAGTATTGGTTATGCAAGAAAGAAAAAATATACAAATTCGCTATAAGGCATTTGTATTATTAAAAAATGAAGCGGCTTTATATATGTACGAGAACGAAGAAAAGCGAATGAAGGAAAAGGTCATAAACGGAATTGTATATTACACATATTGGGGAGGAAAGGAAGTTTGTGTTATGTGGAAAGATGTGAAAAAAAGAACGATGGAACAATGCTTTTATGTAGGCGAAAAAACAAATTAGAGGCAGGCTTTACATTATTAGAAATGATCGTATGTTTGTTTCTTGTATCGATGTTCTTTTTGCTTTTGCCACGCCTTCACTTTATAGGGCTGGAAAATTCACAAAAAGGATTAAGTGATTGGGAGTGGGATGTGTTTATAGGTCAAGTACAATTGGAGTTTCGTGGAGTATCATTTGGAGAACATATGGTTTTTGATAATAGAGATAGTATTTTACGCTTCCGGTTGCGTGATGGGGAGGAAGTGACGTATGAAAAAATAAATAGTCAGCTTATAAGGAAAGTAAATATGCGTGGAAGGGAAGTTGTATTGCAAAAGGTTGGAATGATTTCGTACAAATTAACCCCTCACTTGTTATTCATATATATGGAAGATGTTAGCGGAAAAATACATGAAGGTGTGGCTGTAAGATATAGTGTAATGAGAATGGAAACATGAGAAACCAAGAGGGATTTACAATGCCAGGAACAATTATTTTTCTTGTTTTCTTAACTTCTTTTTTTGTGTACGAAACGAATATGTTACTTACAGATAAAAATTTTTATATCGAAATAGAGCAAAAGTTTTTGGTGGAGGAACTAATGAATCGAGCCATTGCAGATATAAAAGTCGACTTACAGGAAACAGAACGAGATGGTACATTTTTATTTCAATATGAAAAGGGAGAAGCGAGTGGGAAATACCGCTTTGAAAGTGATACGGTTCTCATTTCTTTACAGTGCGAAACAAAACAAAAAACTTTCTATATGGTAAGCTTTTTGTATAGAAAAAAAGATGAGAAAATATTTGATTGGATAGAAGGATGATAGGTGAAATGTGTTAATTAAAACCAATGATTCCTATTGTGAAAGGCGTCAACTTCTTTGTATAAATGGGTAAATATAACGATTGAAAGTTTAAATTTTCTCAAAAAAGAGAAAGGTAGAAAGAATATGATATATTCATGCTATCCAATCATTATTTTTTTAGGGAGAATCGGGAAATGACAAACAATAATCAACTAGGTGAAAATAAGGAACAAACTATTTTTGATCATACAGGAAATGCAATTATGACGGAAGATAGGGAAATACACATTATTTCAAAATTCGAAGAGCCTCTTATTGTCGTGTTAGGAAATGTATTAAGTGATGAAGAGTGTGACGAATTAATCGAATTGTCTAAAAGTAAGTTAGCGCGTTCTAAAGTTGGTTCATCACGTGATGTAAATGATATTCGAACGAGTAAAGGTGCATTTTTGGACGATAATGAACTTACTGTGAAGATTGAAAAACGAATTTCATCTATCATGAATGTTCCTGCGTCGCATGGAGAAGGATTGCACATTTTAAATTATGAAGTGGATCAACAATATAAAGCACATTATGATTATTTTGCAGAACATAGTAGATCAGCTGCTAATAATCGTATTAGTACGCTTGTAATGTACTTAAATGATGTAGAAGAGGGCGGAGAAACATTCTTTCCGAAATTAAATCTTTCTGTGAACCCTAGAAAGGGAATGGCTGTATATTTTGAGTATTTTTATCAAGACCAATCACTAAATGAGCTTACGTTACATGGGGGAGCACCTGTAACGAAAGGTGAGAAATGGATTGCAACGCAGTGGGTGAGAAGAGGTACTTATAAGTAAAATTGTATATGTGACGTTTTGTTCTTCGTTGTATAAGGAGAACAAAACGTTTTTTTGTTAAATAAAATAACATCTTTCGTTATAATAACAAATAACACAGGATGATTGAGAGGAACGAAAATGAAATCTATATACATAACCGGTTATATGGGAGCTGGAAAAACAACAATTGGAAAAGCGTTAAGTAAAGAACTTCATATGGATGTTGTAGATACAGATCAAAAAATCGAAGAGAAGCAGGAGAAGGAAATTCGACATATTTTTGCCGAAGAAGGAGAAATCGCCTTCCGGGAATATGAAAGTGAAATGCTACGTTCACTACCGATTCATAATGTAATTATTACAACTGGTGGAGGAATTATTGAACGGGCGGAAAATCGAAAGTGGATGAAGGAAAATGGAACTGTCGTGTATTTATATTGTGATCCGTATGTAATTGCAGAAAGACTTCGTGAAGATACGACACGTCCACTATTTCAAAAGAAAGACATAGATGCATTTGTAGCTAAATTTGAATCGCGCCGAGCTTATTATGAAGAGGCTCATATTCATATTGATACGACGAATAAGTCTGTAAAGCAAATTATGAATGAATTAAAAGAAAAGATTAATGAATAAAAAAGTGGACATACTAATCAAGTAGAGGTGATGATAATATGTCTACTAATGATTATGTTCGCTTTGTGACACAGCAGTTTGTGTCGTATATGGATGCTCCAAAAGAAGATCGTAAACAAAAGAAAGAACAACGCCGTGCTGAAAAAGAGCCATTTATGAATAAGTGGTTTGGTGTTATGCCGCTTAGTGCTGCTTTGTTTTATCGTAACGTAAAAAATAAAAGAAAAAAATCAAGTTAACGAGTTCGTAATATGTGTAGCAATAAATAAAAATCCCCTAGTAGCATCGTACTACTAGGGGATTTTTATTTATTGCACAGATTCTTGTTCTTCAGTAACCGCATGTATTTTATTGTTCACCCATACGAACCCTATTCCAATACAAATAGAAATACCCCAGCCGACAGCAGTCATAATCGCTCTCATTTCACCATAGCCATCTACACCGAAAACAGAGATGAAATAAATTTTTAAGAAGCTTTTTAATATAAATTGCAGGCCGAAAAATAGTGTTAAATATTGCAGCGCTGGATATATACGGCTATCACGATAAAGCTCACGACTTTTATCACGGTCATGGCCTTGTAATGCTGCAATATCTGCAGCAAAATATAACATGAGTGGTTTTTTTACAAAGATGGTACAAATAACGATAATACCGAGTACGATATGATAATACGCATCATTCCATAACATTCGTTCAGCTGATCCGGATAATAAATCTACTGTCGTATTAGCAATGAGTGTAATTAAAATAAAGAACCCTGTTACGTTAAACTGTTTTTCTTTTTTAAAGGTATACAGTGTATAAATAATCCCCGGAACAGAGGAAATTAACATCGCGTAATAAGGATCGATATAAGGTTTTGCGAATTTCCAAATGAGGAATGGAAATACGAGATAAAAGACGAGATCTAATATAGCTTTTTTATTTTGATTCATACAAATCCTCCTTAAGTCATACATATATTTTATAATATAATTTCTGAAAATTATATAAGGTTTACTGCGAAAAGCAAAAAGTATATTAATCTTTTGGGAATTAGTAGATTTGAAAAATTGCCCCTAGCGTAGTAAGTTTTTTTAGTATATAATAAAGGAAACGCTTTCATTTTGGGTTTGTTCACAAAATGGACGGAAAATCACATGTTTACTATCGATATGTTGCTTTATAATGAAACTAATTAAATATACATGCATACAATATTGTGAAATAAATAACATAAATAATCTATATAAATGTAAACGTTATCAAAAGAGAGAGGTGGAGACAATGAGTAAATTTTTCTTCAATCATAATCCAGCAACAGTAGAGGATGGAAGGCTTGTTAAGTATGCTGAAATTATTTATGGAGAAGGTGGCCGTTCTGTACTAGAAAATTTAATGGTGAAGGCATCTATCAGATTACGTGATCGTTATCCGAATAAATCTGACGAGCAGATCTCGAACCTTGTAAATAAAGGCATCCATGATATGTTTCAAAAATACGTGAATGAGTAAGAAGTAAGAGTAGCTAATGGCTGCTCTTATTTTTTTTGTATAAGGATTGTATCTCTAGTTGAAAATAAACATGTATTTTGAAAGACATAAAAAGGAGTGGAAAAGATGAGCAATGGAATTGGCCGTTCAAAAGAGAATCTTCCAACTGATGCAAATCATGTGAGTGCAAAGGATCGTGCATATCAGAAACGTACGGCAGAGAAAAAACAGCAAGAGCGTAATGGTGATAGAGGATAAATCAAAAGAAAGCTCCTTCTAAAGCAGAAGGAGCTTTTTAAGAGAGAAAATGATTAGCGGTAATATAAAAAAGGCCGCCGTTAATAATTTGTATTGTAATGCGTGGTTCATATTGTTCTTGCAGGGCTTGTTTTTCAATTTCATAGCTTTCGGGAAGTTCATCACTATCTTCGTAAAAACGGTTTAAAAGATCTAAATCGTGATTCCAGCGTACTCTCGCTTCTTTCGCCCACGTATGGTCATCTTCTGCAATAATATTTTTTAAAGCGTCCTCTATACGTTGTAACCCGCTTTGCGGTTTAATGATAGGCGAGAGAGTAAAACAAAAGTCAGGTATTTTTGGTGTAAGTTTAATAGTCGTTAATGTGTCATGAAAGTTTGCCATCATTGCTCCAGAAATGAGATGAATACCAATGGAGTGAAGGATGTCTTTTTTTCGATCACATTGGTAAGAAACTTTTATATTTATACCGAGCCACGGGTGGAGTGGGGTATGCGTTGTACCGTTATGCCTTACTTCTTCGTATAAGCGTATGTAAGATCCGAGTTCTTTTGTCGTCTGGAAAATTTGATGTAGACGTGGTGAACCGTAGTGAATAAGCTCGCCATCCTTTTCTTCATTTTCTGGATTGGTAATAAGAGTAAGGCGCATCGGATTCGGTACGCCTCCTGTTTTCTCAAGGTAGTGCCAATAAAAAGGGCGATTCATTAATAATTTATCCATTTCAATTGTTAATTGCACGTCCAGTAGATGAGGAGAACGCCCTAAAATTTCGCAGTTATTCGCCTCAAAGAAATTGTATAAGTAATTATGAATTTCATGTTGCTGCATAGCCTTGCACCTCAGCTTCATTTCGTTTCGCAAAGTCAATAATAGATGTTAAGTTTTCCATCTTAATTCGAATTTCACCTTCGCTTTTTGATTGCGCGAAAATTTCTTGAATATGTGCGTCGATGTTTTTCATATTAATTCTTGTTAAAATTTCATCGAGTTCACCAATAACACGCTCAAATAAGTTGATTTTTTCATATAACAGTTTCAAAATATGTTCTTCAACAGTATGCTTTGTAGCTAAGTTATAAATGTGAACATCATTTTTTTGACCAAGGCGGTGAATACGTCCAATTCTTTGTTCAAGGCGCATTGGATTCCATGGTAAATCGTAATTAATCATATGGCTACAAAACTGTAAATTAATACCTTCTCCACCAGCTTCCGTTGCAATTAACACTTGAGCACGATTTTGGAAAAGTTCCTTCATCCAATCTTTCTTCCCGCGTTTAAATCCGCCTCGGAATGGTACGGAAGAAATGCCGTGTTGTTGTAAGAACCATTGTAAATACATTTGTGATGCTCGGTATTCCGTGAAGATGACGACTTTATCATTGATTTCTTGTATAAGCTCTAGAGCTTTATTTGCTTTTGAGTTAAAAGGAATATGATTAATTTTATCCATTAGCACATCAATATGCGGGTCCTTTATGTAATGCTCATTTTCCTTTTGTCGTTTTTCTACATGTTTTTTTAATGAATAGTAAACAGCCTCGCGACTACTACACGCTTCCCGTTTTAAAGTTAATGATGAAAAAGCAGATGTGAAGGCATCTTGTCCTCGCCAATTTTCAATATCGTTATATAAAGCTTGTTCTTCTTCGTTAAACTCAACAAAAATTGTACGTACATGCCTCTTTGGCCAATCAATTCCAGTATTATGGCGTCTATTTCGGACCATTACTTTGTTAATGAGAGCTTTTAAGTCCTCATCTGATTCGGCCGAACGATTTTTTGAAGCGTAATATTCTTCGAAGTTTGATTGATTTCCTAAATGTCCTGGCTTTAATAAAGAAACAAGATTGAAAATTTCATCAATTTTATTTTGAACAGGAGTTGCGGTTAGTAATAAACAAAACTTCTTTTTTAATCGCTGTGCAAATTCATAGTTTTTTGTTTTATTATTTTTCAGTTTATGTGCTTCATCGATAATAATAAGGTCATATTCTAAATTTAAAACGATATCGCGATGTGGTGAACGCTTTGCAGTATCGATGGATGAGACGATCACATCAGCTTGCTCCCATGAATAGCTTTTCTTTTGCGCTACCGCTGGAATGAAAAATTTTGTGTTGAGTTCGTATGCCCATTGTGACACGAGAGAAGCTGGCACGAGTATGAGTACTTTTTTTACAAGCCCACGCACCATATATTCTTTTAAAATAAGTCCAGCTTCAATCGTTTTTCCAAGTCCGACTTCGTCGGCTAGTATCGCTTTACCGTTCATTTGTTCAATCACATTTTGAGCAACTTCTAATTGATGAGGAAGCGGTGTGAAATGGGATAAATGTTTCGGTGCTTGTAGTCCATCGAAAGTAGGAACAAGTAATGATTTTTCTGTTTCATAAGCTAAATGGTATAAATCCCAGTTTGTCCAAGGGCCATCTTCGTCAATTCTATTTAAAAAATTGTTTTGCCACGTCCGATCTACGGAAATATCAACATTCATTACGGCTCTCCCACCTTTTATAAACTAAAGAAATTATTTTTAAGTGTGTAATGATTCGCCTTGAAAGAAGGCGTTATTATCGTTATTAAAGGCTATATGATAGACAATAATAACGTATTAAATCTCAAAAGCTGTATTTAATAAGTTTAAGCATAAAAAATTCTAAATTATTTTTTATGCTAGAATATTGATGAAATATAGCGAATAATGTTAGGATAATGGTGTGAAATGTATGGAATCTTTCGTATTTTATCCAAGAAAGCGATTTTTTATTTACGCTTTCATAAAAAAATATAATGAGATTCCGTATATCCTATCTTTTCAGAATGAAAATGTTTAGATAAGGGAAACAACTTTTATTGATTTGTCAGAGCATAAGGGGGAGAGAGCATGATTACATTACAACGTACACCGTTATTTGATGTATACGCGAAGTATGGTGGGAAAACAATCGACTTCGGTGGTTGGGAATTACCAGTTCAATTTTCAAGCATTAAAGAAGAGCATGAAGCTGTACGTACAGCGGCAGGTTTGTTCGATGTATCTCATATGGGAGAAGTTGAGGTAAAGGGTGTAGATAGTTTAGCATTTTTACAACGTGTTGTTACAAATGACGTATCTACCTTAAAGGTAGGGGGCGCACAATATACAGCTATGTGCTACGAAAATGGTGGTACAGTAGATGATTTATTAATCTACAAACGTGGTGAAGAAGACTATTTATTAGTAATCAATGCATCAAATATCGAGAAAGATTACGAATGGTTAGCAAGTCATGTAATTGGCGATGCGACAGTAGTCAATGTTTCTAGTGAAGTTGCACAGCTTGCAATTCAAGGACCAAAAGCAGAAGGCATTTTACAAAAAGTTGTGTCAGAAGATTTGAAAGAAATTAAGTTCTTTAAATTTAAAAACGATATTCTTGTAGATGGAATTCCAGCACTTGTATCTCGTACAGGTTACACAGGTGAAGATGGATTTGAAATTTACTGTAAGAGTGAAGATGCTGCAAAACTTTGGGAGAAACTTCTTGAAGTGGGAGCAGAAGAAGGCTTAAAAGCATGTGGTTTAGGTGCTCGTGATACACTGCGCTTCGAAGCAACATTACCACTTTATGGTCAAGAATTATCGAAAGATATTACACCGATTGAAGCTGGAATTGGCTTTGCGGTAAAACCAAATAAAGAAGCAGACTTCTTTGGAAAAGAAACGTTAAAAGAGCAAAAAGAAAACGGTGCGCCTCGTAAATTAGTCGGCATCGAAGTAATCGAACGCGGTATTCCTCGTACGCATTACCCTGTATTTATTGGAGAAGAAAAAATCGGGGAAGTAACGAGTGGTACACAATCTCCAACGTTAAAGAAAAGCATTGGTTTAGCACTAATTGATGTAAAATACGCAGCAGTTGATACAGAAGTAGAAATTGAAATTCGTAATAAACGCGTCAAAGCAGTAGTTGTTCCAACACCATTTTATAAACGTTCAAAGTAACGGGGAGAGGGGTAGATTTCATGTTGCATCGTTATCTTCCAATGACAGAAGAAGACAAAAAAGAAATGTTACAAACGATCGGCGTTCAAACGATCGATGATTTATTCTCTGATATTCCAGAGAGTGTTCGTTTTAAAGGGGATTTAAAAATTAAAGAAGCAAAATCAGAGCCAGAGCTTTTAAAAGAGTTATCTCAAATGGCTAGCAAAAATGCGAACTTAAAAGAATACGCTTCTTTCTTAGGAGCAGGTGTATACGATCATTACGCTCCAGTAATTGTTGATCATGTGATTTCTCGTTCAGAATTTTATACAGCTTACACGCCATACCAACCAGAAATTTCACAAGGGGAATTACAAGCAATTTTTGAATTCCAAACGATGATTTGTGAATTAACAGGAATGGACGTAGCGAATTCTTCTATGTATGACGGAGGTACAGCTTTAGCTGAAGCAGCAATGCTGGCAGCTGGCCATACTCGTAAAAAGAAAATTCTTGTATCTAGTGCAGTTCATCCGGAATCAAGAGCAGTACTTGAAACATACGCAAAAGGTCAAAATTTAGAAGTTGTTGAAATTAATCATAAAGATGGTGTAACAGATTTAGACGTATTACAAAGTGAAGTAGACGATACAGTTGCGTGTGTAATTGTTCAATATCCAAACTTCTTCGGACAAGTTGAAAAGTTAGCGGATATTGAAAAAATCGTTCACCAACAAAAATCATTATTTATCGTTTCTTCAAATCCATTATCATTAGGCGCATTAACACCACCAGGAAAATTTGGTGCTGATATTGTAATCGGTGATGCACAACCATTTGGTATCCCAACTCAGTTTGGTGGACCGCACTGTGGTTACTTTGCAACAACGAAAGCATTTATGCGTAAAATTCCAGGACGTCTTGTTGGACAAACTGTAGATTCAGATGGTAAACGTGGGTTTGTATTAACGTTACAAGCGCGTGAACAGCATATTCGCCGTGACAAAGCGACGTCTAACATTTGTTCAAACCAAGCGTTAAATGCATTAGCAGCATCAGTTGCAATGACGGCACTTGGAAAACAAGGTGTGAAAGAAATGGCACGTCAAAACATTTCTAAAGCACAATATGCAAAACGTCAATTTGAGGCGAAAGGCTTCACAGTTACATTTGCTGGACCATTCTTCAATGAGTTTGTTGTAGATTGCAAACGCCCAGTAAAAGAAGTAAACGACGCATTAATCCAAAAGAATATTATCGGTGGTTACGACCTAGGCCGTGATTATAAAGAGCATGAAAACCATATGCTTGTAGCAGTAACAGAGCTTCGTACAAAAGAGGAAATTGACACACTTGTAAACGAAATGGGGGCTATCCAATGAAGAACCAAGACCAAGCACTTATCTTTGAAGTGAGTAAAGAAGGACGCGTAGGATATAGCTTACCCAAATTAGATGTAGAAGAAGTGAAACTAGAAGATGTGTTTGAGAGCGATTATATTCGAGTAGAAGATGCAGAGCTACCAGAAGTATCTGAACTTGACATTATGCGCCATTATACAGCACTTTCAAACCGTAACCACGGCGTTGATTCTGGCTTCTATCCACTTGGATCTTGTACGATGAAATATAATCCGAAAATTAACGAAAACGTAGCTCGTTTTGCAGGATTTGCAAATATTCATCCACTTCAAGACGAAAAAACAGTGCAAGGTGCAATGGAATTAATGTATGACTTGCAAGAGCATTTAATTGAAATTACAGGTATGGATACTGTTACATTACAACCAGCAGCTGGTGCACACGGAGAATGGACAGGTTTAATGTTAATTCGTGCATACCACGAAGCAAATGGTGACTTTAACCGTACGAAAGTAATTGTTCCTGACTCTGCTCACGGAACGAATCCAGCATCTGCAACTGTAGCTGGTTTTGAAACAATTACAGTAAAATCAAATGAAAATGGACTTGTTGATTTAGAAGACTTAAAACGTGTTGTAAATGAAGAAACAGCAGCACTTATGTTAACAAATCCGAACACGTTAGGCTTATTCGAAGAAAACATTTTAGAAATGGCAGAAATCGTCCATAATGCAGGCGGTAAACTATACTATGATGGTGCAAACTTAAATGCGGTATTAAGCCAAGCGCGCCCAGGAGATATGGGATTTGACGTTGTGCATTTAAACCTTCATAAAACATTTACAGGTCCTCACGGCGGCGGTGGCCCAGGTTCTGGTCCAGTAGGTGTGAAAGCTGATTTAATTCCGTACTTACCAAAGCCAATTTTAGAGAAGACGGAAAATGGTTATCACTTCAACTATGATCGTCCAGAAGCAATTGGGCGTGTAAAACCATTCTATGGTAACTTCGGAATTAACGTTCGTGCGTACACATATATTCGTTCTATGGGTCCAGATGGACTACGTGCAGTAACGGAGTATGCGGTATTAAATGCGAACTATATGATGAGAAGATTAGCTCCATTCTATGATCTTCCGTTCGATAGACATTGTAAGCATGAATTTGTATTATCAGGTCGTCGTCAAAAGAAACTTGGTGTACGTACATTAGATATCGCAAAACGTCTGCTTGATTTCGGTTACCATCCACCAACAATTTACTTCCCATTAAATGTGGAAGAATGTATTATGATTGAGCCAACAGAAACAGAATCAAAAGAAACATTAGATGGTTTCATCGATAAGATGATTCAAATCGCTAAAGAAGTAGAAGAAAATCCAGAAGTTGTACAAGAAGCGCCGCATACTACAGTCATTAAACGTTTAGACGAAACGATGGCTGCACGTAAACCTGTTTTACGTTATGAAAAGCTAGCTCCTGTACAAGTTTGATGAGAATGAAAAAGAACTCGCTACATGCGGGTTCTTTTTTTGTTTGGAGAATTTGTGCAGAAATAGTGAAGAAAATGTTAAAAATTAAATTTTTTTGTTTCATATTGCTGTCAAGATGTAGTTTTATAGGTGGTTTTGTTGAAAAAGTCGGTTTGATAAAAGTATTTATTTTTGTTAGAATTTTATTGAAATTAAGAAGATGTGATGAGACGAAATTTACTCATTTTTATGTATATGTGAAAAAACGAGCAAGTTTGGGGGTGAAATTGTGGGATATCGGTGTTATAGAATGATATACCATTTAGAAAACGGAAAAACGATTAAAGATGTAAAAGAATTTTGTTATCGAGACCAAGGAAAAGTGCTAGAAAGAGTAGCGCATCGTGTAATGGATAATAGAGAAGTGACGGCGATTGATAAACAAGGAACAATCATTTCAATAGCGTGTGAGGACATCATAAAGGTGGAACTTGATTACATAACAGAAAGTTAACCTTGAGTCATATCGAATTATTCGATAAAATATACTGTTGAATGGTGAAGTGAGAAGAGAGGAGTTTATCATGGGTAGTACAAGACACTTTTATATGTTTATCTTAGCGTTTGTTCTTGTTGTGGCATTAACGATTTATTTAATTGTTGATAGCAGCTGGTACAACACAGTTCATCCGGCATTCCTTCTGTTTATGTATATAGGAATTGCGGTAGTGAGTTTCGGAATGAGAGACGAGATGTTAGATCGCTTTGAAAAGTGATACATATACGAAAGACCAACAGGAAAATGTTGGTCTTTTTTTCTTGCCAAAAATAGGATGTTGTGTATATACTGTGTATATAAGATATATACAGTATATACACACTGGAGGAAAACATGAATATTATTATTTCGAATTCTTCCCAAGACCCTATTTATGTGCAAATAAGAAAACAATTAAGCCAGCTTATTTTAAATGGTGGTTTAAAGGGTGGAGATCAATTACCGTCTATTCGTAGCTTAGCGAAGGAATTACAAATTAGTGTAATTACAACGAAGCGTGCGTACGAAGAGCTTGAAAAAGAAGGATACATAGAAACGGTGGCTGGGAAGGGGACTTATGTTTCACGTAAAAATAATGAACTACTAAAAGAACAGCGGCTACGTTTATTGGAAAATAAAGCTGAAGAAATTGTGAAAGAAAGTAAAGTGTTGCAGCTGTCGCTTGAAGAATTACAGCAGATGATTGCGTGTTTATACGAGGGGGAATAAGGGATGTTAGAGCTAAAAAACGTTTGTAAAAGTTATGAAGATTTTGCAGTGAAAAATATAAGTTTTGCATTACCACGTGGATATATTATGGGATTTGTCGGACCGAACGGGGCCGGGAAAAGCACGACAATCAAAATGATTATGAATTTAATTAGAAAAGATAGTGGTGATATAAAAATTTTTGGCAAAGACAATAAGAAAGCCGAAAAGGAAATAAAACAAAATATCGGTTTTGTATATGATGAAAATCATTACTACGAAGATTTAACGTGTGAACAAATGAAACGTATTATTGCACCGTTATATAAAAAATGGGACGAAAAGCAGTATCAATCGTATATGCAGAGATTGCAAGTCCCAAAGTATAAAAAGATTAAAGAACTATCTAAAGGGATGAAAATGAAGTTTGCGATTGCTATCGCACTTTCGCATCATGCAGAGTTTATTATTATGGATGAACCGACAGCAGGATTAGATCCAGTTGTTCGAAGTGAATTACTTGATATGTTGCAAGAGATTGTAATGGAAGATGAAGTATCGGTATTATTCTCAACGCACATTACAACAGATTTAGAGCGCATCGCAGATTATATTACGTTCATCAACGATGGAGAAATTATATTTACTGGTGAAAAAGACGACTTAATGGAGAACTACGTAATCGTAAAAGGAAGTAATGATTTATTAGACCGAGAAGGAAAAGAACTATTTGTTGGATTACGAAAAAATAAGTTTGGTTTCGAAGGTTTAGCGAAGGATAAACAAGCAATTATAGATTGGTTTGGAAATGAGGTTGTAATAGAAAAGCCTACATTAGATGATATTATCGTTTATACCGCGAAAGGGAGAGGTGCTTATGCGTCAGCTCGTATATAAAGATTTGTTCTTTTTTCGGGGTATATGGTTAGTGTATCTTATTATACCCTGTATATTCTTTTTATTTGAACCTAGTGGTGAAGTGCTATTTCCTATGAGTTGTGTATTTATAACTCTTTCCTCAGTTACGATATTAATCGTAGTAGATGAACGGAATACAAGTGACATTATGATTAATAGTTTACCGTTAAGCAGAAAGGATATCATTATCGCTAGATATATTTTGAGTGCAATATTCATTGTAGGTGGCATGCTTTCTACGATGTTAGTCGTTTTTCTTATAAGAGGCATTATGGTCATTGGTGATATCGTTGCATATCATCCTAATCTATACATTGAAATTTCATGGTATGAAGTAGTAAATGGAGCTGTTTACGCCTTATTTTTTGTTGCAATGTTTTTCCCTAGTTATTATGGTACAAAATCAAAGGTAGTGAGAAGTATAGTATCAGCAGCATCAATGGGAGTGAGTGTAATTCTTTGGATGTTTATTAGTGATGAGCTGAATGAAACAACACTTTCATTTATTGAATGGATTATGAATCCAATGCATATTGGTGTATTTATAGTTGGAGGAATTATATTAGCTAGTGTCTATATCGTTTCTATGTTTCTTACAATTAAAATTTATGAAACGCGTGATTTATAGAGAGGGGAATTCATATGCAACAGTTGATTTTGAAGGAGTTTTTCTTACAAAGAAAAATGTTCCTTATCTATTTGATCTTACCAATATACGGAGCATTCCAAAACTCTATAGAACCATTTCAAATGGCGTATGTTTGTTTTGCTATATGTCTTTTGATGATTTCAATCTCTTTATCAAATGAAGAGAAAAATAGTACGGAAAAAATATTAGTAAGTCTACCTTTTACTAGAAAAGATATTGTCATTGCGAAATACATATCGATACTATTTTTTATGGCATTCAGCTTAATCATTACATTCGTTTTCTTTGTACTACCTGTATTTGTATTAAAAGAAAATATAAATATTCCTTGGTATGCAGCATTTATAGCTATTTTCTTTTCTGTTCTGTATGCTGTTATGATCCTTCCAATAAAATATAGTGAGGATAAGCGAACGGTTACTATGCTGGGATTAGTTATGATTTTTTCCTATAATAGGTTTACTAGGATTTATGTGCAATATATTTACGGATGAAAGGCTTATGTTAATGATTTTTCGAACTTCGGATGTGCTATTAGTTATAAGTATTTTAGGTATAGGCGCGTGTGTAAGTTATTTAGCTTCAATGTTTTTGGCGATTGTAAGTTTTAAAAAGAAAGAGCTTTAATGCTTGTGGTTTGTCTTATATAAAAACTAATAAGTGATGTTAAGGAATGAGTTTAATATGCATGTTCATAGTATCCGTCTTCGTTTCAGTGAAATTGTATGAGAAGAGAGGATTTTAAAAGGTGCCCTATAAAAGGCACCTTTTTCAATAACGACAATATGAAAGTAAGAGTTTATAAACAGAGAGGCTATTCGGCACATCTTTCGGAGTATGTAATATAAAGCTGAAAACGATAACGAGAATAAGAAAGAGGAAAAATAAAAATAGGATTTGCTTATGTATAGAATTTTGCATATTATCCACTCCTTTTTTAGGTAGTATGTCCAAAAGAAAGGAGTGTATGAAAAATTTCAGGAGGGGAGAATGATGAACAAAAGAAAATGGTTATATAGAATAGGGGTACTTTTATTTTCAATCGGTCTCATATTAGCAAATTTTTACTCAGACATACCATCACCAATTCCTAATTTGCATAAAGGAATTGGTATCAGTATTGTCATAGTTGGTCTTATTTGTCTTATCACATCAAACTTCTACAGAAAGTCTGAATGAATATAAAAAAGGACAGTTACTCTTTTTCAGAAGTGCTGTCCTTTTTAAATACTTTATTCAATAGTTTGGCGATGCTCCATATAATGACGATTGCAATGGAGGCGATAATGGACCAAACAATTGATATAATTTCAAGTGTCATGTTAGGAAGGAATGTGAAAATGGATAATACTCTATGAAACAACCATTCTATTATATGAAAACTTATTTGTAATAGAATGACGATACCAAGTGTGATCCATGCTAACATTTGCTGTCCTTTTTCTTTCCACATGGCGTTCACCGCACGTTAGCTTAATAGTTTTAAGCCAACAGCGCCGCATAGAATGCAGCTTAAGAAGGCAAGACGACGCCAATCTGCTGATTCGCGGAAAATAAGAATACCTAGAAGTGCACTACCAGCAGTTCCGATTCCAGTCCAAATTGCGTAAGCAGTTCCCATCGGTAATGTGTCCATCGCAAGAGATAAGAAGAAGAAGCTTACGCCGAAGTTAGCGATTAAAATAACTTTTGGTGCCCAGCCCTTCTTTTCAGTGGCTACTTTCATAAAGAGTACACCAATAATTTCACAAATACCAGCTAGAATTAAAAATACCCAAGCCATTTTATGCGGCCTCCTTCGCTTCTTTTTCTTCTGTTACTCGTTTTAGACCAATTACGCCGAAGAAGATTAAGCCGATTAATAAAACTTTTACGATAGAGAAAGGTTCTCCAAAGATGAGAATTTCTGTAAGAACGATTCCGCCAGCTCCAATTCCTGTAAAGACGGCGTATACAGTGCCGACAGGTAAATCTTTATAAGCTCTAAATAATAAGACGAAACTAATTGTAATTAATAATGCAACGCCAGCCCATTCAAGTGGTGCCTCCGCGTGTTTTAGTCCAATAACCCAAAAGATTTCAATAATACCAGCTAAGATTACATAAATCCATGCCATATGTTATTTCTCCTTCCTACCAGTCGTTAGGTAAAGGGCTTAAAAACGACGCATTGCAAAGGAGCAATCCGTCAGTTTGAAAGGCCTCGCCAAAATACTTGCCAAGAGGCGTTTAAACGAGTCTCAAAGCGATTTAAACCTGCGAATAGTAGTTCAACCATAAGTCCGTCTAGTAAGCATAGAAAAGCTTCTAGAGCGTCTTTCACTTCAATGTTATGCAGTTCACTTTGCTCGTTTGCCTGTTTAAATATAGGGAATAAAAGTTTTCCGACGTTTTCGATGTGTGCATTCGCTTTATCGATAATTTGTTCGCGAAATGCATCAGGCGGAAAATAGGAAGTTCGTAACCAAAACATTGATTCTTCACTCTCACCAAATCGTTTTGCGTAGCCCTTTAGTAACTGTAAGAGCAATTCTTCAGTGGATGAATTGGAAAAGCTTTCGATATCGCCTGTGAAGCTCTGCAAATCTTTTTGAAGAGCAGATTCTAAGCATATAAAATATAGCTCTTCTTTTCCTTTAAAGTGTGCGTAAATCGATGGTTTTTTAATCCCGACTTCTTGAGCAATATTTGCTAATGAAGTTCCTTCATAGCCGTAGCGTGCGAAATGAGAAAGTGCTACAGCTTTAATGCGGTTTGCTGTCATTTCTATCCCCTACCTACCGTTCGTTAGTTTTTATTATATGCGAGTAAAAATACAAAGTCAATAGGTGACGAGCTGAAAAAGAACGCTATAGGTAACGCTCTTTTTAAATTGTTTTTCGCTCAATTAAATGGAAGGACAGTTCTTCAGCGCTCCCAATAATTTTCTCGCTTTGTATTTGATTATGGAATAAAGAAAAAGCACGAGATCCCATCGTGAGACCGGGATGTTCAATAGTAGTAATTTCTAGTGCTTTTGAAATTTCATGGTTATCGAATCCTAAAATAGCAAGATCTTCAGGGACGCGAATGCCGTGTTTTCTTGCTTCAGTTAATAAACCAGCTGCAACTTGATCATTCGCCGTGAAAATAGCGGTTGGACGATTTTTCATCTTTAAAATGCGATGGAGTATTTGTGCTCCGTCTTGCATCGTGTAGCATTGATGAAAAATCCAATCAGATTGCACTGCTTTGCCATCATGACGAAGGGTATCAGCGAACGCTTTTTCACGCTCTATAGAATTTGCACTTGTTTTTCTTGCTAAACAAATCCCGATTTTTTCATGACCTTTACTTAGTAAATATGCAGTACCGAGACGGAAGCCTTCATAATGATCTACATAGACAGATGAAATGAGGGGGTGGTTCATTTTTTCGCATGAAATAATAGGGGCGAATTTTGAGAAAGGTTCAATTTGTTCCCATGAACTCGTTCGGGAGCAAATAATCATCCCGTCGAATTGCTTCATTTTCATCATTTCAAGAACACGAATTTCTTCGAGGCTATCATAATTTGTTTGGCATAAATTAATATGATATCCAGCTAATAATGCTTCGTTTCCGATTCCTTCAATAATCGTACTAAAATACGGAAGGTTAATAAAAGGTAGCATAACGCCAATTGTATATGTTTTTCCTCTTATTAAATGGACAGCATTTATATTTTTTGCATAGTTTAATTCTTCGACAGCATCTAGAACCCGCTTACGCTTTTCTTCTTTTACGTAAGGGTGATTATTCAGGACACGCGAAACAGTTGATATAGATACACCAGCAGTTTTTGCAATTTGTTTTATATTGGCCATATGTATCACCTCTTTCCCTTATTATAAAGGGAAGATGATAAGAAGGAAAAAATCTTGACCTGAAAAGCTTTTCACAAACTATGTTATTAATGAGGCTTCCTTTTCTTCGCGTAACCTTTTCACTTGGGCGTAAGAATGATAAGGGGCTTTTTTTGCGTCTATAAAAAGTTTTGTCAAAATGTGTGAGAATAACGTGGAAAGTTTTCAAAGGTGGAGTTTGATAACGGAGCGAATATGAAGAGCATATAAACGCTTTATTCGTTAAGGGAGCGGTAGGAAAGGGCGGAAACAAATTGAAAAAAAGAATCATTTGTTTCGTGTTTTCTAGTTTCGTGCTTAGTTCATGTTCGTTTCAGCAAACGATGCAAGAAGAAAAAAACTTTGTGGGAACAACAGGCGGGGCTATGGATCGCGTTACGGATCCTATTCCGCTGAAGGAAATTCCGAAATATTTTCCAGTGAAGTTTAAAGTTCCGACGTTTTTGCCGTACGACATCATGAGTGATGTGAAGGGGGAAGTAAGAACCATTGGAAAAAAGAACGCTGTCTTAACGATTAAATATAAGCAGCAGGAACAAGGGAGACATGAATATATTGAGCTAAATGTTGCGAATTTTTCTTATAGTTTTCCGGAATTCGTGGAAGAGAAACGATTTCAAGAACAAATAAGATTGAATAATGGAGCCGCCGCTTATTTTAAAAATAAGGATGACTTCGAACGAGGGGACGAGTTTGCTACGCTTATTTGGAAAGAGAAGGGGATTGAGTATCAACTATTGCATCGTAATGTAGAAGAGAATGATGTAGATGTGATTAAGCAAAATTTATTATACATTGCGAACAATATGAAATGAAAAAACTAGCTGAATCATTCAGCTAGTTTTTTGTATGTTATTATTTCTTTTTAACTTTTCCAGTCCACGTTTTGAATCCACCTTGTAATTGGTAGAAATCTTTGTAACCTTGTTTTTTTAAGTATTGAGCCGCACGACCAGTACGGAATCCGCTTTGGCAGTATAAGTAAACTGGTTGATCTTTACGAAGTTCTTTATGACGAAGGCGAATTTGTGATAACGGAATGTTACGTGCGCCTAAAATATGCCCTGCAGTATATTCGTCTGCTTCGCGGATATCGATAAGCTGTGCTTTACGGTAACCAGCGCGAAACTCTTCTTCTGAAAGTGTTGTAATTAATTTTTTCTGATAGAAATACATCCATACAGTGTAGCCGATGAACGCTACGATTACGGCTAATAAAATAATCCAAGTTGTTGACACGATTCTATCGCTCCCTTTTTTCTTATCCTACTTTCAATATTATAATGCCCGTATGTATTTATGCAACAGATTCATTTGTATATACGAAGAAATTTCGTATTCTTTCACAAATTTTGTCGAATTTGGTAGACTAGAGAATGTGAAAAATAATTGGTTATATGAGGTGCAGGATGGGAAAAGAAAAATGGTGTTATATTAACTCTGGTCAATGTTCACCGGCATTTAATATGGCGTTAGATGAATGCTTATTAAATTGGCAAAGTGAAAAGAAAATGCAACCAACAATTCGTTTTTATGAATGGGAAGTACCAACATTAACAGTCGGGTATTTCCAGCGTGTTGAAAAAGATATTAATATGGATATAGTGAATGAAAAGAAATATGGATTCGTTCGTCGTCAAACAGGCGGTAGGGGTGTACTACATGATAAAGAATTAACGTACAGTGTTATTGTGTCTGAAGATCATCCGAATATGCCTAAAACAGTTACAGAAGCGTATCGTGTTATTTCGCAAGGTTTATTAGATGGTTTTAAAGCGCTAGGATTAGAAGCGTATTACGCAGTTCCGAAAACAGAAGAAGATCGTGAAAATTTAAAAAATCCACGTTCAGGCGTATGCTTTGATGCGCCATCTTGGTATGAAATTGTAGTAGAAGGAAGAAAAATCGCAGGTAGTGCGCAAACACGTCAAAAAGGTGTTATTTTACAACACGGATCAATTCCGTTAGAAATAGACTTAGACGAATTATACGATCTATTTTTATTCCCGAACGAACGTGTGAAAGAACGTATGAAGAGTATGTTCTCTTCAAAGGCGGTAGCAATTAATGAATTGACAGACCGTACATTTACGATCGAACAATTAATTAAAGCGTTTGAGGTTGGATTTGAAAAAGGATTAGATATAGAGCTTGTTCCGTATGAATTAACAGAAGAACAGTTACATGAAGTTCAAACGTTAGCGAAAGAAAAGTATGAAAGTGATGAATGGAATTATAAAAAATAAGAGGTGGCGATTGCCACCTCTTATTTTTTATAGTAAATTAAGTACTTTTTCTACTTTGATTCCTTTATCTTGTAAAGAACGAAGGCGATTTACAACGTCCATAATTTCTTTGTCGAATGTAACGCTAATACCTTGGCTTTGTAGTTCTTCTTTTAAGCTTTCAATAGAATCATCTATGTCGATGCCAAGCTCGTAATCTTGACAAACTTCAATTGTCTTTTTCACGAGTTTTACATAATTTTCTTGTAGTTTTGAATTTGTTTCAGTTAAAGCAGGTTGCTTCGGTTTTGCAGGAGCGACCGGTGCTGTTTCTTGCTTTGTAACTGAAGTTGGTACTGCTTTTTTCACAGGTGCTGGAGTAGATAGTTCTACAGCCGCTTCTACACTTACTGGCTTCGGTGTAGCTACTGGAGTAGGCTTAGGTGTAGGTGCTGTAGCAGCAGGTGTTTCCACACGCGTAACAGGCTTTGGAGCAGGTGTAACTGCTTTTGGAGCTTCTACAACTACTTCTTTTTTCGGAGTAGCTTCTACAACTGTTTCTTCTTGCTCAGCAGCCTCTTTATTTTCTTTACTCCACATAACACGTTCTATTTCTAGAGAAACATTATTTTTGTTCATCGCTGTTAATGTAACTTTACCAACTTCAGCGTTTCCAGTGAAATCAACAATTTTATAAATAACACTCTTGTTCCAATCCACGTTTCCGCTCAAAAATAATTCTTCGTTACATTTCGGCGTTAAGCCCTCGATTTTAATTTCTGCGTTTACACCGTTTTCACTATATACCATAATTAGCGAAGCATTTACATCTTCGTCTGCTAACATTAGTTCACGTACCATTTTGCCGGTGCGTACTTGCGTTTTCTTCTTAACTGACATCTAATTTCTCCTCTCAAAAACTCAGTAATAATAAAAAAATCGTATAACGAAAAATAATTGCTCACGAAGATTTATGATACCGATAATAAAAGCATCACGTCAACAATTAACTTTAATTATTTTGCATTTTTCTTATTTTCTTTATGAAATTTTTCAATTTGTAAAATTAGACAGAAGAAAAACAGCCTTTTGAAAGGCTGTTAAAACGTGGAAAACTTTAGTGAGTGTTAATTTTTTAACGCTCCTCATACTAAAGAGAGGAGGGAAGCGTATGAAACCATTTATGCCAAAACTCGTTTACTTTGAACCGAAGGCACTTGAATACCCACTTGGAAAAGAGCTATATGAGAAGTTTACGAAGATGGGATTAGAAATTCGTGAAACAACATCCCATAATCAAATTAGAAATTTACCAGGTGAAAATGATCTGCAAAAGTATCGAAATGCAAAAGCAACGCTTGTCGTTGGGGTGAGGAAGACATTAAAGTTTGATACGTCAAAACCGTCAGCTGAATATGCAATTCCGCTTGCAACAGGATGCATGGGACATTGTCATTATTGTTATTTGCAAACGACACTTGGGAGTAAACCTTATGTTCGCGTGTATGTTAATCTTGATGAAATATTTGAGAAGGCAAAGCAATATATGGATGAAAGGGCACCTGAAATAACAAGGTTTGAAGCTGCTTGTACATCAGATATCGTTGGGATTGATCATTTAACACATGCATTAAAGCGGGCGATCGAATTCATTGGAGAAAGTGAGTATGGGCGTTTACGTTTCGTTACGAAATATTCGCACGTTGATCATTTGTTAGATGCAAAACATAATGGGAAAACTCGTTTCAGGTTTAGTATTAATTCACGGTATGTGATTAAAAATTTTGAGCCAGGGACATCACCGTTTGAAGAAAGAATTGAAGCTGCTCGTAAAGTAGCAGGCGCGGGTTATCCACTTGGCTTTATAGTTGCGCCACTTTATATGCATGAAGGATGGGAAGAAGGATATCGTGAACTATTTGAGCGGCTGTACAATGCACTAAAAGATTTGTCGATACCGGATTTAACATTTGAATTAATTCAACATCGCTTTACAAAACCAGCAAAAAAGGTCATCCAAGAGCGTTATCCAAATACGAAGCTTGAAATGGATGAAGAGAAGCGCAAATATAAATGGGGACGATATGGCATTGGGAAATACGTATATAAAAAAAATGATGCAGAAGTATTGGAAGAAACAATTAGAGGATATATTCATCAATTTTTTCCTAACGCAGAAATTCAATATTTTACATGAAAGGAACTTGTATTTGAAAGCAGGTTCTTTTCTCTTTTGCAGATTTAGGCTCGTTTTCACCTTGTCACGTTATTCTTTCTGGTGTATCATTTTATTGATTGCTTCGTACGGAATAAGCAAAATGAAATTGGATGGAGGAAACCGATGCCTACCCCTAGTATGGAAGATTATATTGAACAAATTTATTTGTTGATTGATGAAAAGGGTTATGCCCGCGTATCTGATATTGCTGAAGCGCTTAGTGTACATCCATCCTCTGTAACAAAAATGGTGCAAAAATTAGACAAAGATGAATATCTAATTTATGAAAAATATAGAGGGCTTGTATTAACATCAAAAGGTAAAAAAATCGGAGAACGTCTCGTATATCGTCATGACTTGCTCGAGCAATTTATGCGTATTATCGGTGTGGATGAAAGCAAGATTTACAATGATGTAGAAGGAATTGAACATCATTTAAGTTGGGAAGCCATTGACCGCATTGGTGATTTAGTACAATACTTTGAACAAGATGAAGTCCGCGTAGACACACTTCGTGGTGTTCAAAAAGCAAATGAAGAGAAAAGTAATTAAGGGGAACATATGGCGTTTCCTTTTTTTATTTCAATTGAAAAAGACCGTGTTTCCTAAAAGGAAGCACGGTCTTTCTTTTTGTTTTTCTTACCTTCAATGACAGTTAAATGAGATTGTTTTCTTTTTCGTTTCAAAGTGGAAGAATTTCCTTTTTTGCCCTTGTCATTAGAAGCATTGGACTTAAAGAAAGAATTGCTTAGGGGTGCTACATTTTGTTTCCCGTGTTTGCGGTTCGATTGTTTGGCAGCGCGCTTATATGAGCTTTGCGAATTTGCAGAACCACTAGAATTTGTAAACATCTTGTATAGCAAATAAAAGATACCGACAACAAGTAACATGTACCCGATATTTCTCAATACACCCATTGGGTTTGTAATTACAGATGAAACAAGGCCGAATATTGCTAATCCGATAATAAGCACAAATATAGCGAATGTAAACGAACGACCGTTCATAAGGAACACCTCCTAAAAACATATATTAAAATTAGTATATTAACGATGAGGAAAGGAGTTGAACACCATTTTTAAATAATTATTGTTTGTTTTCTAAACGTAATAATTCTTCAAACGATGCAATGGCTACTTCCACTTGATCATCTGTTGGTTCTTTCGTTGTTAATAGTTGCAGCCATAATCCTGGATAGCCAAGTACGCGTAATATGGGAACATCTCGTAATCGATTCGTAAATTGTAATACTTCGAACGAAATACCAAGTACGACTGGAATTAATAAAATTCGGTTTATAACTCGTGCCCAAAGTGGATCAGTAGGGACGAGGAAATAAACAAACATTCCAACGATGACTGTAAATATAATAAAGCTACTACCACAGCGATAATGAAGGCGAGTTTGTTTTTGAACATTTTCTACAGTCAGTGAAAGATTATTCTCATAAGCATTGATTACTTTATGCTCCGCACCATGGTACTGAAATACCCGCTTAATAAGTGGAGTTAAAGAAATAAAGTATATATAGCTCAATAATAACATGAGCTTAATGACACTTTCGACAATGATTTGCCCTGTATGAGATGGGAAAATCGGTCTTGTTAATTCAGCTAGTAGTGCAGGCACTGCTGTGAAAATTACTTTTCCGAAAATGAAAGATAAAACACCAACTGCTGCAACTCCTAATACCATCGTTAATTTTGATTGTTCTTCTTTTTTATTTGCAATTTGTTCGTCTTCTTCTGGGTGGACATCAAATCGTTCTGAAGCGAAATTTAAATGCTTCGCTCCATTCGCACTTGCATCCACAATAGCGGCAATCCCTCGTAAAAATGGAATTTTTTTAAGGATAGATAATACTTTATTACGAACGCGTGGTAATCGATAAAATTCAATCGATTTATCTTTACGACGAACCGCTGTAACAGTATATTCTCTACCGCCAAACATAACTCCTTCTATGACTGCTTGCCCGCCATATATTTGTTTTGACTCTTCTGCCATTTTAACACCAACCTGTATTTGTTTCTCTCTTATGTAGAAAAAGAGGCAATTGTCATACTGGGTTCTGTCATTTTGAAATAAGACAATCACCGAGTTTCCTTTATTTTATCGACAAATACAAGTAGATGACAAGGAAAAATGTTACGAGAGTCGGACATTTCTTATTCTTTTTATAGACAAATTTCGCAGTATTTAAACATGCTTCAAAATAGTTTCGGGCATACTATTGAGCGGAGGTGTCGATGTGAATCAAGAACAATTAGGAACAAGGAATTTTGTGCAAATTGGTTTATTTGGTGGAATCTTTTGGGGAGGGATATGGTATTTCCTTCATATTTTTTCGTTTACGGAAGCAGGACCGAATTATTTCCTTTTACCATTTGCGCTTGGTGGTTGGAAGGAAGGGGCATGGGGGAATGTGTCAGGAATTGTTTGTATGGGACTTCTTTCAATTTTAATTGCCTTTTTGTATAAGATATGTTTTGCAAAGTTTGAAGGAATTCTTCCAGGGATGATTTATGGTCTATTTTGGTGGGCATTACTATTTTTCGGAATGGGATTACTAGCACCTGCTATTAAAAGTGCGCTCAATTTACCGAAAGAAACGATTGTGACGACGATGTGCATTTTTATATTGTATGGTGTGTTTATTGCATACTCTGTTTCGTACGCAGTAAATAGCAATAAAGCCGAACAAGAAGGGGAAGAGAAGACGAACTATTCAAATAAGTAACTCCTATGTTAAAATGTTGTATAGATATTTAATATTAAGGAGTTTTAAGGATATGAAAAAGGTACTCCTCGTAAACGGTCCTAACCTAAATCGCCTCGGTGTTCGTGAGGTAAATGTATATGGTAAGGGCACGCTAGCGACACTTGAAGCAGATATGAAGCAAGAAGCAGAAACAATGGGAGTGGAGTTAGAATGTTTCCAATCAAATCATGAAGGTGCGATTATCGATCGTATTCATGAGGCTGAAGATATATATGAAGGGATCATTTTAAATCCTGGAGCATTTACGCATTATAGCTATGCGATTCGGGATGCAATTGCGAGCGTTTCGATTCCTGTTATTGAAGTACATATTTCTAACATTCACCAGCGTGAGTCGTTCCGTCATGAATCTGTGACGGCAGCTGTTTGTGCGGGACAAATTGTTGGATTTGGGTTTTATGGCTATAAGTTAGCGTTATTTGCATTAATGGAGAAATTGAGGGAGGCATAAAGTAATGGAGAAAATTGAAAGATTACGAAGTGCATTTGATGAGGTCGGTATTGACGGTATATTGTTAACAAATGAACATAGTCGTAGATATATGGCTAACTTCACAGGAACAGCTGGTGTTGTTCTTATTTCGAAAGAGCGTGCTCAATTTATTACAGATTTCCGTTACGTAGAGCAAGCTAGTAAGCAAGCGGTTGGATATGAAATCGTGCAGCATGCAGGTTTAATTCTTGATGAAGTTGCGAAACAAGTAAAAGACCTTGGAATTCAAAAGTTAGGATTTGAGCAAGATACTCTTACATATAGCTCTTACGTAACACATAATGAAGCGATTGAAGCTGAATTCATCCCAACTTCTGGCCTTGTAGAAAAGTTACGCTTGATAAAGACTGATTCAGAGATTAAGATATTAAAGGAAGCTGCACAGATTGCAGATGCTGCCTTTGAACATATTCTATCATTCATTCGCCCGGGAGTATCTGAAATTGAAGTGTCAAATGAACTTGAATTTTTCATGAGAAAACAAGGAGCAACATCTTCTTCGTTTGATATTATCGTTGCTTCAGGTCTTCGTTCGGCATTACCGCACGGCGTGGCATCTGAAAAAGTGATAGAAACAGGAGATTTCGTTACATTAGACTTCGGCGCTTATTACAAAGGATATTGTTCTGATATTACTCGTACGATTGCAGTCGGTGAACCATCTGATAAATTGAAAGAAATTTATAATATCGTTTTAGAAGCACAACTACGTGGTGTGAACGGTATTAAAGCTGGTTTAACAGGCCGCGTGGCAGATGCGCTAACGCGTGATTACATAACGGAAAAAGGATACGGTGAATACTTCGGACACTCTACTGGTCATGGAATCGGTCTTGAAATCCATGAAGCACCAGGTTTAGCGTTCCGTTCTGATACAGTACTTGAACCAGGTATGGCTGTAACAGTAGAACCAGGTATTTATATTCCAGGTATTGGCGGCGTACGTATTGAAGATGATATTATTGTAACGAGTGAAGGTAATGAAGTGATTACGAAATCACCAAAAGAACTTATTATTTTGTAATACACAGGAGGATTTTTTTACATGATTTCAGTAAACGATTTTCGTACAGGTTTAACAATTTCAGTGGATAATGCCCTTTGGCAAGTACTTGATTTCCAACACGTAAAGCCAGGTAAAGGTGCTGCTTTCGTTCGTTCGAAACTACGTAACATTCGCACAGGATCTGTTCAAGAGAAAACATTCCGTGCTGGTGAGAAAGTAGAAAAAGCACATATCGAAAACCGTCGTATGCAATACTTATACGCAAGCGGTGAGGCTCACGTATTTATGGATAACGGAACTTATGAGCAAATCGAACTTGGTGAAAACCAAATCGAGCGCGAGCTTAAATTCCTAAAAGAAAACATGGAAGTAGCAATTATGACTTACCAAGGCGAGGTACTTGGTGTTGAACTTCCAAATACTGTTGAATTACAAGTGGCAGAAACAGAGCCAGGTATTAAAGGTGATACGGCTTCTAACGTAACAAAACCAGCTAAATTAGAAACTGGTCTTGTTGTACAAGTACCAATCTTTATTAACGAAGGCGAAATGCTTATCATCAACACTGGTGAAGGTAAATACGTTTCTCGTGCATAGTAAAAAAGCACTCGTGATTATCACGAGTGCTTTTTTTTATAAGAAATAGGGCAGATAATAAATCGCGGTGACAACAAAACTAATTAAAACAAGTGAAAGAGTACCCGATATATATGGTGTGAAAACGAATTGAAATGGTTTTATTTCACCAGTCTCAACGCCAGTTAATGTTTTATTTATTGCGTGATCCATGTTGTTATTTCTATAGTTACTCATAATAATTAACCATGTAATTGCAAATATTGCTAAGCTACCAAGGAAAAAGGTATCCATAAATGACCAACCGACTAGTATTGAAAAAAGATAAATAAGAGCTAATTCTACTACAATCGTTAAACTAATTTTTAATATCTTCATATTTTTCCTCCTCACTTTGTAATTGCAACCAATTTAAAAAATTCTCGCGTGATACGACATGTAGTGCGCAAGGTGATTTTACTTCTTTCTCTAGTGCAGTGTGTTCTTCTGGAAACTTGTTCTCCACATACAATGACATATAAGGTAATTTCTCTTGTGCTTTTAAAGAACGAATGTTAGTCGTTTTAGCACCAGCGAATACGTATGTAAGTTGTAAGTCTAAAAAAGCGATTGTAAGGATTTCTTTTTTAGCAGCCTCGTTATAGCCTTTTCCCCAGTAAGGATGGCCAAGCCAACTGCCAATGTGAGATTTCTTTTTCTCATAATTAATATGCTTAAGCGTGGTGAGACCAATTATTTCATTTTTTTCATTTAGGATCACTCTAGATAGGGAGTGGTTTTTTCGTTCCTCTTCTAGTGTAAATAAAATAAATGCTTTTGTATCTTCGAGTTTTTCTACTTTTATTCCTAGCGCGTTTTTTACATGTGGATTACTTGATAGTTTGAAAAGCACATCTGCATATTGTAAATCGAGTGGTAATAAAGTAACTTGCTGCATCGTCTATCCTCCTTTCCATTAAATATACCATAAAATCCCACATAATTAATAAGAATATTCAGAAATATGCAGGGTGGTATAGAAAATTATGTTTTTACTTCTGAAATAGACAACCCCTGCATATGGTTGTACAAATATATTCTTTTTTGGAATGTAGAATTCGTAACCGTTACGGGAGAAGGTGGGAGGATGAAACAGTGGCTAGCGGCAATGGAAACATCCGTGCTTGTAATGGGGTTACTTCGGTTGTTTTCAGGTAGCGCGGAAATATTCGCCGCTTTGCTTATGCTTTATGTGAATGATGCGAAGAAAGCATTGTTTATAAATGGTATGTTAGCGTTTGTTGGACCGACCGTATTAATTTTAACGATGACAATTGGGATAGCGAGTGTAGCAAGTGAGATTTCTTTCTTAAAACTCTTTTTTCTAGCACTTGGAATCGGCTGTATTTTTATCGCGTTGTTGAAATAAGTAAGCCAGGTATAGTGGGGAGAAGCATATGAAAGAAGTATTAGAGGTTTTACCGAGAACGATGAAACAGTTAGTGGAAGGGTGTAAGCAATATGATACTTTAGAGGAAATTCGAGTTCGAATTGGAAAACCGCTAGAGTGTATTGCACATGGAGATGTATTTTTTTATGACTACATCACTACAGCAGAAGATGCTATTTACTTATTGAATAAGTTAAGTCAATTCTCAATTTATACGATGGAAGAGGAATTGAAACGGGGATATGTGACGCTTCGAGGGGGACATAGAATTGGTCTAGCTGGAAAAGTCATTACAGAAAAAAGCGCAGTGAAAATGATTCGTGATGTCTCTTCATTTAATATTCGTATTGCTCGTCAAAAAATAGGAATAGCTGAGCCACTTTTACCGTATTTGTATGATACAAGATGGTTAAACACAATGGTAATTGGCCCGCCGCAAACGGGGAAAACGACACTGTTAAGAGATGTAGCACGCTGCATGAGTCAAGGGATAAGTGCTTTGGGAATTTCTTCTTGTAAAGTGGGGATTGTTGATGAGCGGTCAGAAATCGCTGGTTGTGTGAAAGGAATCCCTCAGTATGAATTTGGCACACGAGTAGATGTGCTAGATGCATGTCCAAAGGCTGAAGGCATGATGATGATGATTCGTTCTATGAGCCCTGATATTTTAATTGTTGATGAAATTGGCCGTAAAGAAGATAGTGAAGCAATTATGGAGGCGGTGCATGCAGGGGTTCAGCTTTTCATAAGTGCGCATGGATTTTCCTATGAAGATGTTGTGAAGAGGCCATCGTTACAGGCGGTGCTGGAACTTGGTGTATTTGATAGGTTTGTGGAATTGTCAAAAGCGAGAGGGCCAGGGACAGTTATGCAAGTGAAAGATAGAGATGGAAAACCAGTACTATCAAATAGAAAGGCTGGGGGCGTATGGTGAAAATAATTGGTGCAGTGTTAATAGTTGCAGTTAGCACCTTTTTCGGGTTTTCATACGCTAAGAGGTACAGTGAGAGACCGAGGCAACTTAGATTGTTAAAAGCGGCACTTCAATCACTAGAAGCAGAAATTATGTACGGGCACACACCTTTATCCGAAGCTGCTGAGCGATTAGTGAAACAAATGCCAAAGCCACTAAATTGGATATTTCAAAGTTTCGCAAAAAAATTAGAAAGCGGAGAACAAACAGTAAGAGAAGCTTGGATAGATAGTTTGAAAGAGAACTGGAAGTTAACAGCATTTCAACAAACTGAGTATGAAATACTGCAACAATTTGGTGAAACGCTCGGGCAACATGATCGTGACTCTCAACAAAAACATATTCGCTTATGTATTACACATTTGGAGAGAGAAGAAGGAGAAGCGAAAGCATTACAACTGCAATACGAAAAAATGATTAAGAGTTTAGGGGTACTAGCGGGGCTACTTATCGTAATTTTACTGCTATAGGAGGGAGAAAGGCGATGTCCATTGATGTTGGATTAATATTTCAAATCGCCGGAATCGGCATTGTTTTAGCGTTCATTCATACCGTACTAAAAGAATTAAAGCGTGAGGATATTGCAAATTGGGTTATCCTTGTCGGTTTTGTCGTTATTTTATTTCATGTTGCATTTTTAATTAATACGCTATTCGACAAGATTAAAAGTGTCTTTCTCTTCCAGTAAAGGAGGCGGTTCGAATCGAAATTATACAAATTGTCGGATTAGGCCTCGTTGCTACGTTTTTAGCAGCTATTTTAAATCAACATAAATCTAGCATTACATCGTTATTTATTGTGTTCGTAGGTAGTGTGATGTTTCTTATTTTAATCGATCAAATTCACTCTATTTTACAAATGATTGAGAGAGTGGCGAGTGAAGCGAAAGTTAGCAACGTATATGTAGAAACGTTATTAAAAATTATTGGGATTGCTTATATAGCTGAGTTTGGAGCGCAAATTACAAAAGATGCTGGTCAAGGTGCAATCGCTTCGAAAATTGAATTAGCTGGAAAAATCTTAATTCTCGTTATGGCAATTCCTATTTTGACGGTTGTAATTGAAACTATTCTCGGATTTTTACCGACGGGATAAGGGGGAGTGAATGTTGAGGAGGTTTGGAGCTAAGCTGCTATTTGCTTGCTTCCTTTTCTTTTCTTTACCGGTTGTTGTACAAGCTTCTCCTGTAGAAACAAACGTCGTCGATCAACAATTGGATAAGCTCGGAATTGAAGATGTGAAGCAATTTTGGGACGGGCTTGTTACAAAATATGGAGGGTATTTGCCAGAGAGTCAAAAAGGAAGCTTTATGGAGTTTGTAAAGGGAGAAAAAGAATTCTCTATAAAAGAGTGGATGATAGGTTTATTAAAATATTTATTTCACGAGCTTGTTGCAAATGGAAAACTACTTGGAACACTCATTATGCTCACAATTTTTAGTGCACTGTTGCAATCATTGCAATCTGCTTTTTCAAAGAGTAGCGTAAGTAAAATTGCTGATGCAGTTGTATATATGGTACTTATTATTTTCGCTTTAAATAGTTTTTATGTCGTCATGACATATGCAAGAGAAACGATACAAACAATGGTAGATTTCATACTAGCTCTATTACCAATTTTGCTTGCACTCATAGCAACCGGGGGCGGTGTTGTATCTGTATCGTTTTTTCATCCGATTATCATTTTCTTAATGAATACGAGTGGGCTTCTTATGAATTATATTGTTCTACCACTTTTATTACTTGCAACGATATTAAGTATTGTAAGTACGATGAGTGATCAATATAAAGTTACGAAATTGTCCAAGCTTCTGCAAAACGTTAGCGTGGGGATTATCGGTATCTTTTTAACGATTTTTTTAGGGGTATTATCTGTACAGGGAACAGCGACAGCTGTTGCTGATGGGATAGCAGTGAAAACTGCTAAATTTGTAACAGGTAACTTCATTCCGGTAGTCGGAAGGATGTTTACAGAGGCGGCGGATACTGTTATTAGTGCGTCGGGATTATTAAAAAACACAGTCGGAATTATGGGGCTTGTCATTCTATGCTTAATTGTCGCTTTTCCAGCGATTCAAATATTTTGTATCGCATTTATTTATAAATTCGCAGCAGCAGTACTGCAACCAGTAGGCGGAGGAGCAATTATTCAATGTTTAGATATCATTGGACGGAGCATCATTTACGTATTTGCTTGCTTAGCTATCGTATCATTTATGTTCTTTTTAAGTATCACAATTATTATTGCTGCGGGGAACATTACACTTATGATGCGGTAGGGGGTGGAGAGTATGCAATTTGTTACAGAGTGGATTAGAAATATTATCGTTTTTTTACTCTTAGCGACAATGCTTCATCTTATTCTTCCAAATTCGAACTTGCAAAAATACGTTAAATTCGTCGTAAGTCTATTATTGGTTGTATTAATTTTAACGCCTCTTTTTAAACTGTTGCAAACAGATGTAAATGAAGTAATCGCAAATTTTAATGAAGAGAAGTACGTAGCAGAAGGATCTGTAAAAAATTCAATAGATTCGAAGAAAAAAGAAATACAAGCTCTAACACGTGCATATAGTTTAGAAGAGATGGCTACCAAAATGAAAAAAGAAGTAGGAAAAGAATTTGAGAAAAAGTATGGTATGGCAGTCTCTGAAATACAAATAGTCGCAGCGGAAAGTACAGCGGAAGTAAAGTCAGCAAAAGATATTCAATCTGTTGTTGTGACATTGAAAGAAAAAGAACGTAGTAAAAACGATGCAATCGAAACAGTAAAGCCAATTGAAATTAATACGAAAGAACCTCCAAAAAAGGTAGAAGAAACAAATGTAGAAATGAAAGATTTCTTTTCAAGCAGGTGGCAACTAGAGAATAAACAAATCCAAGTTCAAATGGAAGGGAGGACAGGTAGAGTAAATGGACAATAAAGATAAAAATTCGAAGTTCTCATTTTTTCGAAACTTATTAAATGGGGACGAAAAAGAAAGCAGTGAGAAGGGAAAGAAGGTAACACCTAAGTTTTTACTTGTCCTACTTATACTTGGGATTTTGCTTATGTTTTCTAGTAGTTTCTTTTCAGGAAAAAAAGAAGAAGTACCTGTATTTAAAGAACAAAAAAATCAAAACCAAGAAAAGGACGTACCAACTTTCGGGCAAAAAAGTAATGATAGTATGTCAAATGTAGAAAAGTATGAAAAAGCGTACGAACAAGAATTAAAAGCAGCTTTAGAAGAAATTGCGGGGGTAAAAGATGTAACGATTAAAGTGAATTTAGACTCATCTGAAGAAAAAATACTAGAAAAAAATACAGTGAAACGCTCACAAACAACAGGTGAAACAGATAAAACAGGTGGGAAGAGGGAAGTAGAGGACGAGTCTCTTGATGAAAAGACCGTCATTATACGTGAAGGGGATAAAGAAACTCCCGTTGTTTTACGAACAGAGAAACCGAAAGTACGAGGTGTTCTTGTCGTAGCAAAAGGAGTGGATAATATACAAGTTAAAGCGATGGTAAAAGAAGCTGTCATACGGCTGCTAGATGTACCAGCTCATCGCGTTTCAGTATCACCGAAAAATTGATAGGGAGGAAATAAAGTGTTAAAAAAACAAACGGTTTGGCTATTAACGATGTTAAGTTTAGTGGTTGTACTATCTGTTTATTACGTAACAACTCCTGACAAAATGAATACAGCAGCACCAACAACTGGTGAAAAAATTGGACAAGAAAAGCAAGGTACTGACAAAGCGGTAACAAACGAAACACCAAGCAAGGAAACAACAAAAGAATCTTCAAATAAAGAAAATACAAGCAAGGAAACACCAAATAAAGAAACAAATAAAGAAACAAACAAAAAAGAGAGTGCTACAAAAGAAACAAGTAAAAAAGAAGCTAACGTAACAGTCCAATCAAGTGATGAAAATTTCACAGCGTTACGTATGCAAATGGAAGATCAGCGAAGTGAACAAAAAGCAAGATTACAAGAAGTGATGAATTCATCAAAATCTTCAGCAACAGAAAAGAGTAAAGCGAAAGATAATTTTGATGCAATCACTACAATGGAAACGAAACAAGAATTACTTGAGACAGTGATTAAGTCTCAAGGAGGATATAAAGATGCCCTTGTAAGAGCTGATGGAACAGACATTAGAGTAACTGTGAAAGCGGCAAAGCATTCACAAAAAGAAGCGAATAAAATTATACAGCTTGTAAGAAGTGAAGGCGGATCAAAAGATGTAGGTGTGAAATTTGATCCACCAGCCAAATAAATGAAATTTTAATCCGTGGGGGATTCCCCGCGGATTATTAGCGATTGTATGTAAATAGTAGGATGAAATACAGTTTTATGTACTTCAAAATAGTTAGATGAAAATAATAATAGAAAAAAGCTATCATTTTCGATAGCTTTTTTCTATATCATCTTTGTAGTTATTTTCACTATGTTCAACTCGAAACGGGGAAATACGCTGTGAGTAAAAGATTAACGGTTCATGGTAATGGTGATTACTTTTTCCAGATTTGACGTGGATGAAGAGAACAAATGCCCAGACTATTACGGCAGGCAAGAAGAAAATGAGCCATATCATATGTCCACCCCTCGATACAATATATTTTCTACACTTTGAACATACTATTTTTATATGAAGGAACGATGAACGGTGTGTAAACAAAAAAATAATATTTGGTAAAAATATGTTATTGACCATAGATGAGGTGAAGAGTAGAGAGGGAATTGTAGGTTTACTGTGTAGTATTTTGAAAAGTAAGGAATGTTTTTTAGGAAGTGGTCTTGCCAATTTTGTGTGAAACTTGGTATTATTACTAGGTAATAATTTTTTGGTGGAATAATATTTTTACAGGAATTTCGATTTATTACAAAGAAAAATAAATTGGAATGTTTAAAAAATTTATCGTAAGATAGGAATAGTAAATATTTCTATTAGTAAATGAAATAAATTTTCTAATAGAGTACATCGTATTTTTACAGTCAATCTAGTTTTAGTGATGGAAATCTGTAAAAACGGGACAAACAAGAGTATGGGAGTGGATTTTACATGTTTAAAATTCAAGAAGTTCGTGAATTAATTAAATTAATTGATAGCTCTAATATTGATGAATTCGAATACAAAAAAGATGGTACAACAATTAAAATGAAAAAGCGTGGTAATGAAGTTGTTGCGATGCAAGCACCTGTAGTAAAACAAGCTATGCAACCAGTAGCGCCTGTTGAAGTAGAAACAACAGTGGCAGCAGCGCAAGTAGAAGCACCAAAACAAGAAGAGAAGAAAGCCGTTCAAAATGAAAATCTACATAAAATTACATCACCAATGGTAGGTACATTTTATGCTTCATCTTCACCTGATACACCTGCATATGTAAGTGTTGGGGATAGAGTATCGAAAGATTCTATCGTATGTATCGTCGAGGCTATGAAATTATTTAACGAAATTGACGCAGATGTAGAAGGCGAAATTGTTGAAATTCTTGTTAATAACGGACAGCTTGTTGAGTATGGACAACCGCTATTTCTTGTAAAAGCGTAATAAGGGAGTCTTTGTGATGATAAAAAAAGTATTAATAGCCAATCGTGGGGAAATTGCTGTACGAATTATTCGTGCTTGTAAAGAAATGGATATTGAAACAGTCGCAATTTATTCAGAAGCAGATAAAGAGTCACTTCACGTACAAATTGCAGATGAGGCGTATTGTGTAGGACCAACAGTTTCAAAAGAAAGCTACTTAAATTTGACGAACATTATTAGCGTTGCGAAGTTAACGGGCTGCGATGCTATTCATCCGGGATACGGATTTTTAGCAGAGAATGCAGACTTTGCAGAGTTATGTCGTGAATGTAACTTGATTTTTATCGGCCCAAGTCCAGAAGCTATTTCAAAGATGGGCACAAAAGACGTTGCTCGTGATACAATGAAAGAAGCAGGGGTTCCGATTGTACCAGGTTCACAAGGGATTATTAAAAATACCGAAGAAGCGATTGAGCTTGCTAATCAAATTGGATATCCAGTTATTATTAAAGCGACTGCAGGTGGCGGCGGAAAAGGTATTCGTGTTGCGCGCCATGAAGAAGAGCTTGTAAAAGGAATTCAAATTACACAGCAAGAAGCTAGTACCGCTTTTGGGAACCCTGGTGTATACTTAGAAAAGTACGTTGAAGATTTCCGCCATGTTGAGATTCAAATAATGGCAGATACACACGGAAATGCCATTCATTTAGGAGAGCGTGATTGTACAATTCAGCGCCGTTTGCAAAAACTATTAGAAGAAAGTCCATCACCTGCACTTGATGAAAATATTCGCAAGCAGATGGGTGAAGCGGCAGTTAAAGCGGCGGTAGCGGTTGATTATACAGGTGCTGGTACGGTTGAGTTTATTTATGAATATAAAACGAAAAGCTTTTATTTCATGGAGATGAATACGAGAATTCAAGTTGAGCATCCGGTTACTGAAATGGTAACAGGGATGGACTTAATTAAAGAACAAATTCTTGTTGCTTCTGGAGAAAAGCTATCGTTACAGCAAGAAGAAGTACAATTTAATGGTTGGGCAATTGAATGTCGAATTAATGCGGAAAACCCTGCCAAAAAATTTATGCCATCTCCAGGTAAAGTAGAAATGTACTTACCACCAGGCGGATTTGGTATTCGCGTCGATTCAGCTGTATATCCGGGATATTCAATCCCACCTTTCTATGATTCGATGGTTGCTAAATTAATTGTTCACGGAAAAACACGTGAAGAGGCAATTGCAAAAATGAAGCGAGCGCTTAGTGAATTTGTCATTGAAGGCGTACATACAACAATCCCGTTCCATTTGCAATTGTTAGATCATCCTGATTTTGTAAAAGGTGAGTTTAATACGAAATTTTTGGAAGAGCATGAACTTGTGACGCAGTGATACATTAAAGGAGGTTTTTTTCATGGCTGAACATATGTTAGATATGGGTCAAGATACAACTCTTGGTAAAGTAGAAATTGCACCAGAAGTAATTGAAGTAATTGCTGGTATTGCAGCTGCTGAAGTAGAAGGTGTAGCGGCAATGCGCGGTAATTTTGCTACAGATGTTGTTGAGAAGTTAGGTAAGAAAAATCATGGTAAAGGTGTAAAGGTTGAATTAGCAAACGAAGATATTATCGTTGACCTTTATGTTGTAATGTATTTTGGCGTAGCAATTCCAGTTGTTGCACAAAAGATTCAAGACAACATTCGCCAAGCACTCTTTACAATGACAGGACTTGAGCCAAAAGAAGTGAATGTTCACATCGTTGGCGTAACATTCGAAACACAAAAAACAGAAATCGAACCAGTGTAAGAATGAAAAAGGTGCCTAGTAACATAGGCATCTTTTTTAACGTTTTATTTCTTCACAAATTACAACCCCCTAATTATTATACTATTTCAAAAAATGAGAAATAAAAAAGAAAATACTTCATTTTTCCAAAAAACGTACATTGTGATAAGATATGGAACTTGAAGTTAATCTTTTTATTATTTTTCAGCCTTGTAACCCGTGTGTGAAACGATAAATTGTGTTATTATCATTGTATTATAAGGTTGGAAAATCAATGAAAACTGTAAGAGTAAGTGAATTGACGGCTTATAAATTATAATAATATAACAAAGCATAAGGAAAGACTTGAAGCATAAAGGAGAGTTACAATGAAACGTAGGACGGCTAGAGAAAGAGCTATGCAAGCATTATATCAAATGGATATTACAGGTGAATTAGAACCGAAAGTAGCGGTGGAAAACACGCTAGATGAAGGTGAAGAAACAAATGAATTTCTAGAATCACTTGTTGTAGGTTTTGTAGAAAATAAAGAAGCAATTGATGAAGCAATTCGTCAAAATTTAAAAAAGTGGAAGCTTGAGCGTATTAGTATTGTTGATCGCAGTATTTTACGTGTAGCTGTGTATGAAATGAAATACATGGAAGAAATTCCACACAATGTAACAATTAACGAGGCAATTGAAATTGCTAAAACATTTGGGGATGAGGAATCTCGTCGTTTTATTAACGGCGTTTTATCTAATATAAAAGATACACTGTAATTTCTTTAAGGGGGAATCTTAAAATGGTAGCAGTAATCATCAAAGGAAATGAAGTTGCGGAGAAAAAACGAGCACAATTAACAGATGAAGTTGTGAAGTTGAAAGAGCAAGGGATTGTACCAGGATTAGCAGTTATTTTAGTTGGAGAAGATCCAGCATCTCGTTCTTACGTAAAAGGAAAAGAAAAAGGCTGTGAACAAGTAGGAATCTATTCAGAGCTAATTGAACTTCCTGAAACAATTACTGAGGAGCGTTTGCTTGCTGAAATCGATCGCTTAAATGGCGATGACCGCATTAATGGCATATTAGTGCAATTACCTTTACCAAAACATATTGAAGAAAAAGCTATCATTGAAAGAATTTCACCAGAAAAGGATGTAGATGGATTTCACCCAATCAGCGTGGGACGTATGATGACGGGGCAAGATACATTCCTTCCATGTACACCACATGGTATTGTAGAACTAGTAAAAGAAACGAATCTTGATATTTCGGGAAAACATGTTGTAGTAATTGGAAGAAGTAATATTGTTGGCAAACCAGTGGGACAATTGTTCTTAAATGAAAATGCAACTGTCACATACTGTCATTCTAAGACGCAAAATATGAAAGAATTATCGAAGTTAGCGGATATTTTAATCGTAGCAGTTGGACGACCTAAAATGATAACTGCTGATTACATTAAAGAAGGAGCAGTTGTAATTGACGTTGGCGTAAATCGCTTAGAAACAGGAAAGCTTTGTGGTGATGTTGACTTTGACAACGTATTAGATGTCGCAGGATACATTACGCCTGTTCCAAAGGGTGTTGGTCCAATGACGATTACTATGCTTCTTCATAATACTGTTGAATCTGCCAAGCGTGCAGGTGTTGTTTGTAAATAATTTGAGTCGGCTATGAGGAGAGAGAAATGGAGAAACAATATTTAACCGTTACAGCATTAACACGCTATATAAAAACAAAAATAGAATACGACCCGCATTTGCAGTCTGTTTGGTTAAAAGGTGAAATTTCCAATTTTAAAAATCATAGCCGTGGTCATATGTATTTTACATTGAAAGATGAAAATGCAAGAATTGCAGCGGTTATGTTTGCGGGTCATAATCGTAATATTAAATTCAGACCAGAGAATGGCATGAAAGTACTCGTGAAAGGGAAAATCTCTGTTTACGAGGCGAGTGGTTCTTATCAAATTTATATTCAAGACATGCAACCTGATGGGATCGGAAACTTGCATTTAGCTTACGAACAGTTAAAAGTTCGTTTAGAGGAAGAAGGCTTGTTTTCTCAAGTTTATAAAAAAACAATTCCCCCATATGCTAAAACAATAGGTGTGATTACGTCGCCAACAGGGGCAGCGATTCGTGATATTATAACAACGATTAAACGTCGTTATCCAATTGGAAATGTTATTGTATTTCCAGTACTTGTACAGGGGGAGTCAGCGGCTCCCTCAATTGTACAAGCAATTCGTACAGCGAATGAAATGGGAAAGATAGATGTACTAATCGTTGGACGCGGAGGAGGTTCTATTGAGGAATTGTGGGCTTTCAACGAAGAAATGGTTGCAAGAGCAATCTTTAAAAGTGAAATTCCTATTATTTCGGCAGTAGGCCATGAAACGGATTTTACAATCGCAGATTTTGTTGCTGATTTGCGCGCGCCAACACCGACTGCAGCAGCTGAGCTGGCAGCACCTAACATTATAGAGTTGCAAGAAAAGGTATTACAAAGAACTCTCAGATTGCAAAGAGCGATGAGAGAGTTAGTACATAAAAAAGAAGGAAAATTGCAAGTATTGCAAAAATCTTATGCGTTCCGTTATCCAAGACAAGTATATGAACAAAAGGAAGAGCAATTAGATCGAGCATTAGAACAGCTTGTGTTAGCGAAAGAGCGCTATATTGATAAAAAAGTAAACCAGTTAAAACAGCTTTCGTTTTATTTAGAAAAACACCATCCATCTCAAAAAATTATGCAAACGAAGGTAGCAATTGAAACGTTGCAAAAGCAATTACAACGTGAAATGCAAACGTTACTCCAAACAAAAGAATTTGCCTTTGTAAGAGCTGCTCAAAAACTTGAAGCGTTAAGTCCGCTTAAAGTAATGATGAGAGGGTATGGACTTGTATATGATGAAGAGAAGCAAGTGTTAAAAAGTGTGAAAGATGTCGGCCTTGGAGATGCTGTTTCAGTTCAATTACAAGATGGAATACTAGATTGTAGCGTATCAGGCATAGAGGAGCGTGAATTGAATAATGGAAAATAAATTAAGCTTTGAAGAGGCAATTTCGCAACTTGAGCATCTCGTTTCTAAGCTAGAGCAAGGTGACGTACCTTTAGAAGAAGCAATCTCTTATTTTAAAGAGGGTATGGAGTTATCGAAGCTTTGTGATGAGAAGTTGAAGAATGTACAAGAACAAATGGCAGTTATTCTTGGGGAAAATGGAGAGCTTGAACCGTTTACTGCTTTAGGAGATGAAGCATAGTGACTATCGCTTTTGATACTTTTTTGAAAGAAAGTAAAACTTTCGTAGAAGAGAAACTTGTAAGCTATGCAAATGAATTACAATGTCCAAATGTACTTCGTGAAGCGATGGCATATTCTTTGGAAGCGGGTGGAAAACGTCTCCGCCCGTTACTTTTATTTGCAACGTTACAAGCGTTTGGGAAAGAAAGAAATCTTGGAGTAGGTGCAGCTTGTGCTCTTGAAATGATTCATACATACTCGTTGGTTCATGATGATTTACCTTGTATGGATGATGATGATTTAAGAAGAGGAAAGCCCACAAATCATAAAGTATTTGGTGAAGCGATGGCAGTTCTAGCAGGAGATGGTTTGTTGACGTATGCTTTTCAAGTTATTATGGCATATGAGCAAAACGAAATCTCTGCTGAAAAAAAAGTAAGACTTGTACTTGAACTTGCAAAGGCAGCAGGACCAGAAGGAATGGTTGGCGGACAAGTGGCAGATATGGAAGCCGAAGGGAAACAGCTTACGATTGATGAGTTGGAGTACATCCATAAGCATAAGACAGGGAAACTGCTTGAGTTTGCTGTACTGGCAGGAGCGATACTTGCTGATGCCACAGAAGAGCAAGAAAAAAACTTGCTTACGTTTGCAAAATATATCGGCCTAGCTTTCCAAATTCGAGATGATATTTTAGATGTAGAAGGAACCGAGGAAGAGATTGGAAAACCGATTGGTAGTGATGTTTCAAATGAAAAGAGTACATATACAACGTTATTTACTGTAGATAGAGCAAAAGATATTTTAGAAGAAACAATTGCAAAAGCAAAAGATGCGATTAGCTCCTTGCAATTACAAGATGAATATCTAGTATCCATTTGTGATTTGATTGCAAAACGTAATAACTAATATAACAGCGTTTTCATTTGTTGAGTCATTTATCATTTTATGATATAAATGTAGGAAAAGGTTTTTCTTTTCTTGTTATTGGCAAAAATATATGTAGATTACATTGCCGTTATCACTTCGTGTTAGCGGCTATTTTTTTCATCGCCGAAAGAAATATGGTTTATAATAGGATTAGGGTACAATAGACTGGTGAATAGCAAAACGAGATAAAAAATAGAAAAGAGAATTTCTTGTGTTGTGTAAATCTTTTTATAGTATTTGACATGTTGACAGATTATGAAATGAAAGTGAGTGATCCATGTGGATCTAACGCAAATTCAAAACCCTAGTTTTTTGAAAGATATGTCTATCAGTGAACTAGAGGGATTGAGTGAGGATATTCGTAAGTTTTTAATTGAAGAGCTCTCTCAAACAGGTGGACATATTGCACCTAATTTAGGTGTAGTAGAACTCACAATTGCTCTGCATAAATTATTTGATAGTCCGAAAGATAAATTTTTATGGGACGTAGGACATCAATCCTATGTACATAAGATTTTAACAGGACGTGCGAAAGAATTCGGTACATTAAGACAATATCAAGGCTTATGTGGCTTCCCAAAACGCTGTGAAAGTGAGCATGATGTATGGGAAACTGGTCATAGCTCGACATCTTTATCCGCTGCAATGGGAATGGCTCTAGCACGTGACTTAAAGAAAACGGAAGAATACGTTATACCAATTATTGGAGATGGTGCTTTAACAGGCGGAATGGCTTTAGAGGCATTGAATCATATTGGACATGAAAAAACAGACATGATTGTTATTTTGAATGACAATGAAATGTCAATTGCACCAAACGTTGGTGCGCTTCATAATGTACTTGGCCGTCTACGTACTGCAGGGAAATATCACTGGGTAAAAGATGAACTAGAGTATATATTGAAAAAAATCCCAGCGGTTGGCGGGAAAGTGGCTGCGACAGCAGAGAAAATAAAAGATAGTCTTAAATATCTACTAGTATCAGGCGTCTTTTTCGAAGAGTTAGGCTTTACATATTTAGGACCAGTCGATGGGCATGATTATGAAAAGTTATTCGAAACGTTGCAATATGCAAAGAAAACAAAAGGCCCAGTGCTTGTTCATGTTATTACGAAAAAAGGAAAAGGTTATAAACCGGCTGAGAGTGACGTTATTGGAACTTGGCATGGAACAGGACCGTATAAAATTGAATCAGGTGACTTCGTTAAACCGAAAGAAGTTGCACCAGCATGGAGTGCTGTCGTTAGTGAAACAGTACTTAAGTTAGCGAGAGAAGATGAACGTATCGTTGCAATTACTCCTGCAATGCCTGTGGGATCAAAACTTGAGAAATTCCAAAAAGAATTCCCAAATCGTATGATTGATGTAGGTATTGCAGAACAGCACGCCACAACAATGGCAGCAGGTATGGCAACGCAAGGAATGAAGCCATTCTTAGCAATTTATTCAACATTTTTACAAAGAGCATATGACCAAGTTGTTCATGATATATGCCGCCAAAATTTAAATGTTTTCATCGGAATCGATCGCTCTGGTTTAGTAGGAGCAGATGGTGAAACGCATCAAGGTGTATTTGACATCTCATTCTTACGCCACTTGCCGAATATGGTAATTATGATGCCAAAAGATGAAAATGAAGGGCAACATTTAGTATATACAGCGATGCAATATGAAGATGGTCCGATCGCATTACGCTATGCACGCGGTAATGGACTTGGCGTTCCTATGGATGAAAAATTAAAGGCGATTCCAATCGGCACATGGGAAACGTTAAAAGAAGGCACACAAGCAGCTATTTTAACATTTGGTACGACAATTCCAATGGCAATGGAAGCGGCGGAGCGTCTTGAAAAGGCGGGAGTTTCAGTGAAAGTAGTGAACGCTCGTTTTATTAAACCAATGGATGAAGCATATTTACATGATCTCTTAGGGAAGAATATACCGATATTAACGATTGAAGAAGCTTGTTTAATCGGTGGTTTTGGAACAGGGGTAGTTGAATTTGCGTCTGAGAACGGATACCATAGTACATTAATTGAACGAATGGGTATTCCAGATCGTTTCATAGAGCACGGTAGTGTAACAAAATTATTAGAAGAAATTGGTTTAACGACAGATGCAGTTGTAGACCGTATTCATACAATGATTCCATCAAAACAAAAAAGGGCGTAACAAATGAGTGTAAAAAAAGAAAGAGTAGATGTACTATTAGTAGAGCGAGGACTTATAGAAACGCGTGAGAAAGCGAAACGAGCTATTATGGCCGGACTCGTATATGCGAACGAGATGAGACTTGATAAGCCAGGAGAGAAAATCCCACAAGATACAGAAATTACGGTGAAGGGACAAGTTATGCCGTATGTAAGCCGTGGTGGTTATAAACTTGAAAAGGCATTAGAGACATTCCATCTTGATTTACAAGATAAAGTTATGATAGATATTGGTTCATCAACTGGTGGCTTTACAGATTGCGCGCTTCAAAATGGAGCGAAATTATCTTATGCATTAGATGTAGGATATAATCAACTTGCGTGGAAATTACGTCAAGATGAGCGTGTTGTCGTAATGGAGCGCACAAATTTCCGTTACGTGACACCAGCAGACTTAGAACGTGGTTTACCGCAATTTGCTAGTATCGATGTTTCATTTATATCATTAAAGCTTATACTGCCTGTTTTAAAAACGATGCTTATGCCTAATGGTGATGTAGCGGCGTTAATTAAACCGCAGTTTGAAGCTGGAAGAGAGCAAGTTGGGAAAAAAGGCATCGTTCGCGATAGAAAAGTACATGAAGCTGTCGTAGAAATGATTGTCGATTTTGCTTTAAAAGAAGGCTATAATGTGGAAGGCTTAACATTCTCGCCGATTACGGGTGGGGATGGTAATATTGAATTTTTAATTCATCTGAAATGGCATGGTGAACGTGAGAATGGCGAAAATCATTCTCCGGTTTCAGTTGAGCAAGTTGTTACAGAAGCGCATGACGTTCTAAAACAAAAAGGAAAAGGGGAATAACATATGTTGTTCCTCTTTTTGTTGTAATTGTATAATGATTGTAAAAACAATTGTGTACAAGTAACGAATTATACGTTAACATAAATAAGTGAAGTATACCAATGTTTAAACTATGGTAAGAGATAGTGTGAGGTGCAAATGTATGAATAAAGGTCAGCGCCATATTAAAATCAGGGAAATTATTGCGAACAAAGAAATTGAAACACAAGATGAATTAGTTGATATTTTACGTAATGAGGGATTTAATGTAACGCAAGCGACAGTATCGCGCGATATTAAAGAGCTGCACTTAGTGAAAGTGCCATTACATGATGGTCGCTATAAATATAGCTTGCCAGCAGATCAACGATTTAACCCGTTACAAAAATTAAAACGAAATCTAGTGGATTCATTTGTAAAATTAGACACGGCAGGACATATGCTTGTGCTAAAAACATTGCCTGGTAACGCTCATTCACTTGGGGCACTTATTGATCATTTAGAGTGGGATGAGATCATCGGAACCATTTGTGGTGATGATACTTGCTTAATTATTTGCCGTACACCTGACGACACAGGTGTTGTCTCTGATCGTTTCTTAAATATGCTGTAACAAAAAAATCTTGTTTACTTTCCCCTGTAAAGTGGAAAGTAAACAGGATATTTTTATGGATTAAAAATATGTATTTTCAATTGCAATATAATATTTTGTTTGAATAAAGTTAGAAAATAGGTGGATTGACCCGTAAAACAAATGTTTGGTACAATGGAGCGGGTTAGAAAAGTAATGTATACATACAAACATATAGTATGACTATTTGAATAAAGAACTGAGAAAAGCCCTAATAGGGGATTAGTTTATAACGAGGTGAATGGGGCATTGTTATCGGAATTATCGATTAGAAACTTTGCTATTATTGAGGCATTAAATATTTCTTTCCAAAAAGGTTTAACGGTTTTAAGTGGAGAAACAGGAGCCGGAAAATCGATTATTATTGATGCGATTAGCTTGCTTGTAGGTGGCCGTGGTTCAGCAGAATTTGTTCGATACGGAACAGAAAAGGCTGAGATAGAGGGGCTATTTTATGTAGAAGATGATAAGCATCCGTGTATTGAAAAGGCAGAAGAGTTGGATATAGAAATAGAAGATGGCATGATTATTTTGAAGCGAGACATCGCTTCAAACGGAAAGAGTGTATGTCGTGTAAATGGGAAACTGGTTACACTTAGTATATTAAAAGAAATTGGGAAAACGCTTGTTGATATTCATGGACAGCATGAGACACAAGATTTAATGAATGAAGAGCGTCATCTGTTTATGCTCGATCATTTTGATGGAGAGCGTATTGTTAAACAATTGGATATATATCAAAATGTATACGCTGACTACGAGAAATTAAAAAAACAATTGAAATCGTTAAGTGAAAATGAACAACAAATGGCACATCGCTTAGATTTAATTCAATTCCAGCATGAGGAAATTCGTAAGGCTGATTTAAAAATGGATGAAGAAAATGAATTAACCGAGGAACGATTACAAATTTCTAATTTTGAAAAGATTTATAAAGCGTTAGGTGATGCGTATCGTTCGTTAAGTGCTGACGGACAAGGATTAGATAATGTAAGAAGCGCAATGGGACAAATGGAGAGTATTACACATTTAGATGAAGTGTACCAGGAAAACCATGATTCGATTGCAAATAGCTATTATTTATTAGAAGAAGTTGCGTATCAACTTAGAGAAAAGCTCGATATGATGGAATATGATCCGAATCGCCTAGATGAAATTGAGACACGTTTAAATGAAATTCGTATGCTAAAGAGAAAATATGGAAATACTGTAGAAGAGATTTTAGCGTATGCTGATAAAATTGAACAAGAAATTTTTACAATTGAAAATAAAGATGTTCATATTGAAACGACGAAGAAACAGTTAAAGGAATTAGAAAGTGTTATTCTGCAAGAAGCAACGTTGTTAAGTAATATGCGTCATGAGCTTGCAGAGCATCTTACAAATGCCATTCATCAGGAATTAAAAGAATTATATATGGAAAAAACGAAATTTGAAGTGAGAATCATGAAGAGAGAAGGAAATGCAGAAGAACCTCTTGTGGAAGGTACACCAATAAGACTGACAGCGGATGGTTATGATCATGTGGAGTTTTATATTTCAACGAACCCAGGTGAACCGCTAAAACCACTTTCAAAGGTCGCTTCTGGTGGAGAGTTATCTCGTATTATTTTAGCTTTAAAAAGTATTTTTTCTAAGCATCAAGGTGTTGCGTCTGTTATTTTTGATGAAGTGGATACGGGTGTGAGTGGTCGAGTTGCACAGGCTATTGCAGAGAAAATTTATCGTGTATCAGTAAACTCGCAAGTACTTTGTATTACGCACTTACCTCAAGTAGCTTCAATGGCGGATTCACATTTATTTATTCGAAAACAGGTAGCAAATGATCGGACAATTACATCAGTTACCGTTTTAACTATGGAGGATAAAGTAACAGAAATAGCTCGAATGATTTCTGGTGTGGAAATTACGGATTTAACGACAGAACATGCGAAAGAGTTGCTTACGCAAGCGCATCATTTTAAACAGACAGCAGAGGCTATCCAGTAATGGATAGCTTTTTTTCTCAAATGACGATTTCTTAATTCTTCCGGTTATAAATAAAGCACTGCAAGGAGAGATTAAAAAGTGAAGCCGATAGGCTGAATGTGGGGTAGGAGCGAGGAGAGTGAACAAATTGAAATTAGAAAGATTTCGCAAAATAATAGGTCTTTGTCTCCTTGTTTCTTTAGTTTGTATTGGATGTTTTAAACCGCTTCGGACGTTTATTTCATCACCGAAACAACTTGTTATTTTTGAAGGGCAACAATCAGAAATAGCTTCATTACCAGTTTTTCAAGCTTCATCTACAAATCGTCATGTGTTTACAGTGAGTTCAAATGAACAAAAACAAGGACTTATGGTAAATTCTCATCAAAATGGTGAAGCAGATATGGTGTTTCAACTTGCTGGTTTTCCAGTGAAAAAAGTAAATGTGAAAGTGCTGAAAGATTTTAAAGTGATTCCAGGTGGACAATCGATTGGTGTGAAATTAAACACAAAAGGTGTACTAGTTGTAGGCCATCATTTAATTCAAACTGAAAAAGGTAAAATATCTCCTGGTGAAACAGCAGGTGTGCAAATTGGAGATATGATTACTGAAATTAATGGTAAAACAATTGAAAGAATGAGTGATGTAGCACCATTTGTTCATAGTAGTGGTGAAACAGGTGAGCCGCTTAATCTTGTTTTGTTACGAGATGGAAAATACATTCGCACGAAGTTAACACCACAAAAAGATAGTGGTGAATCGTCTTATCGTATTGGCTTATATATTCGAGATTCGGCAGCTGGAATCGGAACGATGACATTTGTTCACCCAGATTCTATGAAATACGGGGCGCTTGGTCATGTTATTTCTGATAATGATACAAAGAAACCGATTCAAGTTGAAGATGGGCAAATTATGCGTTCAACAGTTACATCAATTGAAAGAGGAAGTCATGGGAATCCAGGAGAGAAATTAGCAAGATTCTCGCCAGATCGTGAAGTGATTGGTAATATTACAATAAACAGTCCATTTGGTATTTTTGGGAAGTTAAATACGAATATGACAAACGGCATAATGGATAAAGCAATGCCTATTGCATTATCAAATCAAGTAAAAGAAGGTCCAGCAAAGATTTTAACAGTTATTGATCAAGATAAAGTGGAATCGTTTGATATTGAAGTTGTTAGTACAGTGCCACAAAAATTTCCAGCTACAAAGGGTATGGTTATCAAAGTAACAGATAAACGTTTATTAGCGAAAACGGGTGGTATCGTACAAGGAATGAGTGGAAGTCCAATCGTACAAGACGGGAAAGTAATTGGTGCAGTTACACATGTATTTGTAAATGATCCAACGTCAGGGTACGGTGTTCATATTGAATGGATGTTACATGAGGCTGGAATTAATATTTATGATCAAGAAAAAAAAGCGAGCTAATTTATTAATTAGCTCGCTTTTCTGTTCAAAAATTCGTTGAAATTTTGTAAAAGCTCCGCAAGAGGTGTTTTTTGTTGTAAAATAAAAGAAAAGGGTTGAACGTTTCGTTGTATTTCTATGATGGAATGTGTTGTGAAAGGGAAAAAATGAACGATAAACATATTTTTTTGTGATTTTATCGGAAAGTAACAAACTTTAAAAGGGAATTTTCACACAATTGTCGAACAATTCATGTAGCCTAGAAGGATACACATGTCGGAGAATCGATTCGGTAAGGGAGGAAAAGCTGTGGAGAAAATTAAAGTATGTCTTGTGGATGATAATAAAGAATTAGTATCAATGCTAGAGAGTTATGTTGCTGCTCAAGATGATATGGAAGTAATCGGAACTGCTTATAATGGACAAGAGTGTTTAAACTTATTAAAAGACAGGCAGCCTGATGTGCTCGTATTAGACATTATTATGCCACATCTAGATGGTTTAGCTGTACTAGAGAAAATGCGCCATATCGAAAGGCTAAGACAACCTAGCGTAATTATGTTAACAGCATTTGGACAAGAAGATGTGACGAAAAAAGCAGTTGATTTAGGTGCTTCATATTTCATATTAAAACCATTTGATATGGAGAATTTAACAAGTCATATTCGTCAAGTGAGTGGTAAGGTAAACGCTACCATTAAACGTCCATTGCCATCTTTCCGATCAGCGACAACAGTAGATGGAAAACCGAAAAACTTAGATGCGAGTATTACGAGTATCATTCATGAAATTGGTGTACCTGCTCATATTAAAGGGTATATGTATTTACGAGAAGCAATCTCTATGGTATACAATGACATCGAATTATTAGGATCTATTACGAAAGTATTATATCCAGATATCGCGAAAAAGTATAATACAACAGCAAGTCGTGTCGAGCGCGCAATCCGTCACGCAATTGAAGTAGCATGGAGCCGTGGGAATATTGATTCGATTTCGTCCTTATTTGGTTATACAGTATCCATGTCAAAAGCAAAACCTACGAATTCTGAGTTTATCGCAATGGTTGCGGATAAGCTGAGACTTGAACATAAGGCTTCGTAAACGCTGTAGTAACAAGGTGTTAAGCGTATTTCATAACAAAATGTAATAACCAACGAATTACGTATGTAGGCAATAAAGTACATAGGTAATTGGCGGTTAATTTAAAAACCTTCTATTTATTGGATTGAAATTTTGATTCCAATAGCTAGGAGGTTTTTTTGTTGTATGAATAACTTTCAGATGAATGTCGAAAACTTTTTGCTTCATTGCGATGCAAAGCATTTAAGTAGGAAAACAATTCGTTCATATGACCAAACGTTGAAGTTATTTGCTTCATATTTAGAAAGAGAATTAAGGATTACGGATGTTGATAAGGTAAAACCTCTTCATATTCGGACGTATATTAAATATTTAAGGGAACGTGGTAAATACACATTTACATCTAATACAGCTAGTGAACAAATTAATTATCCAACACGTAGAACTGATTATGGAAAGACCATTAGCGAAACAACAATTGCTAATTACCTTCGTAATATTAAGGTGTTTTTCAACTTTTTAGAAGCTGAAGAGGATATCGTTAAGAATCCGGTATCTAAAATTGAATCGATTAAGCCGCAACGGAAACAAAAGATATTGTTATCGGTAGATGAAATAAAGAAAGTATTATACTCGATCGATATAAGTACATTCCATGGGCTTAGAAGTTACGTCATGATTAAACTTATTTTAGATACAGGTATACGTGCAGGAGAATGTTGTAGTATGCAAGCCGAAGACCTAGATATAAAAAATAAAAGTATCCTAATTACGAATCCAAAAAATAAGAAACAACGCTATGTGTATTTTTCTAATATCATGGCTAGCGATCTAAAGCGTTGGTTGAAGTATAAGGATAGATTTAGTGATGCAGAGTATTTGTTTCCTACGATAAGAGGGACAATGTTGAACGTTAATAATTTCGAAGCGAGTATTAGAAGCATTGGTAAAAAGGTAGGTATACATTTTACACCTCACCAATTAAGAAATAACTTTGCAAAGTATTACGTTCTTAATGGCGGTGATTGGTTTAGCTTGTCTAGGGTATTAGGGCATTCATCGGTAGAAGTAACGCAAAGGGCGTACTTAGACTTTACTGATGATGAAGTTAAAAATAAATACCAACGTCATTCGCCATTAGCAAGTATGAAATTTTAAGTCAAAGAAAAAAGTCACCTACTGCAATAGGTGACTCGAAATTAAAAGTAATGATTTACAACTAAATAACGGGGTTTCCGTACATTTAGCACTTGTATTATACCATTTTTGAAAAATGGATAGCAAGGTGTTTAGTTTCCTATTGTCTTTTTAGGTAATTAGAAGTGTTGGTGTGCGGTAACCCTGAACGTGGATACCGTGACCACGAAGGTATGCTGTGAAGCGTATCTCAAAATAGACGGGGTTTAATGTAGCCAACGCAGAAAATACATTCGGATATCGGTTTATTGACGCATTTATAACCGTATAACGTAAGCGAGGTAAAGGACACAAGCCTCGTATACCGAAGCCTAAGGGAGCCACGATGATACTCAAGACGTGGACGGTGAAAAGTGTCTGGGGGGTCAAATAAGACGTAATTGTACGGCTGTAGTTAGTCATTTACTATTAAGCGGCGATTACGACACTGATTCACGGTTGTTTTCGTACTTTGTTACGAGGATAGCAGGTTTTGTAACGAATTACCCGAAAGGGAACGGTGTAGGGCGTGGACACGCACCGTACGGCGAAAAAACATTTTGTATTAATAGTCGATAAGTTACAAGCAAATGGTATAGCGTTTTGACAGCTATAACTAATTGCAGTCAATGCGTCTTTCTATACAATACGGATACCTCGTCGACATGACGATAGTATTGTGGATAGACTTTAATCTTGTGAATTTTTGAAAGGGAGAAGTCTATCCACCAAGCCGTTTTCCTCGTAACAATTCGATAGTCTGAAGACCTTCAAAGAAAAAAGTCAATGCGAATAACACAGAAATCTAAAAACTTTAAGCTGTTAGTTGGCTAAGATAAAACTAATATGCAAAGCATAGTAAAAATATAGAGAATGATTACTGTATAGAGAGTAGCTATAGATGAACATATAAAAGGACTATTAGAAGGAATGGAATATATGATTAGATTTAGGGGATTTGTCACCTTATTTAAAGGAAATTGTAAGTTTATGTAGATTTTTAAGACTGAAAATTATAAAATTTTAATTGATTTATAAATTTCTGTCAAATGAAAGGTGGATAATCAATGATAAATGAATTTAGGCATTTGGGTGAAGGGTATACAGTAATATATTGTCCAGATGCAGCAACGAAACAAGTGAAAGAAGTATATATTGAAACAGAAGATTTTTCAAAGGTTGATATGGCTATCAAGGGGGCATGGAAAAGTTGGAAAAGGGATAAGAAAAAATATATAGGCGGAAGTGATGGACGAAAAACAATTAATTTGGCACGACTCATTATGGGTATTGATAGTAGGATAAAACACGTTGTAAATTTAACAGATAATCCTTATGATTTGAGAAAATGTAATTTAATTGTTATGAATTGTGGAGATAATCAAAAATCAGATGTAAGAAGTAAGATAGAAGAATTGAAGAAAAAAGTGCCATCTATATCAAAAATTCAAAACAAAGAATCTCAAACATCAATGCAACAGCAGTTAGTATTGCACAACGATGAAGGTAGAAAGTATTTGAACCGTACTGAAGTAGCTGGAACTCTAGGGATTGGAAAGAGTACAATTAGCTATTGGATTAAACGAAATAACCTTTCTGTAAAAAGGGATGAAATGGGCAAGATTATATTTGATGATGAGTTAATAGGGAAACTAAAAGAGATAAAAGATACAGTGAAGCCGATAAAAAGAGAAAAGGTAAAAAAAGAGGATTCAGAAAAACAACAGAATCCCCAAAAACAAGATATTCGAATTATGAAAGATTACAAAACTAACGACTATTTATTAGTAGAAATAGAGAGTGCTGGCACACTTTCTGAAATAAGAAGATTTAATAAGAAACAAATAGAACAATTAAGAGAATCTTTTTCGAATATACTTTCATAATAAGATCGTAGGTTTCTTTGTCAATATCGTAGATAAAATTTAGGTAAACTTAAAGAAGCTGAGAAACCCACAAGTCTGCTAAATGTTTTCAGTAGTGACGGGGATACCTTATTAATAACAAGCTGTAATGAGAAATACAGATAGATAGCAAATATTGTATAGCAGGAGCGAATTTACGTTCTTGCTTTTTTTGTTATTCGGATAAAAATATCATTTGTTGTGACAAACTAACGAAAAATATTGTATTTATTACTGTATAAGACGGGAAAGAAGTTAATACTACGCAACAATATATTATGAAGCCTTAAGTAATACTAACTATTAACATTCAGAATCTTCTTAGATGAATAAATTTTGCATAAAGAAAGCCTACGGTACGTAACACCTAATAACGATGATAAACAAGACATTAATGGCAAAGAGTGTCGGGAGTTCAAAATAAGACATGGTTGTACGACTGGAGTTAACCAGTTACTCGTAAGCGGCGATCATGACACTGATTCACGGCTATTCTTGTATAAGCTTCATTACAAGGATATACGGGTTATTTAGCGAATCACCCGACAGGGAACGGTGTTGGGCATGGGAAACACATCCTACGGCGTGATATGAAGCCGATAAGCTATATACGGACGGTATATTAGTTTTATAAGCTATAACGGTTTGTTGTCAATGTAACCAATCTTAATTCGAGACCTCGCATCTAAGCCAGTACGAATGAGTGGGCTTTCCTCTTTGTTGCAAATTAACCGTTTCCGCTTTTGTTATCAATTTGATATTCCTCTTGAAGTCAGCGATCCGTTTCGTTGGCTTCTCTTTTTTTATGCCTACAATTATTTTCTCAAATAATATAAAAAGTTTCATTTTCTCTTTGTTAAAAGACCTCGCAGCATGTCTTAAGAGTGAGGAAGTCTTACACTACTTCCCGACCAATCATTTCCGATAGTGTTACTGATATTGCCAACAAATTCTTCCTAATTGGGCAAACGTGATGTAGGAGTCATGTTTGTCCTTTTTCCTATTACAACGATTAAATTTACATATAAAAACGGGGGTTACGTTTATGGAACAAAAAGAACTGAAAATACCAGTTATGTTGAATCACACGACTATCGGTATTTTACGAAAAATCAAAGGTGTTACGGCTTCTCAACTAGCGGATAGAATGCTTATCGGTCATTCAGCGTTAAATAAAGTAGAAAGCGGATTTACGCCAATTGCGGACTTAATGAATGTGCGTTTATGGAAAGCTTTAACGGGTCTGGGGTATTCCGTTGAGGAAGTGTATCTAGTCGATGCCTTTGTAAAACAAAAGGGGGGCGTTGTTGATGAAGCAGCGTAAGTTGACACCGCAGCAGTTAGAAATTTTGACTGATGTGTTCCAACGTCAAAGAAGCGGGGAGACGTTAACCGCCATTGCAAAAGACATAGGAGTCGATAGGCGAACCATCTACAATTGGCGAAAAGCTGAAGAGTGGGTCGAGATGGAACGTCAATTAAAAGAAAAACTTATAGCTGATGCGTATTACAGCGTCATGGATACATTGGTTCGTCGGGCTATTGATGGCAAATCACCAAAGTTCATTGAGTTGTACTTGAAGACACAAGGCAAGCTTACTGATGTATCAGAAATCAAAACAAAACAACAAATCAACATCGCACAGGACGGAGTAACAGAAGATTTGTTAGCCGACATTGATGCGATTCTAAACGGGGGATATTAAATATGACAAACGCAGTAGAAGTAGCAAAACAAACAGTAGAAAACTACGAGGGAAAACGTATTGAATTGCAAAATAAATTAGTAGAATTGGATACGGACATTCGTCGATTAAACAAAGAAATCGAAGCTGATTTCCAAAGTATTGTTATGAATGGTGGAATACAAAATGAGAAGCTACGTACGGAGTTATCCGCGGTTCAAGGGACACGAGAACAAGTGCTTATTATGTTAGGGAATATGGATAATCTACTTCAAGGTGCGTTAGAAGGAATGCGTGGTCAAGTCGAAGCAGACCGCGACAAGGTATTTGCGGAGATTCGTAAACAAGAAGAAGCACTTGCCGATGAAATCAAAACTGCTAAGCTGAATTATTTGCAATCACTTGTAAAACAACATGAATTAATCATGGACGCAAGCGGGGAACTGGGTGCATTCCGTGACATTGAAACTCGTTTAGGTATCCGACCGATTGATATGCGTACGCGTCGTTTAGTAGATTTTGATATGGCACAATCTTATTACAATGGCTTTCACCCTATTGTGACCGTCGAAGACGTACGTAAAGCCTATTTTGGAGAACTTGAGTACCATGCAGAACAATATGCAGAACAAAAATAACGAAAACATAGAAAAAGCAAGCGTCGTGCTTGCTTTTCTTTTTATATAATCAAGAGTATTTTATTCTTGATTTTTCTTTTCCCTTTCCTTCTTTTCTCCTTCTTCTATATTCCATTCATCGCCCCAGTAAATTTGAATTCCATCTCCTTCTCGCATGTTTTCATAGGCGGGAATTATAACTTGAACACCTTCTCTTGCATCTTCTATATTAATCAATTCATCCGTGTCTGGAATTTTTGGGATTGCTAATTCTTCTTTTGAATCATTTGATTTATTATTAGTCATCTTCATCTCTCCTCTGTAATTAAATAATTCCTACGTACTCCGATATTATTTCTACTTTTTATTTATAATAGAAGAAAACTGGTTAATTTACCTTTTTTAAAGGAGGCATATTAAATTTTTATTAAAAAAAGCCAAGTGTTTAGAACGGTGCAATAATTAAGCATGGTATAATTTCCTTATGAAATACTAGGAAAAGAAGGGGTATTATGGTTCGAGTGAAAAATGATTTTTCCTATCAACAGCAACAACTAGCAAGGGAGGATAACGCATGAGTTTAAATATGTATTTGGGAGAAGTGCAAAGCCAAACTCAAAGTATGAACGCTGTATGTAACGCTACCATTCAAGGTATGGAACAAGTCATTCAGTCGATTGACACCTTTGCAATTGATACTGTTCTACAAGGACAAACTTATAGCAGTGCAAAATCATTTTTTGTACAAACCTTTCGTCCGTTAGCACAAGGAATCATTTACTTATGTGAAGAATTAATCCGTCAAAATGATGCCTTTCCAAGTCAATTTCAATCACAAGTCGCTTCCACAGATGTAATCGAACAAGAAATATTAGAACAAATTCGAGAAATTGACCGAATGAAAGCAAGTATGGAAGCCATCAGTCAAGCTATGCCAATCCCAGGTATGGACGCTATGGCGAATCTTTTTACTGTCATGAGGAAAAAACTGCAAGAAAAATTAGAACATCTATATGAATTTAATTATATTTCTAGTAATAATTATGATACTGCACTCCAACTAGCCGCTAGCATTGCGACAGGTTTAGCAGAGGTACAAAGTGGAAAAGGCTTTAGTCCTGCAAGTGGTACATTTAGTACACAAGGGTTGAATATGGAGTGGAAAACTGCTATTCAAGCGATTGGAGAAGATAGGGCACGCCAAGCTAGCAATCTTCTAAATGACAATTTATCAGATGATAATATCGAAGAAGGTACAATGTATGATACCCCCCCTGAAAAATCTATGCTTAGAAAAATTTGGGACGGTATATACGTTGGTTCTGGGGAAGTTATCGGAGGGATTGTAGAAGGATTCAATTCACTAGACGATACAGTAACAAAAGAGAATATTAAGTATGCTATAGGCCATCCCCTAGAGACGGCATATACTGCGTGGAATACTTTTTCGGATTCATTTATGAATGATGTTTGGCATGGTGATGCAGAGAGTATTGCAAAATGGGGAACGAATACTTTTATGAACGTTGGATTAGGATGGGCTGGGGATAAAGGGATAAGCAGAGTAGGAAAAATAACTACACTCGGTGAAAGTGTGAATATAGCAAAATTCTCAGAAGGTATCTCGTCTGTTTCGAATCAAATACCATTGAAAAACCGATTTGCTTTTGCAGGTGCTAGCGGCTTTGGAAGCACTCAGATAAAAACTTTTGAAGCTTTACAAGAAGCCCGTGATACATTTATGTTTTCAAAAACTGGTGGGAAAACTAGAGTTAAAGATGTACAAGAGGTAATCCAAGATTACGCAGATAAGGTTCTTGATAAAGTAGATGTAAAAAATGAGTATCCCGATTCGTATACAGCATCTCAAAAATTGCGTGCAGAACTTAAAGAAGCAGGGATTGAACCACCACCGTATCCTAATGCGGCACATCATATTGTACCTTGGAATGATGGTAGGGCTGTGGAAGTACAGGAATTATTAAAAGAGATTGGAATACACCATGATGCTGCTGTCAATGGGGTATTTTTACCGTATAAAGTGAATGATTATGTGACCACTGAAGTATTGCATATAGGTAGCCATTCTAAAGAGTATATAAGAGAAGTAACAGAACGACTAAATAGTGTTGTGGAAATGGGTGGTACTCAAGCTGATGTAGCTGAAGTTTTACACAAAATAAGACAAGATTTATTAGAAGGTAAGATAAGATTAAATGAACCAAAGAAATAACTATATGTCAATAAATGGTGAAGGAGAATATACATATGAAGATTTGGCAATTAAAAAGTTCAACTAGTGATTATCAAACTTTTCAATTATTAAATTATGAAGAGGACAAAAAATATTTTAAAAATGATTTTAACTCTACAGTGAGTTTGTCAGATTCATGGACAGTTAAATTTATTGAGATTATAGATGAAGGGTATCAAAGTGATTGTCCTATTTTTTGGGGGAAATCTGGTGTACAAATAATTAGTGAGAAAGCTAAAGGAGTATTAGAACCCTTAGTAGGCAATAATGTTGAATTTTTACCATTAATTCATAAAACAACAAACGAAAAGTACTATGCTATTCACGTTTTATGTGTGTTAGATGCACTTGATATTAATAATACAATATTTGAAAAATTAAGTTCAGGTTTAATAATAGGCTGTGAAAAATTTGTATTTATTCCTAGTGTTGTTCAAAATGAAATGTTTTTTAAATTGTATATAAATGGAAAGGTTCACCCGACCTATATTTTGGTAGCAGATGAATTTAGAAATGCAGTTTTAGAAAGTGATTTAAAAGGTTTTGAATTTGTAGAGATATGGGATTCAGAAGCAAATATGTAGTTAAATTGACTTTCAAAAGCTGACAGACATTATAAAAAAGCAGAACCTCAGCTTTCATCAGGTTCTGCTTTTTTGCTACCTACTACCTCACATATACACAGGCTTCATTTGCTGTTACATAGTATGTTTTGCCATTGTAAATGGTAAATTAAAATTAAATAAACCGAAGAAGGAATAATTTTATTTATGCTAGAAAAATAGTAAAGGAGAAAAAAGATGAAAATTTGGCAATTAAAAAGTTTATTTGATCACTATAAATCTTTTCAACTATTAAATTTGAAAGAAGACCGTAAAAAATATTTCGATGAAAAAATTGATTTGGCAATAAAGCTATCTGATTCATGGGGAGAAATTCTTGTTGAATGTGTAGAAGGAGATAACCATAGTGATTGTCCTATGTTCTGGGGGGAACTTGGCACGCCGATGGTTAGTAGAAAAGCAAAAGAGGTATTAGAACCTCTAATTTGTAATAATGTTGAGTTCCTTCCGCTAACCCATGATGTTACAGGTGAAGTTTATTACCTAATAAACGTTTTAAATACAATTGATGCAATTGACTACAATAAAGCAGTTTTTGAAAAACTAAGTACAGGATTAATAATAGGTTTCGAAAAATACGCATTTTTGCCTAATATAGTTGAAGGGCAGATAATATTTAAAACCTATTTAAATCAAAGATTACACTCCTCTACTGTTTTAGTGTCTGACGAATTTAGAAATGCAGTTTTAGAGAGTGATTTAAAAGGCTTTGAATTTGTAGAGGTATGGGATTCAAAAGCGGACATGTAAAAGAAAGTCCTTAAAATAACTGATAGGAGTTAACAGCATGGACACAAAAGTTTCAGAAATCCTAAGAATGTTAGACAATTATGAGGGAAATGAGAAAGGAATTTTTGAACAGATTCAAGCTGAAGCAATGGTGAAATTTATATGTGGAAAAATCTGATTTTAGAAATTGAAAAAATAGAGAAAAGTTTTAATGATAAACTGAGTACGCCAGCAACAGATAGCGAAGTTCAGAAATTAAGAGAACATGCAAAAGAGAAATTTAATGTTGATTTACCGAGTGAATACGAAGAGTTTCTTAAAATTATAAATGGTTTAGATTTTAATGGGCTGGTACTTTACGGAGTTGATTCTCCTTTACTAGAAACAGAAAAAGATGAACAAATTTGCGGCTTTATAGACACGAATGAGATTTGGTATGAAAATGAATTTCAAAAAGAGTATCTTTTCTTTGGGGATTCAAATATTGCGTGGTTTTGCAAAAACTTATCAGACAGTACTTATCTAGAACTCGATAAACCATCTGGCACAGTGATGAACACATATAATGATTTCAATACAATGCTTGAGGAAGTATTGAAAACAGCCCATCTGTAATAAGGAGGTAATTAAAACATGTTTAATTTTTTGAAAAAACACATTGTAGCAGACGAGAGTATTAAATCTAATCAAAAACCTATTTTTTATCCTTTATCAAAAGAAGAGATAGCAGAAGCAGAAGATTTGTTGAAAATGCAATTCCCAAAAGAATTAAAACGTTTCTATGAGGAAATTGGCTATGGATTTTTAAAGACTAATAAGACTCTTATTAACAGATTCATGGACCCATTTTCTGTTGCAGATTTTCGTTTAAGACAAGATATTTATGAATATAATCCTAATTTCGACGATGTCGATGATGAAGAATCACTAGTATTTTTTGAAGTATCAGAGATTAGCTTTTTAACAATTAAATTTAAGCAGGAAAATGAAATAGGTCAATGTCCTATATATTATGGTTCAACGAAAATAGAGGATTCTTTAGAAGAATTTTTAATAAAAATGGAAGAAAATCCTGATTATTATATTTAATAGATATCAATTCTATTTTTTTAAAGTAGTGCATTATTGGTTCATCATTTTAAGAATTGTTTTCTAGCTTATGTGATTGCGAAGACAAATAATAATTAATTATGAGTAACAAAAGTAAGACTTATGTGAATTACGCATAAGTCTTTTTAATATGTATCCCACAGTTAAGAGGAAGTTTTTATTGTTTTTGTAGTAATTAATTTGTGCTATATAGAAGGCTAGGTGTCATTAGTGTAGGTACTAAAACATATAATAAGGAAGAAAGGTGTCTATTATTGGGGTTATTCAAACGCACTAACTTATATAAAACAGAACTATTGTTACTATATATTATGAAAGAATTAGAATCGGATAAAGCACCTGTGAAGTTATCATATAACCAATAAGACTATTTACGTGCGAACCGTAATACAACAAAAGCAATAAAAGGACTGAAAGAACAAGGGTTACTATCTGTTATAGTAGGACAAGGGAAAGCTTCTAACACTTACTACCTTACATTAGAAACGGTGTATAAGTATAAAACATGAATTTGAATGGAGTTTATTTTTGATTTAATAAAATTATAGAATAAAGCAAAAAATTTCTTGTAGGAAATTGTAAGTGATTAACTATTATTCAGTTGCGAGGAAGTTGGATTCATCCTATGTTGAAATAGATTACTAATAAGTTATATATAAGTATTCAACAGGCTAAAAAATAATGTCTGAATATAATTGAAGGTACTTCAAATAGGTGGTACAATTAAATTTAGATAAGCAATAGATTGTACACTTCTAACCAATAAATAGAAGCATTTAATGATAGTTATGAAATACAACACGCCTTGATATAGCGATGGTTATACAGTATCCGTGTCAAAAGCAAAACCTACGAATTCCGAGTTTATCGCAATGGTTGCGGATAAGCTGAGACTTGAACATAAGGCTAGCTGATAATAAAAGGTATAAAGGATTTACGCTTTAAACAAAGTTAATAAATTTATAATGCATTTCAATTTTAAACCAATAACTTTTCAATTGAAGACCAATGAATGTTAAGATTCGTTGGTCTTTTTATTTTATCGAGAAGGAGCGGAGCGGTAAGTTCGATTTTATTAAATGTATTCAGATGAATAAAAGAGGCTTATGTAAATTCATGAAAATACCCCCTATTTTTAGTAACATTATAATTTAACTACATTCGGTGAAGAAAAAGCGAAAGAATTACACGATTCAGGAGATGCGCCACATGTGCAATAAAGTGAAACTGTGATCAGTAAAGGTCATCCTACACTGGCTATTAGTCTTCACCAATCGTGCTTTAACCTCTCACCTAACGCCTTCGCCAAATTGTGGGGTGATTTAGTGGAATATGTATAAATTTATGTAGAAAGATGGAGGGGAAAGAAGGAGATTGCGCAGGGAATACGTGGGTTTGACATCGTAATCTTGATAACGTATCATTGATTGGGAAATGATATAGGTATAGGAGAATATAAGAATGTCTGTAAAAAAAATAGTGGATCGATTGTATCCAATCATTGTTATGACGGTGTTTTTGGCTGTTTTTTCAATGATAGTAAGTAAGTTTTTCATTCCGAAAGTAATTTTGATGAGTGGAGAATTTCCGTATCCGACTGAGGAGTATACTGCAAGCAAGATAGGCGCTGTTATAGTAGCGACACTTCTTTTATTTGTGCTCTTCTTTATGTATTACAAATGGGTTATTAATAAAATGAAACGAACGTATACAAATATTATGATTACCTTAGGGGTAATAAGTATTTTGATGGTAGAAATATGTATTACTTCTATAGCGTTTAATCCTGTTGTAGGGGATTATGCCATCCTTAAACAAGGAATTGTCTCTGTGTTTAATGGAGATAATCAATTTTTAGAAATGGGACAGCTTCTATTTTATCCATATAATACACATATTGTATTATTAGGAGGGTACTTTTCCAAATTAATAGGAAGCGTAGATTTAGCAATAAAAATATTACCAATAGTATGTATAACAGGTAGCATTATTTTAAATGTATTGATTGTAAGGAAGATTACAAACTTTAAAGTTGCTCACATATCGATTGTGTTATCTGTGCTAAACATTTTTATATATTGGCAGGCTCCGGTTTTTTATACACATACATTAGTAATATTTTTTATTTCAGCAACGATGTATACATATTTGTGCTTGAAAACGGCGGAAACAAAAAGAATGAAGATTATTTTGTGGATTTTATTGGGGGTTTTCGCAGCTTGTACTTACATTATACGACCGACAGCGTTGGCGGTAGCGTTAGCGATTTTAATTGAAAATATTTTAAAGTTTCGTAAGGAATATTCTGTAAAGGTGTTAAGTAGTGTTGTGTTTTGTTTAATCCTTATTATAAGTTTTAAAGGTATAACGACGAAGCTAAATCTTAGTACCGATAATGAAATTGAAAAAATTCCGTACACTCATTGGGTAAAGATGGGTTTGAACAAAGATACGTATGGTGTTTGGAATCAGGCAGATGCAGATTATATTGATGATGAAAACATAAAGAATACGAAGGACTTGAATGAACATAATAAAAAAGTTATAGTACAGCGTTTTAATGAACTTGGTGTAATGGGTTATGTACATCATTTGAATGAAAAAATAACTAGAGAATGGGTATCGAGTCAGTTTTCCATGTACCGAATTGGGCAATGGTTCGAGCAAAAGAATGACAAGGTAACTAATTTTGTATCGAATTTTAGTACAACGAAGTATAAAATCGTTACTATATATTCTTACGTTATTAAATTATTCGTGTATATAGCTGTTATTGCGGCTGTTATTCTTTATACAAAGAAAGATGAAAAAGAATCGGAAGTTATACGTATTGCGATGATTAGTACATTAGGGGTATTTACGTTCTTGTTACTATGGGAAACAGCCCCGCATTATACGTATGAGGCATTTGCATTTATGAATATTCCAGCTTCTTTAGGATTGTATAAATTGTTTACGATTGTGACAAAAGATAAACACGGACAATTCGAATAATTGAAATCTTATAGTAAAACCCCCTCCTTTCATAAAGGAGGGGGTTTTAAATTGGGAGAATAGAATATGTGTTACATATTTTAGTGGGGGAGTCATCCGTGATATAATAGATGATAATAAAAAGCCCTGCAAAACAGGACCATATTATTCTTCGTCTTTATTTTGTTTTTCTAATTCAACTAGCTTTTGAATTAAAATGTGCTGTGGCATATGCATAAGCTGTTCAAGTGGGACACCTAACGCTTTTGATAGACGGACTGCAGTATCTGGAGAAATTTGTAATGGTCTCATAGAAGTACCTCCTTTTTCGTATAGTATAGCATAAGATTGGGGGAGTGAGGATGACTCTTATATTTGCACATCGTGGTGCAGCGGGAACGTACCCAGAAAATACAATGATTTCATTTGAAGCAGCAAAGTCTTTTAGAGCAGATGGAATTGAGCTTGATGTTCAATTAACGAAAGATGGGAAGGTTGTCGTCATTCATGATGAAACGGTGAACCGGACAACAAATGGAAAAGGTGCGGTTCGAAATTATTTATATGAGGATTTATGTAAGTTAGATGCAAGTTATAAATTTGGTGACAAAGTAGGTTTCTGTAAAATACCACTTTTAGAAGAAGTATTAGAATGGCTTGTAAAAACAGAGTTGCTACTTAATATTGAACTTAAAAATAATAAAATTCCATACAGAGGTTTAGAAGAAGAGGTTATAACACTTGTGCGTAAATTTAGCCTAGAGGATCGGGTGATATTTTCATCGTTTAACCACTACAGTATGAAACGATGTCATATGATGGCCCCTGATATTCAAACAGCTATTTTATATCGCGAAGGTTTGCATAGTCCGTGGGCATATGCGAAAAAAATGGGTGCAACAGCAGTACATCCGAATTATCGTTACCTTCCAGATGCTATTGCCGAACTAACGATAGAAAGTGGTGTAGAGGTTCGCCCTTATACAATAAATGAAGAAACACTTATGCGTAAATACTTTGATATGAATATATCGGCGATTATTACGGATTATCCTGAAACAGCAAGAGCTTTGTTGCCGATAAAAAAATGAGACCGAATGCAACGGTCTCATTTTTTTATTTATTAATAGAAGAAAACTTTTTCTATCTTCTAAAGCGGGCTTGAACTTTATTTCGTTTACGGTCCCGATGTAAGACGAAGCCACCGAAGATATAAAAGCCGAGTGCGAAGCAGAGAGCTCCGATGAAAAATTGTAACCATAGTATAGAGATTGGTGGAAATAGTATCCCGAATAAAGTATCCCTCATTAACTTAATGCCAAGCACAGCTAATGAAATGGGAATGAGTGCTAATAATAGAGCGAGGTAACGCTGCATACATAACGCTCCTTTTCAGATTATTTAGTATATTTCAATGATGTTATATGAAAAGGGGGTTTGTCAAGAGGTTGCTGAACGAGTAAGATAAGGGTGTGAAAAAAATTGCAGAGATACTTCGAGAGGAAGTGTACGATATGAAACAAAAGGTGTTAATTGTTGGGGCAGGTGAAGGTGGAAGTACGCTGCTGAATCTGTTACAAAGTTCGAATATATTTCAAATTATAGGGATTATAGATATCAATCCGGTAGCGAAAGGATTACAAATCGCCAAGGAATATGGGATTACGATTGGAGAGAGTATAACTCCATTTCTTTCTATGCACATTGATGTAATGTTTGATATGACAGGTGACGATAATGTACATAAAGTTTTATTAGAGAAAAAGGATAAGGATACTCTTCTTATACCAGGTGATATTGCAAAAATTGTTACGAGATTAGCGCATGAGAAGGAAGATTTAATTGGAAAGTTAGAAGAACAAACACAACAAGGGGATTTAATTTTAAATTCTACCCACGACGGTATGATCGTAATAGATCGAGAAGGGCAAGTTCGTCTTTTTAATAAAAGTGCAGAGCGTATTATCGGATATAAAAAAGAAAATGCAATAGGGAAACATATTTTAGACGTAATTCCAACGAGTAAGTTGCTTCGTATCATACGCACGAAACAAATAGAAGTGAATTATGAACTGACGTTAGAGAATGAAAAGAAAATTATTACAACACGTATTCCGATATTGAAAGAGGGGGGAGAAGTGCAAGGAGCGTTTGCGGTTTTTAAAGATATTACAGAAGTCGTAGATCTCGCGGAAGAAGTTACAGATTTAAAAGAGATTCAAACGTTACTTGAGGCGATTATTAACTCATCTGAAGAAGCGATTTCGGTCGTGGATGAAAAAGGAAGAGGGTTAGTAATTAACCCTGCTTATACGAAATTAACTGGATTGACAGAAAAAGATATACTTGGCCAACCAGCTACAACAGATATTGTAGAAGGTGAAAGTATGCATATGAAAGTACTTCGAACACGTCGTGCGGTACGTGGAATACATATGAAAATTGGTCAAAAAAAGCGGGATGTAATTGTAAACGTAGCGCCAGTTATTGTTGATGGCATATTGAAAGGAAGCGTCGGTGTAATTCGTGACGTATCAGAAATTCAAAAGTTAACAAATGAATTGAATAGAGCAAGGCAAATTATTCGAACGTTAGAAGCGAAATATTCATTTGATGATATTGTCGGAAATTCAGATGAAACAACGGCAGCCATTGAACAGGCGAAACTTGGAGCGAATACTCCTGCAACAGTATTACTACGCGGAGAATCTGGAACGGGTAAAGAACTATTCGCGCATGCAATCCACAATGGAAGTAATCGAAAGTACAATAAGTTCGTCCGTGTGAACTGTGCGGCTATTTCGGAGACATTGTTAGAAAGTGAGTTATTCGGCTATGAGGAAGGTGCGTTTTCTGGAGCGAAACGAGGCGGGAAGCGAGGGTTCTTTGAGGAAGCAAATAACGGTAGTATCTTTTTGGATGAAATAGGAGAACTGTCTGCGAATACACAAGCGAAACTCCTCCGTGTGTTGCAAGAAAAGGAAATTGTAAAAGTTGGTGGGACGAAAGCGATACCTATTAATGTCCGGGTAATTGCAGCAACACATGTAAATTTAGAAAAGGCCATTTTAGAAGGGGAATTTAGGGAGGACCTTTATTATCGTTTAAATAAAATCCCGATTCAAATTCCATCTCTTCGTCAGCGTAAAGGAGATATACCGGCGATTACAGAAAGATTAATTCAAAAAATAAATCAAGATTATGGCCGAAATGTTGAGGGGCTTACCGATTCGGCTATTTCATATTTACAATCATATGAATGGCCTGGAAATGTGAGGGAGCTTGAAAATATTTTAGGGAGAGCTATTATCTTTATGAATTATAACGAGATATATATTGATGTGCAGCATTTACCACCTTTACATAAAGAAGAGCAGCTGGAGTTAAAACAAAATAACTTATTACCTGAATTAGAAGAAAAGCCACTTGAACATTTAGTGACAGAGTTTGAAGGGAATATCATTCGTGAATATTTAGAGAAATTTGATGGGAACAAAACAAAAACTGCAAGAGCGTTAGGAATTTCAGTTCGAAATTTATATTACAAGCTAGAAAAGTATGACTGTGCAAAAAATAGCATGCAATAAATTGCGTACCATGCAATTTATTGCATGGTATACAAAAAGCGACAAAATGAGACAGAATATTTTGTTATTTTCCAAAGTATTGATTTTACTGCATTTTGAATGCGTTTTCATTATTGGTAAGACCACTTTTAAAAGTTGGCACGGTATTTGCTTTATAAATAGACGAGGGACGACGGAAAGGGTTGATTACAAAATATGAAGTTAGAACACTTAATTGATCAAGCAGCAGGACAGCCTAAAAAAACTGTGGCTGTAGCAGTAGCTGAAGATCATGAAGTAATTGAAGCTGTAGCGAAAGCAATTACATTACAGCTAGCTCAATTTCGTCTATATGGAAATGAAGAAAAAATAATGGGGATGCTACAAGAACATGGTTTACAAACTTCAGAACACATTGAAGTGATTGCGACAGCATCAAGTGCTGAAGCTGCAGAACTTTCTGTTAAAGCTGTGAGAAACGGTGAAGCAGATGTGCTTATGAAGGGTAACATCCCAACAGCGAATATTTTGAAGGCTGTATTAAACAAAGAGTGGGGGCTACGTAAAGGTAGCGTACTTTCACATGTAGCAGCGTTTGAAGTTCCAAATTACAATCGTCTTATTTTCGTTACAGATGCGGCGATGAACATCGCACCTGACGTAACACAAAAAGCTGCTATTATACAAAATACTGTAGAAGTTGCCCAGGCAATAGGAATTGAGTTGCCAAAAGTGGCACCAATCGCAGCAGTAGAAGTTGTGAATCCAGCGATGCAGGCGACAATTGATGCAGCGATGTTAACACAAATGAATCGCCGCGGACAAATCAAAGATTGTATCGTTGATGGACCACTTGCTTTAGATAATGCAGTATCACAAATTGCAGCAGAGCATAAAGGCATAGTAAGTGATGTAGCAGGTAAGGCAGACATTTTACTCGTCCCAACGATTGAAGCTGGAAATGTGCTATATAAATCACTCGTATACTTTGCAGATGCAAAAGTAGGAGCAATGATTGCTGGCGCAAAAGCACCGATTGTTTTAACATCTCGTGCTGATTCAGCAGAAACAAAAGTATATTCATTAGCATTGGCAGTTGCGACTGCTTCAAAATAAACCAAAAAGGGTAAAACATTAGGGGGAAACGACAATGACATTAGAAATCTTCGAATACTTAGAAAAATATGATTATGAGCAAGTGGTATTTTGTCAAGATAAAGAATCAGGTTTAAAAGCAATTATTGCAATTCATGATACAACACTTGGACCAGCTCTTGGTGGAACAAGAATGTGGACATATGATTCTGAAGAAGCGGCGATTGAAGATGCATTGCGTCTTGCAAAAGGAATGACATACAAAAACGCAGCAGCTGGTTTAAACTTAGGTGGTGCAAAAACAGTAATTATCGGTGATCCACGTAAAGATAAGAGCGAAGCAATGTTCCGTGCGTTAGGCCGTTACATTCAAGGATTAAACGGACGTTACATTACAGCTGAAGATGTTGGTACAACTGTAGATGATATGGATATTATCCATGAAGAAACTGACTTTGTAACAGGGATTTCACCATCATTCGGTTCTTCTGGTAACCCATCTCCAGTAACTGCATACGGCGTTTACCGTGGTATGAAAGCAGCTGCAAAAGAAGCTTTCGGTACTGATAATTTAGAAGGAAAAGTAATTGCTGTTCAAGGTGTTGGTAACGTAGCATATCACTTATGCAAACATTTACACGCTGAAGGAGCAAAATTAATCGTTACAGATATTAATAAAGAAGCTGTGCAACGTGCAGTAGAAGAATTTGGCGCGACAGCTGTTGAACCAAATGAAATTTACGCTGTTGAATGTGATATTTACGCACCATGTGCATTAGGCGCAACAGTTAATGATGAAACTATTCCACAACTTAAAGCAAAAGTAATCGCAGGTTCTGCAAATAACCAATTAAAAGAAGATCGTCACGGCGACATCATTCATGAAATGGGTATTGTATACGCACCAGATTATGTTATTAACGCAGGTGGCGTAATTAACGTAGCAGATGAATTATATGGATACAATAGAGAACGTGCATTAAAACGTGTTGAGTCTATTTATGACACAATTGCAAAAGTAATCGAAATTTCAAAACGTGACGGCATCGCAACTTATGTAGCGGCAGATCGTCTAGCTGAAGAGCGCATTGCAAGCTTGAAAAACTCTCGTAGCACATACTTACGCAACGGTCACGATATTATTAGCCGTCGCTAATCATTCATATATAACTTTTACAAAAGGTGTGGTTACCTCTTATGAGGTTTCCACCTCCTTTTAAATTTATTAGTGGAGGTAGCAACATTGTCTGTAAATCGAATTCTTGTTATTAACCCAGGTAGTACATCCACAAAAATTGGTGTTTTTGATAATGAAAGACCTGTTCTAGAAGAAACGATTCGTCATGACGTAGAACAGATTGGAAAATATAAGCGAATTATCGACCAATATGAGTTTCGTAAAGAAACGATTTTGGAAGTTCTACATTCTCACGGTATTAACATTTCAAAATTAAATGCTGTTTGTGGGCGTGGTGGATTACTTCGTCCAATCGAAGGCGGTACGTATACAGTAAACGATGCGATGTTAGAAGATTTAAAAAATGGGTTTAGTGGTCATCACGCTTCAAACCTCGGAGGCATTTTAGCCTATGAAATTGCTTCTGGATTAAATATTCCTGCATTCATTGTGGATCCTGTCGTTGTAGATGAGATGGAGCCAATTGCTCGTATAAGTGGCATTGCTGGTATGGAACGCAAAAGTATTTTCCATGCATTAAATCAAAAAGCAGTTGCTCGTAAAGTAGCTGATCAATTAAATCATAAATACGAGGATTTAAATTTATTAGTTACACATATGGGCGGCGGTATTACAGTTGGTGCTCATAAAAAAGGAAAAGTTATCGATGTAAATAATGGCTTAAACGGAGAAGGACCATTTAGCCCAGAGCGTGCTGGTACAGTACCAGTAGGACAATTAGTTGAAATGTGTTTCTCTGGTGAGTATTACCGTGACGAAATGGTGAAACAGCTTGTCGGACAAGGTGGACTTGTAAGTCTAATCGGTACAAATGATGCGATTAAAGTAGAACAAATGGTTGAAAAAGGTGATCCTGAAGCAACTCTTATCTATAAAGCAATGGCATATCAAGTTGCAAAAGAAATTGGCGGAGCTAGTGCTGTGCTTCACGGGAAAATCGATGCAATCGTATTAACTGGTGGACTTGCGTACAGTAAAATTCTTGTTGATGAAATAAAAGAACGAGTGGACTGGATTGCGGATGTTATCGTACATCCAGGGGAAGATGAGTTAGAAGCGTTAGCAGAAGGAGCACTTCGTGTATTACGTGAAGAAGAAGCGGCGAAAGAGTATGTTGTAAGAGAAAAACAAACAGTAGCTAGGGGTTGAGATAATGGCAAGAGAATATGATTTAGTCATCGTTGGCGGCGGTACTGGTGGATATGTTGCTGCTATTCGAGCATCACAACTAGGTTTAAAAACTGCACTTGTTGAAAAAGAAAATCTTGGTGGTACTTGTTTACACAAAGGATGTATTCCTAGTAAAGCTCTTTTACGTAGTGCGGAAGTATATGCGACTGCTAAAAAAAGTGAAGAGTTCGGAGTTATTGCAAGTAATGTAGAACTAAACTTTGCGAAAGTACAAGAGCGTAAAGAGAAGATTGTAACGCAACTTCATAAAGGCGTTCAACATTTAATGAAACAAGGTAAAATTGATGTGTTTGAAGGTATTGGCCGTATTCTTGGCCCATCTATTTTCTCTCCGATGCCAGGGACAATTTCAGTTGAACTTGCAAGTGGAGAAGAGAATGAAATGTTAATTCCAAAAAATGTACTTATTGCAACAGGTTCTCGTCCAAATTCATTACCAGGTTTAGAGTTAGACGGAGAGTACGTAATGTCTTCCGATCATGCCCTAAAAATGGAAACGCTTCCTAGTTCGATCATTATCGTTGGTGGCGGTGTAATCGGTATTGAGTGGGCATCTATGCTTGCTGACTTCGGTGTAGAAGTTACAGTGTTAGAGTATGCGAAAACGATATTACCACTAGAAGATCAGGACGTTTCAAAAGAGATGCAACGTCTATTCAAGAAAAAAGGTATTAAAGTGGTAACGGGTGCAAAAGTATTACCGGAAACATTGGTAAAAGATAATGGAGTAACAATTCAAGCTGAACATAACGGTGAGAATAAAGAATTTAAAGCAGAAAAAATGCTTGTATCTGTAGGAAGACAAGCCAATACGCAAAATATTGGTTTAGAGAATACTGATATCGTTGTGGAAAAAGGATACATTCAAACAAATGAGTTTTATCAAACGAAAGAATCTCATATTTACGCAATTGGAGATGTAATCGGTGGCCTGCAACTTGCTCACGTTGCTTCTCATGAAGGAATCGTTGCAGTAGAACATATTGCAGGAAAAGAAGTTACACCAATTGATTACTCTATGGTATCAAAATGTGTATATAGCAGTCCGGAAGTTGCTTCTGTTGGTTTAACAGAACAAGAAGCGAAAGAAAAAGGCTATAAGTTAAAAGTAGGTAAGTTCTCATTCCGTGCAATCGGAAAAGCACTTGTATACGGAGAATCAGATGGATTTGTAAAACTTGTAGTTGATGAAGAAACAAATGATATTCTTGGTGTTCATATGATTGGACCACATGTAACAGATATGATTTCTGAAGCAGGTCTTGCAAGAGTACTTGATGCAACACCTTGGGAAGTAGCACATACAATTCATCCGCATCCATCATTATCTGAGGCGATTGGTGAAGCAGCATTAGCTGTAGATGGAAAAGCGTTACACGCATAAAAATGTGGATTTAGGAGGTTATGAAAAATGGCAGAAGTAAAAGAAAAGCGCCATGAAGAGCTTGGCTTAAGTGATGAGCAAGTATTAGAAATGTTCCGTACGATGTTACTTGCACGTAAAATCGACGAACGTATGTGGTTATTAAACCGTGCAGGTAAAATTCCATTCGTAATTTCTTGTCAAGGACAAGAGGCTGCGCAAGTTGGAGCAGCGTTCGCTCTTGATAGAGAGAAAGATTATGCATTACCATACTACCGTGATATGGGTGTTGTACTAGCGTTTGGTATGACAGCTAAAGAGCTTATGATGTCTGCTTTCGCGAAAGCTGGAGATCCGAACTCTGGTGGTCGTCAAATGCCTGGTCACTTCGGTCAAAAGAAAAATCGTATTGTAACAGGTTCATCTCCAGTAACAACACAAGTACCACATGCAGTTGGTATTGCACTAGCTGGAAAAATGGAGAAGAAAGATTTAGTAACGTTCGTTACATTTGGAGAAGGTTCTTCAAACCAAGGTGACTTCCACGAAGGGGCAAACTTCGCTGGTGTACACAAACTACCTGTTATTTTCATGTGTGAAAATAATAAATATGCAATCTCTATTCCGGTTGAAAAACAATTAGCATGTAAAAACGTATCAGACCGTGCAATTGGTTACGGTATGCCTGGATATACAATAGACGGAAATGATCCGCTTGCAGTATACAAAGCTGTAAAAGAAGCTGCAGACCGCGGCCGTCGTGGTGAAGGCCCAACTTTAATTGAAACAGTATCATATCGTTTAACAGCACATTCTAGTGACGACGATGATCGTGTTTATCGTGATAAAGAAGAAGTAGAAGAAGCAAAGAAAAAAGATTCAATTATAACATTTGCAGCTTATTTAAAAGAAGCTGGCGTGTTAACTGAGGAAATTGAAAAACAAATGTTAGACGAAATTATGCATATCGTAAATGAAGCAACAGAATATGCAGAAAATGCTCCGTATGCAGCACCTGAAGATGCATTGAAGCACGTATACGCAGAATAGGGGGGAACGTTTCATGGCTGTAATGTCTTATATTGATGCTATTACATTAGCAATGCGCGAAGAAATGGAACGCGATGAGAAAGTATTCGTTTTAGGAGAAGATGTTGGTAAAAAAGGTGGCGTGTTTAAAGCGACACACGGTTTGTATGATCAATTTGGTGAAGATCGTGCGCTTGATGCACCGCTTGCAGAATCTGCAATTGCTGGGGTAGCAATTGGTGCGGCAATGTATGGTATGCGTCCAATCGCTGAAATGCAGTTTGCTGATTTCATCATGCCAGCAGTAAACCAAATCGTTTCTGAGGCAGCAAAAATCCGTTATCGTTCTAACAACGATTGGACTTGTCCAGTTACAATTCGTGCACCATTTGGCGGGGGTGTTCACGGTGCATTGTATCATTCACAATCTGTAGAAGCGATGTTTGCAAACCAACCAGGTTTAAAAATTGTTATCCCTTCTACACCATATGATGCAAAAGGCTTATTAAAAGCGGCAATTCGTGATGAAGATCCAGTATTATTCTTTGAACATAAACGTGCATATCGCTTAATTAAAGGTGAAGTGCCAGAAGATGACTATGTATTACCAATCGGAAAAGCAGATGTAAAACGTGAAGGTGATGATATTACTGTTATCACATACGGATTATGTGTTCACTTTGCTCTTCAAGCAGCTGAGAAATTAGCGCAAGATGGCATCTCTGCACACATTCTTGATTTACGTACTGTATATCCATTAGACAAAGAAGGAATTATTGAAGCGGCTTCAAAAACTGGTAAAGTTCTTCTTGTAACAGAAGACAATAAAGAAGGAAGTATTATGAGTGAAGTGGCAGCTATTATCGCTGAAAATTGCCTGTTTGATTTAGATGCACCAATTGCACGTCTTGCAGGTCCAGACGTTCCAGCAATGCCATATGCACCAACAATGGAAAAATTCTTTATGGTAAATCCAGATAAAGTTGAAAAAGCAATGCGTGAACTTGCGGAATTTTAATCGGGGGGACTATACATGGCTGTAGAAAATATTACAATGCCTCAGCTCGGGGAGAGCGTAACAGAGGGCACAATTAGTAAATGGCTTGTTAATGTTGGCGATCACGTAAATAAATATGATCCGCTTGCAGAAGTAATGACTGATAAAGTAAATGCAGAAGTACCATCTTCTTTCACTGGTATTGTGAAAGAGTTAATCGCTGGTGAAGGCGATACGTTAGCTGTAGGTGAAGTTGTTTGTGTCATTCAAGTAGAAGGCGCAGATGAAGTAGCTGCAACAGCTGTAGAGGAAAAAACGAAAGAAGAACCAAAGGCAGAAGTAACTACTGCTGAGAAAGCACCGAAAGCGAAACAACCAACTGATGGAAAACCACGTTTTTCACCAGCTGTGTTAAAACTTGCGGGTGAGCATAATGTTGATTTAGATCTAGTAGAAGGTACAGGATCAAATGGTCGTATTACTCGTAAAGATATTTTAAAGCTAGTGGAATCTGGAAATATTCCGCAAGCAGGTGCGAAAAAAGAGGAAGCTGTAGCAGCAGTAGTAGAAGCGCGTCCAGAAGCACCAAAAGCAGCACCGGTAGCGCAAAAAGTAGAAGCTGCGAAACCAGTTTCTGTACCGACAATGCCTGGAGATATCGAAATTCCAGTAACAGGTGTGCGTAAAGCGATTGCAGCGAACATGTTACGTAGTAAGCACGAGGCACCTCATGCTTGGATGATGATTGAAGTAGATGTGACAAACCTTGTGTCATACCGTAATTCAATTAAAGGTGATTTTAAAAAGCGTGAAGGCTTTAACTTAACATTCTTTGCTTTCTTCGTAAAAGCAGTAGCACAAGCGTTAAAAGAGTATCCTCAAATTAACTCAATGTGGGCTGGCGATAAAATCGTTCAGAAGAAAGACATCAACCTTTCTATCGCTGTTGCAACAGAGGATGAACTATTTGTACCAGTAATTAAGCAAGCAGACGAGAAAACGATTAAAGGTATCGCTCGTGAAATTACAGAACTTGCAGGAAAAGTACGCACGAAATCGTTAAAAGCGGACGAAATGCAAGGCGGAACATTTACAATTAATAACACAGGATCATTTGGTTCTGTTCAATCTATGGGCATTATTAATTACCCACAAGCGGCTATTTTACAAGTTGAATCAATTGTAAAACGACCAGTAATTATGGATAATGGTATGTTCGGTGCTCGTGACATGGTTAACTTATGTTTATCACTTGATCACCGTGTACTTGATGGTTTAATTTGTGGTAAGTTCTTAGGACGTGTTAAAGAAATTTTAGAAAATACGTCAGAAAATAATACATCTGTATATTAATAAAAAGCTCGCTTATGCGAGCTTTTTATTATCTTATTTTTTCTTCTTCTACTCCTACTATATGTACAACACTTTTCCCAGTAATCTTACAATGGACGATTATGTATTAGGAATTTACGAAAATACATTGCTGATATATCGTATATGGATATAAAATAAAAAAAGAATAATTTTTTTGGCAAATCTTACTGACGAAACTGTAGTATAATATATTGTATTGTATGAAAAAGAGAGTTATTCTATATAAGTGTTTTATAGATAATGTGTAATCAGTCGTCAAAACATGAAGAATGTTGACTCCTGGTTTTTTATTTTGCCGTAACAATGTTTCAGGAGGATGTCATGAAAAGAAGTACCGAGTTTCTAAAAAGTTTAGATGTAAAATTAATTTTAATTTTGTTTGCGTTTTGTGTGATAAGTATAACTGCTATATATAGCAGTCAGCAAACCGGGCAGTATGGAGATGCAAACTTTGCTCTGAAACAAGGTGTTAACTACATAATTGGGGTTGTATTGTTACTTCTTGTTGCAAGCATTGATTTAGATCAATTGCAAAAATTGTCTTGGCCGCTTTATATTGCCGGATTTGGCTCACTTATTCTTTTGAAAATACTACCGGTTTCCAGTTTCACACCTGAAAAATTAGGGGCAAAAAGATGGTTTGTTTTTCCTGTATTTGGACAAATCCAACCGTCTGAGTTTTTCAAAATTTCATTGCTTCTCATAGTAGCAAGTATTGCAGTGAAACATAATGCGCAGTATATGGCGAGGACATTCCAGACGGATTTAAAACTAGTAGGTAAAATTATGCTAGTATCTCTCCCGCCTATGGCTGTTGTATATAGCCAGCCAGATACAGGTATGGTGTTCTTATATGCTGCTGCCATTGCATGTATTTTATTTATGTCAGGTATTCAGAAGAAATTGATAGCAATATGTACAGTTATTCCAGTGACCATATTAACCGCGTTAATATTTATTTACGTAAGGTATGAGGATTTCTTCTTTAATAATTTGGTTACTTTACTAAAACCTCACCAACAATCACGTATTTTAGGTTGGTTAGATCCATTTGAACATACAGATCAAGGGTATCAAACGCAGCAATCGATTTTAGCTGTAGGTAGTGGAGGTATGGAAGGGAAAGGATTTGGCGAAGGGAACGTTTATATCCCAGAGAAGCATACTGACTTTATTTTCGCTACAATTGCCGAAGAAGGTGGATTTATAGTAGCAGCGTTAGTTGTATTCTTGTTCCTATTACTACTATATAGAACAATTATTATTGGTTATTCTGCTGATAATTTATTCGGTACATTATTATGTGCTGGGTCAATCGGAATATTAACGGTTCAAATATTCCAAAATATCGGTATGATCGTTGGATTAATGCCTGTAAAAGGTATTGCGTTGCCTTTCTTATCATACGGGGGAAGTTCCTTATTCTCGAATATGATTATGATGGGACTCATATTATCGGTACGGAAAACGTATAAAAAGTATATGTTTTCAGTTAAGTAAAAAAGCTAGTTCGTGTAAAAACGAACTAGCTTTTTTACATATATGTTCTTAAACGTTGCAAACTAAAACAGACTTGTAGTTTGGAATGTTTAAGGAGTGCAATGTGATGCATATGCATATTTTTGAAGGAGCACGGCACCTTTCTAATAGCGAATGGGTTGTTCGAGCTATTATAGCGTACATATTTTTAATATTAGTTGCGAAAGCGATGGGACAAAGATCTATCGCACAACTTCGATTTTTAGATGTTGTATTAGTGTTATTGCTTGGTGGGAATATTTCTAACGCGCTATCTGATGAAAAAGTTGGGTTACTCGGTTCGATGATTACAACATTTATACTCGTTGTACTTCACATCATAAGCTCTGTTTTAATGTTGAAATGGGATAGATGGAGACGCTTTTTAGAGCCTGCACCTATTATTCTTATACATAATGGTTCCATTGATTTTAGCAATTTGAAAAAAGCGAGGATTACAGTGGAATATTTATTTTCAGAACTTCGTGTGCAAAATGTGAGCGATATTCAAACGATAAAATTAGCATTATGGGAAGCTAGCGGTGTTGTTTCTATATTTCAGTATCCTGAATATGAGGCGGTGTCTCGGCTTGATCTTAACGTGGCAGGGAAAAAGTCGCCAGTTGCTTTTGTTTTAGTAAAGGATGGACGAATTCAGCAGGACGTTCTCGCCTTATTAGGAAAAACAGAAGAGTGGGCGAAAGAGTTTTTAGAGAAGGGTGCGGAAATCGAATCCATTATGTTGGCTACAGTAGATGAAGCGCATAAAATAAATATTTTGTTAAAAAAATGAAAAAGATACGCATTTTGTCGTTTCATACATATGATACAATAGTGTGGACAACGAAAAAGGAGGCGATAATACGATGGGATATGTAGAAGAATTACGAAAAATAGTTGGTCATCGCCCTTTAATTTTAGTTGGTGCTGTTGTACTCGTTATAAATGAACATGGAGATGTATTATTACAGCAAAGAACAGAGCCGTACGGAAAATGGGGGCTACCAGGCGGACTAATGGAGCTTAGTGAATCACCAGAAGAAACTGCTTACCGTGAAGTATACGAAGAGACAGGAATAAAAGTGAAGAATTTACGATTAATTAATGTATTTTCTGGAGTGAACTACTTTACAAAATTAGCAAATGGTGATGAATTTCAATCTGTAACGACGGCCTATTATACGGATGAATACGAAGGGGATTTTGTTATGAATAAAGAAGAAGCAGTTCAGCTTAAATTCTTTCCTGTAACAGAACTACCGGACTATATTGTAGGATCGCATAAAAAAATGATTGCTGAATATATAAAGATTATGGAAAAGTGACAAAAAGGTGTTAGAGCCCTGCTCTAACACCTTTTCTATGCTGAAATACAAGTAAACTTACTTGTATTTCATAAACATTAACTGGTAAGATACAAATAGATAGTTTTAGAGGAGGGAAAAGATTGATTAATTTTAACTTTTTTATGAATGATGTTGTCCGCCAAGCGCGTGAAGAGATTGTCTCTGCTGGATATACAGAATTGACGACGCCAGAAGCAGTAGAAGAAGCGTTTAAAAGAAATGGAACAACACTTGTAATGGTAAACTCTGTATGTGGTTGTGCAGGTGGTATTGCTCGTCCTGCTGCTGCACATTCCGTACATTACGATAAACGTCCTAATCATCTTGTAACTGTGTTTGCAGGCCAAGATAAAGAAGCGACAGCAAGAGCGCGTGAGTATTTCGAAGGATATCCACCTTCCTCTCCATCATTTGCTTTGTTAAAAGATGGGAAAATTGTAACGATGGTAGAACGCCATGAAATTGAAGGTCATGAACCGATGCAAGTCATTGCGAAACTACAATCGTATTTCGAAGAGAATTGTGAAGAACTATAAATAAATGAAAAGGCGGTATGCCCACGAATAAGTGGGTGTACCGCCTTTTTTATTTATCCCGCTTTAACGGGCAGTAAGACCCCCACCTCAAAATTCAGCAAAGCAAAGAAGTTAGGTGGGGGTCGGGCTGCCCATAAAAGTCCGATTGGTGAGGGCTAATAATCAGTAGGGGATGAAGAAAACCCCCACTGATTAAAGTTTCACTTTATTATTTGAAATGATGAAATATACAGAAGGAATGTTCTTTATGCATTATTTTATGCATGAAAAATAAGGTATTTAATGTTATTTTATTTATTTTTATTTTATATATTGCATAAAAATAAAAGTGCTGATACAATACAAACATCGAATAAATATTCCAAATAACTTTTAAATATACATTATTAGGGGGAAGAAAGATGAAGAAGTTTTTATCAATATCGTTTGCACTTATTTTAATTGTAAGTATGTTCAGTGCTTGTAGTAATGGAGAAGAAAAGGCTACTGAAAAAGATAAAAAAGTACTTGTTATGGGTACTTCAGCAGACTATAAACCTTATGAATACGTGGAAGCGTCAAAAAGTGATGAAATTATCGGTTTTGATGTTGATGTTGCTAAATATATCGGAAAAGAACTTGGTTATGAAGTGAAAGTGAAAGATATGGATTTTGGTGGTTTATTAGCATCTCTTAGCTCAGGAAAAGTTGATTTCGTAATGGCAGGTATGACGCCAACGGCAGAGCGTAAAAATAATGTTGATTTCACTGATATATATTTTGTTGCAAAAAATATGATTGTTTCTAAAAAAGATTCTAACATTAACTCAGTAGAAGATTTAAAAGGGAAAAAGGTAGGGGTACAAACAGGGTCTATTCAAGAAGAGAAAGCGGCAGAATTAAAAAAACAAGTCGATTTCAAAGTTGAGGGACGTGACCGTATACCAGAAATCGTACAAGAAATTCAAGCGGGTCGTTTTGACGCTGCAATTATAGAAGACACAGTTGCTAAAAATTATTTAGAGAAAATGAAAGACTTACAAGGAATTGAAATTAAAGAAGCACCAGAAGAAGTGGGATCTGCAATTGCTCTTCCGAAAAACAGCGATAAAACAGCTGAATTTAATAAAGTGATTAAAAAAATGCAAGAAAATGGAGAAATGGATAAATTAGTGAAGAAATGGTTTGGCAGCTCAAAATAAGCTGCCTTTCACTTTTCAGTGAGGGGAATGAACAGAATGAACTTAGATTTTTCGGCAATTACGCCTTCCATACCATATATATTAAGAGGCCTAGAAGTTACTTTGAAAATTGTAGCGGCATCAGCTTTGGCAGGGTTTATTTTAGGAACGTTATTAGCACTTTGCAAAATTGCTAGAATACGAGCATTAAATATAGCGGCAGATTTTTATACATCAATTTTCCGTGGTACACCACTTGTATTGCAATTAATGATTATTTATTTCGGTGTTCCGCAAATGATTGGATATGAAATGCCAGCCTTTTTAGCAGCGGTACTTGCATTTAGTTTAAATTCAGGTGCATATATGTCAGAAGTAATTCGTGCCGGCATTCAAGCGGTTGATAAAGGACAAACAGAAGCGGCTATGGCTTTAGGAATTCCTTACGGGAAAATGATGAGAAACATTATTTTTCCTCAAGCTTTAAAAAATATATTACCAGCACTTGTAAATGAGTTTGCGACTCTTACGAAAGAATCGGCTGTAGTAACTGTAATTGGAGCAACAGATTTAATGCGCCGCGCTTACATTGTAGGTGGTGAAACGTTTAAATATCTTGAGCCATTACTTTTTGTTGGACTGATTTATTATATGTTAGTTATTATTCTTACATTAGTCGGGAAAGCCATTGAAGGGAGAATGAAAAAAAGTGATTAAAATTGAAAACCTTCATAAATCATTTGGGAAAAATGAAGTATTAAAAGGAATTACAACAACGATTGAAAAAGGAGAAGTTGTTGCAATTATCGGACCGTCCGGATCAGGGAAATCAACATTTTTACGTTGTATGAATGTGTTAGAGGCACCGACAAATGGTCACATTTGGATTGGAACGCAAGAAGTAACGAATCCGAAAACAAATATAATGCATGTTCGTGAAAATGTCGGAATGGTATTTCAGCATTTCCACCTATTCCCTCACATGACTGTATTAGAAAATATTACGTATGCGCCTATTCAGGTGAAAGGTGTAACGAAACAAGAGGCTGAAAAGAAAGCAGAGAAACTTTTAGAAAAAGTAGGATTATTAGATAAAAAAGATACGTATCCGAATCGCCTTTCAGGAGGACAAAAGCAACGTGTAGCAATTGCAAGAGCGTTAGCGATGGAACCGGAAGTTATGCTGTTTGATGAACCAACATCAGCGCTAGATCCAGAGATGGTGAAAGAAGTGTTAGAAGTTATGAAATCATTAGTGACGACAGGAATGACAATGGCGATTGTTACACATGAAATGGGATTCGCAAAAGAAGTAGCAGATCGTGTGCTCTTTTTAGATGGTGGAAAGCTTGTAGAAGATAGTGCACCAGCAGAATTTTTTGCAGCACCGAAAAGTGAACGTGCGCAACAATTTTTACAAAAGATATTGTAATTTGAAAAGGTTATGTGAATAATAAGCGGAAAAGGATGACATTGTGTCATCCTTTTTTTATACTAACTGTAAATACATTTATACATATAGGGGTAATGATATGTTTAAAATTGGATATCGTACAGTCAAAACAGCGCTTGGAACAGGGGCAGCGGTTTTTCTTGCTCAGTTATTAGGATTAGAATTTTATAGTTCAGCGGGTATTTTAGTTATATTATGTGTACAAAATACGAAGCGTAAATCACTTCAAGTATCGTTACATCGTTTTTTAGCTTGTGTATTATCAATGGCATTCGCGTTTTGTATTTTTGAAACAATTGGTTATACACCACTTGCAATTAGTGTATTATTACTTACATTTATCCCGACTGCAGTTATGTTTAAAATTCAAGAAGGGATTGTCACGAGCTCAGTTATTGTCATGCATCTATATTCATTGAAACACATTACATGGCTTATAGTTGGAAATGAAATTGCTATATTAACGATAGGGATTAGCGTGGCGCTATTAGTGAATATGTATATGCCAAGCAGTGAAAATAAGCTAAGAGAGTATCAGGATACGATAGAAAGTAATTTTAAAACAATTTTGTTTGAAATGGTTGTTTATTTACGAAATAGAGAAAGTAGTTGGAGTGGGGCAGAACTCATCGAAACCGAGAACATGCTAAATGAAGCGAGAGATTTATCGTTTAAGAAACTTGAGAATGCATTTATGCGAGAAGATAACTATTACTATCGTTATTTCAATATGCGCATGCAACAATTTGAAATTTTGGAGCGGATGATACCATTAGCTGCGTCATTATCTTGGACGTATGAACAAGCTGATATGATTGCAGACGTAATTGAAAATATAGGGAATTCTATTCGTCCTGAAAGTACAGGGGTCATTTCGTTAAGACAACTTCAAGAAATGCGAGAAGTATTTAGAGAAATGCCTTTACCAGTTACACGAGAAGAATTTGAAATACGTGCAAAACTCGTTCAACTTGTGTATGAGATGGAGCAATATTTACTCATTAAAAGTCGTTTTAAGGGAAAGGATAATATAAAAGAACTTATATAGAAGGTAGGAATTATTTATGCCGTATCTTCTCTCTTTCATATTATGCCTATCTTTATCGCCGATTTGGCCTCTTGGTGATAATCCGCGTGCCGGGGACCCTTTCATTATTGTAAATAAAGCGACAAATAAATTAGCTTATATTGATGACGGTAAGATTCAAAAAGTTTTCCCAGTTGCTACGGGAAAAACGAATGAATTAACACCAGAAGGAACTTTTGATATTGTAATGAAAGCGAAGGATCCATATTATATTGCAAAGGATATTCCAGGTGGCTCACCTAAAAATCCACTTGGATCAAGGTGGATGGGATTTAATGCAAGAGGTACTGATGGGAGTAAATATGGAATACATGGAACAAACCAACCAAGTTCAATTGGAAAGTATATTTCACAAGGATGTATAAGAATGAAGAAAAATGATGTGGAGTATTTATTTGATCGTATTCCAATTGGAACGAAAGTATGGATTGTGAAATCGAAAAAATCATTTCAGCAATTGGCTAAAGAAAAAGGAGCCATTGCATATGAAAAAGTCAACGAAAAGGTTGGCTTTTTCTTTTGCAGTAAGTTGTCTTGACATGTGTACATAACCGTGCGTTAATGAAGATATAGAAAGATAAAAAAAGAAAAAGGGGTTGCTCATATGTACTTGAATCCAAAAATTTCGTATATGCAGTTTTTTATTGGTTTTCTATTTGTGATTACATTCATATTAGCAACTTTTAATATATGTTCTTACGTTGTAGCGATTGTATTGATGGCACTGCTTAACCTTACATTTGTTATTGGGGCCTTTCAGCAGAAACAGTATACGAGTTTTGTAATAGCATTAGTAATGTCATTTTCCTTTAGTATTGTAGCAATTGTGATTTATACAAAATAAACCATCTCGATTTCGAGATGGTTTATTTTGTCATGGATGAAAAGTAAAAAAAGGACGAACACGTCGTCCTTTTTACCAAAACATACTCGCGCCAGCAAGTAATGTTGTTACAAGCATAGAAATTAGCATTATATAAACCATAACTTTTTGAGCTTTTTTATGCATCATTATACCTCCTTGCAAATCAGTACTATTTCATTGTAACGAGAAATGAAAGTATGGACAAGGGAGAGAAAGGACAAAATTCGGGAAGGGGTTGCAATATATAACAGGAAATTAGCGTATGTGTAGAGAATATATTAAAAGATGGATGGTTAATTTTTTGTTACGCAGGCTGAAGAATGGAGATACGATGATGAAAATATATGAGACAAACCGTTTACATTTAAGGGAAATTGATGAGTCGTATGCGGAAAAAGTTCTTCAATATTACGACAGAAACCGTGAATTTTTAAAAGCTTGGGAAGAGTATAGACCAGAGGATTTTTTTACATTAGATTATCAAAAGAAAAGGTTACAAAAGGATAGAAAAGAGTTTGCAGCAGGAAAGATTATTAGGCTATGGATTTTTAAAAAGGGTGATAATACGAAAATAATTGGTTGTATTTCATTTAATTTAATCGTTCGTGGTATTTATCAATCTTGTGTACTCAGTTACAAATTAGATAAAGAAGAGCTGAATAAAGGCTATACGACAGAAGCGCTTAGAAAAGCAATTCAAGTTGCTTTTAAGGAATCACATTTACATCGTATAGAAGCGCCGATTATGCCACGTAATTTAGCATCTATACAAGTAGTGACGAAGATAGGCTTTCAATATGAGGGCGTATCTAGGAAAATGTTAATGGTAAATGGCGTGTGGGAAGATCATATGCGCTGGGTATTGTTAAATGAGTAATAGGAAGCAGATGGTTATCTAGACATATAAACCATCTGTTTTTTGTCTTGTATTTCGAAACTTTTGCGAAATTCTGTTATAATTAGTAGTGTTACATACATAATGGTAGTGCAGGAGGCGCAGTCTTATGATTAATCAAGAACGTTTAGTAAATGAATTTATGGAATTAGTACAAGTAGATTCTGAAACGAAATTTGAAGCAGAAATCTGCAAAGTACTAACAGAGAAATTTACAGCTTTAGGTGTAGAAGTATTTGAAGATGACACAATGGCTGTAACTGGTCATGGTGCAGGAAACTTAATTTGTACTTTACCAGCAACAAAAGATGGTGTTGATACAATTTACTTTACTTCTCATATGGATACAGTAGTTCCTGGTAATGGTATTAAGCCTTCTATTAAAGATGGATATATCGTATCAGATGGTACTACAATTTTAGGTGCGGATGATAAAGCAGGATTAGCATCAATGTTTGAAGCAATTCGTGTTTTAAAAGAGAAAAACATCCCTCATGGTAAAATTGAATTTATTATTACAGTTGGAGAAGAATCTGGTCTTGTTGGTGCAAAAGCGTTAGACCGTGAGCGTATTACAGCGAAGTATGGTTACGCATTAGATAGCGATGGAAAAGTTGGTGAAATTGTTGTTGCAGCTCCAACACAAGCGAAAGTGAACGCAATTATTCGCGGGAAAACAGCTCACGCTGGTGTAGCACCAGAAAAAGGTGTATCGGCAATTACTATCGCTGCGAAAGCAATTGCAAAGATGCCACTTGGTCGCATTGACTCTGAAACGACTGCAAATATTGGCCGTTTTGAAGGTGGTACACAAACGAATATCGTTTGCGATCACGTACAAATCTTTGCAGAAGCTCGTTCTTTAATTAATGAGAAAATGGAAGTACAAGTTGCGAAGATGAAAGAAGCATTTGAAACAACTGCAAAAGAAATGGGCGGTCAAGCAGACGTTGAAGTAAACGTTATGTACCCAGGATTTAAATTCGCTGATGGCGACCACGTTGTAGAAGTTGCAAAACGTGCAGCTGAAAAAATTGGACGTACACCTTCTTTACACCAAAGTGGTGGCGGAAGTGATGCAAACGTAATTGCTGGACACGGTATCCCAACAGTTAACTTGGCAGTTGGTTACGAAGAAATTCATACAACAAACGAGAAGATTCCTGTTGAAGAGTTAGCAAAAACAGCAGAATTAGTTGTTGCGATTATTGAAGAAGTGGCGAAATAATAAACAAAAAAAGCGTGTAAATCACAATTGATTTACACGCTTTTTATTTTGATTCAATTGCTTTTACAAGACGGATAAACCAGTATAGGAAAATCCATGGCAGTATATCAGTTGTTGCAATGCCCAGTAGACTTGGAAGGATCCCTGCTGCGTTAATATCAAAAATAGGGAGTAATAAATAATTAATTAAGATGATTAATATAATAATGAGAAATATATAGTTAAGTTTACGGTTTGATTTCATAATCAATCACCCCTTTTACAAAAATATCCATAACTCGTATTAAGTATAGCAAAAATAAGGATAAAAAGAATAAGTAATTATTATATTGTACATGAATTTGATATAATAAAGGAACGAATGTTCTTTGGAGGAGGTGAATACTATGCGAGAAATGTATCCGAAAAATGGTCGTGTTATTTTGCATGTAGATATGAATTGTTTTTTCGCAGCTGTTGAAATTGCTCATGACGCTTCATTACAAGGAAAGCCATTAGCGGTTGCCGGAAATGAAAAAGAGAGAAAAGGAATTATCATAACATGTAGTTACGAGGCGAGAGAATATGGAATTCATACGACGATGCCTCTTTGGGAAGCGAAAAGGTTATGCCCACAATTAGTTGTAAGGCGCCCTAATTTTACATTGTATCGCGAAGCTTCATTTCAAATGTTCCAAATACTGTCCCGTTTTACAGAGAAAATACAACCAGTTTCTATAGATGAAGGGTATTTAGATATTACAGAGTGTTATGCGCTCGGTTCACCTCTTGAAATAGCAAAGATGATTCAGCAGGTGTTATTAACAGAGTTACAACTTCCATGTAGTATTGGAATCGCCCCAAATCTTTTCCTAGCAAAAACGGCCTCTGATATGAAAAAACCTCTTGGCATTACGGTACTTCGAAAACGTGATATCCCAGAAATGATTTGGCCACTTTCAGTTGAAGCAATGCATGGAATTGGACAGAAGACAGCTGAAAAATTAAATGACATTCATATACTAACAATTGAACAGTTGGCAAAGGGAGACGAGCATATCATTCGCGCTAAAATTGGAAAACATGGTGTTGATTTACAAAGGCGTGCAAAAGGCATAGATGATAGGGAAGTTGATCCGAGTCAAATGGGACAACATAAAAGCGTTGGTAATTCGACGACTTTTTCAAAGGATATGGATGAAGAGAAAGAATTACTTGATATGTTAGAACGTTTATCAAAATCAGTGAGTAAAAGATTACAAAAGCGAACTCTTGTCAGCTATAACATTCAAATTACGATTAAATACCATGATAGACGGACGGTAACACGGAGTAAACAATTGAAAAATGCAATTTGGGAAGAACGAGATATTTTTCAAGCAGCCTCCCGTTTATGGAAGCAACATTGGGATGGGGATTCCGTTCGTTTACTAGGTGTTACAGCTACTGAAATAGAGTGGAAGACAGAATCGGTGAAACAATTAGATTTGTTTTCGTTTGAAGAGGATGCAAAAAAAGAACCGCTACTTGCTGTTATTGATCAAATTAATGATAAGTATGGGACACCGCTTTTACAGCGAGGTAGTCAACTATTACGTAAGCAAGAGAAGTCGTTTCAACAAAAATTAGAAAATAAGTTTATGTAGAAGGTATTATGAATATAAAACCTTCTTTTTTTAGATAGAACAGAGAATCCAGCCATGGGTAGAGGTGGTCAGATTCTTTTTTAGCCTCATACCAAGTTAAAACAAAAAGATTGAAAGCGTGTGGATATAAATAAAAAGCACTGCATGTAACCAGTGCTTTTTATTATAAATTACGAGATTGTAACATTTTCAAAAATAACAATTTCTGAACTAGTTGTTGTTGAAACGCGCTGTGCGTAATATGTTAAAGCTGAAGAAATATAAGCTGGTAACGTCTCACTTGTATGTGATGTTGTATATTCATGGATTAATTCTTTTAAAGTCGTCCATTCTAATTGTGCTGGGTGATCAGACACGAAAGAACTTACCCAGCGATCAAATGAAGATGAAAAATCAGTTTGTAAACGAAATACTTCTTTCATAATAAAACGCTCCCTTAAAATGTAGTATATTTATTTTAGCATAAAAAGCGAATGATTGATAAGTTTTTTGGTGTAACGTTCGTGTTATATAGTTGTCTAGATGGTTGGTTATGTAAATTCAATTTGCCATTTGAAATAACATTTCGTAAGATGAGAGATAGATTATATAAAGAGCTGGAGGAAAGAAAGTGGAATTTGTATTTTTAGGAACTGGTGCAGGTGTTCCTTCAAAAGGAAGGAATGTTTCAGCAATTGCTTTGCAGTTGTTAGAAGAACGAGGACAGACTTGGTTATTTGACTGTGGTGAAGCGACGCAACATCAAATATTACATACATCTGTACGTCCACGCCGCATTGAAAAAATATTTATTACCCATTTACATGGTGATCATATTTTTGGATTGCCTGGTTTATTAGGTAGTCGTTCGTTTCAAGGTGGGACTACACCTTTAACAGTATATGGACCAAAAGGAATTAAGCAATTTATTGAAGTAGCATTATCAGTAAGTACGACACATGTAAAATACCCACTTGAAATTGTTGAGATAACAGAAGAAGGTACAGTATTTGAAGATAATGAATTTCATGTGGAAATGAAAAGATTGTCACATGGTATTGAATGTTTTGGGTATCGTATTGTAGAGAAAGATATACAAGGTGCCCTTTTAGTAGAGAAATTGCTGGAAATGGGTGTGAAACCAGGTCCACTCTTTAAACGTTTAAAAGATGGAGAAGTAGTTGAATTAGAAAATGGTACAATGCTAAATGGAAAAGATTTTATCGGTCCACCTCAAAAAGGGAGAATTATTACTATTTTAGGTGATACACGATATTGCGAAGCGAGTAGAGAGCTGGCACAAGACGCAGACGTACTTGTTCACGAGGCAACTTTTGCGGCAGAGGATGAGCAACAAGCATATGATTATTTTCATTCTACATCTAAGCAAGCTGCGAGTATTGCACTTCAGGCAAATGCGAAAAGATTAATATTGACTCATATTAGTTCTCGTTATCAAGGAGATACATATAAGGAATTGTTGAAAGAGGCAAGAGAGCTATTTTCTAATACCGAAATAGCAATGGATTTGAAATCATTTCCAGTAGAAAGGTAATAATTTCAATAAAAAAATGGTAACTTATGTTTACCATTTTTTTCATTTTCAAAAAAATTAGTAAGCAACTGTTATCATTTTATAATTATATTTGTATAACACAGAATTTTATAATGCTTTGAATATACAGGGTGAAAATACGAAATATCGGTTGTTTAGAAAAACTGTTATATAAGTAGATGTACGTACAAGTGATACAAAGAAGAAAAGAAGGATTTTATTCAGAAACTTTAAAATTCAATAAAAGTAAGCGTTTTATAAAAAACAAGCTATAATGAGGGCACATTATAATTTATTTGGAATACCATTTTTAAAAGAGCTTGGACAATCAGTGGGTGACCCAGGAGGAGTAGCTGGTGAAAATTTAGTTGCATTTAGCGATAGGTATATCTCCTGTTTATGCTATGATTGTAGAGGTTTCTGTGTTAAACTTTGGATTGCTACCAGGCTTAATTGCTGGTTATCTTATATCATTTTAAATGAAAATAATGCTATATTTCGTATGTATTATGGTATCAGGTATTATTTCAGGATATATTGGTTCACTTTTATTTGAAAAATATCCAATTCGTATAGCGGAGCAAATTCGTGGTATGGCTGGAAAAGCAATAGATGCGGTAGCTTAATAGAATAGTAAAAAATTTTCATAGAGGTTTAGGGGGAGTTATGATGAAGTATCGCTCGGTATTTGATATTATTGGTCCAGTTATGATTGGTCCATCAAGTTCACATACAGCAGGGGCAGCAAGAATGGGGCAAGTTGCTCGCCAGCTGTTTCGTCATGAGCCAGAGAGAGTTAGCATTTCATTATACGGATCATTTGCAAAAACGTATCGTGGGCACGGTACGGATGTAGCGTTAATTGGTGGAATACTTGGATTTGAAACAGATGATTTACGCATTCCAGATGCACTAGACATTGCAAAAGAGCGCGAAATTGAAGTTGAATTCATTGAAGAAGATGCAAATGCACCTCATCCAAATACAGCGAGAATTCGTTTGTATAAAGGAGAGGAAGAAATTGAAGTTGTTGCATGTTCTATTGGTGGTGGTAAGATCGAGGTTGTAGAGTTAAACGGCTTTGATCTGCAATTATCAGGAACAAGCCCAGCACTTCTTATTGTAAATAACGATCGCTTTGGTGCTATTGCAGCAGTAGCTTCAATCCTTGCGAAACATGAGATTAACATTAGTACAATGAGTGTTTCTCGTAAAGAAAAAGGAAGAAGAGCGCTTATGGTCATCGAAACAGATGAGTTGTTAGCAGATGAAGTGATTAAAGAGATAAATGAGCAACAAAATATTTGTCAAGTAACTATTATGGAATAATTGCAGGGGGGACTCACCATGTTTCGGAACGCAGCGGAACTAGTGGCGCAAGCTAAAGAACAAAATGTAAAAATCGCAGAAATTATGATTCAATGTGAAATGGAAACAAGAAGTATTTCACGTGAAGAAGTAATTGCTGGTATGGAAAAGAACTTAGTCGTGATGGAGCAAGCAGTAGAACGAGGTATTCGCGGTGTGAAATCACCGACTGGTTTAACTGGTGGAGATGCTGTAAAAGTTCAAGCGTATATGAAGAGTGGAAAAGGCTTATCTGGAGATACGATTTTGGACGCAGTGAGTAAAGCTGTTGCAACAAATGAAGTAAACGCAGCGATGGGAATTATTTGTGCAACACCAACAGCAGGGTCTGCTGGAACAGTGCCAGGTGTACTGTTTGCACTGAAAGAAAAATTACAGCCTACACGTGAAGAGATGATTGAATTTTTATTTACAGCAGGAGCTTTCGGTATGGTTGTTGCGAATAACGCTTGTATTTCTGGTGCAGCGGGAGGATGCCAAGCTGAAGTTGGTTCAGCAAGTGGAATGGCAGCTGCAGCAGCAGTTGAGATGGCTGGTGGAACACAAGATCAAGCAGCTACAGCGATGGCCATTTCATTAAAGAACATGCTTGGTTTAGTATGCGATCCTGTTGCAGGCCTTGTAGAAGTACCTTGTGTAAAACGTAATGCAGCGGGCGCTTCCAATGCTATGATTTCAGCTGATTTAGCATTAGCTGGTGTAACGAGTACAATTCCATGTGATGAAGTAATTGAGGCAATGTTTAGAATCGGACAAACGATGCCAGTAGCACTTCGTGAAACAGCTGAAGGTGGACTTGCAGCAACACCGACTGGTCGCCGTCTGCAAGAAGAGATCTTTGGGAAGATTAATGACTAAAAATATATGATTATAAAAAAATGGAGCTCAAGTAAGATTGAGCTCCATTTTTTATTTTTCTTTTGTTAGTTGTTCTAATGTTTCCCCAAGATTATGTGATCGTTGCGCTGCTTGTGTAATACAAGAAATAAGTGCTTGTTGAAATTTATGTTCTTGTAATACTTCAATACCTGCTTCGGTCGTTCCACCAGGAGAAGTAATTTCCTTTCGCAAAATAGAAGGGTGTTTTTCACTCGCTTTTAGCATTTCAGCAGCACCAATCATCGTCTGAAGAATAAGTGACTTTGCAACATCTTCTTTTAAACCGATTTTTTTTGCGGCTTCTTCCATCGCTTCTACTACGTAATAAATATAAGCAGGCCCACTTCCAGATAACGCAGTGACAGCATGCATATCTTCTTCCTCTACAACAGAGACGAGACCGATCGTTTCAAATAAAGCTATGGCAGTCTGAATATGTTCCGTTGTTGCATGTTTGGAAGGTGAGATGGCAGTAGCTGATTTTAAAATAGCTGCAGATGTATTTGGCATTGCACGAATAATCGGAACGTTTTTTTGAAGTAGGTTTCTAATCGAGTGAGTAGAAACGCCTGCTAATAACGAAATAATAAGCAGATCATTATGTATATACTCTTTAAAAGGGATAAGCGCTTCTGCAACATCCTTTGGCTTCATTGCTAGAAAAAGAATATTGGCATCAGTAAGTAGTTCTTTTTTATTATGTGTACCTTTGACGCCGTATTTTGTATGTAGCTCCTGTAACCTTGTCTCGTTAGAACGATTACTTACGGTAATTTGTTCGCTTTTAACAACATTTGCTTGTACCAAGCCACCAATAATCGCTTCGGCAATGGAGCCTGCACCGAGAAAGGAAATATTTTGAATAGACATGATGTTCCTCCTTTAAATTTGGTTAGAGATTCTTATAAATGTACATACATTCGGTTTATTATAGAAAACACCTCTTTTTATCTGAAAATAATGACAAATTAATAAGGAAGTTGTAAACTGAAGAGGTATTCATTTTTGAACCGGAAAGAGACAGGGGGGCTAAGCATGACGGCGATTCACCGATTGGAGATTCCTGTGCCATTTGCAGTTGAAACTGTGAATGTGTTTGTAGTTGAGGGGGAGACGTTAACGTTAATTGATACAGGGACGAATACAGAAGGGGCAAGAAGTGCGTTAAAAAGTCAATTAGGTGCATTAGGGTATACGATAGAAGATATTAAAACAGTAGTGATTACACATCATCATGCGGATCATTGTGGGCTGTTAAATATATTCTCTGAGGAAACAAATATTATTGGACACCCTTGGAATGAGCCTTGGATCACACAAAATCCACAATTTTTAAAGTGGTATCATAAGTTTTTTAAAGAGACAGCCTTGCAGTTCGGCGTTCCAGCAGCATTTTTGAAAGATGAGGAATTATTGACGACAAAGACACTTAAATATTCTTGTAATAGATCGTTAACGCATACTGTGAGAGAAGGAGATCGTATCGATTCTTTACCTGGGTTTACAGTAATTGAAACGCCAGGTCATGCTTCTACTCATATTTCTTTATATAGAGAATCAGATGGAATATTAATTGGTGGGGATGCGCTCATTAGCCATATTTCTTCAAACCCAATATTAGAACCACCATATGAAGGGCAAACGGAAAGAGCACGTCCGTTACTACAATATAATCAAACGTTACAACGTTTAAGCGAAATGAATATTTCACGTATTTTATCAGGGCATGGAGAAGATGTTCTAAATGTGAAACAACTGATTGAAACGAGATTACAAAAGCAAGAAACACGTGCGTTTAAAGTACTTGAATTATTAAAAGAAAAACCAATGACAGCATTTGAAGTATGTGTAAAACTATTTCCCGTATTATATAAAGAGCAATTGCCGCTTACTATTTCAGAAACTGTTGGACAATTAGACTATTTAGCATATAATCAACAAGTGATGATTGATGAATCTTCGCAACAATTGATTTATTATGCAAAGTAGGTGACAGCAATGACAGGACGTTTACAAAATAAAGTAATCGTCATTACAGGTGCTTCTAGTGGAATTGGAGAGCAAATTGCAATGCAAGTTGCAGAGCAGGGGGCGACTCCAGTATTAATGGCTAGAACAGAAGAGAAATTAAAAGCGTTAGCAGACAAAATTAAAGAAACTTATAATACGCCTTGCTATTATTATGTATTAGATGTAAGTGAAGAGACAAAGGTACAATCTGTCTTTTCAAAGGTATTACAAGAAGTGGGACGTATTGATATATTAGTAAACAATGCGGGATTTGGTATTTTTAAAACGTTTGAAGAAGCGTCAATGGACGAGGTAAAGGATATGTTTCAAGTAAATGTATTCGGATTAGTAGCTTGTACGAAAGCAGTTTTACCGTATATGGTAAAAAGGAACGAAGGACAAATTATTAATATTGCTTCACTCGCTGGAAAAATTGCAACGCCGAAATCGAGTGCTTATGCAGCGACGAAACATGCCGTATTAGGGTTTACGAATAGTTTACGTATGGAATTATCGAATACAGATGTTTATGTGACAGCAATTAACCCAGGTCCGATAGATACGAACTTTTTTGAAATAGCTGATCAATCAGGTACATATGTGAAAAATATGGGACGTTACATGTTAAAGCCAACATATGTAGCAGAACAAATTGTAAAATCGATGCATACGAAAAAGCGTGAAGTAAACTTACCGAAGTGGATGGGCATTGGTCCAAAACTTTATGCTTTATTCCCAGGTTTATTTGAACGTGTAGCAGGTAAATCATTAAGTAAAAAATAGGAGGTTTCCATATGGAAACCTCCTATTTTTTATTGTTTTCCAGTTACATAATCATAAACGATATCCTCAATTGCCTCATATACATCAATTTCAGCATTTGAATAAATGGTCGTTTTAATATATTTCACTAGCATTTCTTGATCCTCTTTTGACGCAGGACTGCATTGATATTGCTGAAAACTTTTTGTAATCATTTTCTCAATTAATTTTTCATTCATGTTTCTCCCCGCCTGTATGTATACATGTATTATTTCATTGTACTTGAAGTGAAATGAAAATGCTATTATACATTGTTTTTGCATAAAAAACAGGTTGTAAATATTGTTTTCCTAGTAAAATTAAGTTTTTTAAGTTTTAAAAATTTATAAATATTTAATTGACTCTATAAATATACAATATTATAATCATACTTAATTTAAAGAATTGATTTGAGGAGGAGCTTATGAAAGTCGCGATTATTGGAGCAACTGGATATGGGGGCGTTGAGTTAATTCGGTTATTAGAGCAGCATCCATATTTTTCGATAGCATCTCTCCATTCTTTTTCGCAAGTTGGTGAGTGTATAACAAATATATATCCGCATTTTCGAAATGTTCTTGTCCATACGTTACAAGAAATTGATGCGGAGGAAATAAAGAAGGAAGCAGAAATTGTATTTTTAGCAACCCCAGCAGGAGTGTCGGCAGAGTTAACTCCTAAATTATTGGCAGTAGGTTTAAAAGTCATTGACCTATCTGGAGATTTTCGCATGATAGATCCTTCGACATATGAACAGTGGTATAAAAGGGCAGCTGCAAAAGAAGAAGTTCTTAGGGAAGCTGTATATGGATTAAGTGAATGGAAAAGGTCCGAGATTCAAAATGCAAATTTAATTGCAAACCCAGGATGTTTTGCTACAGCTGCATTATTAGCGATATTGCCGTTAGTACGTAGCGGCATGATTGAAGAAGATTCCATTATTATTGATGCGAAATCAGGAGCATCTGGAGCGGGAAAAAGTCCAACAACAATGACTCACTTTCCTGAGTTATACGATAACTTGCGTATTTATAAAGTAAATGAGCATCAACATGTTCCTGAAATTGAGCAAATGCTTGCAGAGTGGAATAGTGAAACGAAGCCAATCACGTTTAGTACACATTTAATACCGATATCAAGGGGGATTATGGTTACGCTTTATGCGAAAGTAAAACGAGAAATGGAAATAGAACAACTTCAAAAGTTATATGAAGAAACGTATGAACAATCAGCTTTTATTCGAATTCGCAAGCAAGGAGAATTTCCAAGTCCGAAAGAAGTGAGGGGCTCAAATTATTGTGATATGGGGATAGCTTACGATGAAAGAACAGGAAGGGTGACGGTCGTTTCTGTTATAGACAATATGATGAAAGGTGCGGCTGGGCAAGCGGTTCAAAATGCAAATATAGTAGCGGGAATAGAAGAAACAACAGGTTTACAGCATATGCCGCTTTATCTATAAGGGGGACATGATGATTAAAGTAGAGTCTATTACAAAATTAGAAAATGGTTCAATTGTAACGCCGAAAGGTTTTTCGGCAATTGGTACTGCGAATGGATTGAAAAAGGAGAAAAAGGATTTAGGCGCAATCGTTTGTGAAGTACCAGCAGCAAGTGCCGCTGTTTATACGACAAATCAAATACAAGCAGCTCCCCTGCAAGTAACGAAAGAGAGCATAGCGGCGGAGGGGAAATTACAAGCCATTCTCGTCAATAGTGGAAATGCAAATGCTTGTACGGGGATGAAAGGATTACAAGATGCATATGAGATGCGTGCATTAGGAGCAGAACAGTTTGGTTTGAAAGAAAATTACGTTGCAGTAGCTTCAACAGGTGTAATTGGTGTTCCTTTACCGATGGATATAATCCGAAAGGGAGTTGCAACTCTTATCCCGGCGAAGGAAGAAAGTGAAGCAGGTTCTTTTTCTGAAGCGATTTTAACGACGGATCTTATAACGAAAGAAACTTGCTATGAGATGATTATTGATGGGAAGAAAGTGACCATTGCTGGTGTTGCTAAGGGTTCAGGGATGATTCATCCGAATATGGCAACGATGCTTAGTTTTATTACAACAGACGTCAATATAGAGCATGGCGTATTGCAAACAGCATTATCACAAATTACGAATTATACATTTAATCAAATTACGGTAGACGGAGATACGTCTACAAATGATATGGTCATCGTTATGGCAAGTGGATTGTCAGAAACGAAAACGATGAGTATGGAACATAAAGAATGGGAAACTTTCGTATTTGCTTTACAGAAGGTATGTGAAGATTTAGCGAAAAAAATTGCACAAGATGGAGAAGGGGCTACGAAGTTAATTGAGGTGAATGTGCAAGGTGCGAAAACGAGTGAAGAGGCAAAAAAGATTGCAAAGCAAATAGTCGGTTCGAGTCTTGTGAAAACAGCAATATACGGTGAAGACCCAAATTGGGGACGAATTATTAGTAGTATGGGACAAAGTGAAGTAGTTATTAATCCGAATACAATTGATATTACTCTTCAATCTATCTCGGTTTTAAACAATAGTGAACCTCAAATGTTTTCTGAGAAGGAAATGAAAAAGAGATTACAAGAAAATGAAATAGTCATTGATGTTTATTTACATTTAGGAGAAGAAAAAGGATCAGCTTGGGGCTGTGATTTAAGTTATGACTATGTGAAAATAAACGCTTGTTATCGTACATAAGGAGGGAGAAGATGAGCGGTTATATTGTAGTGAAATGCGGTGGTAGTATGTTAGATCAATTAAATAGTATGTTTTTTGATTGTATAAAGAAATTGCAACAGAAGTATAAGGTAGTGATTGTCCATGGCGGTGGTCCAGAAATTGATGCCAAACTAGAAGCCTCTAATATTAAGGTGGAAAAGAAAGATGGATTACGAGTAACACCGAAAGAAGTTATAGATATTGTTCAAATGGTGCTATGCGGAAGTACGAATAAAAAACTCGTAATGAATTTACAAAAGCATAATTTACCTGCGGTTGGGCTTTCAGGGTGTGATGGTAAGTTACTTCAAGTTCAACCTGTCAGCGAAGAGATAGGATATGTGGGGGAAGTAAGTTATGTAGAAACATCATTATTAAAAGGGTTAATAAACTCGGATTATATTCCTGTTATTGCTCCAATCGGGGTAGGTGGTAATGAAATTTATAACATAAATGCTGATACAGCTGCAGCTGGAGTTGCAGCCGCGCTATCCGCAAAAGAACTCATTTTTATTACGGATGTAGATGGGATATTACATGAAGGGGATTTGATAAAGAAAGCGGATGAATCTGAGATTGTTACTTTTATAGAAGAAGGGGTCATTACAGGTGGGATGATTCCGAAAGTACAGGCTGCACTTACATCATTAAAGATGGGAGTACAAAAGGTAAGTATCGTAAATGGTACAAAAAATTTTACTGAGGTTACAGGAGAGTGTATTGGAACGACGGTAACGAAAGGCGTGAGTATCGTATGACAAGTCATCTTTTTCAAACGTATGGAAGAAGAAATATTGAGTTTGTAAAAGGAAAGGGAACGAAAGTTATTGATAATAACGGTAAACAATACTTAGATTTTACGTCAGGGATTGGTGTATGTAATTTAGGGCATTGTCACCCTACTGTTATGAAAGCTGTACAAGGGCAACAGGGTAATATATGGCATATATCTAATCTGTTTACAAACAGCTTACAAGAAGAAGTCGCGTTGTTATTAACAGAAGACATAGCATTAGATTATGTGTTTTTTTGTAATAGCGGGGCAGAGGCAAATGAAGCAGCTTTAAAGTTAGCACGTAAGCATACCGGAAAATCTTTAGTCGTCACATGTGAGCAATCGTTCCACGGTAGAACATTTGGAACGATGAGTGCAACAGGGCAAGATAAAGTGAAAAAAGGATTTGGTCCATTGCTTCCATCTTTTTTACATATCCCTTTTAATGATATACAGGCGTTAGAGGCAGTAATGAATGAAGAGGTTGCGGCGATAATGGTAGAAGTTGTTCAAGGAGAGGGAGGAGTCATACCTGCTGATCTATCTTTTTTGAAAGCGATTGAAACATTATGTAATAAGTTCGGTTCCTTATTTATTATAGACGAAGTACAAACAGGAATTGGAAGAACAGGGACATTATTTGCTTACGAACAAATGGGAATAAATCCTCATATCGTTACTACCGCTAAGGCTCTTGGAAATGGCATTCCTGTTGGAGCGATGATCGGCCAGAAAGAACTCGGAACATCGTTTACTGCGGGATCACACGGTTCAACTTTCGGCGGGAATTATATTGCGATGGCTGCAGCGAAAGAAGTATTGCAAGTAAGTAAGAAACCATCGTTTTTAAAAGAAGTAAAGGAAAAGGGCGAGTACGTATTAGAGAAGTTGCGAGAGGAATTACGACATGTCGACTGTATTCAAAATATTCGTGGTAAGGGGCTTATGATTGGAATCGAATGTAAGCAAGAAGTTGGGAGTTTTATAGAACAATTAGAAAAAGAAGGGCTACTCGTATTACAAGCAGGTCCTAATGTTATAAGACTATTACCACCACTCATTGTAACGAATGAAGAGCTAGAACAGGCAGTATATATGATAAAAAAAGTAGTTTGTACAAAAAACGCATCAATCATATAAGGGGGAAGTTTCATGTCAACTGTACAAGTACCGAAATTAAATACGAAAGATCTTTTAACACTAGAAGAACTGACGCAAGAAGAAATCATTTCTTTAATTGAGTTTGCTATATATTTAAAAAAGAATAAGCAGGAGCCTTTACTACAAGGCAAAATATTAGGGCTTATTTTTGATAAGCATTCGACTCGTACTCGCGTTTCTTTTGAAGCAGGAATGGTTCAGCTCGGAGGACATGGCATGTTTTTAAGTGGGAAAGAGATGCAAATGGGAAGAGGAGAGACCGTTTCAGATACTGCGAAAGTATTATCGCATTATATTGACGGGATTATGATACGTACATTCTCGCATGCGGATGTAGAAGAGCTTGCGAAAGAATCGAGCATACCTGTTATTAATGGATTAACGGACGATCATCACCCTTGTCAAGCATTGGCAGACCTAATGACAATATATGAAGAAACAAATAAATTTAAAGGAATAAAATTGGCTTACGTAGGTGACGGAAATAATGTATGTCATTCATTGTTGTTAGCGAGCGCAAAAGTCGGAATGAATATGGCAGTTGCAACACCTGTAGGGTATGAACCGAATGAGGAGATTGTAAAAAAAGCGTTGGCAATTGCTGAAGAAACAGGAGCTGAAATTGAAATTTTGCATAATCCTGAATTAGCGGTAAATAAAGCAGATTTCATTTATACGGACGTTTGGATGAGTATGGGGCAAGAGGGGGAAGAAGAGAAATATAAGTTATTTCAACCTTACCAAATAAATAAAGAACTTGTTATGCATGCGAAGGAAACATATCGTTTCTTACACTGTTTACCTGCCCATCGAGAGGAAGAAGTAACAGGGGACATTATAGATGGACCACAGTCTGTTGTCTTTGAGCAAGCTGGTAATCGATTACATGCGCAAAAAGCATTATTAGTAAGTTTATTTAAAAATGTAGAAGAGCCTTCCTAAAAGGGAGGTTTTTTGTGTTGAAATGTCATATGTATATTTGGTTAACCATTTCTATATCATTTATAATAAAAGAGAAAGTGAAATTTGTTTTTCAGAGTATGTAAGGGCATACTAGGAATAAAAATATAGTTAAAGAGATGATGAATTTGAAAACAACTAAGAAAACATATTCGTTTTTCCAGCGGATGTGGAGAATATTAAAGTTTCAATACTATAAGTTGCTTCGATCGCCAGAAGGAGCAAAGAAAGTATCATTAGGTTTTGCCATTGGCTTTGGTTTAGAAATGTTAGTAATTTATACGGCATCGCTCGTATATTTAATATTTTATCCGATCGTCAGGTTAGCAAAAGGGTCTTTTCCAGCGGCAGTCATTGGCAATATTATTGGGAAGATATCGTTTCTCCCAGTATTTTTATTTCCATTTGCGTATGCGTTAGGGAAAATGATTTATCCATTTCATGTTCAGAAAGTACATCATGAACCATTTACGATATCAGATTTGTTTTCGAGCCATATTTTCACAATGTTAAAGAGTGTATTACAGAGTGAAGTATATGTATTGATTGGTATGACGATAATAGGAGTTGTGTTTGGGGTAATCTCATATTTCGTTGTGCATTATTTATATGAAAAGAACCGGAAGTTACGTTTGAAGAAAAGAAAGAAACGAGTGCGAGAACCACTTGTGCAAATATAAAGAGTGTCACATTCATTTTCTCCTTTGAATATGTTTAAGAAAAAGGAGGAGAGAATAATGTATTATTATTACGTACCTCAAGTATATCCATATGTAAATTATTATTCTGTATATGATATGAATAGACAATACGAATTGTATCGGCAACAACAATTACAGCAATTATCACAAATACCACAACAACAGCCTACGCAGGAACAAAAACCATATTTAACAACATGGCCATATTCAAATGTATACTATGGTAATTATTACGAATCATAAAGCTGCTTCTATTTAGAAGCAGCTTTATGCGTTTGTTTTCAAAATTAAATTTTGAATGGTTTGAAGAGAATGAATGAGCTTCTCACGCTCTTCCTCAGATAATGTTTGGAAATTTTCTTTTAGTTTGTCTAAAATGAATTGCTGATACTGATTTACTAACAATTTCCCTTCACCTGTTAGGGAAATTAAAATGACCCGTCGATCTTTTTCGCTATAATGACGCTCTATTAGTTCTTCTTGAATCAGTTTGTTTAATAGAGGTGTCATGTTAGGCCGTGAAATCGCTAGCCGCTTGCCGATTTCGGAAACTGCTAATGTGCCATTTTCATGCAGAAGTAGTAATACTTGTGTATGTGATGGCGGCATATGTCTTTGAGAAGAAAATTCTCCAGGAAGCATAAATTTGCGATAAAAAAGAGGCACTAGCGAAAGAAGATGATCAACAATACGTTCCCACTCGCGTGATTCCATATAAAGGCCCCCTTCCACTCTCATTGTAACAAAAAAGGCATGGTATAAAAATAGAATTGTTTCATGGACGCTTTAATATTTGTAGGATAACACTTGCTTTGTAAATGTATTAGCAATAATGGCATAGCCGTTATCATTGGGATGTACTTGGTCAAATAATAATTCTTTTTTATCATTCGATATTAATTTTCGAATTGGTAAAACGATAGATGGTTGATTTGCTTTTGCAATGGAATAAACAGATTCATTCCAGCCATCTAAAAACATATCTGCATAACTTGCGATGGAGTCATCGAGTTGTAACGGGTTATAGAGTTCAGAGAGAATGAGTAAAGCGTTCGGATTTTGATCGCGAACTGTCTTTACAATGTTTTTTATATCCGCTTCAAAATGAGCTTTTTCTTTATTTAACATTTTAATACCGTCTATAACACCGACATCACGATTTAAGCGAAATAAATTATTTCCTCCGATATTAATCGTAATGATATTTGCTGCTCTAATTTTTTGCTTTATATCTTCTGATTGAACATTTTTAGCGAGACGATCTGTTGTAAGACCGTTTATCCCAAGGTTTTCTACTGTAATTGGTTTATGAATTTGTGCTTCTATTTGTTTAGAAGCTAATTCAGCAAATCCCCCTTGTGTCGATCCATATCCTTTGGCGAGTGAATCACCTAAAACAAGGTGATAAAAGGAATCGTTTGTTTGTTTATCAATCCAACTTGGAGTGGATGTTTTTGTTGTTTTTTCTTCGGCTTCGTTTTGTTTTGTCTCATCGTTCTTCTCAAAATAAGAATAAGAAATGATTAGAAGGAGGAGACAAACAATTGTTAAGATGACTTTTTTCATAAATTCATCCTCCTTGTAATTGGTAATTGTATCATATTCAGCAGTATTAACAATGTAAGGGCATATTATATATCTATGAAAATTTTACAATAACTTTACAGAAAATTTGTAGAAGCATGTCAAAAAATATTGACGATATGAAAGTACATTATATATGATAATGTCAGATAAGGTGAAACTAGGGTTAGTGGGAAGTCTATTTTCCGTTAATAGTTAGTCTTCAGCTATCGAGCTTTTGTGGGACTACCCGTTAAAGCGGAATGAAATAAAAATCGAATCTCTACTAGAAGAAAAAAATATGAGGTTAGAGATAGATAGAGATTTATTTCATTATATTGGGTAATTGTATAAGGGGGATTTTTTGTGAAAAAGTCAAAAAAAATGCTAGCTGGAGCAACTCTTGCTATTGGTGTGATAGCGCCACAAGTGTTGCCAACAACGGCTTATGCGGATGAGAAAACTGGGGAGAGTACAGTTAACTTACGAATTTTAGAAACATCAGATATTCACGTTAACTTAATGAATTACGATTATTATCAAACGAAAACAGATAATAAAGTAGGTCTCGTACAAACTGCAACACTTGTTAATAAAGCGCGTGAAGAAGCGAAAAATTCTGTCCTATTTGATGATGGGGATGCATTACAAGGGACGCCGCTTGGAGATTACGTAGCGAATAAAATAAATGATCCGAAGAAGCCTGTGGATCCTAATTATGTACATCCATTATATCGTTTAATGAATTTAATGAAGTATGACGTCATCTCTCTTGGGAATCATGAATTCAATTATGGTTTAGATTACTTAAACAAAGTGATTAGTAAAACAGAGTTCCCGGTTATTAACTCGAACGTCTATAAAGACGACAAAGATAATAATGAAGAGAATGACCAAAATTACTTTAAACCATATCATATTTTTGAAAAAGAAGTAGAAGATGAAGCTGGTCAAAAACAAAAAGTGAAAATTGGGGTAATGGGATTTGTTCCACCTCAAGTTATGAATTGGGATAAAGCAAATTTAGAAGGAAAAGTAAAAGCGAAAGATATTGTTGAAACAGCGAAAAAAATGGTACCAAAAATGAAAGCAGAAGGTGCAGATGTTATTGTTGCACTAGCTCATTCAGGTGTTGATAAGAGTGGATACAACGTTGGAATGGAAAACGCGTCGTATTATTTAACAGAGGTTCCTGGTGTAGATGCAGTATTAATGGGACATTCACATACAGAAGTGAAGGATGTATTTAATGGTGTTCCAGTTGTAATGCCTGGTGTCTTTGGAAGTAACTTAGGTATTATTGATATGCAATTGAAAAAGGTAAACGGAAAATGGGAAGTGCAAAAAGAGCAGTCGAAGCCACAACTTCGTCCGATTGCTGATAGTAAAGGAAACCCATTAGTACAATCTGATCAAAAATTAGTTAATGAAATTAAAGATGATCATCAAGCGACAATTGATTATGTGAATACAGCGGTAGGAAAAACAACAGCGCCAATTAATAGTTATTTCTCATTAGTACAAGATGATCCGTCTGTACAACTTGTAACAAATGCCCAAAAATGGTATGTAGAAAAGTTATTTGCTGAAAATGGACAATATAGTAAATATAAAGGAATCCCAGTTTTATCTGCAGGAGCACCATTTAAAGCGGGTGGACGAAACGGGGCTACCTATTATACTGATATTCCAGCTGGAACGTTAGCGATTAAAAACGTTGCAGATTTATACGTATATCCAAATACGTTATATGCTGTAAAAGTAAATGGGGCACAAGTGAAAGAATGGCTTGAAATGTCTGCAGGTCAGTTTAATCAAATTGATCCAAAGAAAACAGAAGAACAGCCATTAGTAAATATAGGATATCCTACATATAACTTTGATATTTTAGATGGCTTAAAATACGAAATTGATGTAACACAACCGGCAAAATACGATAAAGATGGAAAAGTTGTAAATGCAAATACGAATCGTATTATAAATATGACATATGAAGGTAAGCCTGTAGCTGACAATCAAGAGTTCATCGTTGCTACAAATAACTATCGTGGAAGTAGCCAAACGTTCCCTGGTGTAAGTAAAGGGGAAGTTGTATACCAATCACAAGATGAAACACGTCAAATCATTGTGAAGTATATGCAAGAAACACCAGTTATTGATCCAGCAGCAGATCAAAATTGGACGTTCAAACCGATTGTTGCAGATAAATTGAATACAACATTTGATTCTTCACCAAATGCCCAAAAGTATATAAAGAAAGATGGGAAAATATCATATGTTGGACCATCTGAAAACGAATTTGCTAAATATGCAATTGATATAACGAAGAAGAATGATGATAAGGAAACTGGTGGAGAGAATCCAACGACACCACCAACAGGTGAGGGCAATAATGGAGAGAATCCAACGACACCGCCAACAGGTGAAGGTAATAATGGAGAAAATCCAACGACACCACCAACGGATGAAGGTAATAATGGAAATAACGCAGGAACTGGACAAACGGATAATCAAGATACAAAAGAAACAACTGTAAGTGAAAATAAAGAAGCAGATAAAGAGGAACGTGATTTACCGAAAACAGGTGCAAGCGTTGCTTCTACAATCGGAGCAGGTCTGGCTTTTGTTGGTGCGGGACTACTTATGTTATTTAGAAGAAAGAAAGCGAATAGATAGTAGAGGAATATAAAAAGGATTACCTTAATTGGTAATCCTTTTTATATTATGAAACTGGTACTGTTTTTTCTTTCTTCCATGAAAGGCCAAATCCAGTAAAACCAACGATAATCGTTACGACTGGACAAGCTAGACAGAAGATTGCGTATGGAACATAATCGAGTGTTGGGACGCTGAGGACGTTTGTTAGGAATACGCCACTTACACCCCATGGTACGAGCGGATTAATTACTGTACCAGCATCTTCTAATACTCGTGATAAATTACGACGTTCTAAACCGACTTCATCGTATTTGTTAGCGAATGCTTGCCCTGTTAAAACGATTGATAAGTATTGTTCGCCAAGTAAGAAGTTTACACCAATTGCAGTTGAAGCAGTAGAAATAATTAAGCGTGTACTAGTTTTTACGAAGCTAGAGATGATATTCATTAGCTGCGTGATAATACCCATTCCTTGTAATAAACCTCCCATACAAAGAGCTAGGAAAATAAGAGCAATTGACATCATCATACTTTGTAAACCGCCGCGAGATAATAAGCTATCAATATCTTTTATACCAGTTTTAGAAACGTAACCGTCTTGCATAATTTTCATTAAATCAGCTAAAGAAGTGCTCGGTTTAAAAATAAAGAGAATAATAATCCCTACTACGATTCCTGCAAGTAATGTTGGAACTGCTGGAACCTTTTTAAATGCGAATAGGAACAGTAATAAAATAGGAATAAGAGTGACGATAGAAATCGTTGCATTTTTTTCTAATGTAGTAATAAATGCTGAGAAATCAACGTTTCCACCAGATCCACTTCCTAAAATGAAATATGCAATAAAAGCAATAATGAAAGCTGGAATTGTCGTCCAAAGCATGTTACGAATATGTTCAAATAAATCTACACCGGTTACAGCAGGAGCTAAGTTTGTTGTATCAGATAAAGGAGACATTTTATCTCCAAAGAATGCACCAGAAATAATTGCGCCAGCGATAAGAGCTGGGTCGTATCCAAGGGCAGTGCCCATTCCCATAAAGGCAAGACCTACAGTTGCAGCAGTTGTAAAGGCACTACCAATGCTTGTTCCAACAATGGCACAAACAACAAAAACAGTTGGAACGAAAATTTTTGGAGATACAAGTTGGAATCCGTATACCATTAAAGTTGGAATTGTTCCAGCTGCGATCCAAACACTAATTAATACGCCTACAAGTAAGAAAATAAATATTGATGGAATACCAGCTGAAATACTGCTTATCATTCCTTTTTCCATAGTAGACCAAGAGATTTTTTTTATAAATCCAAATGCTAATAAAAGAACGATACCAAATAAAATTGGGATGTGTGGTGAAACTTCTAATTGAATAACACTAAAACCAATACAGAAAAAGATAAAAATTGTTAAAAGAACAGATTCAATTTTTGAAACCATTGTTTTCCCCTCCTAAATAATCTAAAATAGCTCTTTTTTATATAAAATTCGCCAATATTGTTTATTTCCTTCTAAATTTTAGAATTTTGCGACAAATCACCGGTAATTGTCAATATCTCAATATGATACGGAAATGATTGGATAAAAAAACGTCCCTGCATATAATTATGCAGGGACGAAGAAATCGCGGTACCACCCTAGCTTGTGAAATGAATGTATCACAAAATAAAGGGTCATATGATATGCGCTAATAAAATAAAAACGCCCCTGCAATATATGCAGGGACGAAAAATTCGCGGTACCACCCTAAATTGTGAAACAGTGTCGTTTCACCACTCTTTAGACATAACGGTCTATAACCGTCTTTCACTACTCCTTACGTTTCGTAAAAGAAGCTCCAGGGGGTAATTCATAATTCGCTCTGTACTGGTTCGCACCGACCACCAGCTCTCTGAAATCAGAAATCGAAATACTACTAAATCCTATCAACGCCGATTCATATGATGTTAGTTAAATTTTTATCATATATTCGTCTTACATGTCAATAAAAATGTTTAATATTTTTTTAGGGAAATAAAGGAGAAAAGTTTTAATACTGCGAAAACGTGCGTTATAATGAATTTGAAAGGGGAGGAAAGAGTGAAGAAAAAAATAATTCTTTTTACCACCTTACTAGTCGTTGGAGGAAGTGCTGGAATTTACACAGCTTTTGCAGCTGAATCAGAGCAGTCAAAACAAAGTCAAACAAAGCAGTCAGAAGTGAAGAAAGTGAAAGAAACTGAAGAGAAGAAGTCGATGGAAAAAGCAGCTGCAAAACTCGGAGTTTCTACTGAAGGAAAGACAAAAGAAGAGATTACGAAAGAAGTAGACACGGCTAGGTTTGAGCAGCGCCATGAATTATTAATTGAGCATGCGAAGCAACTTGGAATTGATACAGAAGGAAAAAAAGATGAAGAGATTATTTTAGAAATTGGCAAGATACAACATGGAAAGTAGAACAACTTATCGTATGATAAGTTGTTCTTTTTTAAGAACTATTTGATTTAAAAATAATTGACAGTCATTTAATTTTAATGTTAACTATATTTATAAACTAGTTAACATTAGGGGTGGCAATTGTGACTATTAATAGTAATACGACTGAAAAATCGCCTTATACATATGAAGAATTATCGGAGAAAAATAAAGCTTACGTATGGCACCCATTTACACAAATGAAGGATTATTTAGAAGAAGATCCTGTCATTATTGAACGTGGAGAGGGAAGAAAGTTATACGACGTGAATGGAAATGAATACTGGGACGGTGTTTCGTCTATTTGGTTAAATGTTCATGGGCATCAAGTACCGGAACTAGATGAGGCAATTCGCGAGCAATTAAATAAAATTGCGCATTCTACTATGTTAGGGCTTGCTAATGTTCCATCTATTTTATTAGCAGAAAAAATAATTGATGTTGTACCAGAAGGGTTGAAGAAAGTATTCTATTCAGACTCTGGTTCAACAGCTGTTGAAATTGCAATTAAGATGGCATTTCAATATTGGCAGCATAAAGGAAAACCGAAGAAACAAAGATTTGTTACATTAAAAGAAGCGTATCACGGTGATACAATTGGAGCGGTTTCAGTAGGAGCGATAGACTTGTTTCACCAAGTGTATAGTTCACTATTATTTGAGGCAATTAAAATGCCGTATCCGTATACATATCGTTCTCCTTACGGAAATGACAAGGAAGAAATTGTGAATAGACATTTAGAAGAAATGGAAGAATTGCTGAAAGAAAAACATGAAGAAATCGCGGCAATTATTGTAGAACCTTTAATGCAAGGTGCTGGGGGCATGATTACAATGCCAAAAGGATATTTAAAAGGGTTACGTAATTTATGTACAAAATATAACGTTTTATTTATTACAGACGAAGTAGCGACTGGATTTGGGCGTACGGGGAAAATGTTTGCGTGTGAACATGAAAATGTGACGCCAGACATTTTAACGGCCGGAAAAGGTTTAACGGGCGGTTATTTACCAATTGCAGTTACAGTAACGACAGACGAAATATATAATGCCTTCTTAGGAGAGTATGAGGAACAAAAAACATTTTTCCATGGGCATAGTTATACAGGCAATCCTTTAGGGTGTGCTGTAGCAATCGCGAATCTAGAACTATATGAAAAAACTAAGTTAATAGAAGCTGTTGCGCATAAAACAGAATATGTAGCGGAGCAATTAGAAGCGCTTAATGAATATAAGCACGTAGGAGATATTCGTCAGTGTGGGTTAATGGTTGGAATTGAACTTGTGAAGAATAAGGAAACGAAAGAATCGTTTGAATGGACAGAGAGAGTTGGTGTTCAAGTATGTAAACGATCAAGAGAGCTGGGCATGATTTTACGACCACTCGGTAATACGATTGTATTTATGCCTCCTCTTGCCTCTACAATTGATGAGATTGATGATATGTTACGCATTTTATATAAATCAATATCGGATGTTACGGAGGGAGAATCATGAGCGGTTTTTTCATAACGGCAACGGATACTGAAGTTGGAAAAACTGTAGTTGCCGGTGCATTAGCAGGTGTATTTAGAGAATTGGGATATAACATAGGGGTATATAAACCGTTGCAAAGCGGACATGTTGCATCAAACCTAGAGGGAGATGCAGCGAGGTTAAAAGTATTATCAGGTGTACCGACAAGAGAAGAAGAAATTTGCCCTTATTCTATTGAAGAACCGCTTGCTCCGAGACTGGCTATGAAAAGAGCTGGGAGGACAGTAACGTTAAAAGAAATTACTAGTCACTATAATGAACTACGAAAAGAGTTTAATAGCCTATTTGTAGAAGGGGCTGGTGGGCTTGCAGTCCCATATACAGAAGATGCTTTAGTGATTGATTTGGCAAAAGAATTACAGCTTCCTCTTATTGTAGTAGCGCGTCCTACACTAGGGACAGTTAATCATACTGTTTTAACAATTTCTTATGCAAAAGCACATGGCTTAACAGTAGCAGGTGTAATTTTATCTGGTTGTAAAGAATGTGAAAAAGAAAGAGTGCAAGAAAATAAAATAATGATTGAGGAGTTAAGTGGAGTGCCGGTTTTAGGGTTATTACCATTCCTTGAAGGAGAGTTTACAAAGGAAGAATTATTAGAAGCGGCAAAAGAGCATATTATGATTTCAAAATTAGAGGAGCTCATCCAAAATGAATCAAACATGGCGCGCGCATCTTCTATCTAAAGTAGAACAACTAAAGGAACAAGGGCAGTATCGCAATTTGCATGGAACAGAGCGATCCGAAGAGACATGGCTTATTCGAAATAAGAAAAGGATGCTAAATTTAGCATCGAATAATTATTTAGGATTAGCTGGGGATGAAAGGTTGAAAGAAGCTGCTATCGCCTGCACAAGAAAATATGGAACTGGAGCGACAGCATCTCGTCTCGTTGTAGGAAATTATCCATTGTATGAAGAGGTTGAGAGAAGTATATGCGATTGGAAAGGCACTGAAAAAGCTTTAATCGTAAATAGTGGATATACCGCAAATGTTGGCGTGATTTCTTCATTAGCCTGTCGTCACGATATTGTTTTTAGTGATAAATTAAATCATGCAAGTATCGTTGATGGAATTATATTAAGCGGGGCAGAACATAAAAGATATCGTCATAATGATTTGGATCATTTAGAGAAGCTATTGAAAATAGCGTCACCTGAAAAACGGAAATTAATCGTAACAGATACTGTTTTTAGTATGGATGGAGATACTGCATATTTAAGAGAGTTAGTGCAAATTAAAGAGAAATACGGGGCAATCATTATAGTTGATGAAGCACATGCAAGTGGAATATATGGCATCGATGGAGCTGGATTATCTCATATAGAAAAAGATATTGCTCAAAAAATTGATATACATATGGGGACGTTTAGTAAGGCTCTAGGGTGTTATGGTGCGTATTTAACGGGCGATTCCATTTATATAGAGTACTTACAAAATATGATGAGAAGCTTTATTTTTACTACAGCTTTACCACCAGGAACATTAGGAGCAGTGCAAAAAGCAATTGAAATTGTGAAAGAAGATAACGAAAGAAGAGAGCGACTGATAGCGAATGGTGCATATTTCAGGACGCATTTACAAGAAGCTGGTTTTGACATTGGGAATAGCTCAACACATATTGTACCGATTGTAGTCGGTTCAAATGAAAATGCTTTACGGTTTAGTGAAAGGTTACAAGAGGTAGGTATCGCAGCCATTGCAATTCGTCCGCCAACTGTACCGGTTGGTAGTTCCCGAATTCGCTTTGCAGTTACGTCACAACATACAATAGCTGATTTGAAATGGGCTATTCAGCATATTGTACGCATTGGTAAAGAAGAGGGGTTTTTCGTATGAAAGAGCTAAAGATTATTTTTATTCCTGGGTGGGGAATGGAAGAAGGTGTTTGGACTTTAGTTCTACCGTACTTTAAAGAATATTCTGTTCGATGTATCAATTGGCGTAACGTGAAAGAACAAAGTGAATTTGCTGGGCGAATAATAGATGTAGCAAAGGATGAAAATGTAATTTTAGTTGGATGGTCACTAGGAGCGTTAGCGGCAGTTCAAGCTCATAAAAAGATTGAGGCGAAAGGTATTGTACTAATTGGTGGTACCGCTAAATTTACAAATACGAGCGACTATACGAGTGGATGGAATGATTTGCATGTAGAACGGCTGAAAAAGAATTTGGTGAGAAAGAAAGAAGATACGCTCAAGCGGTTCTATGAAAATATGTTTACAAAAAATGAGCTGAAGGAGAATACGAGTTTTGAAGAGATTGCGCTGCATTTTAAAGGAGACTCCATTCAGTCTTTACAATTAGGCTTAGATTATTTAATAGAAACAGATATGAGAAACGAATTAACAGATATCAAAGTCCCGTTGTTACTTCTTCATGGAGAGCAGGATGTGATATGTCCATTATCCGCAGCTCATAGTATGACAGAGAATACAAATGCTAAGCTAAAAATAGTAAGTGAGGCTGGGCATGTGTTATGCGTAACGAATTTTGAATATTGCGCAAATGAAATCATTCAATTTGTAGAGGGGATACGACATGATCAACAAAACGTTACTACAAAAACGGTTTAATGGGGCGGCTGTATCCTACGATCAATATGCAAATGTACAAAAAAAGATGGCACATTCGTTACTTTCTATATTGAAGCGGCGATATAGTGAAACATCATCGATACGTATTTTAGAACTTGGATGCGGAACAGGTTATGTCACAGAGCAATTATCAGACTTATTTCCGAAAGCGCATATTACAGCTGTTGATTTTGCTGAAAGTATGATTGCAGTTGCGAAAACTAGACAAAACGTGAAAAATGTAACGTTTTACTGTGAGGATATCGAAAGATTACAACTTGAAGAAACATATGATGTCATTATTTCGAATGCCACATTTCAATGGCTAAATGATTTAAAACAAGTGATAAGAAATTTATTTCATCATTTGTCTATAGATGGACTATTACTCTTTTCAACGTTTGGACATGAAACATTTCAAGAATTGCATGCTTCGTTCCAGCGGGCGAAAGAAGAAAAAAATATACAAAATGAAACAGTGATTGGTCAACGTTTTTATTCGAAAGATCAGTTGTTTCATATATGCAAGATAGAAACAGGGGATGTGCATGTTTCTGAAACATGTTACATAGAGCGTTTTACAGAAGTTAAGGAGTTTCTACATTCTATTCGAAAAGTAGGAGCGACCAATAGTAATGAAGAGTCTTACTGTCAAAGTCCTTCACTCTTTCGTACGATGCTTCGTATATACGAAAGAGACTTCACGGAAAAAGAAGGGATAATGGCAACGTATCATGCTTTATTTGTGCATATAACAAAAGAGGGGAAGAGATGAAATGAAACAAGTACAAACAAAAAGGGATTGGAAGAAACTTGCATACGACGTAGTAGAAGAGAAAATGATTACGAAAGAAGATGCAATAGCGATATTAGAGGCTGACGATACAGAGGTTTTAGAAATTATGAATGCAGCTTATATTATCCGCCATCATCACTTTGGTAAAAAAATAAAATTAAACATGATTATTAATACGAAATCTGGATTATGTCCTGAAGATTGTGGGTATTGTTCACAGTCTATTATTTCAGAAGCACCGATTGATAAATATGCATGGTTAACGCAGGAAAAGATTGTAGAAGGGGCGCATGAAGCGATTCGCCGTAAAGCGGGTACATATTGTATTGTAGCATCTGGTCGTCGTCCGACGGATAAAGAAGTAAATCATGTAATTGGAGCCGTTAAAGAGATTCGTGATACGACAGATTTGAAGATTTGTTGTTGTTTAGGTTTCTTAAATGAAGATCAAGCAGGACGCTTAGCGGAAGCAGGCGTACATCGTTATAACCATAACTTAAATACGCACGCAAACAATTATGATAGCATTTGCTCAACGCATACGTATGACGATCGTGTTGATACAGTTCAAAAAGCGAAACAAGCTGGTATTTCACCATGCTCTGGGGCGATTTTTGGAATGGGAGAGACAATAGAAGAGCGTGCTGAAATTGCATTTGAATTACAACGTATAGATGCAGATTCAATTCCATGTAATTTCCTTGTGGCTGTAAAGGGAACGCCGCTTGAAGGACAAAAAGAGTTAACACCTGTAGAATGTTTAAAGGTGCTGGCGATGATGCGTTTTGTAAACCCAACAAAAGAAATTCGTATTTCAGGAGGACGCGAAATCAATTTGCGATCTGTACAGCCGCTCGGTTTATTTGCAGCAAATTCTATCTTTGTTGGCGATTACTTAACGACAGCTGGGCAAGAGCCGACTGCGGACTGGGGTATGATAGAAGATTTAGGATTCGAAATTGAGGAATGTGCATTATAAGATAGAGAAAAAGCAAACTTGTAAAAGAGTTTGCTTTTTTTGTAAATAAAATGTAATAAATAGTTGGGAACGCTTGATACTATTGGTTTTTGAGCGAAAAAAATAATTTTGGTGGACGAATTTTCCAAGCATTAGTTGTACATAGTAAATATGTAATTTATATTGGGTTGGAGGATTTTACATGTACAAATACATATTAGCGATTATGACTTGTCTAATTTTAATAAAAGCAATAAGTGCTGATCCAGTTAAGGCCGCCGAAAATCCTGAACAAAAAGAAATGCAACAAAGAATTGAACAACATTTTCGAACGAAAGCAGAACATTTTGGCTTGAAAACGGAAGGGAAAGATTTAAAAGAAGTACGAAAAGAAATTACTATTATAGAAGAAGCGAAAAAAAGAGAGAATGTATGGAGAACAGCGCAAACTCTTCGTATACAAACAGAAGGGAAAACGATGGATGAATTAATACAAGATGTACGGAAAAAGGTAAGGAAATAAAAAAAGAGGCCGTAGCCTCTTTTTTTATGCCCATTGTTTTGATAAGTGAGCCATTTCAATTGCAGCAACTGCTGATTCATAGCCTTTATTACCAGCTTTTGTACCTGCACGTTCAATCGCTTGTTCAATTGTTTCTGTCGTTAATACACCGAAAATAACTGGTATGTCTGTTTGTAGTGATAAAGATGCAACACCTTTTGCTACTTCATTACAAACGTAATCGTAATGCGTTGTAGCACCTCGAATTACAGTACCTAACGTAATAACAGCATCATACTTTCCGCTATTAGCCATCTTTTTAGCGATTAAAGGAATTTCAAATGCACCAGGAACCCATGCAACATCAATATCGTTTTCTTCTACACCGTGACGCTTTAATCCGTCTAAAGCACCGCCGAGTAACTTGCTTGTAATAAATTCATTAAAACGTCCAACAACAACCCCAACTTTTAAACCTGTACCAACTAAATGACCTTCGAATACCATAATAAATCTCTCCCTTAATTATAAGTTTAATAAGTGTCCTAATTTGTTTACTTTCGTTTGTAAATACGTTTTATTCTCTTTTTTTGCTGGCATTTGCAATGGAACACGCTCGATTACTTCTAAATCGTAACCTTGTAAGCCAGCAATTTTTCGTGGATTATTCGTTAATAGTCGTAAACTTTGTAAGCCTAAATCTTTTAAAATTTGAGCGCCAATACCGTAATCGCGAAGGTCAGCTGGGAACCCAAGCTTTTCATTTGCTTCTACAGTATCGAATCCTTCTTCTTGTAATTTATAAGCGCGAAGCTTATTAAGAAGGCCAATTCCTCGTCCTTCTTGTCTCATATAGAGAAGGACACCTTTTCCTTCTCGCTCAATTTGAGCAAGTGCAGCGTGTAGCTGTGGTCCGCAATCACAGCGGCATGAACCAAATACATCACCTGTTAAGCATTCAGAATGAACGCGGACGAGCATTGGTTCACCTGTTGAAATATCACCTTTTACGAGTGCGATATGTTCTTTTGAATCTAATGAATTAGAATAGCCAATTGCATGGAAAGTACCGAAATCTGTAGGTAGTGTAATTTCCACTTCTCTCGTCACAAGCGTTTCATGATGGCGGCGATAAGCAATTAAATCTTCTATTGTTATCATTTTTATATCAAATTGTTTTGCACACGCTATTAAATCAGGTACACGCGCCATCGTACCGTCCTCATTTATAATCTCGCAAATGACTCCAGCTGGCTCAGTTCCGCACAGCTTTGCCAAATCAACAGCAGCTTCTGTATGACCTGCACGGCGCAGTACACCGCCTTCTTTCGCAATTAATGGAAAGATATGCCCAGGACGATTGAAATCAGCACTTTTTGATGCAGGGTTTAACAATTCTTGTATCGTAGTTGCACGTTCGTGAGCGCTAATCCCTGTTGTGGTAGAAACATGATCAATGCTCACTGTAAACGCAGTATGATGCGAATCTGTATTATGAGATACCATTGGTTCTAATTGTAGGCGCTCCGCGTACCCTTCCGTAATTGGTACACAAACGAGACCGCGACCGTGTGTAATCATAAAATTAATCGTTTCCGGTGTAATATACTCTGCTAAAGCAATAAAATCACCTTCATTTTCACGGTTTTCATCATCACATACGATAACGACTTTTCCTTGTTTTAAATCTTCTAGAGCTTCTTCAATACGATGAAACATTATACTTCCCCCTTATAGAAATCCATTTTCTTGTAAAAAGCTCTCGGTCATTGAGCCTGTTCTTTTTACAGGTTTAGTAATAAAGCGTTCGATATATTTACCAATCATGTCACACTCAATGTTTACGATGTCTCCGGCATTCTTTTCTCCGATGACAGATTCGCTTACTGTGTGCGGGATGAGTGAAATTGTTATGGAAGATTCGTCTAAATCAAATATCGTTAAACTCGTTCCATCAACAGCAACAGACCCTTTATGCAAACAATAGCGCAGCAATTCATCAGAAATTGCTATTTTGTAATAGACGGCATTGTAATGTTGTTTTTTAGTTAAAATCGTCCCGATGCCATCAATATGTCCTGAAACGAAATGTCCACCGAATCGTCCGTTTGCAGCCATAGCTCGCTCTAAATTTACTTTAGAGTGGGATTTAAGCAGGCGAAGTGAGGTTGATTGCATCGTTTCAGGCATTGCATCAACTGTAAATGAAGTAGATGTAAAACTCGTTACAGTTAAGCAAATACCGTTAACCGCGATACTATCACCTAAGTGAACATCTGATAAAATTTTATTTGCATGGATCGTTAATTTCATCGCTTCTCCGCTTTGTTGCATGTTTGTTATCGTTCCTAATTCTTCTACAATTCCTGTAAACATTTCGTCACCTCACTTTGAGCATTCGCAACGATTTTTATATCATCGCCAATTTGTTTCATCTCTTGAATTTTCAAGGGAAGTGCATCTTGTAATTTTGAAAAACCATTTCCTCCAAATAGAGTAGGGGCATCTTTACCACCAATTAATTTCGGGCTTATATAGGTTACAATTTCATTGAAATTGTTTGTTTTTAAAAAACTTGCATGCACTGTTTGCCCACCTTCGACGAAAAGAGAAAGTATCTGTTTTTCGCCGAGTAGGTATAAGACATCTTGGATTTCAATTTGCTTTGTTCTCATTTGGAATATAGCTATATTTTCAGATTCATAAGAAGCTATTTTTTCTTTATTTACATCCTTCCCGACAATAATCCATGTCGGTGCTACACCGTCTGTCATGACATGGGAAGATGGTGGCGTTCGTAAATGGGTATCCAAAATAACGCGTATAGGATGTTTACCCCCGTTAGGAATTCTTGTTGTTAAATGCGGATTATCAGCTATAACCGTATTCACCCCGACAAGAATTGCATCATGTGTATGGCGGTATTGGTGAACATCAGCTCGTGCTTCTTCACCTGTGATCCATTTACTTTCACCAGTTGTAGTTGCTGTTTTTCCGTCTAAGCTCATCGCTGTTTTAATTGTTACAAACGGTCGTTTCGTTTTCATATAGTGAAAAAAGTATCGGTTTAGTAAAGTGGCTTCTTCCTCAAGAACACCGGTAGTTACTTCGATGCCAGCTTCTTCTAATCTCCTTTTTCCATTACCAGAAACGAGTGGGTTACAATCAAGGGTAGCAATGACAACGCGTTTGACTTCTTTTTTGATGAGTAATTCACAGCAAGGAGGTGTTTTCCCAAAGTGGCTACACGGTTCAAGTGTTACATAAACGGTAGCGTTTTTGGCGTTCGCACCAGCCATATGAAGGGCGTGAACTTCTGCGTGTTCTTCACCAGCATGTAAGTGAGCGCCCATACCGACGATGTTTCCATCGTTTACAACAACAGCACCAACCATAGGATTTGGACTCGTTTGTCCTGATGTAGTTTTTGCTAACTGCAAGGCAATCCTCATATATTCTTGATCTGTCATTCTCTTCACCTCTCCTAAAAAAATCAAAAAACCCCAAGGAATTAATATCCTTGGGGTTTGGGAGACGTGATTTCTAGAAATATAGTTCGAATACGAAAGTATAGGAAAGAAACCTAACGATGATTGATATTTTTGCATAAGGAAAAAACCTAGCAAAGATATCAAATTTTTTAAACGCTAGTTGTCTCTTTTTTATTTCAGTATAAAAAATGAGTATAGAAAACTAAGCATATATACAGCTTCAAAATGAAACTTTAAAAATATGCATACTGAAATAAAAGTGTATTCACTATATAAAAAACTAGAAACATATCCTTCTCCCATCCAGACTATACTGTCGGCCCTAGAGTTTCACTAGATCCACCGTTTTCGAGTTGAAAACGGGTCACGGACTTAGAAGTTTTCACTTCATCACCGCCGGTTGGGAATTTCACCCGACCCCGAAGGATGCTGTTTGGTCAAATTATAGCACAAAAAAGAAAAAAGGCTAGCAAAAAATATTCGAATGTGAAGAATTGTGTGAAAATACATAGAGGTTGGAATGGAGACAAAAGTATTAGAAATGTTGTTAGGGAAAGGGCTATACAGGTTTTGATTAAAAGAAAAAACATGCACAAAGAAATGTGCATGTTACTTGCCTTATTACTCTGCCTCTGGTGCTCTAACAACAGATTCGAATTTCCCTTTATGCGAAGCATCGCAATAAGGCATGTTTTTTGATAAGCCACAACGGCATAAAGAAAATGCCGGTTTTGCTGGGAATACATTTCCTTGTGAGTCGACTAGTTCCACGTCCCCTGTAACGCGAAAAGAGCCATTATCATTTACTTTAATTTGTACTTTTGCCAATGCTATCCCTCCTTTCCAAACGCTTAGTTTCATCATATAATCAAGGGAAGTACTTGACAATATAAAAAGAGCACTTTCTTTGGAAGAGAAGAGAGTGTTATAATGTTTTTTATAACTGACTAGAGTAAGGTGACGAAAGATGGATAAACAATTACGTACATTACGAAATATTGCAAATGAGCGCACGTGGGCATCATTTTTGAATGATAATCATCCATATAGTTTGTTACATTGGTCCATTGCAGGTGTAGGACAAGAAGTAAAAGATGTTTGGTTACTTCAAGATGAGGTAACGTTTCAAACGACAGAATTTCCAACACTAGATGAAGCGGTAAAGTGGATTTCTGAAAATATGGAACAAGTTACAGACGTTTTAGCGCAATAAAAAAACAGGCTTATGCAAGCCTGTTTTTTGTTTCTTTTACGTATGTGTTTAAAAATTGATCGACGGCTGTTTCATACTCTTCCTTATTTTCGTTATAAGAGCAAGCGTGTGCACCGTGTTCTGCAATATAAAGTTGTTTATTATTTTCTTTTGCTTCATATAAAGCTTTCGTCATATCAGCTAAAATATAATCGTCATCTTTACTATGAATAAAGAGAACGGGATTATTAATATTTTTGATACAGTCGATTGGTGAAACTTCACGAATCGTATAACCGTCACGAACTTTTAAAAAAGCATTTGCTAAAGGCAATAAAGGCCACTTTGGTAAATGGAATTCAACCTTTAAACGGTGCTGTAATTGTCCGTAAAAATCAGAGAAAGGACAATCTGCAATATAAAAATCGGCACCATCTTCTACAAGTCCTGCGTATTGAAGAAGTGTTGCAGCCCCCATGGATTCACCATGAATACCGAGTGTTATATTTGTGCCAAAACGACTTTTTAGCCAGTCAACTACGGATTTTAAATCATGTTTTTCATAGTATCCATAGCTTGTTGTTTTCCCGCCAGTTTTACCATGTCGACGATGATCGTAAATCAAGACGTTATATCCTCTGTTTAAAAATAAGTTTGCATATTTTACAGAGTTCATTTTATTTACAGTTACGCCGTGACAGAAAACCATAAATTTGTTGGAATGACCAGCAGGAATGTAATATCCATGAAGATCATATCCGAATTGCGAAGGAATATGAATTTCTTCTTTATGAAGAGCATCAAAATCTTCTATACGAAAATGTTTTTTCGTTTCTCGTTCTAGAACTTCTTCCTCTGTTTTTTTCTTTAAGTACATCACTTTATTTGTAAAGAAAATTCCAAGGGCAGTTATCGCACCTAGTATAGTAAACAATGCTGCAAAAAAACGTTTCATACTTTACCTCATCCTCCAAATACCGTTACATGTGATACACTTACATTGTATCACATGGATATAAAAGGGGAGAAATAGGAAATGCTGCATATACAAAAAATTACGCCAGCGATGAAAGAGACAATTCGAATGTTCATGTGTGAGAATTGGGGAAGCTCATTGATGGTTTCACGTGGTAAGGGGCATCAGTTAGAAGAGTTGCCAGGATTTGTTGCACTATTTGAAGACAGAATAATCGGAATTATAACGTATGAAGTGACCGGAAATATGTGCGAAATTGTATCGTTAGATAGCTTTGAAGAAAGAAAAGGAATAGGGACGAAACTTGTGGATTGTGTATTACAAGTTGCTGAAGAAGAAGGGTGCAGGCAGATTTGGCTCATTACAACGAATGATAATATGAATGCATTACGTTTTTACCAAAAACGTAATTTCATGATGACAAATTTATATGTGAACGCAGTGGAAGAGGCACGAAAAATAAAGAAAGAAATTCCACGTATTGGGTATGATCGAATCCCGATATTACATGAAATTCAGCTAGAATATCGTATAATGAAGTGATGTAACAATTTTCAGAAATATAAGTTATTATCCTTGACGGAAATTGTAATTTAAGTTACCGTAAAATTGTAATCTATTACCATATTAAGGGGTGACGATGTGGCAACTATACGTGATGTTGCAAAATTGGCAGGTGTTTCAGTCGCAACTGTTTCAAGAGTTATTAATGAAAAAGGATACGTTCATGAGGACACAGTAAAACAAGTAAAGGAAGCAATTGAGGAATTACATTATAGACCAAATAGTGCGGCAAAACCATTATTTAAACAAAACTCAACGATAATTGCATTACTTGTAGATAATTTATGTAATCCATCAAACATCACTTTGCTACATTGTATGGAAGAAATAGCATATGAAGAAGGATATCAAATAATTGTTTGTAATATAAAGAATAAAGATAAATATATACATATGTTAAAGCAAAATAACGTTGCAGGGGTTATTTTGACAAAATCAGTTTTTAAAAGTATAGGAGAAATTGCATTTCCGTTTGTAGTGATTGATGAAAAACAATCTCTTACAGAGTATTATGAAGGTGGACAGAGAGCTGTTTCTTTATTGAAAGAGAAAGGTTGTCACTTTCTTGCTTATATCGGTGAGGGAGATGAAAGCGAAGAAGTAGAAGAGCATATATCAGGATTTTTAGACGCTGTTTGGGAGGAAGGAATCTCTTATCGAGAGGAAAGTGTACAAGGGTATACGAATAAACAATTCATTACATTACTACAAAATCATCCGTATATAGATGGAATTGTAATCTCAAGTGATACGATTGCTATTGAGTTAATCCGAGCAGCGAAAGTTTTAAATATCCCTATACCAGATAAATTACAAATTATTGGACCTAACGGGAGTATAGAGTGTGGATGGATAGGTCCATCGCTACCGACGATTGAAAGATATGTCGAAGAAAATGGGAAAATAGCTTTTCAAAAATTAATTGGAAAAATAAAAGTAAAAGGTGCGTTGTAAAAAACGCACCTTTTATAATGTAATGGCCGCAATGAAGCCAAATATAAGTAACGGTATATTATAATGCAGAAAAGTTGGTACACATGTATCCCATATATGATGATGTTGACCATCAGCATTTAAACCGGATGTTGGTCCAAGTGTACTATCTGATGCTGGAGATCCTGCATCGCCTAGCGCTCCTGCTGTACCGATAATTGCAATGGTGGCCATTGGACTAAATCCGAGCTGGATGCAAAGAGGTACAAAAATTGTTGTTAAGATAGGGATAGTTGAAAAGGATGAACCAATTCCCATCGTAACGAGCAGTCCAATAACGAGCATAAGAAATGCAGCAAGTGGTTTGTTATTTCCGATTATCTGTGCACTCGTTTGCACAAGCGATTCAACATGTCCTGTTTTTCGAAGAACAGCGCCGAATCCAGCTGCTGAAATCATAACAAATCCGATAAAGGACATCATGCGCATTCCGCTCGTTAATATCGCGTCTGCTTCTTTAAGCGGTAGACTACCACTAACTGACAAGACGATAATCCCTGCTAAAGCACCGAAAATCATTGATTCTGTTGCTAATTGAACAGTCAATGTAGCTAAGATAGATACTAGCCCGAAAGTAATACTTCGCTTTGTATAGGGAACGATTTCATTTGCTGCAGTATGAATTTGTTCTGTTTCATACGTACGAGGTTTTCGGTACGTAATAAATACTGCTACACATAGCCCGATAATCATACCGATTGAGGGAATCGTCATCGCTTTTGGAATAAGTGTAACATCAAATGTAAGACCACTTTGTGCAGCATTTGTTTGTAATACGTCATGGAATATCTTTCCGAATCCAGCTGGAACCCACATATAAGGAGTAATCAACCCGAATGTAATAATACATGTAACAAGTCTGCGATCCACTTTCAACTCATTTAATACTTTTAAAAGTGCTGGAATTAAGATAGGGATGAAAGCGATATGAACAGGAATAACATTTTGTGAGAAACAAGCCATTGTTAAAATGATGAATAAAATAAGTATTTTAGAATAAATTTGTTTTTTTGTGTCTTGTTCGTTGCCAACCCATTTTAATGCGGTTTGAATCATAGCATCTGGAAGTCCTGTTTTGGAAAGGGAAATAGCGAAACCGCCAAGCATTGCATAACTTAAAGCGATAGGAGCACTGTTTCCAAGACCAGTTGTAAAAGTGTTAATTGTTTCTGAAATACCGAGTCCACCGATAAGTCCGCCTGTTAAAGCTCCAACAATGATGGCGACAATGACCTGGACACGTAACAAACTAAGCAATAGCATGACTGCTACTGCGACGAGTACAGCATTCATAATAAATGTAATCTCCTAATTTTTATTCTGTTAAAGCAAGTAAATATGAAGTACTTCGCTATATTTATACATACTTGCGACATATTATTATAAAATGTTTTCTATGAAATGTAAAAGAGCCTTTTGTTACTAATGCTGAAAAGCTAGCTCTTGTTTAATTGATTGCAAAGAATTAGCGAATAATTCCGGTTCTTCTAAATCAGGAGAATGTGCTGAATTTGGGAACCAAATCATCTTTTTTATGGGCGCTTCTATCACATCACAATATTCTTGAACGAGTGCATAAGGAGTTTGATAATCATAGCGACCAGAAAAAAAATAAACTGGAATAGATAAACTTGCAATAGAAGAAAAGAAATCAATTGTCAGCATTTCTTCCCATAAAACGCCAGATTTTAAATTTCCTGCGAGAAACTTAAACCAGTCTAATAGCGTATATTCAGGAGAAAAGAAACCTTTTCGTATGAAAGAAAAGGAAGATCCGTTTTGGATTGCTCCTCCGAATGTGCCAAGCCACTTTCTTTGAATAATGAGACGTCTCGTATCTAAAAATGGTGGTTTCCCTAATTTTAAAAGGGAAGCTAATGCTTTTTTATGATCATGTTTTTTAGCAGAGTTAATTAAATGCTGATATAGTAATTCTTCGTTTTGTTTCATATGTACAATCTGTCCAATACCGATGTAAGCCTCGATATACTGTGGATATTGATGTGCTATGTTAAGCCCGATAATACTTCCCCAAGAATGGCCAGCGAGAAATAGTTTTTGTTTGTTGAACCTTTTAAGTACATACTGAATAACTTCTTGTGCATCGGAAACGAATTGTTCGATTGTAAAAGTTGCCCCGAAATCTTTCATTGAAAAGGATTTACCCGCCCCGCGCTGATCCCAATTAATAACGATGAAGTGTTTCTCCAATTCTTTTTGAAAATGACGAATAAATCCGATTTGTGCCATGCCCGGTCCACCGTGACAGCATAATAAAATAGGTTGCTCTACGTTTTGCCCGCGCATAAGGAGAGTTTGTTTTCGATTATTAATCATAACGCTTTCCATCGTAGCGATACTATTAGGAATGAGTTGTTTATTTTCATTATAAAACTGTGGGGTATAGCTACGAAAAAGCATATTGAAACCCTCCTTTTCTGAAATCATACGAATCGCACAGGCTATTCGTTTTGCATATACTGTTAGAAAATCATTGTAACATACCATACTAGTGTCATTTCAACACGGGAGGAGGGAAATTGTGACGATTGGAGAAATTATAGATTGTCTAAATAGACGTGAATCAATCGCTATTATAGCAAAGCGCCTTGAAATAAGTCCCTATACATTATCGAAGAAATTGAGATTGATTGGATACGAATATGATGGAGAGCAGAAGAAACGTATTTTTGTAGGAGATGGAGAAGAACCACGTCACTTACAACTCCAAGAAGCGACCGCCCTTCAATATGCGAAAACAGATTATCAACTATTAATTTATGAGCAATTACAAAGTATTTATGAATTATTAAGCAAAAGAGAAGAAGTAAGTGCACCAATTATGAGTAAAAGTATAGAGAAAAAGAAACGTACCTTTTCTATTAATGTAGAAATATTAGCGAAATTAGATGTTATATCAGAATCGAAAGGGATTCAAAAATCTAAACTTGTCGAAGAGGCGTTACTACAATTTTTACAACAATATGGTGTTAGCAAAACATCACATTTTGGTAACTAAAGAAAAGGATACTATGTTCATTTTAAGAACGAGTATCCTTTTTGGGGTTCACATATATTACAAGTAAAATAAAGGTTGTTTGTACATAGCGTACTTAATTTATTTTTTGAATTCTTCCATCAATAACTGGCTGAATTGGTTCTTTTAATTGTTTCACATAATCGACTAGCGCTTCAAAGTCGTTTGGACCAGTTTCTGAATTCTTCCCATTTTTAAATGATACGAATCCGTCACCACCAGAAGCTAAGAAAGCATTCGCAACTACGCTGTATGTTTTAGATGGAGATAATTCTTCGCCATTCGTTAAGTTAATACTTGTCACTTTTTCACCGTTTGGTTTGCTTGCATCCCAAGTATATTGAATACCTGAAATTTGGAGCATTCTTGTTGTACCTTTTTGCCATTGTTGATTTAAAATATCGCGAATATCTTGACCTGTTAAATCCAATTTAATCAATTGATTTCCAAAAGGCTGAATACCGTATAATTCGCCCCATGTAATATCGCCAGCGTCTAAGTCATTACGAATGCCACCAGGATTCATAAGTGCGATTTGAGCTTGCATCGTTTGGCGCTGTGCATCGGCAATTACATTTCCGAGAGTGGACTCACCAGCATCGTTTTGTTTACGGTCAATAGGTGCTGTAGATTTTCCTACAACTTCATTTACAAGTGGTGCGATTTTTTCTTTATATTGATCTAGTTTTTGCTTTACTTGTTTATCAGGTTCTACACCTTCATGATATGTTGTAATAACTTCAGCTTTTTTCTTTACAATGTTTTTTGTTTTACGGTCAATCTTTACATCTACGTCTGAAAAAGCCGTTCCGTAAGAGTTCGCCTGTACGATAAGCTTATTATTAACTGTACCATTTACATACGTATGACTATGCCCACCGAAAATGACATCAACTTCTGGATCCGTTTCATTTGCAATTCGGTTAAGGTCGCCATTTGTTACACCAGATTCATCAGTCGTTCCGCCAACATGTGCAAGGACGACAATGGATTTAACGCCGAGACGCTTTAACTGTTGCGCTGATTTATTAATAGCTTCAACTTCGTCAGTGATCTGTACATTTTTAAGCATAGTAGGCATAACGACATTTGGTGTATCAGTTGTAACAACGCCGATGAATCCTACAGGAACACCATCTACCATTTTTACAGTAAATGGTGGTAAAAATAAGCGACCAGTTGACTTGTTATAAAAGTTAGCAGCTACATAAGGGAAGTTAGCACCTTTGAAATTCCCTGTTTTTTCGTGATATCCACCGTAAATGAGGCGTTTCATTTCATCGATACCTTCATCAAATTCATGGTTTCCGATTGTACCAACATCAAATTTTAAGTCATTTAAAAATTCAATTGTTGGTTCATCTTGTAACAATGCTGAAACTGGTGGACTAGCTCCGACAACATCGCCAGCATGTACGAGAAGTGTATTCGGATTTTGTTTTTTACGTTCTTTTAAATAAGTGGCTAAGTAATCAGCGCCACCAGCTTCTTTGTTATTAATTTTTTTTACAGTATCTAGTTGTCCATGGAAATCATTAATACCAAGCATTTGTACGTCTATGTAGCGATTTTGTTCAGCTGGAGTCTGAGATGGGGGAGCGGCAAATACGCTTGAAAAAGTAATAGTGCTTAAAACAGCAACGGCAGGGATAATTTTTTTCCACATAATTCATGTCTCCTTTTTTATAATCTGACATCATACGACATAATTTTAATAGATTCATAGGATTATATCCACAATAAAATTTAGTTTTTTCGAAAAATTAACATATTTACAAAAAAAGAATAATAGCGTAAGGAACCTTTTTTATTGTCGATTCTACCGAGTATCTACTATAATGGAGAAAAAAGTAAAAGGTGAGCAGCATGAAGAAAAAGAAACAAAGACAAATACAAAGACAATCTCAAGTGAATCAACAAAAGAATGAATCGCTAACATTAGGGGATCAATTAAATGATTCACTCATGCAACAATTAAAGAATAAGAAAAAAGAGTTGCAAGTGAGAGAAGAGAAAAAAGAGGCAGCAGAACTAGAAAGAAAGCGTCAAGAACAAAAAGAACGTGAAAAAAATAAATCATTTGAAGAACTGTTAAGTGAAAGCAATCTTACTTGGAAAGACTTTAAATAATAACAAAAATGATCAGTGAAATACCACTGATCATTTTTTGACGAGTTTGTAAGAAAAGGGGAGTTAAAATGAGAAAAATTGTAGTCGTTCCGTATGAAAATCATTGGAACGAAAAATTTCAAATGGAGGCTGAAAGATTAAAGTCAGCGATGCCAGAAATGGTGAAAATCCATCATATTGGAAGTACGTCAGTGCCAGGACTGGCAGCTAAACCAATTATAGATATGATTATGGAAGTAGAGAGTATCGATAGAGTAGATCATTGGAATGAACGTTTTGAAGAGCTTGGTTACATCGTCAAAGGGGAAAATGGTATTTCAGGACGCCGCTTTTTTATTCATGGAACGGAGGAAAAACGCTCGTATCATTTACACGTGTTTGAAAAAGGAAATCCCGAGATAGTAAGGCATTTAGCATTTCGTGACTATATGATGGCTCATTGTGAAGAAGCAGAGGCATATGCAACTTTAAAGAAAGAATTAGCCGAAAAATATACATATGATGGCATGCAATATACGGAAGGAAAAAATGAGTTTGTACGTAATGTGGATGAGAAAGCGAAAGAATGGAGAGAGGGAAACGTGAATAATTGAGTTCACGTGTTTCGTGTATAAAATTATTATGTAAACTGTACGTAAGTTTTGACTTTTGGGATAAATATTGTTGAAATAAAGTTGTGGTTTATAAAAATGTAACAATGAAAGGAAGACGACTGTGCATATTCCAACAATTACACTTCATAATGGCGTGAAAATGCCAATGATTGGCCTAGGCGTTTATAAAGCGAAAGAAGGCGACGAAGTAAAACAAGCAGTAAAAACAGCGCTAGAAGTTGGATATCGTTCAATTGATACAGCAACTGTATATGAAAATGAAAGCGGTGTCGGAGAAGCGGTTCGTGAATCAGGGATTCCGAGAGAAGACATATTTATTACAACAAAAGTTTGGAACGACGATCAAGGATACGAGGAAACACTTGAGGCATTTGAAAAAAGCTTAAAGAAATTACAAATGGACTATGTAGATTTATATTTAATACATTGGCCAATTAGAGGAAAGTATGTTGATACGTACCGAGCTTTAGAAAAATTATATGAAGAAGGTAAAGTGCGCGCAATTGGTGTTTCTAATTTTCATCAACATCATTTAGAATTGTTATTACCAAATTGTAAAGTGAAGCCAATGGTAAACCAAGTGGAACTTCATCCGATGTTAGCGCAATTTGAATTGCGTGCTTTCTGTCAAGGTGAGCAAATTCAAATGGAAGCATGGAGTCCATTAATGAGGGGCGGCGAAGTATTCCAGCATCCAATCATTCAAGCTATTGCTAACAAATATGAAAAAACACCTGCGCAAGTTATATTACGATGGGATATTCAAAGTGGAATTGTTACAATTCCTAAATCTGTTACACCATCTCGCATTCAGGAGAATTTTACTATTTTTGATTTCTCCCTAACGGAAGAAGAAATGAATCAAATTAATACGTTAAATCGTAATTTACATGTAGGAACGAATCCTGATAAATATGATACGCTATAAAAAGACGCTACCAGTATGGTAGCGTCT
>NZ_JBNNUI010000010.1:0-206817 GCF_050279585.1 Bacillus sp. NPDC094064
ATTCGCTCGACTTGCATGTATTAGGCACGCCGCCAGCGTTCATCCTGAGCCAGGATCAAACTCTCCAATAAAGTTAGTTTGTCTAGCATCTAAAATAAAAATTGACGTTTCACGTTGTTTGTTTCGTTCAGTTTTCAAAGAACTACTTGGTCGCTCATTTGCGACTTCCTTATGTTAACATCTTCGTTTTTCGATGTCAACTAAGTTTTTCAATTTCTTTTTTGTCGTTTTCTGCGTTTCCGCATCGGCGACGGTTATTAATATATCATGCAGTACATACAGGGTCAATACTTTTCACAAAAAAATTTCACATCCCGTTAAAAGCTTCAAAACATATTTTAAAAATCTTTATATCTTCCATTCATTTCTTTATCGATCTCCCTCTTATTCATATCTTATCTCTTTATCACGCCTACACATAAGTGAAAATTCTAAATTTTATGTTATATTATTGTTATAGGAGTTGGTGAGAATGAGTATTAAGTATTCAAACAAAATCAATAAAATCCGGACCTTTGCATTAAGTTTAGTATTTATCGGCCTCTTCATTGCATACTTAGGAGTCTTTTTCCGTGACAGCATTATTATTATGACAACATTTATGATGGTTGGCTTTTTAGCTGTTATCGCTAGTACTGTCGTTTACTTCTGGATTGGTATGTTATCTACGAAGACTGTACAAATTATTTGTCCAAGCTGCGATAAACCAACGAAAATGCTCGGTCGTGTCGATGCATGTATGCACTGCAATCAACCTTTAACAATGGATCGAAATCTAGAAGGAAAAGAATTTGATGAGAAGTATAATAAGAAAAGCTATAAATCATAGGTATATCAAGGAACGTACGAGTTTACAACACTACAGAAGTTTCAACTCATTAAAAAAGGTTGATTTCTTTGTTAAGAAATCAACCCTTTTTATCGTTCGTATTAAAGCTCCCGCTAGCTTATTGAGGAGAAAATTAACAGAAGGGTATTGACCTTTCTATCGCTTACTGTCTTCTCTTAAAACCCATTATGTCTATTCTTTCGAAATGACAGTAAACATCCCTGTCATGTTAGGCGCATAATTTTTAAAATCATACTTTTCGTAGAATGACGTTTTACCTTGTGATGCAAACAAACCAATAAATGCTTTATCGGGAGCATTCCGATTTAAGTATTCAACTAAAGCATTCATTATTTTCTTTCCAATACCATTCCTTTGATAATCTGGATGCACTACTATATCTTGAATATAGAAATAGATAGCCCCATCACCAACAATTCTCCCCATACCGATAATTCGATTATTATCATTGACTGTGATGCAGTAAATAGAGTTTTGAAGTGATGTTTCCACCACTTCAAAATTCATATAATTAGTCCACCCCACAGCGTCACATAAATATTTGTATTCTTCCAATGTTGGAATGTTATTTTTAATCTCATATCTCTTCAAAACGTGTCCTCCAAGACTTCATTTTCACCAATATAAAGTAAATTCGACACATTTTTATATAACCCTCTTACTAACTTAAGTGCTGTAAACCCGTATTAGCCTGGCGCTACTCTTATATAATAAAGAAAGAGGTCGACGTAAAGCCGTCAGCCTCTTTCTTTATTATATATTACGCCTTATGACACTCTGGACAAACGCCATAAATTTCTAAGCGATGACTATTAATAACGAAGCCTGTCGTTTTCGCAGCTTCCTCTTCAAGCTGTTCCAAGCCCCCATAAGGAAAATCAACAATCTTACCACACTTTTCGCAAATTACATGATAATGTTGACTTGTAACATAATCAAATCTACTTGAAGCGTCTCCATAAGTTAATTCCTTTACAAGCCCAACTTCTTTAAACACACGTAGGTTATTATAAACAGTTGCAACACTCATATTTGGAAACTTACCTTCTAATGCTTTATAAATGTCATCCGCTGTTGGGTGCGTCATAGATTCCACAAGGTACTCTAAAATAGCATGACGCTGTGGAGTAATGCGTACACCCGTATTTTTCAGCATTTCTAGCGCTTCTTTTAATTCTTCTTTGACCACCGTCATGCACCCCGATTCTATACGGATTATTATTTTATAATTCTTATAAATAGTGTACTCCTTTTCTTATAAATCGTCAATATTTCTACTATAAGTATGTGGTTTATTTTTGTATATAGCCTTATTCTTATGTATCTTTCCCTATTTTTTATACATTTTGCATAGAAAAAAGTGCGACATAATCGCACTTGGAATACTATCATCTGAGGAGGTATGCCCTACACTTCACTTTATGTAAAATGGATAAATATGTATAGACACTTGCCTTACTTCTATATATTTTATCTTCACTACATACTTATTTTATATAAGAAAGAACGTCCTCAATATGTCCTTTTACTTTCACTTTACGCCACTCTTTTACAAGCTCACCATCTTGATTAATAAGGAATGTAGAACGTTCAATTCCCATATATTCTTTCCCGAAGTTTTTTTTCAATTTCCAAACATCATACAATTCAGCTAGTTTATGATCTTCATCTACTAAAAGTACAAATGGAAGTTCATGCTTCTCAATGAATTTCAGATGTCTGTTCGCTGAATCTGGACTTACTCCAAGAATAACCGTATCCTTCTCTTGAAATACTCCATAAGCATCGCGAAAATCACATGCTTCAGTTGTACATCCTGGAGTCATATCTTTCGGATAAAAATAAAGAACTACATTTTTCCCACGAAAGTCAGCTAAGCGAACTTGTTCTCCGTTACTTCCCTCTAGTGTAAATTCCGGTGCCATTTCTCCTACTGTAATCATTGTTATCACTCCTTCTCTTTCCCTTACTATAACAAATGCTACCTTATTTTTCATTGTCTATTACTGACCTCATCACAAAAGCAAACGGCAGTGTATATCCAATTAGTGCTTCTCCGATTGCAATCCATCTCCCTATTCCAATCGGAGCTATATCACCATATCCAACGGACAATAAAGTGACTGCACTAAAATATAAACAGATTTCAACAAGCTGAAAAGAGTGAGCAGTCAATCTTTCTCCATCTTCTTTCAAAACTGTAAAACCCATTTCCTCTAATACAACATAACTTAACCCAAACGCAATTAGTACTGTTGTATAAATCAAAAATAACGAGGCTAAATTATACAGCGAAAAAAAACGCGTTGAATCCGAATATGAACTCCATAATAATTGGACACTTCTTAAAATAGCTATTGCTGCAATTAATAGAATAAATCCCCATAACATGTCCTCCACCTCATTTTATATGTATGAGATAGGCGGCTGATTTATCCCATAGAAACGAACAAGCTTCTATAATTAATTCCCAGCACCACGGTACCTTTTTACCCCTTGATTCCAAAGAGTGATTGCAATCGTAAAACAGATCACACCAACGAGTGGTGTTGCAAATGCATAGCTATTCCACTCTGTTTTTCTTAAAAAGTATGCTGCTGGATATACTCCAACAAACGCAAACGGTAAAACAAACGTTAAAATAAAACGAATAACACGATTATAAATATCAACAGGATAGCGCCCATAATTCCCTATGTTATACATAAGCGGCATAATGGAACTTTTTGCATCCGACCAAAAACCAAGACTCGCAAGTGTAACAAATATCCCGCCGTATACAAGCGCTCCTCCGCCTACCATCAGTAAAAATAAGAAGAAATCATACCAGTAAAAAGATAACTGTAACTCCATTGCTGCATATGCCATTACAATAATTCCTGTAACGGCTCCAATTAAAGATTCAAGTTCCATTCTTTCTAATATAATTTGAAATAAGCTATGAATTGGTCTTGTTAACACACGATCCATCTCCCCTTTAATAATGTATCGATCATTAAAATCCCATATATTAAAGAAGGCTGAAAAAATGGCAAACGGTACTAAAAAGAAACCATAAATAAAGATTACCTCTTCTCTGCTCCATCCTTTTAACGCTTGTGTATGCCCAAATACAACTAAAATAAAGATTAAATTAACCGCTTGGAGTGATAAATCAGAAAGTAATCCAACGATAAAATCGCCCCTATATTCCAATTTCGTTTTTATATATTGACTTGCATATTGTAAAAATAATTTTATATATAGCATCCCATCATCCCCCTTGTACAATTAGACGTTTTCGCGCCGTTCTCCACATGAGTACAATTGGAATAATAAGTACGATTGCCCAAACTACTTGAAATACTAACGCCTCATACAACTCACTTCCCTGTATACCTTCTGAAAAAATCATACTCGGAATATAACTAATGGCTTGAAACGGTAAAAACATCATTGCTTTTTGGGCCCATAACGGATAAAAACTAATTGGTAATAATAGACCTGAAAATAAATCAATCACAACGCGTTTTGCATACATGATTCCACTATTATTAAATAGGAAGAACGTAAGCATTCCCGTCATTAAATTAATTTGTGTATTAATAATAAAACTAAATATTAAAGATAAGAAGAAATATAACCACGTTTGAAAATTCGTTGTAATTTGCAACGAAAACAATAACGTAACGATAACCATGCCCGGAATGGAAAAGAATGCAAAACGGAATATCCCCTCGCCAAGACCTTGCATAACTTTCATACCTAAATAGTTATAAGGACGAATTAATTCCACAGCCACACGGCCTTCTTGAATTTCCATCGCAATTTCTCTATCTATATTATTAAAATAAAAAGCACGTGCCATCCACGCGATTGCGATATACGTAGTCATTTGCGAAATAGATAAACTTTCAATATTCTCTTTTCCGCTATAAATTGCTTGCCACAAAAAATAATATGCACCGATATTAATTGTATAAATTAAAATCCCGCTATAATAATTTGTACGGTAGGCAAGCATCATTAAAAAGCGAATTCGAATCATTTCAATATACTTACCCATGCCTAATACCTTCTTCATAAATGTTACGAATAATTTCCTCTGTAGACACTTCATTAATTTTTAAATCTTTAATTTGAAAGGCTTGTACTACTTTAGCAATAAGCATTGAAATAATAACTTCTTCATTTGGTATTTTTGCAATCCACGCATTTTCTTCTTTCGCTTTTGACCAAACGACATGGCTATCAGGCATAACCATTGATAATTCCTGATATGAAACCGGGGCAACAAATTGGAAATGTATTTCTTTCTCTGCTCCCCACTGCGTGCGAAGATCATTTAAAGAACCGTCATACATAATGTTCCCTTCATCAAGCATGATAACGCGCTCACATAAAGCTTCAATATCCGTAATATCATGAGTTGTTAATAAAATTGTTGTTTTATAACGTTCATTCATCTCTTTTAAAAATTCACGTATTTTCAATTTCACAAGAACATCTAGTCCAATTGTTGGCTCATCTAAAAATAATAACGGTGGATTATGAATTAATGCCGCTGCTAATTCACAACGCATTCTTTGACCAAGTGATAACTTTCGAACCGGCTTATCTAATAAAGGACCAATATCTAACGTTTCAATTACGTGCTCCATATGTTCCTTATACTGAGCGTCCGATACACCGTACACTTTTTTTAGTAAACGAAACGATTCTTGTACCGCAATGTCCCACCAAAGCTGCGAGCGTTGACCAAAGACAACACCAATTGTTCTTACAAATTCTTCTCTTTGTTTATGTGGATTCATTCCATTTACTGTGATTTGCCCTGATGTCGGAGTCAAAATCCCCGTAAGCATTTTAATTGTTGTTGATTTACCAGCACCATTCTCACCGATATAACCAACCATTTCACCTTGCTTTACAGTAAAAGACACATCATTTACTGCTGGTACTATTTTATAATTACGATTTAATAAATCGCGAAATGCACCCTTTAAGCCCGGACGACTTGAATAGGCTGTAAACTCTTTACGTAACCCTTGTACCTCAATTACCGATTTCATAATCGGACCCCCTTCCTAAATGTCACAACGAATAGTTTACCCAACTGCCTGCGCTATCACAAACAATACGTCTTTTCGAAAAACATGTTAGAATAATACATAGATTTTTGTAAGGAGATGAATGGTAGTGAAATTCACAAAGTCAGAAGCATTACATAAAGAAGCTTTAGAACATATCGTTGGCGGTGTTAATAGTCCTTCTCGCTCTTTTAAAGCAGTTGGCGGCGGCGCTCCTGTTGCTATGGAACGCGGAAAAGGTGCTTATTTCTGGGATGTAGACGGAAATAAATATATCGATTATTTAGCAGCATACGGTCCTATTATTACTGGACATGCTCACCCGCACATTACAAAAGCAATTACAACAGCTGCTGAAAACGGGGTACTTTACGGAACACCAACAGCACTAGAAGTAAAATTTGCAAAAATGTTAAAAGAAGCAATGCCCGCTTTAGATAAAGTCCGCTTCGTAAACTCTGGTACTGAAGCAGTAATGACAACAATTCGTGTCGCTCGTGCTTACACAGGCCGCACAAAAATTATGAAATTTGCAGGTTGTTACCACGGACACTCTGATTTAGTACTTGTAGCAGCTGGATCTGGTCCTTCAACTCTAGGGACTCCTGACTCAGCTGGCGTACCACAAAGTATCGCTCAAGAAGTTATTACGGTTCCATTTAATAATGTAGACACTTTAAAAGAGGCATTAGATAAATGGGGACACGAAGTAGCAGCTATCCTTGTAGAACCGATCGTTGGAAACTTCGGTATTGTAGAGCCGAAACCAGGATTCCTTGAAAAAGTAAATGAACTCGTTCACGAAGCTGGTGCACTAGTAATTTATGATGAAGTTATTACTGCTTTCCGCTTTATGTATGGTGGTGCTCAAGACTTACTTGGTGTGACACCAGACTTAACAGCCCTTGGTAAAGTTATCGGCGGCGGACTTCCAATTGGCGCTTACGGAGGTAAGAAAGAAATTATGGAACAAGTTGCCCCGCTTGGACCTGCATACCAAGCTGGTACAATGGCTGGAAACCCTGCCTCTATGGCATCAGGTATCGCTTGTCTAGAAGTTCTTCAACAAGAAGGCTTATACGAAAAATTAGATGAACTTGGTGCAATGCTTGAAAAAGGAATTTTAGAGCAAGCGACTAAACATAATATCGATATTACATTAAACCGTCTAAAAGGTGCTTTAACTGTATACTTCACAACAAATACAATCGAAGATTACGATGCAGCACAAGATACAGATGGTGAAATGTTCGGTAGATTCTTCAAACTTATGCTTCAAGAAGGAATTAACTTAGCCCCTTCTAAATATGAAGCATGGTTCTTAACGACAGAACATACAAAAGAAGATATTGAATATACAATTGAAGCTGTTGGCAGAGCATTTGCTGCATTAGCAAACAATAAATAACCCCATCATTAAAAGGAAAAAAGAAAGCACATCTTTCTTTTTTCCTTTTTTCTATTTCATAAATTCCTTATTAATAGTATAATTATTCATAATTATCTGTTTTGTTTTCCTTTTACATCCTTACTATCCTTGTATACAAGGCTGCTCACGCCTGAAATAGTAAGATTATTCAAACTTTCATAAGAGGGGGGATTGACGGATGCTCAATAAAAAAAATACATGGACACCGTCTTTATTTCGAGATTATAGAAATGCAGAACATGATGCGTGTGGAATCGTTTCCGTTATGGAGAAACGAAAAATTCCTACAAAAGAAAACATTGATCTTTGCATACGATCACTCGTCAAAATGAATCATAGAGCTGGTTTCATTAATGGAGAAGGCGATGGCATCGGTATTCACATTGATGTACCAAAAGCTCTTTGGAATGAAAAACTAAAAAGTAGCGGATATAATCCAACGATCGTGGATCATCCCCACTTTATCGTTGGACATTTTTTTCTAAATAAAAACGCAAATATAGTTAATTTAAAAAATCATATTCGCACACAACTAAACAACGAAAACTTTGCAATCCTTTTCGAAAGTGACGATGTAATAAACTCCGATGCACTCGGTCCACTTGGTAAACAAGAAGAACCTTTATTTTGGCAAGTTGCCCTGATCGCCGAAAATGAAGTTGCCAATATTGAGCAAACATTATTTTCTGTCACAATAAAAATAGAGGAAAACGAAGCGATTCATGTTGCTTCATTAAGTCGTGATCACGTTGTATATAAAGTTCTAGGTGCTGGCGATACACTTGTTGCCTATTACAATGATTTACAACACCCACTTGTCGCTTCAACTATGACATTAGGACATAACCGCTATTCTACTAATACATTATCTAATTTTTTTCGTGTACAACCATTTAGCATTCTCGGACATAATGGTGAAATTAACACAATTGCAAAATTACGCGATCAAGCTGAAATGATTGATGTACCACTTACCGCTGGGGGCAGTGACTCCCAAGATTTAAACCGCACCTTAGAAACTCTACTTGTTCAATACGACTACAGTTTATTTGAAGCAATGGAAATACTATTTCCACCAATTATTAATGAAATTAAACTTTATGAAACACATTTACAAGATTTATATACGTATATACGTGAAGCTTGGGGACATTTTGCACAAGGACCAGCTGGCATCATTTCTCGTTTTAAAGATGAAGCTGTTTTCAGCGTTGATTCCCTTGGCCTACGACCGGTATGGAAAGTGGAGACAGAGAGCTCTTATATTTTCTCTTCTGAGCCTGGAGTTGTATCACCAACTGAATATGTAGCAGAACCAAAACCACTCGCTCCTGGAGAAAAAATCGGATTAAAATGGAATGAACAAGATGAACTTGTTCTTTATGAATATGACAAATACCAAACTCAAGTATATAACCGTTTTAAAAAGCGAGTTAATACTACCGATTATCATTTAAACTTATCTACTCCTGAAACGAAAAAAATCCAGGGATTATGTGATTCTGTTCAAGTTGAAACGAAACAATACGTTGCTTTTGGATGGGATCGAGAACATATCCAACTCCTTGAACAGATGGCAACAAAAGGCGTTGAGCCAATTCGCTCACTGGGGCACGATTCACCACTTGCCGCACTTGATACGGATAGACGAAATATTGCTGACTTTATTAAAGAAAGCGTAGCTGTCGTTACAAACCCAGCAATTGACCGTGACCGTGAAATTGAACACTTCTCCACACGTACTGTACTTGGAGAACGCCCAAGTTTATTAAGCGGTGTGAAACAGCCATTTGTAGTTGAGATGCTTTCCCCCATTATTTTAGAAGGAAGCGTGGCACAATCCATTGCAGAAGATTTACACACAATTACGTACGAACAACTTACAGAGCTATTCATGACTCATAGCTCTATCACTACAATCTCTGCTACATTCAGCTCGCCAGAAACTTTGCAATGCGCATTAAACCGTATTAGTTCTGAAGCGATAGCTGCCGTTAACAACGGCGCTTCTCTACTAGTATTAGATGACGCGAAAGCCCATCTAAATGAACAATTGTGGATTGATCCGCATTTAGTTACCGCGAAAGTACATCAAGCATTAAGTGAAAATAAATTGCGCCGCAACTGCTCTCTCGTTATACGTTCTGGTGCCCTGCGCTCCCTACATGACATCGTCACGCTATACGGATTAGGAGCAGACAGTATTAATCCATATTTATTGTTCGCAACCGTAAATGATGGAACAAAAACACCAATTATGAATTTGTATACGGCCCTTAATAAAGGACTAGAGAAAGTCATTTCAACAATCGGAATTCATGAGTTACGTGGTTACGGACGTCTCTATTCATCTATTGGGTTACATGAGGAAATCGCAAATATATTACAAATTACAAATTTCCTCGGTTCAAATGATTTAGCTTTTTCACTTGAATCACTTGCTGAAGATGCAAGAATGCGCGCAGATGATTATAACAATCCGAAAGTTAGAATGCGAAAATCATTTCACATATTCCCGCGGATTTGGAAAGCCATTGGCGATGTTGCAAAGGGAAATCCTTATGATGATTACCGCGAAAAGTTAAGTGAATTAGAAAACAATAATCCAATCGCAATCAGACACCTTGTTCAAACGAAACAAGCAGAACATATCGTTCCAACTGAAGACGTATCCATTAGAATCCAAAATCATGATCTACCATTTATTATTAGTTCCATGTCATTTGGTTCTCAAAATGAAATTGCCTTTCGTGCGTATGCAGAAGCTGCCGATCAACTAAATATGATTAGTTTGAACGGTGAAGGCGGCGAAATTAAAGATATGATCGGTAAATACCCACATACACGCGGACAACAAGTTGCATCTGGCCGATTTGGAGTAAACGCCGAACTACTAAATTCATCAAATTTAATTGAAATAAAAATTGGTCAAGGAGCAAAGCCTGGTGAAGGTGGACATTTGCCTGGTTCAAAAGTAACAGCCAAAATCGCCGAAGCACGTAATGCTACAATTGGATCAGATTTAATTTCACCTTCTAACAACCATGATATTTATTCAATTGAAGACTTAGCTCAAATGATTACCGAAATTAAAACGGCTAATCAACTTGCAAAAGTAGCCGTAAAAGTTCCTGTCGTTCCTAACATCGGAACAATTGCTGTTGGCATCGCAAAAGCTGGTGCTGATTTCATTAACATTAGCGGGTTTGATGGCGGAACAGGTGCTGCGCGTATTCATGCATTGCAACATGTAGGTCTTCCAGTAGAAATTGGTGTGAAAGCTGCTCACAACGCTCTACTAGAAGCAGGGATGAGACATAAAGTAGAAATTTGGGCAGATGGTGGTATTCGAAGTGTAAGTGATGCCTTGAAAATTATGCTCCTTGGAGCAAACCGTATTGGGTTTGGCACATTATCAATGATTGCAATTGGCTGTACAACTTGCCGCGGATGTCATTTAGATACTTGTCATGTTGGAATTGCAACACAAATTGAATCTGAAGCGCAAGCGAAAGAACATGGGCTACGCCGTTTCGTCCCAAGGGAATTAGAAGGTGCAGTTACTGGTTTAATACATTTATTCACCACTTTTGGCGTAGAACTAAAACGTTTAACAGGGCAGCTTGGTTATACAAATTTACAAGAAATTGTCGGGCGTTCCGATTTATTAAAGCAAGCTCGTGGCAAAGATTTATTAGACCTATGTAATTTACTGCAAACGATAGAATATCCATCTGTTACAAAAACAGAAGCCGTACCGGAAAAACAATTTGAAACAGTCCATTCTCTTCACTCAAAAGAATTAGTAGGCGTTGGCGTAGAACAACGCGTTATGGGTGGTCTAGAATCTTGTTATCGCGTTCGTAGTAAACTATATGAAGCTACTCAACTTGAACCACTTACATTAAAGTATACAAATGGCTCCATTCCAGGAAATGGATTAGGTGCTTACAATAGCGAGAACTTATTTATACACGTAAATGGCGGTGCGCAAGATGGCATTGGCAAAACGTCCTTTGGCGGTGGTATTTATATCACGAAAGCAAAAGGAAAAGATGGCGTATATTATAACGGTTCTGTCGGAAAAGGATTTGGATATGGCGCACAAAAAGGGGCACTTTATGTGCAAGGTAACGCCGACGCTCGCGCTGGTATTCGCCTTTCTGGAGCAGATATGATTATTGGCGGCAGAATGACAAAACCACTCCGTGAAAAAGAACAAGGAAACATTGGAGTATATTCGAATATTAAAGGTTTTGCTTTTGAATATATGACAAATGGGCGAGCACTTGTTTTAGGAGACCCTGGTCCGTGGATTTGTGCTGGTATGACTGGCGGTGTTGTTTATTTACGTCATGATTCAAACTTAGGTTTAACAGAACAGACCTTAAAAAGAAGAATCGCAAAAGGGGCTAATGTTACATTACAAGCAATTAGTAAACATGGTGTGCAAGATGTGAATGAATTATTGCTAGACTATATTCGTGTACTAAACGAGCACGAGCAATACGAAGAAGTTGCTTTATTAACACCATTATTAGATGATATTCAGCATCAGTTTTTTGAAATTATCCCGAAAAAAGAACAGGCTGATCCGTCTATCTCAACAGAGTGATATACACCCTTTTCACTTTCAATAAAAAATTGACGAAGTACACTTCTCATAGTAATCTATAGTAACAATTTGAAACCTGCTGAAATTCAGCAGGTTTTTTTACTAAAAATTGATGTTTAAAAAGAATTAGGAAAAATTATAAAATGAATCTTAATTTCTTTTAACGTCACTAAAATATCACTTGCTAACATATTGTAATGAATGTATAGTATCATGTTGTACATTCATTATGACAAGAGAAAGGATCTTATTTAGGGTATGAAACTTGGTGCTCGCATTTTAAAAACGGGTATTGCCATCACATTAGCTTTATTTGCTTGTATTTTACTTCACTTACCGAGTCCGGTATTTGCGGGAATCTCAGCTATCTTCGCTGTTCAACCGTCTGTATACCGTTCGTATTTAACTGCTCTTGAACAAATTCAAGCAAACGTCATTGGTGCGGTATTCGCTATCGTATTTGCTACTGCTTTTGGACATAATCCTTTTATTATTGGATTAACATGTATATTAGTAATTGCTCTTACATTACAATTACGATTAGAAAACACAATATCAATCGCTTTAGTAACAGTTATCGCCATTATGGAGTATCAAGGTGAAGATTTCTTTAGTTTCGCCTTACTTCGCTTCGCGACGATTATGATCGGAATTATTGCGGCTTCACTTGTAAATTTAGTATTTATGCCGCCAAAATACGAAACAAAACTTTATCATCGTATCGTTGATAATACAGAAGAAATTGTGAAATGGATTCGAATGAATAGCAGGCAAGCTTCTGACTTTACAACGTTAAAAACTGATATTGATCGTATGAAAGAAAAAATGATCAAACTAAACCATTACTATTTGCTGTATAAAGAAGAAAGAAGCTACACGAAAAAAGTAAAGTTCGCAAAAATTCGTAAGCTCGTTTTATTCAGGCAAATGTTAGCGACAACAAGTCGTGCTTTAAGTACTTTAAAGTCATTACATCGTACTGAAAATGAACTGCGCTATATGCCAGAAGAATTTCAAGAATCTATTCAAAACGAACTTGACTCATTAACGCATTATCATGAACAAGTTTTATTAAAATTTATTGGTAAAGCAAAGAAACAACAATCCGTTGAAATGCTGGATGAAGTTGAAACGGGTAAACAAGAATTAATTGATATCTTTATGGATTATCAAAACAAGGATGATGAAGAAGCATATAAAACATGGCTACATCTCTTCCCTCTTATTTCTGCAATTATTAACTATAGTGAAGAAGTAGAGCATTTAGATTTACTTGTGGATAGCTTCTACACATACCATAAACCAGAAACAGAACTTCAAATCGACGATAAAAAAGAAGACGAATAAAAAAACAGCTCCTTTTACGCTAAGGGAGCTGTTTCTGTTATATGTTGAAGTTGATATAAATTGTAATAAAATCCCCTTTTTTTCATTAACTCTTCATGAGAACCTGTTTCTTTAATTTCACCGTCTTCAATGTAAATAATTGTATCCACATGCGTAATCGTCGCCAATCGATGTGCGATTATAATCGTCGTCCGATCAGCCGCTAACGTCTGAAGCGCCTGCTGAATATATCGTTCGTTTTCTAAATCTAAAGCGGAAGTCGCTTCATCTAATATAAGTAACGATGGATTCTTTAGAAACACTCGCGCAATTGCTACACGTTGCCTTTGTCCGCCCGATAACTTCACACCACGTTCTCCAACGACAGTACCATAACCATCTGGTAACTCTATAATAAAGTCATGAATTTGCGCAGCTTTGGCAGCGGCGATCACTTCTGCCTCTGTAGCTTTCGGATTTCCATATAAAATATTTGCTCCAATTGTATCACTAAATAGCAAATTATCTTGCAGTACAATTCCAATATGACTACGTAAATTCCTCATATCATACTTTCTTACATCTATCCCATCTATATAAACTGCGCCTGCAGACACATCATAGAAACGTGGGATTAAACTAGCGAGAGACGACTTTCCTCCTCCACTCGCTCCAACAAGCGCTACCTTCTCTCCTGGCGACATAGTTAGCGAAAGATTATGTAATATCTCCTTTTCATCTGAATTGTAACGAAAAGAAACATTATCAAATATAACTTCCCCATTTAATTTTTTCGTTTGTACCGCACTTGGTACATTAACAATATCGTACTTTTCATCTAACAGCTCAAAAACTCGATCCATTGATGCGAAAGACTGCGTTAATGTTGTAGATGAATTAACAAGACGGCGGAGCGGACTATATAAACTGTCCATATATCCGACAAAGGCAACCATAGTCCCTAGTGTTAACGAGCCTTGAATTACTTCATATGCCGCAAAACCAATTACAAGTAACGGTCCTAAATCCGTTAACGTATTCACTGCTGAAAATGTCCTTGCCGTCCAACTTGTATGCGTTAGTGCTTTCGTTAAAAATTCATTGTTTCTTTTTTCAAACTGCTTGCCCTCATACTCTTCTAAGGCAAAACTACGTGTCACTTGCATCCCTTGAATACGTTCATGTAAATATCCTTGCATCGTTGCTAATGCTTGCGAACGCTCTTTCGTCAATTTTCGAAGACGTCCAAAAAAATATTTCACTGCAACTACATAAATAGGTAAAATTAATAGCGCAACAAATGTTAATTTTATATTCATAGAAAACATTACGATAACGGCAATAGCAATTGTCGCAGTATCTAACCAAACATTCATCAAACCAGTAATTACAAAATCCTTTGTTTGTTCTACATCATGAATGACACGTGAAATTATCTCTCCTGTTTTTGTATTCGAATAATAGCGTAAACTCAACTTTTGTAAGTGACCAAAAATATGTTTCCGTAAATCATATAATATTGTATTCGCAATACGCTGCGCGAAATATTGGCGATAATATTCAATCGGCGGTCTTAATACTGCAAAAATAAAAAAGGCAATCCCAATTGCTGTTATTAATTGGGACGTTTTGTCTTGAAGTGACCCTCCGCCTTGAATTACATCATCGATAATATACTTTAATAACCACGGCATGATAAGCGGGATACCGAATTTAACTAGACCGATAACAATCGTAACAGCAATAAGCCACCTATATGGTTTAACAAATTGTAAATATCTTTTTATTCCTTGCACATAATCCCCCCTCTAATAGGACAAACCTGCCGGGAAATTCCCTGCAGGTTTGTTTTAATTTCTGTACATTAAATATCTCTCATACCACATATCTACGAAATCCGGTGCGAATGGACCTTTCCTTTGATGAATCCATTGCGTTAATTGTGCCACATTTCGTTTTAAAATGGTATCAATAACAGGTGGATACTGCATAATTTGACTATGCTTTTCATACTCATCTTCATCTAAAAGCGTATATGTCATATCTGGATACACTTTAATATCTAAATCATAATCAATGTACTTTAACGCTTCAGAATCATATGCAAAAGGTGAGCTTAAATTGCAATAATAGTATACTCCCTCTTCCCTTAGCATCCCAATCACATTAAACCAATAATTGGCATGAAAATAACAAATCGCAGGTTCACGAGTAATCCATGTTCGGCCATCTGATTCTGTCACTACTGTACGATCATTCGCTCCAATCACAAGACTCTGTGTCCCTTTTAAAATCGTTGTCTCTTCCCACATTCTATGAATGGAGCCGTTATGTTTATAACTATGTATTTGTACTTTTTCTCCTTCTTTGGGAAATCCCATATATGCTCCCTTCTTTCAACTGCAAATGCCCTTTGAACTGCATTCACTTTTTTTCTATTATAACTTTTTTGTCGAAATTTTAAAACTAAAGTGACAAAGCTTTACTTTTAAAATGAATACACCAATCCTCTTAAGAGGTATGGACTTCCGCTGCATTACTCATAAAGTTAAGCTTTAATTAAAGCGAGCTCCCCCTCAATGATTATTGGAACTCACCCATCATGATAATAGAAAAAGCCCTTCCTTATTTCCATGTAAAGAAGGACCTTTCATCTGAAGGCAACAGTATATCTTATCCTAAATTTGAAATCATTTTTTCAGTTTCAAAAGATTTAATCACACTATTCGTTTGCTTTTCGAATTTTTCATGTAATAGCTTTAATGCTACCTCTGTTCTATATATTTCTTGGCGAATAAAATGTAAGTCTTTTTTATCGCACGTATCCTTTTCACTCATTTCGATTTGCTGATATTTCTCTAAATGTGATTGCAATTTTAACAGCTCATCCATCGTTTCCAACTGTTCTCCCACCAACTTATCAAAATCGTTCATTACTTACCCCCTTTTAAATTCCTATTACATATTTCTAATCGTGAACTTATTTCTCCTTTGACTACATTTGTTGACTTATTAGAAGTTATGTCGTTCACGTTCTTTTCATTACAATGACCCACTCACAAAGAAAACACTTCTCTCGAATTAGAGAAGTGTTTTTCTTTCGTTACTGATTTGAACTAGAAGATTGTGATTTTTTTGCAGCTGCTTTCGCATTTTGTTTTTGCACAGCATGCACATCTGTTTCAGTTGCAAACTCAGTACCATAACTAGCATTCGCAGCTTGAGCACCAGAAGCTTGTGCTTTCTTTGCAGCTGATTGTGCGTTTGCTTGTTTTACTGCTTGTACATTTGTTTCAGTTGCAAATTCTGTACCATAGCTAGCATTTGTACTTTGAATGCTTGCACCAGAAGTTGCTTTATTATAACCTTGTTGTTTTTTACTCATCTTTCTCACCTCCACAATCAATAATGTAACCAATTCACTTAGAAGCTATCCGTAATTTTCTTTTAAAAAAATTCTGCATATATCTCTCATCACTCATTCAAACTATAGAAAATGGAGGTGGAAATATGTATATAGGACGCGATATGACTGAACTAACGATGGTTTCAAAAAGTGAATGGAAAGAAGATGAATTAGCTTATTTTCATCATTCATTACAACAGATTCTGCCTTATTTAAATGCTGAGGGTCAAAGTATTTACAAAGAAATTGTAATAGAAATTGAAACAAGAGGCGGCTTACAAGAAGATGAGGCTAGTTGGACTCATGGGACAAAAATTTCTTACGATTAAAAAAGTGTTCCCAATCTAGGGAACACTTTTTTATTTATTGCATTGTAATTTTCTCAACGCAATTTTCATAAATTGTACGATGCGATTTTGAGAAAGGTAACTGTTCAAACGCTTCTTTCGATACAAATTTCAATGTATCTGTTTCAACAATATCACCAGTTACTTTTCCGTAAAATACGAATATATCCCAAGTACGATGTGTAAACGTATGTTGTACATTCATTGCGTACTCCTCAATAGAAATTGAGAGCTCAAATTTTTCTTTCATATAATCTATAAGCTGTTCCTTCTGATTTCGAATTCCTTCACCAAGTTCAATATTCGGAAATTCCCACATATTAGCTAATAATCCGGTGCCCGGACGCTTATTAATTACGTAACGACCATCTTCAGTTTGAAGTACTCCTGCAACGAGCGGTACCATTGTAGGAGCTTTCGCTTTACTTTTTACTGGCAATTCTTTTTGAACACCTTCGGCATATCCCCTACAATGCTCACGTACAGGACAAAGTAAACAAGATGGATTTTTTGGGATACAAATCAATGCGCCTAGCTCCATTAATCCTTGATTAAAATAAGAAGGGTTTTCTACCGAAATAATTTCACGTACAATCTCTTCAAACACTTTTCTAGTCTTTGGCTTTGCAATGTCATCCCATACAGATAAAATACGAGATAACACACGCATAACATTCCCGTCAACCGCGGGCTCTGGTATACCATATGCAATACTTAAAATAGCACCTTTTGTATATGGTCCTACTCCTTTTAGCTTTTCAATTTTCTTTACATCGCTCGGTACTATCCCGCCGTATACTTCTTTTACCTCTTTTACGGCCGCATGTAAATTCCGTGCTCTAGAATAATATCCTAAACCTTCCCATGCTTTTAATACTTCTTCATCATCAGCATTTGCTAAAGCTTCCAGCGTAGGAAACTTCCCCATAAAATTTGCGTAATATGGTTTTACAGCTTCTACTCTTGTTTGCTGTAACATAATTTCCGAAACCCAAACGCGGTATGGATCTTTATTTTTTCGCCACGGTAAATCGCGTTGCTCTTCTTCAAACCAACCAATTAAATCATTTTGGAACTGCTCTATGTTAAACTTATTTAATATTTCAAGTGTCAAACTTGATCCCCCTCATTTTTTTGCATATAAGTACTATTATAAAGATTTTAGGAAAAAATTTAAGTAAGACGACATAGGAAATAGAAGGCAAAGGACTTGAGGTATCGAATAAAAAGAGTTACATTAATAAAAAACGGAGGTGGATTTCTATGGACACAGCCACTCACCTTGTTATGGGCGTTACTCTAGGCAGTTTGGCAACATTAGATCCAGCCATAGCACAAAGTGATATTGGACCACAAGCAGTTATGCTTGCTACAATTGCAGGTTCCAATATTCCCGACATCGATACAGTTTTAAAATTACGTAATAACGCTAAATATATAAGAAATCATCGTGGGATTACTCATTCCATTCCAGCAGTAATTCTTTGGTCATTCCTTATAAGTGGCATCTCTTTCGCCTTCTTTTCAGACGCTCCCTATCTTCATCTACTACTTTGGTCATTTATCGCCGTCTTTCTTCATGTCTTTGTAGATATTTTCAATGCTTATGGTACACAAGCATTACGGCCATTTACAAAAAAATGGGTAGCGCTCGGCATAATCAATACGTTTGATACTGTCATTTTCTTTATCCATATGCTAGCGATTGCTTGCATGCTCGTAGGTTCCCATAAAGGGTATACTGCCTTAGCAGCATATATATTGATGATTGTTTACTACATTGGACGAATTATGATGCACAGAAATATACGTAGCGTCGTATACAAACGTTTCAATCACGTCGAGAAGATAATCATTTCTCCTTCTTACCGTTTTTATCATTATCATTTAGCAATCGTTACAAACGATTCTTACTACGTTGCTAGATGGCATCGTGGTAATATCATGATATACGATAAGTTCGATCGAGTACCGTTCCCAGATAATGCTATTATGCGCGCCGCTAAACAAGATGAAAACATATCAGCGTTTTTATCTTTCTCCCCTGTATATCGCTGGGATATTTTCGATTACGATCATTATTACGAAGTGCGATTCATTGATTTGCGATATCGAAGTAAAGATTATTATCCATTCGTCGCAATCGTTCAACTCGATCACAATTTGAATATTATTAGTTCCTATACAGGATGGATTTTTAGTGAAGAAAAACTTCGAAAGAAGCTGGATTTACTTCCACATTAAAAAAAGCGACTTAAGTCGCTTTTTTTAATGCTTCAAATGATCTTCTTGATTAATTAAATGGCTATACTTCGGATTATTTGTACGCATTTCATGAAGACGCGCTCCATGATTATTAATCCATGTTCGTACCACTTGTTCCGTCATTTCATCACCTTGGTAACGACCTGATTTCGCATAAGTTGTTTGAAAATCTTCCCACAGTAATTCCACCCATGCACGAGCTTGTGCGTAAGAAAGCTTATCATTTTTATCTAATAGTTCTTTCGTTAATGCTTCATAAATATCATTCATGTTCTAATCTCCTTTTACCTATTTATCCCTTCATTTCTAAAGGATAGTTTCTTCTGTTTTGCACATTCTATAAGTGATACTTCTTAAAGAGGTATCAACTGATGATGAGGAGGGCGTTCGCAATGGGTAAACAAGCCGAATTTTGGTCTGAGTCAAAAAACAACAGCAAAATCGATGGTCAACCGAAAGCGAAATCACGCTTCGCTTCGAAACGACCTAACGGCACAATTAACACGCACCCACAAGAACGTATGCGTGCTGCAAATCAGCAGGAAGAGTAGTACAAATTAAATTAACTTCCTACACGAGGTGATAAAGATGAGCTACCGTGATCGTTTAGATAGTCGTTCTGAATTATTTAACCATACGTGGACTCGTCCGAAACATGCAAAAGCGCAAGTTAACGGACAGACGCAACAGACCCAGTCTCTCATTATATTGGCAAACGAATGTAAAAAACGCCAATTTTAGATTCTCCTATCTCCTTTAACGCCTACCAAGATGAAAACCAGAGAGATATTCGCTCTCTGGTTTTTATTTTTCTTGCAATAAAGAAATTGGTATTCCAATCTCTTCATTATCATTTTGCTTATGTCCCCAAGCAAATACCCCATTGAAATACGTAATTTCAAATAATATACCAGGTTCTTCTACTAATTCATATGTCTCACCAATATGGAATTTGTTTATATCAGTCATGTAAGCACGAGCCATTGCCATCTTTCTCATTAATACATCGAATTCATTCACAATTCCAAGTTGCTCGGCCTTTATTGCTTGCTCCTTCAAAACCCCAATTTCTTCCCTTAGCTCATGTTGTGTCATTTCACTGTAGCGTTTTGGCATATTCATCTTATTCCCTCATCCCTCTTCACGTTTCAATTGCAAAAATATCTCTATCTCATCAATAGAGAATCCTTTTCGATATAACGCTTGTTTCATCTTATTTTCAAATGTCCATCCATCATACTTCTTATATTTCTCATAATATTTATTCCCATGATAGTGTAACGCTTCTTGTTGCTGTTCGTCATCTTTTTCGTCTTTCAATTCTTCCAAACAAATTTGAATTACATCTCTAGAATATCCTTTACGAACCAGCATTTCATCTAACTTTAGCTTCATTTGTAAAAATGAATGCTTTTGATAAGATTTTTTCTTCTTTTCTATAAGAGATAAAGCATTATCAATTTGCTTCTCTTTTGGATACTCTTGTAAACTGTGCGTAATAATTAGATCCTGAACACCTTTATTTAACAACTCTCTTTTAATAACAGTTGGACCTTTTCTGTTCACATTACTTTGCGTTCGCGTATATAAAATGGCGTACTCTTTATCATTAATATATCGATCATGTAATAATTTTGAAACGACTTCAGAGATGATGGCCTGTCCCACTTCTTTTTTTCGTAAAAAATCTTCTATTTCTTGTTTTGTTCTCATTTGATAGGATAAATAGGAGATTGCTTGTAAATAAGCTTTTTGTACCTCTTCATTGTACAAAATATTCCCTAACTCTATTTCATCAATTTCTAAGCCCTTTTGTAATCCATGTTTTATTAAGATTACTTCATTTACACTGAATCCGTACTCTTCACCTTGACCTTTATCAATATAAATATTAAACCGTTCTTTCAATCGTTTTTGCACTTCTATTTTTGTAATGACAGCCATACTCTCACCTCTCTATTATTTTAACATAGTCAAGGAACGTTTTTGCTTTTCAAGAATATATATAATGAGGAGGAAATAATTGTGAAAATCGCAATTGCTGGTGGCACAGGCTTTATCGGTAAATACCTTTCTACTTTTTTTATTCAAAAAGGACATACTGTTTACATTCTCACGCGAAAAAAAACTACTGAAACTTCATCGCCTAACCTTCACTATGTTCAATGGACGCCGGAGTTACACACTTTCCCACTCTCCTCTATCGATGTAGTTATTAATCTAACTGGAGAGTCTATTAATAGTAGATGGACAAAGAAACAAAAGGAAGCCATTTTAAACAGTAGAATCCAAACAACAAAAGGGCTCATTAAACAATTGCAAACACTCACTACAAAACCACACACATTCATTAACGCAAGCGCTATTGGATACTATGGAACGTCTGAAACCGAAACTTTTACAGAACAGCATGAGACTCCTGGAAATGACTTTTTAGCGAATACAGTATATTTGTGGGAGCAAGAAGCATCTAAAGCTCGTTCTCTTGGAATCCGCACAATCTACACAAGACTTGGAGTCGTATTAGGTGCAGACGGAGGAGCTCTCCCAAAAATGCTAATTCCCTATCAATTTTATATCGGAGGTACCGTTGGATCTGGAAACCAATGGTTATCATGGATTCATATAGACGACGTCGTTCGTATGATTGATTTCATCATACACAAAGAGGAAATTGACGGGCCTTTTAATATTACAGCTCCCCTACCTATAAGAATGAAGGAGTTCGGTGAAACCATTGCCACTGTAATAGGAAAACCTCATTGGCTACCTGTCCCTTCATTTATGCTTCAAGCTTTATTTGGTGAAATGAGTATACTTGTACTAGAAGGGCAACACGTATTACCTAGTAAAGCGATTGAACACGGGTATCAATACACATTTCCAACAGTAAACCATGCATTACAAAATATACTTTCGCATACAATGTAGTACTTCCAAAATACAAATTTATAGGATCCGGAGCATCGCTATACGAATAACCTTTCAGTTGCTTTGTCTTAAATTCCATTAGTATTTCAAAGTAACAGAAACGAGGTACCTATGAAAATATTGCTCAAACAGGCCATTGTATACCCCATTACATCCCAAAAATTCCAAGGGGATGTACTCGTTACAGGAGAACGAATTACCGAGGTAAAACCTTTTATTCAGCCTACTCAAGATATGACCATTATAGATGCGCGAGCTCTTCATCTCTTACCTGGATTTATTGATGTCCACACTCACCTTGGTCTCTATGATGAAGGCACTGGTTGGGCTGGAAATGATGCAAATGAAACATCTGAAGTTTCAACACCACATATCCGTTCTTTAGACGGAATCCACCCTTTTGATATTGCCTTTCAAGACGCTGTACGAAATGGAATTACAACTGTTCACGTTATGCCGGGAAGTCAAAATATTATTGGGGGCACTACTTGTGTAATAAAAACAGCTGGAACTTGTATTGATCATATGATTATTCAAGAACCTGCTGGTTTAAAGATTGCCTTTGGAGAAAACCCTAAAAAGGTCCATAGTAATGGAACAAAAGAATCCATAACACGCATGGGGATTATGGGGCTACTTCGGGAATCATTTTATGAAGCACAACACTACGGGCATGAAGCGGATTTTCGGATGCTCCCTATTTTAAAAGCATTACGCCGCGAAATACCCGTACGTATCCACGCTCACCGGGCAGATGATATTAGTTCTGCTCTACGCTTTGCAACAGAATTCAATCTTGATTTACGTCTTGAACATTGTACAGAAGGACACTTTATTGTTGAAGAGCTTTCGAAACACAACTTGAAAGTTTCGGTTGGCCCCACTCTTACACGCCGTTCTAAAATCGAATTAAAAAACAAAACATGGGATACTTACCACATATTATCAAAAAATGGAGTGGAAGTTTCTATAACAACAGATCACCCTTATACACCCATTCAATACTTAAATGTTTGTGCCGCTGTCGCAGTAAGGGAAGGGTTAGACGAAAAAACTGCATTGGAGGGCATCACTATATTCCCAGCGCGAAATTTGCGTTTAGAGGATAGAATTGGAAGCATTGAAGTTGGAAAAGACGCTGATCTCGTGCTATGGACTCACCATCCTTTCCATTATTTAGCCAAGCCTGTACTAACTATGATTGATGGAAAAATAATTTACAAAAAAAATAAAAAAAACTAGTTTATTTTTTTGACTAGATAAAGTATTATACGATTATAAACTGAATGAAACCATAATCAATTTGTGTCGTGATTATCATTTTCAAATTGATGAATGGGGAAGGCAAATGGTGCGCCACCAGCGTTAGAAACTGGTTCTAGTGGGTTCGATTCCCACCCCGAAATTTTTTAAAGATTGATATAAAAATTTCGAGGGTGGGGTGTTTTTTCGTCATGCTACCCTCGTGTGAGGAGGAGTTAGTATGTTGAAAAAACGCGACTTACACGACAGCCACGTTCTATACGAGTTAATGGTGGATCCAGCTGTCTTCCCTTTTGTGCGTCAAAAGGCTTATTCTTATGAGGAATATTTATTTTTAACGAAACAAACAATCGAAGCTGAAGAACGCGGGGAATTAATTTCACGCACAATTTTAGATGAATGGGGTAACCCCATCGGAACAATTACTTTATTTGATGTGCAAGAAAAAGCCGGATTCCTCGGAACATGGCTTGGCAAACCTTATCATGGAAAAGGCTATAATAAATTGGCAAAAGATTCATTTTTCAGCGAACTTTTCTATGAGTTAGATATTGAAACAATCTTTATGCGTATTCGTAAAATAAATATTCGTTCTATTAAAGCTGCAGAAAAACTACAATATGTAAATCTAGCAAACGAAACACGAAAAGCCGTTTACGATGAAATTAACGCGAATGAAGAAGTATATAACTTATACGAAATTCCAAAAGATCAATATACGCTTGCTACAATGCGAGATACAACATTCCAAGATGCTCACCATTTAAAAGAAGCATAATCTAAATTTTTTGAAATAATAATCAACCATTAACATTTTATCATATACGTATATCTCCCCATGTCTTTGGAAACGATAGATAGTGACTTTAAGACACGAGGTGATTTGTAATGGATAAAAAGAAACGTGATAAAGCAAAAAACACATTATCTAGTACACAAGAAGTTCTCTACCAACGAGAATTTCGAAAAGCAGATCGTGCAGCTGGGTATCGTTCGAAAGGTATTTAAAGTGAGAATGAAGAATTAGAAGTTTTCCCCCCTAATTCTTCATTCTCATTACATATTTTGTCTAATTAATAGGATAGACAAAAAGGTTCCTTATTTATAAGGAACCTTTTTATGTGGATAAAGTTATCCACATACTTTATAGAATTGTTAATAAATTCTGTAAACCCTCCACAAGTTCATGTATTGTAATGGATATCGAACGTTATAATTGTGGATATTTTTCTGAAAACTGTGGACAATGTGGATATAGTTGTTAATATTCCGACTTTACTGTTAAATAAAAGCGCAATCCCCATTGTGGATAAGTTACTATTCCATCTAAAAACAAAAAAACCCTCTTTAAACATATAAAAGAGGGTTTCATATTAAGTAAACGACTCTGCAAGAGCAGGTGATTTAATAGGTATATGATTCGGTTCTGCATGATTTTCTGCCAAAATTGCATCTACAATATGGCTGGCTGGCTCCGGACGATAAATACTTTTCATTGCTTCTTTCATTTTGAGAAGCTTCATATCGTCTTGTATTAAAGCCTCTGTTTTTGCAAAAACTTCGCTATCATCACGAATGACAACGGCAGCTCCTTTTCTTTCAAAGTACATTGCATTTTCATTTTCTTGTCCTGGAACAGGCTTAAATAAAATGACAGGTACTTGCAACGCTGCTGCTTCGCTTAACGTAATACCGCCTGGCTTCGTAATCATACAAGAAGTAACACGGAATAACTCATCAATGTTTTCAACATAACCAAATACTTTTAATGCATCAGAATTTTTTGCCTGTAGCTCTAATAAATCTTGTTTTAAAGCTTCATTTTTCCCACAAACGACAACTACTTGTAAATTAGGTACTGACATAAATGACTGGCATAGTTCTTTAACACTCCCTAATACCCCATGAGCACCTGCTACAATTAGTAAAATCTTTTTATTTTTACATAACTGATATTTATTATATATAATGTCTGGATTTATCTTTAACTCAAAACTACTACGGATCGGAATGCCAGTCTCAACAATTTGCTCTGCAGGCACACCAATATCAATCATAACTTTTTTCACATGATCAGTTGCTACAAAATAACGATCTACTTCCCGGTGAATCCATATTTTGTGCACACAAAAATCCGTTAATACGTTATAGACAGGAATTGAAATACCTGTTTGCTTTTTCAATTCTGGTACAGCTATGATTGGAAAGGTATTAATTACGATATCCGGTTTCTCTGCTTGTAAAAGTAATTTCAAACGTTTTCTTCCAAAATTCGCATACCAAGATGCTATTTTCTTATCATAAATTTTTTCTACACCGTAATAAAACAAGCGATATAATTCTTTTCCTATTGTATAACTTTTTAAATATAAGTATTTTGTAATATCGGTTATAACTGGATGTGATTCTCCAAACAAATCGCATACAATTACATCTTCGATTCCTTTTTGGCGAAATGTTTGTTCTAATGTTTTCGCTACTTGCACATGACCGTTACCGTAATGTGCAGTTAATATTAAAACCTTGGGGTTTTTTATCAAACAAATCCACTCCTAGCTTATTGTTTCTCCATATTGCATATACGACAATAGGAAAAACATTTTCCTTAAAAACTACATAAACAGATTCTAATATTTCACTTTCAGCTATGTACCTGTCGTGGATATGCAAAGCATATAAGATTGACCCCTTAATCCTATCTGTGCTCATATCTTTACATTATACTTTCCTATAAGAGCTTTCGCAATAACTTACAAGTGTTCTCTATTCCATGATACTCACTCTTTTACTTCTTAATTCTTTTTACTATTTTGATTTCCCTTTACAATTATGTAAATTTCTCCACTTATTCCTTACAAAAATATGGATATTCTATTTTCAGTATACTCTTTTCAATATATATACTCTAGGTTTTATTGTAAAGAAAGCAAAAAGCCTAATCCAATATTTGGATTAGACTGCTTGTAAAATACGTTTCGCTTCTTCTACATTTTTTTCAGTAGGTGGTTCTACATTTGCAAGTGGATATTTATGTCCAAGCGCCTCCCATTTGTATACACCAAGCTTATGATATGGTAGCACTTCAACTTTCTGAACATTAGACAGACTTTGAATAAAGCTAGATAATTTTTGTAGATCCTCTTCGTTATCAGTAATACCAGGAACTAATACGTGTCGTACCCAAATCGGTTTGTTTTTATCCGATAAATAACGAGCAAATTGTAAAATATGTTCATTTGGTTTTCCTGTTAATTTACGATGCTTTTTGGAATCGATATGTTTCAAATCCAATAAAACTAAATCTGTATAATCCATTAAAATATCTAGCTTATTTTGGAATTCTGGTTCCTCAGAATAACAACCACCAGAAGAATCGATTGTTGTATGGATACCAGCTTCTTTGCACTTTTTAAACAACTCAATTAAGAAATCTAGCTGTAATAGTGGCTCTCCACCGCTAACTGTTATACCGCCTCCAGAAGCTTCAATAAATGGAAGGTAACATGTCACATCCTGCATCACTTCTTCAACTGTTATTTCTTTACCTTTACCGATTTCCCATGTATCAGCATTATGACAATATTGACAACGTAATAAACACCCTTGTGTAAATATGACATAACGAATCCCTGGGCCATCAACAGTACCACAAGACTCTACAGAATGTATTCTTCCTTTTACCATGTTACTTCCTCCTTTATTGAAACAGCCCCCTCTGCTATTTACCAAAAGCAGAGGGACGCTTTTTTCACTTACATGCTTTCATGCATTGTACGGTTAATTACATCAATTTGTTGTTCACGAGTTAATTTAATAAAGTTAACAGCGTAACCAGATACACGAATTGTTAATTGTGGATATTTTTCAGGGTGCTCCATCGCATCCATTAATGTTTCACGATTAAATACGTTAATATTTAAATGGTGTCCTTCTTTTATTGCGTATCCATCAAGCATAGATACTAAGTTACGTACTTGTACATCATCTTCTTTACCAAGTGCTTTTGGAATAATAGAGAATGTATTAGAAATACCATCTTGTGCATCTTCATATGGTAATTTAGCTACAGATAATAATGAAGCTAATGCACCTTTTGTATCACGACCATGCATTGGGTTTGCACCTGGTGCAAATGGTTCTCCAGTACGGCGACCATCTGGAGTGTTACCAGTTTTCTTACCGTATACAACGTTAGATGTGATTGTTAAGATTGACATTGTATGAACAGAATTTCTGTATGTTTTATGTTTACGAAGCTTGTTCATAAATGTTTTCACAAGGTTTACAGCAATTTCATCTACACGGTCATCATTGTTACCGTATTTAGGGAAATCTCCTTCGATCTCGAAGTCAACTGCGATACCATTTTCATCACGAATTGGTTTTACTTTTGCATATTTAATCGCACTTAAAGAGTCTGCTACTACAGATAGACCCGCGATACCTGTTGCCATTGTACGAAGAACATTTGTATCATGAAGCGCCATTTCAATACGCTCGTAGCTATATTTATCATGCATGTAGTGGATAACATTTAATGTGTTTAAATATAGACCCGCTAACCATTCCATTGTCATATCAAACTTATGCATAACTTCTTCATAATCTAATACTTCAGAAGTAATTGATGCGTACTCAGGGCCAACTTGCGCTTTAGATTTTTCATCTTTACCGCCGTTAATCGCATATAGTAATGCTTTCGCTAAGTTTGCACGTGCGCCGAAGAACTGCATTTGTTTACCAATTCTCATTGCAGATACACAACATGCAATACCGTAGTCATCGCCGTAATCAGGACGCATAATGTCATCATTTTCGTATTGAATCGCTGATGTTTTAATAGACATTTTCGCACAGTAGTTTTTAAAGTTCTGTGGTAATTGTTTAGACCAAAGAACCGTTAAGTTTGGTTCTGGAGCTGGTCCTAAATTATCTAATGTATGCAAGAAACGGAATGAGTTCTTTGTTACTAACGGACGACCGTCTAAAGCAATACCACCGATAGATTCAGTTACCCAAGTTGGGTCACCAGAGAATAGTTCATTATAATCAGGTGTTCTTGCGAATTTCACAAGACGTAATTTCATAATGAAATGGTCAACAATTTCTTGCGCTGCTTCTTCTGTTAAAGTACCATTTGCTAAATCTCTTTCAATGTAAATATCTAAGAATGTAGAAGTACGTCCAAGGCTCATTGCTGCCCCGTTTTGCTCTTTAATCGCTGCAAGATACGCAAAGTATAACCACTGGAACGCCTCTTGTGCATTTGTAGCTGGCTTAGAAATATCGAATCCATGAGAAGCAGCCATCTGTTTTAACTCTTGAAGTGCACGCATTTGCTCAGATAACTCTTCGCGTAAACGCATTGTCTCTTCGCTCATTACACCGCCTGTTAAATTAAAATCAGCTTTTTTCGCTTCAATTAAATGATCTATACCATATAACGCTACGCGGCGATAGTCACCAATAATACGTCCACGTCCATATGCATCTGGAAGGCCAGTAATAACACCTGATTTACGAGCAGCTTTCATTTCTGGTGTGTATGCATCGAATACACCTTGATTATGAGTTTTACGCCAGTCTCTGAAAATACTGCTAAGTTCTTTATCCATTTCATATCCATACGCTTCACAAGCTTGTTCCGCCATACGAATACCACCATATGGTTGTAAAGAACGTTTAAATGGCTTGTCAGTTTGGAAACCGACTACTTTTTCAATATCTTTATTTAAATATCCTGGATCATGTGATGTAATAGAAGAAACAATTTTTGTATCCATATCAAGAACGCCACCGTTTTCACGCTCTTTTGTTGTTAAATCCATTACTTGATCCCAAAGTTGTTTCGTTGCTTCAGTTGCTCCCGCTAAGAAAGATTCCTCTCCTTCATAAACGTTTACATTATTTAAAATGAAATCGCGAACATCAATCTCTGCTTTCCATTTTTCACCTTTAAAGTTTTCCCATGCGTTTTTAACATTTTCTAATACTTGAGTCATCCTAATCTCCTCCATTTTTTGATTAGTACAGGACTAAGATTTTTTATATAACAGCTTACACACTTAGAATACTACTTTTTTGCGAAAGTGAACGAAATAGTTGTGACATGTTTGTGAAATGTTGAGCAAACTACTATATACATAGTGTTAACTTCATTTAGAAGCCTTTAGAATTAACCCTTTCCTTAATTGTATTTTTTTGGTACCCTTATATACGAGTCCTATTTTGTAATATAAGAACAATACCCATTGTAGAGCTGTAATACCCTTATCTCCTAATCTGTTATAATTTTTGTAACAGAGCAAAAAAGTGTACATACGTTGTACACTTTTTTTGTTATCCTATAAAACATCTCTTTTTCTATTTCCATCATAGAATCCACCACGACTATCTGTTGATACAATTAATTGTTCTAACCCTTCTATATGGTCTCCAATAATTCGGATTACAGCTGGAGGATGACCTATTTTTGCAAAATGTTCACTAAGGCGAATGCGGTTCATCTTATCGACCTCAACACGACTTACACATGCAATCTCGAATCCTGAAAGAATAGCTTTCACCTGCGCCGCGCACGGTGCCAGTAAAGACCTATACCCAATTGCTTTCAAACAAGTCCGGCTAAACGCATTAGGCACTGCAATAAGCGAGCCTACGCCTAAATCTTTTCTATCGCAAGCTAAATTTAATGCATATTTAAATGCAGTTACAAGATGAAGAGGTACTCTTAAATCTAAATAATGATTTAGGTCATTTAATGCGACATCTGTTCCATCTGCAATAGCTTTCGCAAAAGGATATAGCTCACTCGCTGGAATAATAAAATCACCGTCTATAAATAACACAATTTCTCCTTTAGCAAAATACGTTCCAAGTGAGCGCCCCACATCGTTTCCAAGTGCTTCTTTATATACAATTGTCGTTGCTCCCTTGTCTTTTGCAATGGTTGCCGTTTTATCTGACGAACCATTTACAACAACGATGATTTCAAAAGGTTCTATTTTTCGCAGCTCTTCTATAACGTTTCCAATTGTTTTCTCTTCATCTTGTACAGGAATAATTACAGATAATTGTTTCCCTTTATACAACTTAGATGCAACGCCCCATCCTTGATAAAAATCTTCAAAATCTAAAGTGTGATAGACGCTATCCCTTTTCCTATTCCCATCATAATATCCTCCGCGCTCATCACTGCCCGCTATCCGCTCTGCTACAGCTTCTATATGATCACCTATCATTCGTTTCTCAGATTGAGAAAGACTGGTGCCATACGCAGCATGCTCAGTCGGCCGAAATTTATTCGGCGTAATAACATCAATTGCACAATGGCGACTAATTCTCCATGTACTTTGTGCTATGCGCAAATGAGCCACAATAGGATTAGCTAAGCATTCATATCCAATACTTTGAACGACTTCTTTCGTCAGTGCATGAGGTACAGATAGTACAGAATCAATTTTTAATTCTTCACGCTCTAACAGCGCATTTAATATTTGCCGCCATACTGTAATGGAATGTGGTTTTTGTTTCTTTAAAAACAATGCGTCCAAATTATTTAAAACGATGTCGGCCTGATCATATAAAATGGGGTTAAGAAATAATTGTAATTTTGAAGTTGGAATAACAAAATCTCCATCTATAAATAGTAATACATCACCTATCGCGTGTTTTGCACCGACTGCACGTCCAACGTCGTTTCCAAGTAACTCTGTATACTTGATTACTTTACACCCTAAACGATTAGCAACCTCTTCTGTACTATCATCACAACCATTTACTACTACAATAATTTCTACTGGATTTAATGGTTTTACCGATTGAATAACGTCCGAAATTGTTTCCCCTTCATTACATACAGGTATAATAACCGATAGCGACTTACCCATTGTTTTCTTCACGAAACCATTTAATAGTTTCTTTCAATCCTTGTTCCCACGTTACTGTCGCTTGAAATTGAACAAGTTCTCTTAACTTCGTTACATCTGGTCTTCTATTTGGAATTTCTTCAAAGCCATGTGGATATACTTCTTCAAAAGGAACTTGTACAATGTCCGAGGAAGATTTCGTTAGTTTTTTAATTACTTTTGCTACTTCTTTTATACTCTTTTCATTCTCAGAACCTATATTAATAATCTCACCATTTACCTTCTCATCCATTGCCCGAATCGTTGCCTCTACCGCATCACTTACATACGTAAAGCAACGTGTCTGTTTCCCATCCCCATATACAAGAATATCTTCACCTTGCAAAGCCGCATAGATAAATCGCGGGATTACCCCTGCGTATGGACCATCTTTCGCTCTTGGACCATAAATATTAAAATAACGAATGATCGTTACAGGTAAGCCTTCTAATGCGTATCCTAAACATAATGTTTCTTCTAACGTTTTACAAACTGCATAACTCCAACGTATTTTAGAAGTTGCCCCATATAATCGATCTCCTTCTTCAGAGAAAGGTGGCTTGCCCTTACCATATACTTCTGAAGTAGACGCAAAGACTACTTTCTTCTTTCCTTTTAGCGCTGCTTGTAAAATATTTCTCGTTCCATCAAAATTTGTTTCAATGAGCTCTATACTCTTTTCCATTGTTGTTTTCACACCTAAAATTGCCGCTAAGTGAAACACTACATCATGTTGATTTACTAATTCATAAATAGAGTTTTTATCTAAAATACTGATTGGAATAACTGGAATCTCTTTTATTAGCTCATTATGATACTTATTTTTCCCTTTATAGAAGTTATCCACAATCGTGACTTCATAACCTCTTTTCACCAACTCTTCCGCTAAATGAGATCCAATAAATCCGGCTCCACCTGTAATTAAACATTTCTTATTCATACACTCACCTTCTTTACAATCCCACGTGTATCTATTACTCGCTTCATTCCTTTAAAAAGCTTCCAATCGATATTAGAGTGGTCCGTTAAAATTAAAATACAATCCGCCTCTTTAACGGTTTGTTCATCCAAAGAAACGGATTGATACACCTTATCTGCAATTTCCGCAGAAGAAATATATGGATCATGGTATTTTATCTCGTATCCTTCTTTTATTAATAATTGAATAATTGGCAACGCCGGTGATTCTCTCAAATCATTTACATCTTTCTTATACGCAATGCCTACAATTAAAACTGTTGCAGGTGATTGCACCATGCCTTTTACTTTCCGGGCTATTTTCTCTGGCATTTCTTCATTAATTACATGTGCAGCCTCAATTAATTGACTAATTTCCCCATTCTTTTTTATTCTCCATTGAAAATATAAAGGGTCTACTGGAATGCAATGCCCTCCTATCCCTGGTCCTGGCCAATATGAGGTAAATCCAAACGGTTTTGTAGAGGCAGCCTCAAGTGCCTCATAAAAATCAATTTCTAAACTTTCACATAGTGTATTTAACTCATTTACTAAAGAAATGTTGACTAAGCGTTGAATATTTTCAAATAGCTTACACATTTCCGCCACCTTTGGAGAGCTAACCGGAACAACTACATCAAATATAGTGCTATACAAATCCTGTACTTTTTGCTTACACTTTTCTGTTTGCCCACTAATAACTTTTGGAATCGTCTGAACTGAATATTGACTATTGGCTGGATCAATTCTCTCTGGGGAATATCCGATATAGAAATCTTCTCCTACTTTTTGGCCTGCTTTAGAAATAATAGGAATGATAACTTCTTCAAGTGTACCTGGGTATGTGGAGCTTTCGAAAATGAAGGTTTGTCCTTTTTGAAGGTTTTGTTGTATATAATGTGAAGCTGAAATGAGGGCGCTTAAATCCGGTTCTCTATGTTCATTAATTGGAGTTGGAACAGTGATAATAACATAATCACTAGTTTGGAATTCAGTAACACCTTTATCTGGTGTATTTACTAGTAAGCTTTTTTTCGCTAATAAACTTTGTAACTCTTTAGAAGAAACATCTGGAATATAACTTTCTCCTTTTATAATCGATTCTACTTTTCTAATATCTTTATCTAGTCCAAGCACTGTATATCCTTTTTCTGCAAAATGGACCGCTAAAGGTAGGCCAACATATCCTAATCCAATAATAGCTACTTTACTACTAACATTCATTTATATTCTTTTCTTCCTTTCTCAATTGTTGAATACTATCTCTATCCCGCTCTCCATCTGTAAAACTCCCGCGTTCGTCTGTATATTGTAATAGATAAGCAATCGCCTCAAGTTGATCACCGAAAATACGGTCAAATGCTGGAATACGTCCATTTACAAATCCATGTTGCTCTGGGCGTACTCGATTTGTTTTTATAACATCTACAAATTCTACTGCTGTAATAGAGAATCCCTCCAAAATAGCTTTCATTTGAGCTAATGGTGGGATAACGAGAGAGTCATATCCAATTTTCTCTATTACCTTCTTATGCACAGCGTGCGGCACCGCTGTTAGTGAGTTATTCCATAAATCTGGTCGTTTCGCTACCAAATTCACAAAATATTTTCCCATACTAATTGGGTCTGCGGGATGAAATATATCTAATAAACATTGCAAATCATTTAATGCCACATCACTTCCATCTTCAATAGCACGCAAAAATGGAACTATTTTTTTTGCCGGAATAGCAAAATCACCATCAACGAATAAACAAATATCTGCCGTAGCGTGCATGGCACCTATCGCTCGTGCTACATTATGTCCAAGCGCCTTCGTAAATTCAAGAACGATAATATTCTCTAACTTCGCTTGTTTAATTGTCTCACTATCCGCTCCATTCGCAACAACTATAATTTCATCTACTCCTGCTTTTTTCACTTCTTGTATAACAGATCTTATCGTCATTTTCTCTTCTGATACTGGTATAATCGCACTATATTTCGCTTTTCCCTTTTGTAATACAACTGGTTTATACTTCCCTATAAACTCTCTATCCCTGTTTCCCTCCGAAAAACCACCGCGTTCACCGTATGTTTCGATTACGTATTGCAGAGCACGTAAATGATCCCCCATAATACGACTAGTCGCTTTCGGATAAGGAGAACCAGGTGATGTACCAGTATGAACAGGACGAACTTTATTTGTGTGAATTACATCGACCGAAGCCATATCGACAATATCTACTCCTCTAGACATCGCCATCGCTTGAAATAATGCTGGATCTGCTAAATTCCACCATCCAAGTTTCTGAATAACTTCCCTACTCATCGCATGTGGAATTGCGATCAAAGATCCTACAACAAGCTCTTTTTTATTCAAATAACGATTCAACATACATTTTCCCACTGTCGTATAATGTGGTCTCATCTTTAAATAAACCGACCATGTTAAATTATTCACAATAATTTGGTGGCCTTGCTGAATTCCTTTCACGAAACGTTGTAGCTCTTTACTATCAATGACGATGTCACCATCTAAAAATAATACAATTTCTCCTTTTGCTTCTCTAGCTCCAATCGCACGTCCAACATCATTACCAAGAGAGTGTTTATAATGAATCACACGGCAATGATGTTGTAACGCTATTTCTTTCGTTTCATCTGTTGATCCGTTATCGACTACGATAATTTCATAAGGCTCAAGCTTCCTCACTTCTACTAGGACTTGATATAAAGTACTTGCTTCATTATGCGCTGGGATAACAACTGATACTCTCATATTTGTATCCCTCTTACCCTTCCAAGCGAACATAAGCGATAATAGGAGTACGCACAATTACATCTTCCGGTGGTCCATAAGAAGGAGAAGTACGAACACTTACTGCCCCATCCGTCACAGATAAAAGAATGCCTGCAACGATTTCTACAGCTGTCACAACTTGCACTAACTCACCAACATGGTCACGCAACTCATCAGTAAATAACATATATAAGTCTCCTTTCTTACACTTCTTTAATTGATATAATACTTGTAAATGGTAATAAAACTTTTGTTCCTATTCCTTCTTGCAGTGTTAAAAAATCGTCACCAACTGCTACAATCACACCCGTTAACTGTCCAACTGTCACAGTAATTTCTACGTTTTTATTTAAATACTGCTGTGCAATTTCTTTAAATGGTGATGCACTGCATTCTTTTAAAATGTTACAAATAATAGCTTGAAATTGACTTGATTCTATAAATTCTTCCGTGGCTTGCTTAGAATTTCTTTGAATAAACCTCGCAAAGTTTTGCGAAAATAAAAGCCGTTCCACAGCAGGCATTAACTTATCATCTAAAAAATAATTTAATTGTCTATTAAACAATCGAGATAATTTATGCCAATATTTTCTGAACAGACACATACACTTCTCCTCCTATTATTTTAAAATATAAAATTCACATTCATACATCTTAATGTATACAAAGCAGGCTTTTTTTGTGATAGGTAAGGCATACATTTTCTAAAAGAAATATTTGTCTCAGAACATAAAAAAGATAGATGGTATCCCATCTATCTTTATATACATTTTAATTTTTAATTGTAACAATGGCAGCTGCACTGTAATAAACCGCTCGTGGTAATTCTGTCTGTTCACTTATAGAAGCTGTAACAAGAGATCCACCACTCGCCGAAAAATATTTAGCTGCTTCTAACGGAATTCCATCTTCTTTCACATCAATCTGCGTTCCATCTCGCCAGTCTATTTTCTGCATTGTTGCTGAAAAGTCCCCAGTCACTTTACCAATTTCTTTACCTTCCACCCCTAAAAAGATCCATTCCCATTTTGTTAAACTTAGTACTTGTTTCAACTCTCCAATTTTCTTTCCATCTACACTAGAAAAAATATAGAAGTTGCGTACTCCCATCTTCTTTTGGACACGTAACAATCTTTCTCCCGAGTGATTATATAAATAAAATTGTTGCTTATGTAATCCCTTAAAAAGAAAAGAAAGTACAGCTTGCCACACACTTTGAATAACAGAATCATACTCTTCTTTTAAAAATCCTACTGCATTTCCATCTAAACCAAAGTATGTTATTACTTGAAATACCCCTATCTCTTTGCGAACAACAAATTTTTGTTGCTCAAATAATTCAAAAGTCTCTATATTATAATTGTCCTGTTTAAGCTTTTTTGATCTTTGCTTTTCTATAAAGCTATATAGTAACAATCCAAATGCTGGAAGTACAACACTTATTAATTTCAGGCTTTCTTTCTCCGAAGTGAATAACGTCCCTTTTTTATATTCCATCACTAATCCAATTGCAACGATAACCCATACAATAATAGATACAAAAAAAATTCGTTTCGCATTACGTGCGTGATGCTTATGTATCCCCATATCCCTCCCCCTTTTCCATTTATTTCATTATCGCATTGTACATACACTTCCTCAATACAAAAAAGACTATCCGAAAGGACAGCCTTCTACACTTCAATATTTCGCAACATCGTATAAATGTCGTTATTCACTTTACCAAATGATTTAATGTTATTTTGAATGTTAGATAACAAAACAACATATACACTTCCGTTTTTACTAAATCCATTTAAGCAATTCCATCCTGGCATTACACCGTGATTCGAATAACTTCCCGGGTCTACATACCAGCCAAATCCGTAATCTTTTTTGACGGCTGTAAACATTTGATCATAACTCTCTTTCGAAATTAATTTTCCAGAGAATAGTGCTTCATTAAATAAATATAAATCATGTGCACTCGTATATATATCACCACAACCATATAGTTGTGACATACTTGGAATATTTGGTGTTGTCATATTGTTATTTACGATTTTATAACCCGTTGATGGGAACCTTGTTTGCTCTAACGCTTTGCCGAAACCAGAATGTTTCATACCAGCAGTAGCAAAAATATGTTGTTTAATATATTCTTCTAACGGTTGTCCACTTACCTTCTCAGCGATATAGGCAAGTATCGAATAGTTCGAATCAGAATACTTCCATTTTTCTCCTGGACTCCCAATACGCTTTTGCTTTCCTATTCGCTTTATCAATTCTTCATGAGAAATATCCTCTGTTCCCTGTTCATACTCTGGAATTCCTGATGTATGTGTTAGTAAATGTTTTAACTGAATACCATTACCTTGAGGGAAATCTGGAATATACTTCGCAACCGTATCCTCTACGTTTAATTTATTTTGATCTTTCAGCTGCATAATAGCAGTCGCTACAAATGCCTTCGAAATAGAACCAATATAGAAAGTTGTTTCCGAATTATTCGGTACTTGCTTCTCTTTGTTCGCCATCCCGTATCCTTTATTCAAAAGAACTTTTCCGTTCTTCACAATAACTGCTGTCCCGCTAAATCCTGCATTTTGTAAATATTGATCCAATTGAGCGTTTTCATTAATTTCTTGAGGAGGTCCCTCAGCAGGCTTTTCCAAAGCTTGCACTTGCTTCACTTGTTCTTCCTGCTCTTTTTGTTTTTGTGCTTCTTGCTTCTTTTTTTCTTCTTCTTTCTTTTTTAGCTCTTCTTGTTTTTTCATTTTTGCTGCAACTTTTAAAGCTTCTTCTTTCTTATTATGCGCAACAATTTTTGTATACATGAAATATACAAGTGAAAATAGTAAGACGAGAATGATTGTTCTTTTTATGTATACAATCGGCCGACGTGCTTTCCCATTCGTATTATTTTTTTCCTGATCCATAATTGCTTTTTTCCCCTTATTTACCGATAATTTAATTCCATTACACAAGATTCATTCCGGATCTTTTTCATAGATTTTTGACATTCCATTCTATGTCATCCCTACTTTATCACGCACTACACATATTACCAACCTATATTCACAAAAAAGAAAAAGAAAATTTACAAAAGTAAGATTCCTATTAAATTTTTAACATAAAAAAAGAGGATACCCTCTAAAAAACTGATGTTATCAATCTTTTGGGATATCCTCTTATCTCACTATTTATACGTGTTTTTTCATATCATCGGCAACAGATTCAACATTTGTACCTACGATAACTTGTACACTTGTATTACTTAATTTCATAACACCTTTTGCACCCGCACGTTTTAATGCTGCTTCGTTTACTTGATCAGCATCTTTCACTTGTAAGCGTAGACGTGTTGCACAGTTATCAATAACTGTTAAGTTTTCTTTTCCACCTAAAGCTGCTACGTAAGTTTCACCAATTGAACCTGCAACTGGAGCTTCTTCGCCTTCAACTACTTCCTCTTCATCTTCACGACCAGGAGTTTTTAGATCGAACTTCTTAATTAAGAAGTAGAATACTACAAAGTAAATTGCTGCGTATATGAAACCGATTCCCGCTAGTAACAATGGTTTTGTTGCAATACCGAAGTTTAAGAAGTAATCGATTGCCCCAGCACTAAATGAGAAACCATCGTGAATGCCAAGTGTTGTTGTAATAAATAGAGACAGACCTGTTAATACAGCATGAATTCCATATAATACTGGTGATAAGAACATGAATGAGAATTCAATTGGTTCTGTAATACCAGTTAAGAATGAAGTTAATGCTAGACCACCTAACATACCTGTAACCATTTTACGTTTTTCTGGTTTAGCAGCCGCAATCATTGCGAAACACGCTGCTGGTAAACCGAACATCATGATTGGGAAGAAACCAGTCATAAACATACCCGCTGATGGATCTTTTGCAAAGAAGCGTGCAATATCACCATGAACGATATCGCCAGCTGCGTTTGTAAAGTCACCAAGTACGAACCAGAAGTATGTGTTCATTACGTGGTGTAAACCAATTGGAATTAATAAACGGTTTAATAATCCGAATAACCCCGCACCAACTGAACCTAAGTTCACGATACCGTGTGCTACTGCATCAATACCACTTTGAATTGTTGGCCAAATTTGACCGAATACTAATCCTAAAAGAAGCATTACAATTGAAGTAATGATTGGTACGAAACGTTTTCCTGCAAAGAATCCTAACCATTCTGGTAATTTAATCTTATGGAATTTGTTGTATAATAAACCAGCAACAACCCCAGCGATAATCCCACCGAGTATGGCCATATTAATTTTCGGCGTTAACGCCGCTGCTTTTGAAACCTTTGTCATTGTATCCGCTAATTTAGTTGGATCTACTGAACCGACTAAATCTTGAACACTTTTTAATTTATCATTTAGCTCTGCTGCTGAGTACGTCTTACTTAGAGCATTCGTTGTATTTTGTAAAACAAGATATCCGATTGCCCCAGCAAGTCCAGCTGCTCCACTACCGTCAACAGACAAACCGATTGCAACACCAATTGCAAAAATAAGTGCTAAATTATCAAAAATTGCTGCACCGGCCTGTGCCATAACAGGAATGTTAAACACATCATCTTGTCCTAAACGAAGCAATAATCCTGCTGCTGGTAGTACGGCGATTGGAAGCATTAATGCTTTACCAATACGTTGTAGAAACTGCAACATTTCAATTCCCCCTATCAAGTTTATGAAATCGTTATCATTATAAGTACGCCTTAGAAAACGCTTTCTATCACATAACCATAATAACATATAGTTGTATAGATGTGTAGTTTTTATTTTGAGTTTTTTATGGATAACTTTTCTATTTCCAAACTGTTATATAAAAGGAAAATTCTCCTTTTTAATGCGGAATTTTCGCAACAAAAAATCCACTATAGGACACGTAACTTTCGTTTTATCATTCCACTTTTTCATGTTATTATTTATTTCCGAGCATATCGGGAAAAGTAAACTTAGTTAATTCGAAATAGGAGCGTTGGTACTATGCAGTGCATTGAAACAAACAACTTACAACAGTTGTTAGAACAAGTAAAACCATATACGAAAAAAGGAAAGCTTGCTACTTACATCCCCGAACTAGGAAATGCAAATCCAAATGATTTAGGGATTGCCATTTTCCATAAAGAAACAGAATATATCCATGCTGGTAACTCACAAACACTATTTACTCTTCAAAGCATCTCCAAAGTAATTACACTTGCACTTGCCCTTTTAGATCGTGGCGAAGAATATGTATTTTCTAAAGTTGGAATGGAACCAACTGGTGATCCATTTAATTCTATTATTAAGTTAGAAACGACAAGTCCCTCTAAACCACTTAATCCAATGATTAATGCAGGGGCACTAGCTATTACAAGCATGTTAGAAGGAAAAGATAATGAAGAAAAAATGGAGCGTATCCTTCATTTTGTACGTGAAATAACAGATAACCCTACTATTCATTATTCTTCTAAAGTTGCCAATTCAGAATTAGAGACAGCTTATCTAAACCGTTCACTTTGTTATTATATGAAACAAAATGGCATTATCGATTGTGATATTGAAGAACTGATGGACTTATATACTCGTCAATGTGCAGTTGAAGTAAACTGCATCGATTTAGCACGTATTGGCTTAATTTTTGCAATGGATGGATATGATCCATATAAGAAAAAACAAATTATCCCTAAACATATTACAAAAATCTGCAAAACATTTATGGTTACGTGTGGTATGTATAACGAATCTGGTGAATTTGCAATTCGTGTTGGTATCCCTGCAAAAAGCGGTGTAGCGGGTGGCATTTTCGGCTGTGTAAAAGGAGAAATGGGGATTGGTATTTTCGGACCAGCTCTAGATGCAAACGGAAATAGTATCGCTGGTTTTAAAATTCTTGAACTTCTTTCTGCTCAAGAAGGTTGGAGTATTTTTTAATCCGACGTTATCCTGCTCATATAGCAGGATTTTTTTTACGAAAAATTCATTGTTACTGCTCATCAATAACCTTATAAAAACAGTACTGAAAGTTTCGCTTTATTATGCATATTTGCTCCCCCCTCCTGAATAATATAGTACAACCTAACGCTATATGTGGAGGTGTAAAAGATGAAACTGATATTTCAAATGGAGAAACAACCTGTTCTTGAAAAAACAATTCTTCTTTTTATATTGAGTATTGTAGAAAGCTTGAAGCTAAAAGTTGTTTCACTCGACGAAGCTCACCGATACATATTCAATTTAGAAGTACTTGAACTATTAATGGATCGAAACATCGATGATCAAGTGCTTGAACTTATTCATTTTGGAATGGGACTTGAAGACATTCATCATGTACTTCCTGAAGAACTTGAGCATACTATCGAGGAATTAAAATGGCTTTGCATCCAAGTGTTAAGTGAATACAGTATGCATGAAGAATCAGAACAATTAATTGAAGATATACGCTAAAAAGCACCTATGTAGGTGCTTTTTATTTATTAAGAAGTAACTATCCGATGTCGATATGTGCAATTTATTCAAGTATTTCCGAGGAAATGCTCGAACATTGCTTTTATTTTCACAACAACTGATCGATCCCAATAAGAATTAATAACACTCCTGCAATTATCGTCGCCCAGTTCCCTAAGTATTCGGCTAAAAATCGTTTTCCAACATACGAAAAACCACGAATGCAAATAAAACTAAACACCCCAGAGATACATGCCGTAAGCCAAAGATTTAAATTTGTTACTCCTGCATCAAAACCACCTGCAATATTATTAATAGATAATGCCACTCCTAAAACAATAGCTTCTGAAAAACTAATTGTTTTGGATCCATCAAAATCTGCTTTTTCTGGATCACGTAAAATTCCCATAAGTATATTACCATCTTTAGAGCCCACGGTATCTTTTTGATTTAAAAATGGCTGGCATAAAATAAACACTCCGATTACTCCTAAAACGATTGCTCCAATCAAGTTTGCTGTAAAATCTGAAATAAATAATGCGATCCAGTTCCCAAAAAATCCAGCAAGTAAAGTAAATAAAAAACCAAAAAATGCGATGATACAATTGTTAAACCACGAAATTCGAATTTTACGAATGCCATATGCAATCCCGACACCCGCATTATCTAAATTAGAAGCAATCCCGATTAAAAAAATTGAAAATAAACCTGCTGTACTCATAAACAATCACCCCTTTTTCTCACTTTTCCATGCATCTTATGAAAATGTTGAGCAACTGTGCCTGTCTGTTTCATATACTTGTAATAAATGCTCAACATTTTTTCAACAATAAAAAGGAGTGTCTATACTGTGCCTAAAGAAGATCAAAATAATCGGCTTAGTACATTAATAAAAAAACTTTTAAAAGAACGTGCCTTATCCATGCGCCAACTAGGAATACTTACAAATATTGATCCTGCAACAATCTCAAGAATTATGAATGGCAAACAACAACCAAAACAAAAACATCTACAAAAATTTGCAGAATGTCTGCAAGTTCCACCCCAATTGTTATTTGATGAGATGTATCCTGATTCTCCTCATATAAATAAAGAGAAGACGGATATGTACACATCTCTTGATACAATTCAGCAAACCCTGCAATCCTCTAACTTATTCGATTTCAATTACACAACAACTCGCGTAAAACAAGAACTTGAAAATTACGAACGCTATGCGCAAACAACAGAAGGTGAAAAACGTATTCATGAAAGTTTCGCAAGCAAATTAGAACAGATTGATAGTGCCGGTCCTTTTATTGAACAATTAACAGATATGTATCAACAATTTTGCAATGAAACCATTCCAAAAGAAGAGCGTGCAGTGCTTGGAGGCGCATTACTGTATTTCATTTTATCAACAGACATTATTCCCGATTATCTCTTTCCAATTGGCTATTTAGATGATGCAATTGCTGTTGAATTAGCGAAAGAGAAGTTAATCGAACTAAGACGAAAGACATAAAAAATAAATAACTATTTCAGTTGTTATTTCTGTTCAACTCTGAAATAGTTCCATAAAAAAACGTACAAGTATACATACCTGTACGTTTTCAACATACTAGTCTATTTTTTTGTATGACACCATTCATATATGAATGCTGTTATCACTTTTGTAAATTCGATTAACTGCTCCACTTCAACTTTTTCATTTACAGAATGAGCCTCTTCTAATGTGCCTGGTCCGTAAATAACCGCTGGAATATGAAATTCACTAAACCAACCACCATCCGTTACCGTTGCAGACATATCTAAAATTGTATTTTTACATAAAATAAATTCGTGTACTGAACTAAGAGTTTTCACAGCTACATGTTCACAATCTACTTCTAAAGAAGGGAAAATTTCACCACGATCTACAATCATCGATTCTCCGCCCCACTTAAATTGCGGTGGATTTTCACTTAGCCATGGATCGGCAGCTGCTACTTTCCCAATATATTCTTCAATTTCTTTTATTATTTGTTCATGCGTTTCATTTGGATAGAAGTGCACAGTTATCCATAAACGGCACTCATCCGCAATAAATGCTGCATGACGTCCTCCTTCAATAACAGCCGGGTTAATTGTCGTTGTTCCAGATGGATAGCCTTCATATGTTTTCATGACTGCCCAATGACGCTCTAATTCTTGTAAGCTCTGCACAATTTTCATCATTTTTTCAATCGCACTTGCTCCAAATAAACGTCCACCAGCATGAATCATTTGTCTACGTGTTGCATCATGAAATGTTTGCGGGCTTTTCACAGTAATCCATCCAGTAATTACGCCCCCCTGTCCTTGCATATGTAAATCACTTGTGTCCACTACTACTGCAAAGTCAGCATCGTAACCTCTTTTACAGCATTGAAGCGTGCCTGCTTCTCCAACTTCTTCCCCAATTACTGATTGAAAGATTAAATCTCCAGGCAGTTCAATACCAGCTTCTTGTAAAAGCTGAATAGCAAATAGCGCTCCAGCTAACCCACCTTTCATATCAGCTGCACCGCGGCCAACTAACCAGCCATCTTTTGTAAATGGATCAAATGGATTTGTTTCCCACGCCTCATCTGCTGACACTTCAGCTACATCCATATGCCCATTAATAATGAGACTTTTATGTGTGTCACTTTCTTTTCCTTTTTTTACCCCAACAACGTTCGGGTCATTTGGATATACATCCCATTTATCAATACTAAAATTTCGTTTTCTTAAAAACTCTGCAACAAATTCTTGCGCTTCATTTGTATTTCTCGCCGGCGGTGCAGGTGTTTCAAAACGGATTAATGTTTTTGTAAGTTCTAGCAATTCCTCTTTCCTTAAATCTATTTGTTTTAACAACTGCGAAACTTCTGGATTCATCACTAAATTCCCCTTTGCATACGTAGTATGTTTCCAGCTTTATTTTCACAAAAAAAGAGACTGTTTACAATTTTACAGTCTCTAAATTACTTGCAAGTTTCTAATATGTTTATAAACTCTCTACTTCAGTTGTATTTACTTTTTCAATTTGTTCTATTTTTCTGTTCTTATTTTTTGTCGCGCGATAAAACAGTAAACAAACAATCATAAATGGGATACCACAATACAATGCCATTCTTTGTTCTGGAATAAAGGCCATACCAACGATTACCGTTAAATTTAATACTAGTGCAAGAAGCGGTACAAATGGATACAATGGTGTTTTAAATTTCAAGTCCTTAACATCCCCGCCCTGTTTAATGTACGACCTTCTAGCTAATAAGTTAGATAATGCAATAGATGCCCAAACTAATATCGCTCCAAACCCAGCAATAGAAAGTAGCCATAAATAAACTGTATCTTCCGCATAAATACCTGATAGTAATGAAAGACACCCTACAAACGTACTTACAATCAAAGCATAAATAGGAACGCCGTTTTTAGATAACTTCCCAAAAATCGGGCTAATCATTCCTTGATTAGACATAGACCATAGCATACGAGAAGTTGCATATAATCCTGAATTCGCAACGGATAATACCGCTGTAATAATAACAAAATTTATAATATCTGCCGCATAAGGAATACCAATTTTATCAAATACAACAACAAACGGACTTTCTATCACGCCTGCCTGCTGCCAAGGAAATAGTCCAGCAAGAATAAAAATAGATAGTACAAAGAAAACAAGTATGCGCCAAACAGTATTATTAATTGCCTTCGGGATTGTTTTCTCTGGATTTTCACTCTCACCAGCCGCAATACCAACTAGTTCCGTTCCTTGAAAGGAGAAATTGACTGCAATCATCGTAACTAAAATGGCTGATAATCCATTTGGGAACAATCCACCGTAATCAGTAAAGCTAGAGAACATCGGTGCCGGTTCATTTCCTTTCATATCTAGAAAACCAAACATTGCTGCCCCGCCCAAGATAATAAATGCAATAATTGTAATTACTTTAATACTTGCAAACCAGAATTCAACTTCCGCAAAGCTTCTTGAAGATAACGCATTAATAGCAAAGAGCAGTACTGCGAACACTACACACCAAATCCATGACGGTACATCAGGAAACCAGCGTTTCATCAAAATACTAACTGCAATTAATTCAATACCTATCGTAGCAGACCAGTTTAGCCACGACATCCATCCGACTACATAACCCGCTGCAGGGGAAATGTGCTTTGTAGCATACGTTTGATAAGATCCTGCGTCAGGCATCGCAACAGCTAGCTCACCAAGACAGAGCATCGTTAAATACATAACAAATCCTCCGACAAGATATGCTACAATCGCTCCTCCAGGTCCAGCTTCATGAATTGTATAACCAGATCCTAAAAAAAGACCAGTACCAATAACTCCTCCAAGTGCAATCATAAATATGTGTCTGCTTTTCAATTCTCTTTTTAATCCTTGATTTTGATCCATCATATAAATCCCCCCTTTTCACTTTGTAAACCCATTTCATGTAAGCGTTTTTATTTTTTGTAGTAAAAATAATGATTTAAACGAGCAAAAATACATATCACTTATATTAATCACTGCCTGTTACTAAAAGATCGTCCCTCACTGTTATTAATAATTTTTGATCAGCGATAGCTTGTCCCTCTACTACTTCTAATGATTCGATATAACCACTGATTCCTATCTTAATTTCTACTTTCTGTTTATCTATTGTTTCAATTAGCGCTAATTTCTCCCACTCGTATACGTAAGAATTTTCCGTAACGAATAACTTCTCTACTTTCCCGTAACAAGGACTATACACGCCTTCTATAACCGTCTTCACTTTATAAACTCCTCCTTCTTATTAATTGCCATTGGAACGTTGCATATCCTGTAAAGATCCATATTCTCCCCTCTAGAGATTTTGAATATTATTTATGCAAAATACGTACCAATCTCTAATTCGCATATAAAATAAGAGTTTTGCACAAAAAAATCTGCCTAACTGCAAAATTTTCTATCGTTTTAAAAGAAAAATAGCAAAAAAATTTTGCGATTTTATAAGAATTTTAATAAAATTATAAAAAGTCAGTCTTCATAGGGTGAAACGAGGAGAAGATGATACATGCATACAGAAGAAATTAATTTTAAACAGATTATTGAAATGAATATGCTATATGAAACTTTACTCAATGAACTCGATATCGGGATTCATATTATTAATGAGGAAAGTAAAACAATTATCTATAACCGCAAAATGATGGAAATTGAATCAATGGACCGCTTAGATGTGCTACATAAGAGTCCTTTAGAGGTTTTTGCATTTGAAGAAAATGAAAATAGTACTCTTATAGAAGCATTAAAATTTGGAAAAACAAACAAAAATATAAAACAAACGTATTTTAACAATAAAGGGCAAGAAATTACGACGATTAATGATACTTTCCCTATAATAGAAAATGGAAAAATTAAAGGCGCTATTGAAATATCAAAAGAGATGAGTCACTTAAAGCAAACAACAAGAATGAACCCTTCACGAAAACAAAATACTAAATTTACCTTTGATCACATAATTGGTGATTCTGGAGCCATTCAATCAATCATTGCGGAAGGAAAGAGAGTAATTCGTACATCCTCATCTATACTTCTCGTAGGAGAAACAGGGACTGGTAAAGAGCTATTTGCACAAAGCATTCATAATGAAAGTCAACGTTCAACAAAACCGTTTATTTCACAAAACTGTGCCGCTATACCTGATACTCTAATGGAAAGCCTATTATTTGGTACGAATAAAGGTGCCTTTACAGGAGCAATAGATAAACCTGGTTTATTTGAAGAAGCAAACGGAGGAACTTTGTTATTAGATGAAATCAACTCATTAAGTCCAACCCTTCAGGCTAAATTGCTACGGGCTATACAAGAAAAAACAATACGAAGAATCGGAGGTACACAAGAAAAGGAAATTGATGTTCGTATTATAGCAACTATCAATGAAGATCCCTTCACAGCCATTACACATGATCGACTAAGAGAAGACTTATATTACCGATTAAGCGTCGTTACTTTATGCCTTCCGCCTTTACGGGAACGAAAAGAAGATATTCCAGCTCTTGTTCAGCACTTTATCGAAAAGTACAACATTCAATTTGGACTCGATGTAACAGATGTAGATGTACATGTAAGGGATTTCTTGTATGCATATGATTGGCCTGGAAACGTACGAGAATTGGAACATATCATTGAAGGTTCAATGAATTTAGTTGAAGATGAAAATATTATTACAGCGTTTCATCTTCCCACTCGCTTTCGCGAACGAATAAAAAAAGAATTCAATATACACCCTTCACTAACTAATAACGATACTGATGCACCTAAAACGTTAAAGCACACAATAGCAGAAATGGAAAAGAACTATATCAATCAAATTCTTAAAGAGAATGATGGCAACATCTCACAAGCTGCAAAATTTTTGGGATTAAGTAGACAAAATTTACAATATCGAATTAAAAAACTGCATTTACACATTTAAAATGAACCTTTCTCGTAGCGTTACCATTTGGTAAAATATGTTATGATGAATATATAACATGCTAGAATGGGGCGATATATATGAGTAATAATAATAAATTAAAGCTATTACAATACTTATACTTTTTCCCTGCCATGCTATGTATGATGTTATTCATTAGTACTGATATGAGTAGCTTTCCTTACGCAAAACTTTTAGGAACAATTAGCGGCTCCTTTGCAGCTATTATGCTTGCTGCTTTTTGGAATTTGAAGATACGTATGAAGAAAGAGAAATCTTCTTAACGCCAAAATATAAAAAAATCGAGCCTACACAGCTCGATTTTTTTACTTATTATTAAAACTCAACATTCTCCAAATACAAACCACTCGCCTCTGCAAGGCAATTAATTTGATTACGTTGTTTCGCCTCTAAAATATTTGGAATTGCTTTCGCATCTAATTGACCTAATCCAACTTCAATTAATGCTCCAACAATTTTTCGTACCATGTTATGAAGGAATCCGTTACCACTTACTCTAATTTGTACAAATCCTGCCTCTTCCATCACATCAAGTGAATATACTTCTCGAACCATAGACTTTTTCTTTGATTTCGCATTTGAAAAAGCAGTAAAGTCATGTGAACCAACTAAATGTTTCGCAGCTTCTTTCATACTCGCCACATTTAATTTTTTATTCACATGCATGCTGTATTTACGCATAAATGGATTTGTATGCTCTTCATTCCAAATCTTATAAAGATATGTTTTTGCTTTTGAATTGTAACGAGCATGGAAGCGATCTTGTACTTCTTCTACACTCGTAATGCTAATATCGTTGGGTAAATATTGATTTAAATACTTTTTCACTTTATGTTCTACTAACTTCTCATCACTTTGAAAGTTAGCAACTTGATTCAAAGCATGTACACCAGCGTCTGTTCTACTACAACCGATAATTTCAATTTCTTTTCCGACCATTTCAGATATAACGCTTTCGATTTTTCCTTGAATCGTATTATCGTTATTACCGAGACGTTGCCATCCTTTAAAACGTGCGCCATCGTACTGAATCGTTAATTTATAATTGTTCATTTTATTCTCCTTCATAGAAAATATTCCCTCGTATCGTGAGGGAATATGAATACACTTTACTTTCTAACAAGCTTCACTACATTTTCTACATGAGCTGTATGTGGGAACATATCAACTGGTTGCACATACTCCACTTCATAACTCTTCATTAATGCTTGTACATCACGTGCTAATGAAGAAGGATTACAAGATACGTAAACAACTTGTTTCGGCTTCACTTTTAAAATTGTTTCCAGTAATTTATCATCGCAACCTGTACGAGGTGGATCGACAACAATTACATCTGGACGCCATCCTTCTTTTACCCATTTCGGTAACCATTGTTCAGCTTTACCTGCTTCATATTTCGTATTTGTAAATCCGTGACGCTTCGCATTTTTTCTTGCGTCTGCAATTGCTTCTGGAATTACATCCATACCACGTACTTCCGCTGCATCATTCGCAAGCCAAAGCCCAATTGTACCAACACCACAATACGCATCCACGATTTTCTCGTTTCCTGTTAAAGCAGCTGCTTTTTTCGCTTCATCATATAACACAACTGTTTGTTCTGGATTTAGCTGGAAGAATGCACGTGCTGATAATTCAAATGATAAATCACCAAGCGTTTCTTGAATTACTTCTTTTCCAGCTAATTTAAATGTTTTATCGCCAAAAATAACAGATGTTTTACGCCAGTTTACATTTTGCATAATTGATTTAACAGCTGGCATCTGTTTTTGTACTTCTGCAATAAATTGTTCTTTATTTGGCAACTCTTCTTTTGTTGTAATAAGTGTAACTTGTACTTCCCCTGTTTGAACTGCAGTACGTGTTACAATTGTACGTACTAAACCTTTTTGTTTTTTCTCATTGTAAATAGAAACGTTTAATTTTTCTAATATACGTCTTACAACTTTTGTCGCTTCATTCGTTGCTTTATGTTGAATCATACAGTGAGCGATATCAATTAACTGATGTGAATTTTGTTTATATAGCCCTGTAATAACCTTTTCGTCTTTACGCCCTACTTGTAATTGACTCTTATTACGATAATGCCATGGATTTTCCATACCAAGCGTTGGACGAATTTTCTCTTCTAAACTGTTGTTCATATACTTCTCAAATGCTTGTACAACGATATCACGCTTTTGATTTAATTGTTCTTTATAATCTAAATGCTGCAGCTGACAGCCACCACACTCCTCATATACTGGACACGGTGCTTTCACACGATGTGGTGAAGCTTTACGAACTTTTTTCACTTTCGCTTCAGCGAAGCCACGCTGAATTTTCGTTGTTTCAGCAACAACTTCTTCTCCTGGTAATGCTCCTGGAATGAAAACAACCTGTCTCTTAAAATAACCAACGCCTTCTCCGTTAATCCCAAGACGTTTAATTGTCACAGGAAATGTTTGACCAACTTCCAACTTACTCTCATGTTGTTTTTGTATCATTATTACACCTCTACTCTATACTTTTCCATAAATATAACGCTGCATAACTGCAGTATGGTTCACATTCTTGTTTCACGTTTTCTAAAAACGCATCACTCGGTTTATCCTCTAATTGAAATACACCTTGTACTGCACGCTGAATCCCGATGTCTGCTTTTGGAAACATATTTTTCCGTCCAAGCCCAAACATTAAAAAGTTTTGCACTGTCCATGCACCAATCCCCCTAATTGGTAACAATTGTGCTGCAACCCCTTCTTCTGTTTCGTTTTCTATTCTAGTTAAATCTAACTTACCACCTATAATACACTTTGCTAATCCTACCATATATTCAGCTTTTCGCTGACTAAATTTTTGCTCTCTCAATTCTTCAATTGAAATATTTGCTACTATTTCTGGAGTAGGGAAAAAGAATACACCGTTCTTCTCTGTTCCATATCGTTTTACAAATTGCTCTGTCAGCACAGTAGCAAATTTCAAATTTATTTGTTGATGAATAATACAGCGAAGTAAACACGCAAAATAATCGAATTCTAAAATAATTGGAGTATAAGCATATGTTTCAAATAGTGGACGTAATGATGTGTTTAAAAAATGATTTTGTATATCTTGAAACGAATCATTCCAATGAAAAATGGCCTTCATTCGTTTCATTACTTTCTCCGAATCTCCTGCCTGACTAGAAATCCAAAATTGTGGATTTTGAACAGTACCAATCCCTTGCAAACGGACAACAATCTGTTCCTCGTCTATACAAAGCGGGACATACATGACTTTCTCATCTAATTGAATGACGTTTAGTGGATCAAAAGATAAACGCTTTAACACTTCTTCAAAATGGTACGGATACTCTAACGTAACATGTTCGCTCCACATACGTTTTCCCCATCCTTTTTACACATCATTATAGCATGAGAAAACCGCAAGCATACATGCTTACGGTTGATTGCCTTTTACTAAGTCATCTAGACTTTTAAAATGATACCCTTTCTCGCGCAAATCATCAATGATTTTTGCAAGTGCTTCTGCATTATCTTTTGATATTGCATGAAGTAATAAAATAGATCCTGGATGAATCATCGTCATTACATTATTATGCGCGTATTGCCATCCTCTTTGCTGATCCACTTTCCAATCTAGAAATGCGAGTGACCAAAACACATTATAATAGCCCATTTCTTTCGTAAGAGCTAATGTTCTTTCACTAAATACGCCGCGCGGAGGGCGTACATATTTCACTTCTTTTTGTCCAGTTACTTTTTTGATTTCTTCCGTTACACTCGTTAATTCTTCACGAAGTTTCTCATCATTTACCGCTGTGAAATCAGGATGACTCCACGAATGATTCCCAATGATATGTCCTTCATCTTTCATTCTTAATAGCAAATCTTTTTGCGTTTTAATGTAATGCCCTGTTACAAAGAAAGTTGCCGGTACTTTTTTCTCTTTTAATACATCTAAAATTTGGCCTGTGTATCCATTCTCATATCCATTATCGAACGTTAAATAAATATCTTTTTTCTTTGTATCCCCTAAATAAAATCCACCATTCTTTTGTAGTAAATCTGTATATAATTTCCCTGCATCTGGTACTGTTTCATCTTTAGGACGTGGGATTCCCCAGTTATGTGGAGTATTTGTATAAGCCAATGCCGAAACTGGAACAAGTGCCATCATAATTGAAAAAATGAGACCTATATATAACCATTTATATTTCATAAATAGTCTCCTTTCCATATATAATCGTACCTGTAGTTTCTGTTGCTGTGCATTCTTTCATGCCGAACATGTTTTGCTATATATACCAAAAAAATGCATCTCGAATGATTCGAGATGCATTTTTATTTACTTAAATACCGGTTCTTTAAAGCTTGCTAATTTTTCAAGTGATGTTTTATCAACATCTGCATGTAAGCTATTACCATGAGAGTCCATCGTTACAACTGCTTTAAACCCATCGATACGTAAATGCCACATTGCTTCTGGAATACCGAACTGTAAGAAATCAACATCTTTCACTTCTTTAATACATTCCGCATAATACTGCGCTGCGCCACCAATGGCATTTAAGTAAACACCACCATGTTCTTCTAATGCAGCTAATGTTTTTGCACCCATACCACCTTTACCAATTACAGCACGAATACCGAACTTTTTCATAATATCGCCTTGGTATGGCTCCTCACGAATACTTGTCGTTGGACCTGCCGCTTTAATTTGCCAGTTGTCATTTTCATCTTTTACTACAACTGGACCACAATGATAAATAATTTGTCCATTTAAATCTACAGGACAATCGTTATCCATTAAATACTTATGAATTGCGTCACGACCTGTATACATCATGCCATTAATCGTTACAACATCACCAACGCGAAGTTCACGAATTTGCTCTTCTGTAATTGGTGCTTGCAATACAATCTCACGTTGCTCTGTTTTTTCTTGTGCTTCTTGCTGAAGTGTATCTTCACCTTCTTGATATAGCCAATCCATAATTTCTCCTGTTTCAGGATGGATTTTCACACCTAGGCGACGATATGCCCAGCAATTATATGCAACAGATACATAGAAGCTAGCTGGCAGACGGTTATATACGCCAATTTTACAACCAAGTAAAGTTGTTTCTCCGCCGAATCCCATTGTACCAATACCAAGCTTATTTGCATTTTCTAACACGTACTCTTCAAGTTGTTTTAGCTCTGGTACTGGATTGATGTCATCTAATGTACGGAATAATTGATTTTTTGCTAATTCGTAACCTGATGTACGGTCTCCCCCGATACCGACGCCGATTACACCTGCGCTACATCCTTGACCTTGCGCTTGATATACTGCATGAAGAAGACATTTACGAATCCCTTCTAAATCGCGTCCTGCGCGTCCGAGTCCTTCTAATTCACATGGTAAGCTATATTGAATATTTTTATTCTCACAGCCGCCACCCTTTAAAATTAAACGTGCATCAATATAATCTTTTTCCCATTGTTCAAACTTAATAACAGGTGTACCTGGTCCTAAGTTATTTCCGCTGTTGTCCCCAAACAGAGAATCAACAGAGTTTGGACGAAGTTTACCATCTTTCGTCGCCCGCTCAAGCGCACTATAGATAGCTTCCTTCAGTTTTAATTGATTCACACCAACTGGTGTATAAATTTTAAATGTTGGCATACCTGTATCTTGGCAAATAGGCGAGATATTATCATCAGCCATTTTAATGTTATTCGTAATTGTGCCAAGTGCCATCGCTGAACGAGTCCCTGCATTTTCTCGTTCTTTCGCTTGTTGAATCGCACGACGAACATCTTTCGGTAAATTCGTTGACGTTTCAACAATTAGTTGATACATGCTTTCTTGAAGCTTTTCCATTGTTACTTCCCCCTCAATTGTGAACGCTACCAAAACGTTATGAGATGAAAATTCCATTGTTATACTCTTCAGCTATATATATTTCATGCTATTAAAGGATAAATGAAATTTTTCACAACTTGATTATACCTCTTTTTCTACCGTCCTTCTATTATCCGTACAGAAAAAGGCTACCAATTTTGTATTGGCAGCCTTTTTAATATATTATTCGTCTTTTTTAAATTGCTCACATTTTAATTCTAATTCATCTAACATCGCAAGAAGACGATCTACATCTTCTAACTCTACTTCTTCAGGTTCAATTGTATCAATTACTTCAATGAACATATTTAAACGTTCTTTTAAATATACTAATTGTGTATCTTTATCTTGAATTGCTTTTCCCATGAAGGCACTCTCCTTTTAATTCGAGTTGCTTTTATTATACCGCAAAAATGATTACTATGGACATAAAATTTCATCAATTTTGTCACAGTCATTCATGATAATGTAAGCCCTCTCTCTTTTTCTCCTGAAAAGTTTCACTTTATAAAAAGCACATATTCTTCTATTATAGAGAATGGACAAATTGTTATTTCAATAGTCAAAGGAGTATTTCATATGACGATATCACAAAAAATGAAGCCGATTACTCCTTCTTACGATCCATGGGAAGCGTATATGGACCTTGAAGAGTACGGCAAACTACTATTAACAAACGTTGAGTTTACAACGACAACGTTATGCAATATGCGTTGCGAGCATTGCGCTGTTGGTTACACATTACAGCCGAAAGATCCAAATCCGCTTCCGATGGAGCTTTTATTAAAACGATTAGATGAGATTCCTCATTTACGTTCTTTAAGTATTACTGGCGGAGAACCTATGCTTTCAAAGAAATCCGTCGACAACTATGTAACACCACTCTTAAAATACGCCCATGAACGAGGCGTTCGCACTCAAATCAACTCAAACTTAACTATAGATTTAGCACGTTACGAACAAATTATTCCTTATTTAGACGTACTGCACATTTCTCATAACTGGGGAACAATTGATGATTTCGTTGAAGGTGGATTTGCAATGATGGAGCGTAAACCTACTTATGAACAGCGTGCAAAATTATTTGAACGAATGATTACAAATAGTAAAGCTCTATCAGATGCAGGTGTACTCGTATCAGCCGAAACGATGTTAAACAAAAGAACTCTACCACATATTGAACATATTCATCGTCAAATTGTCGAAGAAATGGGCTGTAAACGTCACGAAGTACATCCAATGTATCCAAGTGATTTCGCGAGCAATCTAGAAATTTTAACAAAAGCTGAAATTCGTGATGCAATTGAACATTTACTAGAAATTCGCGACGAAAATGTATGGATGTTATTTGGGACTTTACCTTTCTACGCTTGTAGCGATGACGAGCGGGACATCGCCACATTTAAAAAATTACAAGAAAGCAAAAATGTAACAGTCCGTAATGACCCTGATGGCCGTTCTCGTTTAAACGTCAATATTTTTGATGGAAATATTATCGTAACTGATTTCGGTGACGTACCACTTCTAGGTAACGTACAAACAAACACACTACAAGAGGCTTATGACAAATGGAGTGCTTCAAAAACAGCAAAATCATTAAGCTGTCACTGTCCTGCAGTAAAATGCCTTGGACCGAACGTTCTTGTAAAAAACAGCTACTATCCAACAGAAGATTTCTTATCAAAAACAGCAAATATTACATTATAAACAAAAAACGTCAGCTTATAAGCTGACGTTTTTACGTTATTGCGAGTGGGAAGAAGAAATGAATTTAAAATATAAATGATCATGAATCGGAATCGCTGCTCCAATTCCCTGCGAGGTAATATTTTTCACAACAAGCCTTTTTTGATTTCCCTTTAACACAAGATACACTTCTCCGAATGTTACTTTTCCTTTTTCATTTACAGCTGGTGTATAAGCGTATAAATACCCAAGTTGACTCGGACTAATATTATACACACGCTCATGTCCCGTTCCATAACCAATCGTTGTTTTAAATGAAAGGGGCAATTGTACCTTTTCAAGCGCTTTTAGAAGCATCATTTTTTTCACATCAGCAGCATCTCTCATATCTGCCGTTAAATCACCCTCAACTGTCTTTTGCGTTTCTTGCTTATAACGAAGTGGGTATAAGCGATCTCCCCCGCGATTATCATACACATTGCGATTCACTTGCTTATACTCCCAATTAATTGATGTATCTATCGATTCATAATTTAATGCCCATTGTCCTAAATAAATTTTTGCCCTGTATCCCACAGCAAGTGGCGCATTTGAAATTGTCGTTTCATTAAACATCCGAATTAAGTCTGGATTTTCAATTGTAATGTTTGCCGTTTTTAATAATTCTTGAGCGAATTTACTTGGCTGTAAACGCGGCAAATCTTGTGCGTCATTTGGAAATGTATTATCTTTTGAAATATTTAAAACAGATGAAGGCACTTTTACTTCTACTGTCGTCTTTGCAAAACTACTGTTAGGAAATAATAAAATAAACGAGACCATAGTTGAAAGACATATGCTGTATACTCTTTTCACCTGTCTGGCTCCTTCCTACGTAAAGGTATATATACTACTTTGTTTATTGTTTTCTCTGGGTACAATTGTTATGCCTATTTTTCATAATAAATAAAAACCAATTCCCATAATGACGTATGCCGCTAATAAAGTGCCTCCTTCAAACCAGTTTGTATCTCCATCATTCGAAATCGCAATTGTTAAGAAAACAGCTGTAATCATAGAAACAAGTTCTGGTATCGTAAATACTAAAGGCATCTTTTGTACAAAAAACATAGACAGAAGCACTAATACAGGAGCAACAAACATCGCAATCTGTAAAGTCGAACCTACTGCGATTTCAACTGCAATATTTACTTTATTTTTATAAGCCATAAGAATTGCGGAAGCGTGTTCTGCTGCATTCCCAACAATTGCGACGATAATAACCCCTATAAATAACTCTGACCAGCCAAACGACTTTGCAACCGTCTCAAATGTATGCACAAGCGCCTCTGACACATAAGCTACCGCAATTGTCGCTATAGCTAAAATGAGTAGTGCTTTTCCTTTCGACCACTCAGGCTCTTCCTCATGAGCTACTTCATCACTCTTATGTTGATATACACCGCGGTGCGTAACTAACTTAAATAGCAATGCAGCAAGGTACATAATAATCATAATAATAGAAACTCCTATACTTAATTGATACGTCTTTCCAGCATCCATCTTCATCGCAAAAATCTCCGGAATAACAAAAGCTACGACAACGGCAAATATTAATAAAGCTGAATTATGCCTTGCATCATACACATTAAAACTTTGTCTTTTATATTTAAGACCTCCTACAAAGAAGGATAGCCCTCCTACTAGTAATAAATTTCCAAGTACAGAACCTGTTAAAGAGGCTAAAACAACTTCAATTAATCCTGCCTGAAGTGCAAAAATTGAAATAATCAATTCAACAGCATTACCGAAAGTAGCATTTAATAATCCGCCTATTCTAGGCCCAGAAACAATTGCCAAACTTTCTGTTGCTCTCCCCATAAAACCGGCTAATGCGATAATAGTAATACAATACACAGCGAACATAATCGTTTGGGGCCAATGAAGTGTTTTCCCAAGTACAGAGAGTGGTACACCTATAAGCGCTACTATCAGAAATATTTTATTAAACATGTTTTTCATCCTTCCATCGTATGTATTTCTCCTCATCATTAATATTATTCTTCTCCTAACTTGTCCGATTTCATCACAATTACGTTTAAAAAATCGGATTGAAGAAAACAGTATGAAAGATATTTAAATTTTCTTGTTTGAACAGGCAGAATTATAAATTTTGAAAAGAGGTTAAAATTATGCACTTAAAAGAAAAAATCGCAACTATTATTCAAGGTCAACGCACTGGTGTATTATCTACAGTACGAAATGATAAACCTCATAGCGCATTTATGATGTTTTTCCATGAAGATTTTGTACTGTATGTTGCAACAGATCGACAATCAAAAAAGATAACAGATATTGAAAACAATCCAAATGTACATGTACTACTTGGGCGTGAAGGAAAAAAATTAGATGAAGATTATATTGAAGTTGAAGGCTTAGCCTCCATCGAGGAAGACTCCACATTAAAAAACAAGTTTTGGAATAATAGCTTAAAGCGTTGGTTACTCGGTCCTGAAGACCCTAATTATGTACTAATTAAAATCAATCCCGACACAATTTATTACATCGATGGTGCTGGTACGACGGAGCCCGAGTTTTTACGACTATAAAATAAAAACAAGCCCCCTTAGGTGGGCTTGTTTTGTCGAAAAGTTCTTCTGAAAAAAAACAATAAAATAGGTGGAACTTTCTAAAGATTCTGTTATATAATAGCAGTAACTTAAATAAACTGTATTAAAACAGATTGAGAGGGGAAATAAAATTGATGAAAAGAGAAGAACGAAAAAACATGATTGAGTTTATCGAAAAGAAAAAAGGGATTGAACGTGACAAATTGTTATTTATGACGGATGATGAAGTAGAACATATTTATAATGTAACGTACTTTTTATATGAGGAAATTGCAGAGTAGTATAATAATCCCCACCTTATTAAAAAAATAAGGTGGGGATTATTTCGTTACTAATACATAAGAATGGTTTTCATGTATGATAATGTAAGATTGGAGGAAATTTACTATGAATTCTTGGCTCTTATTCGCACTATTATCAGCAATTACTGCTGCCCTTGTATCTATTTTTGGAAAGATTGGTTTAGATGGAATCGATGCCAATGTCGCGACGACGGTTCGTTCTATTATTATGGCCTTATTTATGGTCGGCGTTATTATTATACAAGGTAAATTTCAAAATATCGGCGATGTTCTCTTAAATAAAAAAGCACTGCTATTTATCACATTAAGTGGGGTTGCAGGTGCTTCGTCATGGTTATTTTATTTTCTCGCCTTAAAAACAGGAAAGGTTTCTCAAGTAGCTCCTGTCGATAAATTAAGTGTAGTGTTTTCTATTGTTCTCGCGATGGTTATACTCGGTGAAAAGTTAAACTTTATGACCGGTATTGGTGTAATCTTCATTACAGCCGGTGTACTATTTATTGCTTTCAGCTAAAAAACCGCTATTAGCGGTTTTTCTTTTTCTTTATGTAAAACCATACAATACATGTAACAACTGCTGAAATGATTAAAATCCATATTCCATAATGATGTAAACTATACTCAACGAAACGCCACTTCTCTCCAAGCTTCCAACCAAGTCCGATAAAAACACTTATCCAAATGAGTGCACCACCGTAAGCATACAAACAAAAACGCCAAAGTGTTAAATTCGAAACCCCAGCAAAATATGCTGTTAAATGACGGACTCCTGGTATAAAATAACCAATCATTAAAAGAAATGGGCCGTATTTTTCAAATAAAACATGTGTTTTTTCAATGTGATGTTCTTTAATTCTAATTTTTGGGCCGTATTTTTTTAAAACAGGAAGGCCCAGTTTTAAACCTAGTATGTAGCTTAATGTAATCCCTAACATTGCACCAGCCATCCCACTTAAAAAAGCAGCGGTTCCTGACATAACTCCTTTTGAAACATTATAACCAACAAAGGTCAATAAAAATTCGTCTGGTATCGGTAATCCGACAATCCCACCAGCCAAAGCTATAATAATTCCAAAATACCCATAATGTGCGATTAGCTCGCCAATATGTTGTTCCATTCGGAAGACACATCCTATGCACGATCGTTATTCCACATTGTGCCCTTTCTATCTTTAAGACAAACATGGTATACATATTCACTATACATTGTTTTTATAATCAACTCTACTTCTATTCACCCCTTTAGGTAAGGTAAAGTAAAACTTTAAACAGTGGGAGTTTTCTTCATCCCAAACGGATTATTCTCCCGCACCAATCAAGCTTTTACGGACAGCCCAATTCCCACTTTACTTCCTTGTATTCATCCAATTTTGAGATGAGATTCTTAAGACCCGCAAACAGCAGGATTAAAAAATAAAAATTCATATGCTTGTTTTTTTGTTACAATAAAGGAAAGTTACTTTTCGCAACGGTTTAACTCTCAGGAAAAATGATATACCTAGCAAAAACATAGTTTGGTCTATATAATGCAACTTCTACCTATAAAAAACATGCGCCCTTTAACATACAACATCATTTTTCTAAATTATACAGGGGGAACGAACATGACCATTGAAAATCAATTTATCCAAAAGGTTTACTATAAAACATTTTTAACTGAAGAAACTTCTACTCCAGTATCGGAAGTACTCGGTGAAGCATATATAAATGAATCCCAAAATGAATTCTCAAACATTTCTAATGTCCGCTTTGCTCAAGGTGAACTTTATTACCAAAATAAAGACTTTGAAGCAGCTATATTTAAATGGGACAAAGTAAATAACGACCTGGCACTTTGGGCAACCAAAAATATTGCAGACGCTTATTTTGAACTAGGCTTCTTACCAAAAGCAGAAGAAATTTATCAAGCTATTCAAACAGAAGATACAACTCTTACGATGGAAGTTTCCCTACAACTCCTTTCTCTTTACATCGAACAAGATCGTTTAGGACTAGCATTTAAAACCATTAGTGAAGCTGTTGCATTTCAACCTGACTATCCAAATATTACTGCCATCGCTCGCTCTTTCTATGAAAAACAAGAAGATTGGAATAATGCTATAGAACTTGCTGTTCAAGAAGGAATTCGAACAAACTCATTACACTGGTTCGATACTTTAATCAATTATGTGAATCAAGGATTTACGAAACAAATTAAACCAGAATATTTCTATGAGTCTTTAAAAGCTTTATATGCCATTGATCAAGTACAATTTAAAGAACTTGTTATTGCTCTTTGGAATAGCTATCAAGATGACACGTTGTATTTACCATGGATTCAAACGATAAATCACTTATTCTTACATATTGAAACAGATAATAATGATGATTGGTCTGAAATCTCTTCTCGCTACCAAGAGACTTACTTTGCATTAATTACTGGTGAGCATTTTATGCATGAATTGCAAGGACTTGTACCAGATCTATTAACAAATTGGTTTAGTTTAATGAAAGCAAAAGATTCTCTAATTGTTTCTGCTGCAGTGTTAGCATGGAATGAGGTTTCACCTACAACTTTAGAATCACTACTCGTAAAAAGTGCTGGCGCTTTACTTTCTAATTCATCAACTGAAGCAAATGTAAACGTGGAAACTGTTTCTCATTTATTCGAAACAATTGCTGTGTGGGCCGAGAAAAATGATGTGGATTTAAGCCATCAATTTACACTACTCGTCCATGAGCTATGCGATTTAAATGTTACACAATTACTAATAGCAGGCACTAGTGATTATGATAAAGCGTCATTCGTCAATTCCATATTAGGAGAGAATATCTTAACTGAGACTTTAACAACTCCTGTTTTATTTAAAGACGATAGCCAAACTGAAATAACAGAATTCAATGAGTTAGATGTACGAAATATACCGAACTTTGATGAATTCCATCAAATAATGGCTACATCTTCCCAGTTAGAACTTGAGAAAAAATGTATAGAAGTTAAGCTACCAAGTAGATTTTTAAGAAAAAATAAGTTTGCATTTCTTGTTACACCATCTATTCAGGGACAATTGGATAAAAATAGCCCCTATTTTGAATACTTACAAGCAGCAGACAGCCTCCTTTACGTATTAAATTCCGCTTCCCCATTACATGGTGAAGAACTTGATACATTACTTTATTTACGTGAACAGGTGCCAAACTTAAAAATTCATTTCGTATTACACACAAATAATGCGACTACTAATGAAAAACTAATTAGTAAACTTAAAGTTCATTTCCCAAATGCACAATTTTTCCCATACTCTCCTTCACAAGAGAGTAGCCAGCAACTTGGGGATGTAACAGAGTCCGTTCTCTCTAATCTCGCAGAACGCAACATGGAGCAAGAACGTATAGAAAAACTAATATGGTTTACTCAAAAAACAATCGCATACCTTGTGAATGAGCGTGTGGAATTAGAAAATACATTAGTAAAATCAGTGCGCTGGAATAAACATATCTCAGTAAAACTTAATGGATTTATTAACAATCTTACTGCTCTTGAAAAAGACAAAATTCGTTCGATTACAGACTCTTATCTATTAACGAAAGAAGAAATTACACGAGATATACATTCTCAAATCCCTGAATTATTACAGAGTTGCTCTGACCTTGTTCAAGAAGATAGTGATTTTAAGTTAGTTCATGAAGAATTAAATACTGCAATGAACGAACGAATTCAAAAACATGTGCAACAAGTGCTTCTTCCTAAATTTACTGGGTCTATTCAAGAGTGGATTGAAACAGCTCATAATGAATTTATTCAAGCACAAGCTTATTTAGATGAAATGAGCGAAACTTTCAATAAACTCTATAAAGAAGAACGTATGAAACTTCCTTGTGATTTCAAATTGTTAGATGATTGGAATCGAGATGTTGTACGAATGACGAATCGAATTACAGTAACAAACATCAATATTTTATTACGCTTTACACCGACACAATTTTTCTTAAAGAGTGCCGGAAAACTATTTGGTAATATGCAGAAAAACCAATCTATGCTCGCAAACAAATATAAACAATATATTGAAACAGAAGACTATACAGAAATTGCTCAAGCAATCTCAAAACAATTCTTCCTTCAATTTGAAGTATTTGAAGGGGCATTAGAACGCGATATCATGATGTTCTTTAAAGATCCACTTAGTATATTGAAACAAAATGTAGAAACAGCTCAACTTGAGATTCAGGAAGACGAACAAACATTGGCAACGCTGAGAAGTAATCCAGAAACGTATCATGATCCTTTAGCGTTATTCAAACTACAATTGCTACAACATAAATTCATTTTAAGTACTACGAAGAAACAGGAAGACATCTTTGTATCTAATGAATCTCCTACTGTTTAACAAAAAAACCAAGCAAACTACAATTTGCTTGGTTTTTTTTAATTCATCATTTTCATATGTTCAAATGGATAATAAATCGCGGCTAACTTCCCTAATACATCTTCTCTATTAATAAGCCCTAAACCATTTCTGCTATCTTTACTTATTAAACGATTATCTCCCATAACAAAAATCTTATTTTTAGGAACTGTAATCGGTCCAAAGTCCTCTGTTAAATTCATAAGTTTTTTTTCAGCTTGTTTTTTATTACTATACAAATACTCTTCATCTTTCACTTCATAATTCACATATAATTGATCATTTCTCATCTCAATTACATCTCCCGGCAATCCAATTACTCTTTTTACATAAAAATTATCTGTCTTCACAACAATAATGTCTTCTCTTTCATAGCTTTCAAAGTGTTTAGCCAACTTATTAACAATCACCTTATCACCATTTTGTAACGTTGGCCTCATAGATGCTCCTTTTACAGTTGTAGGAAAAAACACGAAAATTTTCGCCAAAAACACCAATAAACATGCAATCACAATTGTTCCAAAGAATTCACGCAAACGTTTTTTCTTTTGCATTATTCCACCATCTCATCATCTTTTTACTTTTATTATAAATAATTCAACCGATAAATTTCTATAAAATTCCGAATTATATAATCACAATATTACAAACTTAAAATAATAATATTCAAAAATGTATTATTCTGATATACTATAGCTTGCATTTATTCTATTTTTATGTACCTAGGAGGACTTTTTCTATGAAAGTTATGCTTAAAAATGAAAATACCGGCCAAATTAAACAAGCAAAAATTGGTTTTAGTTGGACTGTATTTTTCTTTGGTTTTTTCCCTGCTATATTCCGCGGAGACTGGAAATGGTTTCTAATTATTTTAGTCGCTGGCATGTTTACATTCGGATTCTCTAACCTAGTGTTCTGCTTCATTTACAACAAACTATATATAAATGATTTATTAGCTAAAGGTTATAAAGCAGCTGATGAGTATAGCCTTTCTGCTCTACAACAAAAAAATATAGTAGCATAGTAATAAAAAAGATACTCTCAAAATAGTTAATCTACTATTTTTGAGAGTATCTTTTTTTATAATCCTACATATACAATACACATTTGAGCCGCGACATATGTAAACCAAATCCAAAGTGGTTCATATTTCAGTTTGCGTCCACCAATATCTGTCACACCAATAATGAAATCTGAAATCACAAACAATAAACCACCAAACGCTGGTGCCCACCATATGCCTGAATTCTCGTAATATAAGGCGAATGCAAAGCAAGCCATTCCTCCAACCCATAATCCGTAAACGAGAGCTCCTATCGTAAACAGCTTATCCTGCTTTTCATTTCGGATAAAAAAGAACCAGCCTATAATTAGAAAGAGTCCGTATACGAGTAAACCAATCCAAAAGCCATCCCACGAAATTCCTGTTTGTAAAAATGCTTTTACATAAAAACAATGAGCAAGAGCAAAAGTAACCATTCCTCCAATTAATCTATGACCAATTGGAATCAATCCTGCCATAAACAAATCTCCTACAGTCGATAAAGTCATACCAAGCGCAACCCACGTACTATATTCTGCCGAAGGGTCTTGTAACCATATAAAAATCGCACTGCCTGTTAAAGAAAAACTAAGAATAAGACGAATTGCTAAAGGCAACGGCATATTTTCCTTCGTTCTTTTTGTCTGCCGTATTGCGTAAATCGCCCCCATGAAAAAAAGAATGATCTGTCCGATTAACACCATGTAAAGTACGTTCATAACATTTTCTCCTCAATAAATTCTTTTTGTATCTTTTTTCGTTATACCCAGCCTATTATCCTTTTTCTACAAAAAAAAGAAGAACAATACTGTTCTTCCATTTTAATCGCTTTTCTATTCTCTACGCTACTTGTTTTTCTTCCTGCTTAGCTGGAGTACGGTTTACTACAATAATTCCCGCCGCAACACATGCTAAACCGAATAATACAAATGAGTGAATTGTTTCTCCTAAAATCATGCTCGATAATAATACACCAAATACAGGTATAAAGAACATATACATTGATACTTGTCCAACCTTATTGTACTTCATAATTGTATTCCAGATACAAAAACCAGCTGCAGATAAGAAAGATAAATAGATTAGCATAAGGGTTGCATGTAAACTAAATGTAAATGGTATTGCGCCTACTTGAAATCCGCCTATACATAACAATCCTATTGAACCAAAAATCATTTGATATGCTGTCATATATCCAACATCTAACGTTTTGCTACCTTCTTTCGCCAATATGTTCCCATATGAATACAGCATTGCTGCACTAAGAAGTAACAAGCTACCGATTCCGAAATGGAATGATAAACTACCATCACTTGGTACATTTACTAAAATAACACCGCAAAAACCGATAGAAACCCCGATTATTTTTCTCATATTGAGAGCATCATCTTTATATAAAAAGTGCGCAAGTAAAATTTGAAAGAACGATGATGTGCCCGAAATAATAGCTCCTTCAATTCCTGAACTATAACTCAGTCCAATATAAAAACATATATATTGAAGAAATGTTTGAAATAAACCAATTTGTATTAACTGTTTCCCCGTTCCTTTTTTGAAGTTCATATCTTTTCCTAACACTTTAAAAAAGCATAAGAGCATGACTCCAGATAAGAAGAAACGATAACCAGCAAATAATATTTGCTCCCCAACTTCTTGTGGCTGAATTCCAAGTTCAGCATAACTTAGCTTAATAAAAGGGAATGCACTCCCCCATAAAAAGGTTGCTACTATTGCAGCAATAAACACGCCAAGCGGATGGGTAAAAATTTTCTCTGTCTTCACTTGTTGTCTTCCTTTCCGATCTTTTTACGAACAATATTCATATATACCAAAGGAACTGTGAAAACACAAGTTTTCAGTTTATACTTAAAACAAAAACATACCATCTCTCAAAAACATATGTTATACTATAGAATAATTACAACATAATAATTACTAAAATTATTTTTAACAGAAATGCTGCTGTCCATTAATGGATGGCAGCTTTCGTCGTTTTATAGGGGTTTCGATTTTGATTCTTCTTCTCAATAAGAATTTGAAAGGGGCGAGTAATAATGAACTCGGAAGTAAAAACATTACCATCAAAACAAAACGTACCTACTCCATCTTGGATTCAAACATTAAAAAAGCACTATGAACTTATATTTGCAATCGCATCTGGTATTTTTATTTTAGTTGGCTGGTTATTCACAAAGAACGATGCAATACATGTGGGTATTACTTGCTATATCCTTGCTTATATAGTTGGTGGGTATGCAAAAGCGAAAGAAGGTATTGAAGATACCATTGAAGAAAAAGAGCTAAATGTCGAAATGCTCATGCTCTTTGCTGCCATTGGGGCTGCAGTAATTGGCTACTGGGCAGAAGGTGCTATTTTAATCTTCATCTTTGCACTAAGCGGTGCAATGGAATCTTATACGTTAAGTAAAAGTCAAAAAGAAATTTCAGCGCTTCTTGATTTACAACCTGAAGAAGCATTACGTATATCAAATGGAATTGAGAAACGCGTTCCTGTTGGACAATTACAAATTAACGATATTATTTTAATTAAGCCCGGTGAGCGTGTTCCTGCTGATGGCACAATTCATAATGGTGAAACAAATATCGATGAAGCAGCTATCACTGGGGAGCCTATTCCAAATGAAAAAAAACATGGTGATGAAGTATTTGCCGGAACTGTAAATTTACGTGGTGCTATCGAAGTTATAATTACGAAGCCGAGCGATCAAACACTATTTCAAAAGATTATTCGTCTCGTTCAAAGTGCACAAAGCGAAAAATCACCATCACAACTATTCATCGAAAAGTTTGAAGGAACATATGTAAAAGGAGTACTAATCGTTGTCGCGCTTATGATGTTCGTTCCACATTTCTTACTGGATTGGAGTTGGAATGAAACGTTTTATCGCGCTATGATTTTACTTGTAGTCGCTTCTCCTTGTGCATTAGTTGCAGCGATTACGCCAGCAACTTTATCAGCAATTTCAAACGGAGCGAGAAACGGTATTCTCTTTAAAGGCGGTATTCATTTAGAACGACTAGCTTCAGTAAAGGCGATTGCCTTTGATAAAACAGGAACATTAACACAAGGAAAACCTACCGTAACAGATATATATGTTCGAGAAAATATAACAGAAAAAGAAGTGCTTTCTATTACAGCATCAATTGAAAGTCACTCTACACATCCTTTAGCTACAGCCATTGTGAACTATGCACAGCATACGTATGACATTACATTAATAAAACCAGAAAATGTTGAAGATGTAACTGGTTTTGGGCTAAAAGGAATATTCGAAAACAAAGCTTATAAAATAGGGAAAGCTAATTTTATCGGTGAAGAAGCAAAGACATTTCATGATGGTATTGCTGCCTCGCTTGAAAAAGAAGGTAAAACTGTCGTTTATATTAGTGATGAAGAGGGCATTCTTGGACTTATCGCTTTAAAAGATACGCTTCGCCAAGAAACAATAGCTGCCATTCATGATTTACAAAGTATTGGTGTTGAAGCTATTATGATTACCGGTGATAATGAGGAAACAGCAAAAGCAATTGCCTCTGAAAGTAATATAAAGGAATATTACGCATCATGCTTGCCTGAAACAAAAGTTGAAACGATTAAAAAGTTAAAAGAGAAATACGGTACAGTAGCAATGGTAGGAGACGGTATAAATGATGCTCCTGCACTCGCTACCGCTAGCATTGGTGTGGCAATGGGTGAAGGAACAGACGTAGCATTAGAGACTGCAGACGTTGTTCTTATGAAGAACGAATTATCTCGACTCTCCCAAGCAATCCGTTTATCAAAACGGATGAACCGTATCGTGAAACAAAATGTAATTTTTTCGCTAGCTGTAATTGCAATGCTTATTTGTTCCAATTTCTTGCAATTTTTAGCTCTTCCATTCGGTGTTATTGGGCATGAAGGAAGTACGATTCTTGTCATTTTAAATGGCTTACGATTATTAAAAGGAAACAAATAAAAACGGGTCCTCATAGAGGACCCGTTTTTTCTAATGGTAGCTATTATGCCCGTTCGCACTACTACTCGTTTTATGCTTTGGATGCGAACTGCTCTTTTGTTTATTGTTATTTTTATTGTTGTGGTTCTTTTTATTATTACTCATGAAATATCCCCCCTGTTCCCTTTTATTATGGAACAAGAGATCATTTTTAATTACGGGAATTATTGTCACCCGTTCTATAATGATAGAGTAAACCATTAATTTCACCGCCAAGTAAAATTACCCATCCAGTTAAGTAAAACCATAACATTAAAATAATAATACCACCGAGCCCACCATATGTATTGGCGTAATTCGCAAACTTATCTACATAATAAGCAAATGAGTACGATACCACAATCCATCCTACAGTAGCAAATGTTGCTCCTGAAATGACTTCTCTTCTTTTTAACTTTCGATCTGGTACAAATGTATATAAAAAACTAAACAACGCAAATAGTACGAAGAAACTCGCTACTAATCGTGTAATACTCCACACATAAGAAAAACTATCCGATAAACCAATTGCTTTAAATACCGCTGCCCCAATCACTTGTCCGAAAACTGGAACAATGAGTGCAAACACAATCATAAAAATAATCGCTAATGTAAACACAATTGATAACACTCTCGTTTTAATAAAAGAACGTGTTTCTGTTACATCATACGCATGGTTGAAAGCATTCATAATAGCATTCACTCCGTTTGAAGCAAACCATAGCATCGATAGTAAACCAAATGATAATAAACCACCATTTTGCTCATTTACAACTTTATCTACGTTTACTTCAATTAAGTACATTGCTTCTTCCGGTACGTACGGTTCTAATAAATTGAGCACACTTTCTGTTTGAAGGTCAATGAATCCAAGAAGCGTAATTAAGAAAACAAGCCCAGGAAAAATCGCAAGCAAGAAGAAATAAGCGAGCTGTGCTGCCAAGCCCGCTACATCATCGCGCATCGTCCGGTCATACAAATCTTTACCAAACGAATAAGTACGATGTCTTCTCACCTTTTCTAAGATGTTTTTCATATATGTTTAAACGCTTTTCTTCTCTTCTTTATCTTGCTTTAACTCAATGTACGCTTCTGTTTTTTTTCCCTCTACATTTGAGTCTTTCATAAATAATTCACGCGCTTCTTTCATACCACCATCTTCAGCTACTACTGGCTCTTCTTCTGCTTTTAGCTCATCTACCTTCGAAGATACAGCTTGAATTTCAATTGTTTCTGGCTTCTCTGCTGGCTCAACCTTTTTCTTACTAAAAATTTCTTTCGTTTCTTTTAACGTTTCTACAACAGACGGCGTCAATTTTTTGATTTCTGCTACTTTCGCTTTCACTACATTGAAATCAGCAAGTTCGCGTCCTTTATCTGTAACAGTTTGCACTTTTTCTTTGATCTTTGCATTTTCGCCAATTTCAATCATCTTTGTTTTTGCTTTTTCTGCTGTATTTTTTACTTTTTCACGGTTTTCTTTCTTTAACATAGATACAGCTACACCTGCAGCTACACCAATCGCAATGTTTCGAGCAATATTATTTTTCTTTGCCATATTCCTTCACCCTTTCATTTCTTATGTTAGAAAGTATTTCTTTCTAAGCTTCCTCATATTCCTTGTTCATTTCGAATGAAAGCTAATAGCTTTGCACACCCTTCTGTTACAAGGTCATATACTTCTTGGAAATTCCCTGTATAGTAAGGGTCAGGAACGTCTGTCCAGCCACCGTCTGGAACAAAATCGGACAGCCTACCAATATAGCCTCCAGTTTTACCTAAACTTTTTAAATCTGCTATATTCTTGTTGTCCATGGCAATAATATAATCAAACTTTGTTAAGTCTTCTTTTTCTACTTGCCTTGCTTTAATTCCTTCAAAAGTGACTGCATTTTCTTTTAAAATTTTTTGTGTTCCTTTATGTGGCGGATGACCAATATGCCAATCTCCAGTTCCTGCAGAATCAATGACAATTTTCTCTTCGAGTCCCTCTTTTACGACAAGATTTCGAAAAATCGCTTCTGCCATCGGAGAACGGCAAATGTTCCCAAGACAAACAAACAATACTTGAACCATCTTTTTGTTTCTTCCCTTCTTGGTGCATTTCTATATATATTTATAGTATAAACAACCAATTATTAATTATAAAGGAAATCCCTACTAATTTAATAGGATTGAAAAGATTCATTAACGAAAATGATAAAAAATGTTAAGATAACCTTATGTTATTTTAAAGGGGGACACTTCGGTGGATTTATCCGTAAAATCAGAAGAAAATGTTGAATATATGGTCGAAGCTATTAAAGAAAAATTACGTATGGTTAATGCTGGTGCGATGAGAGCTGCTAGCTTTAATGAAGAAATGTACGAAGACTTACGTGACATTTATGAGCATGTTATGAAACGTGAAACATTCAGCATTAGTGAAATGCAAGCTATTACAGAAGAATTGGGTACATTAATTAAAAAGTAAAAGAAGCCTCTCTTATATGAGGCTTCTTTTTATTTCCAACAAATTCATGACAACTCTTCTCTTTCCCTCAACTAACTCTAAAATACTGTACAATGGAAGTAGAACCTCACCTTAGATTTTTTCTCCATACATACTACTCACAAATAATAGCAACACTACCATTGCTAACTGTTTTTACTGGAGGTGCTTACTTATGAGCAATTGGTACAGTAAGACGAAAGATCAAATATTGACAGATTTTAAAACAAATGAACAAAGCGGTTTAACAGCTGACGGCGTAAATGAGCGTTTAAAGCAGTTTGGCCCAAATGAATTAACAGCAAAACAAAAGCGAACTTTATGGCAGCGGATTTTTGCTCAAATTAATGATGTGCTTGTGTATGTCCTTCTTATCGCTGCCCTTATTTCTGCCTTTGTAGGAGAATGGGCCGATGCAAGCATTATCGCGCTCGTTGTCATATTAAATGCAGTTATCGGTGTTATCCAAGAGTCCAAGGCTGAGCACGCTTTAGAAGCACTAAAGAAAATGGCAACGCCTAAAGCTATCGTAAGACGTGGTGGTGAACTACAAGAAATTCCATCTGAACAAGTCGTTCCAGGTGATATTGTTATGCTCGATGCAGGACGTTATATCCCATGTGATTTACGACTAATCGAAACGGCAAACTTAAAAGTTGAAGAATCTGCTCTCACTGGTGAATCTGTCCCTGTTGATAAGGATGCACTTTATCATCCTTCTATGCAAACCGATGAACAAGTACCACTCGGCGATCAAAAAAACATGGCCTTTATGTCAACACTAGTAACATATGGAAGAGGCGTTGGTGTTGCTGTTGAAACTGGAATGAACTCACAAATTGGTAAGATTGCTACCCTTTTACATGAAGCGGACGATGATATGACACCACTTCAAAAAAGTTTAGCGCAAGTAGGAAAATATTTAGGGTTTGTCGCTGTAGCTATTTGTATCATTATGTTTCTCATCGGTTTTTTACAAGGACGAGATACGTTAGAAATGTTTATGACTGCTATTAGTTTAGCTGTTGCAGCTATTCCAGAAGGCTTGCCAGCTATCGTTTCCATCGTTCTTGCAATTGGTGTGCAGCGTATGATTAAACAAAACGTTATCGTTCGGAAACTACCAGCTGTAGAAGCTCTCGGTTCTGTCACAATTATTTGTTCAGATAAAACAGGTACGTTAACGCAAAATAAAATGACCGTTACTCACTTTTATAGTGATAACACATACGACAACTTAGAACATTTAAATGTGAATAATGATGCACAACGTCTGTTGTTAGAAAATATGGTGCTATGTAACGATGCGTCTTATAGTAGCGAATCCCAAACGGGGGACCCTACTGAAATTGCCCTTCTCGTTGCTGGAAGCACTTTTAACATGCAAAAAGAGGATTTAGAAAAGAAACACGAACGTATTAATGAGGTACCTTTCGATTCCGATCGTAAAATGATGTCAACAGTTCATACATACAATGAAAGCTACTATAGCATGACGAAAGGCGCTATTGATAAACTTTTACCTCATTGTACCCATATTTTTAAAAACGGCAAAATTGAGGTTTTAACTGATTCTGATACAAATCAAATATTAGACGCTGCCGGGTCAATGTCTCAAGAAGCTTTGAGAGTACTTTCATTCGCATTTAAACAATACACTTCAAACGATATCGATATAAATCATCTTGAAGAAAACCTCATCTTTATCGGTCTTGTCGGTATGATTGATCCACCGCGTACAGAAGTAAAAGATTCTATTACAGAATGTAAAAAAGCTGGCATTCGTACAGTCATGATTACAGGTGATCATAAAGACACCGCATTTGCAATCGCAAAAGAACTTGGGATTGCTGAAGAAAAATCTGAAATTATGATTGGAACTGAATTAGATACCATTTCGGATACAGAACTAGCAAGTAAAATTAATCATTTAAATGTCTTTGCGAGGGTCTCTCCCGAACATAAAGTGAAGATTGTAAAAGCATTACGCGACAAAGGTAACATCGTTTCCATGACTGGTGACGGCGTAAATGATGCTCCATCTTTAAAGCAAGCAGATGTTGGAGTAGCTATGGGCATTACAGGAACAGATGTAGCAAAAGGCGCCGCAGATGTGGTTTTAACAGATGATAACTTCTCATCTATCGTTAAAGCGGTTGAAGAAGGAAGAAACATTTATCTTAATATTAAAAAGTCGATTCTCTTCCTACTTTCTTGTAACTTCGGAGAGATTATAGCTCTCTTTTTAGCCATTTTACTTGGCTGGGCAACACCGTTACGCCCAATCCACATTTTGTGGGTCAATTTAATTACTGACACACTTCCTGCACTATCACTCGGTGTTGATCCTGAAGATTCAGATGTGATGAAAGAAAAGCCACGACGTGCGAAAGAAAGCCTATTTAGCGGTAGCATTCCTTTTCTCATTTTCAATGGGGTTCTCATTGGACTCTTAACGCTAGCAGCCTTTATCGTCGGGGCAAAACTCTATACTGGAGATACAAACTTATTTCCTCTTTTCCCAGAGAAAATCGATGAAGACGCTCTATTACATGCTCAAACGATGGCATTTGTCGTTCTTAGTTTTTCTCAGCTCGTTCATTCATTTAACTTGCGTTCAAGAACAAAATCCATCTTTTCAATTGGGATATTTACAAATAAATATTTAGTCTTCTCACTTCTTATCGGGGTTCTTATGCAAGTTTGTATCATCTCTATCCCACCTCTTGCAAATATATTTGGTGTACACGCATTAACAATGCGAGATTGGGGATTTGTTCTCTTATTAAGTATCGTTCCGCTCGTTGTGAATGAAATCATTAAATTAGTTAAGAGAAACTAAAAGGCAATGAGGACTCGTCCTCATTGCCTTTTCATTTATCCCACTATTTGCCGGGCAGTAAAACTCCCACCTCAAAATTCAGCTTGAGCAAAGAAGTTAGGTGGTAGATTAACTGCCCATAAATGTCCGATTGGTGTGGGCTAATAATCAGTGGGGATGAACAAAACCCCACTGATTAAAGTTTCACTTTATCCTTGTAATTCTTTTTTGATGTTCTCTGTTAATGTAGCCATACGCTTGCGACTTTCTTCACGCTCACGTTTGTTTTGCTCTTCAATTTGTTGTGTTTCTTGCATACCTCTTGAAATAATATTCCAAGTTTCCTCAAGTGTTTCCATCTTAATACTAGAAGAACCTGATAATCTCGCTACTTCCACACTTTGCGTTGCAATATTTTGTGCATTTTTCTTAAGTAACTCATTTGTACGGCGATCCAGTTCAGCCATAGAATCTGCAACAAGCTTTTGACGCTTCGCATTCACCGCTTGAATGATACCATTTTTAAAGATAGGAATCGTTGTAATAAATGCTGTATTGATCTTACCAATTAATTTATTATTACCACGTTGAACCATACGAATTTGTGGTGCTGTAAGCAGCGCAACCATACGTGCTTTTTCTAAATCATCAATACGTTGTTCTAAAATTTCAACAGAGTTTTTAAGCGATTCTAATTCAATACCAGCTAATTGGTCATTATTACGTACGCGCTCTTCATACATCGGCACTAACTCTGTATTTAAACGCTCTAATAACATTTCCCCTGCTACTACGTATTTTTCTAAATCTAAATAATACTTTAAGTTTTGCTCATACAGGCCATCTAACGTACCAATTGATTTTTTCATTTCATCTTGATACTTCGTAATTTCCACGTATACTTTATCCATTTCACGGCCCATCGTTTGATATTTACTAAAGATTTGTTCAATCATTTTATCTGCTTTTTTGAACATACGTGAGAAGAAACCACTTTTCTCTTCCGCAAAGTCTTTGCTATCAAATCTGTCCATAATTTTACCAAGCTGTTTTAATAATTCACCAGAGTCTTCTATTTTTGATAAAGACATTGTATGTAAAATTTGATCAGCGAAACGTGAAATTTCCATAGATGGTTCTTTTCCAAGTTCGATTAATTCTAATTGATCTTTAATATCTACCGCATTATAAATACGTTGCACTTCCGCATCTTGTCTAAGTTGTAAACGCACATCTTGTGCCGTTTGCTCATTTAATTCTGTTTTCGGATCTAGTATGACTGGGTTATTCATATGGTATTCTCCCTTTCCTTATAAAAATGGACGAAATAGTCCTTTTATTGTTTGTGATAAATTTTTATAGGCTGATGAACCATGAAACTCAAGATCGAAATTAACTTCTTCAAGCCAATGTGAATCAAATGCTCCTGCTTCAATATACGGTTCAATATCGTTTCTTCCCGTTGGATTAAATTGGAATACATCTACTCCAATTTGATTTAAAAATAATAATAAAACAGCATCCGAACGAGTTAATTCTCCGCTCTTCTCATTATTAAATATAACAATTTTTGGTACCTCTTGTGAATAATCAAATTTCTCAAGTTGTTCTAAAATATTAGGTGGTATTTGAGAGAGCTGTGCGAAAACATATAGTGCTACCTCTTGTTTCGTCTCTTTCCCAATTGGTTTACATATTTCACTTTCACACGTATGAATGATTGCCTCTGCAATACCATGCTGCAATCCTTCAGGCAATCGCTTATGTGGCCACCAATGACTATTCATAATTAAATCAGGGTGTAATTTCCCAGCTCGATCTAACGCATCTCGATAATGGTATTGAAAATTCGCTTTTTGTTCTTTCGTAAACGGAAATGTATTAATTAATAAACTATTATCAAATGATGTAACAGCTTTTAATCGCTGAAAATATTCTTTATCATTTTTTGACACACCTGATATTTTTGCAAATAAAGACGGGATATAAATATGTTTATTTTCAACATAAAACGTTGGACGTACAAATGCCTTTTCTTTCGTAATTAAAAAGAGTTCATCATATGTCGTTTTTAGCGTACGCGCTACAGGTGTATACGAACGGAATTGCCACGGTTTATATAATAGTGAATTATCATGGTGGAGTACTTGCTCAATTTCCTTTGAAGCTTGATACGCTACCGTTGCGACGCGTTCACGACGACGATCGGGGAATGGTTCCAATGAAATACTGCTTTGGTGAGATACAACAAAAGTCCTGCCGTCCTCATCCACATTCTCAAATCCATCTTTTCCTTCTGGATGATAATAAAGCACGTCACAACCGAGCATAATAAGAAAATATAAAAAGTATATACGACTTTCCTGTGCATCACCATACCAAACGATACGTGGCATTTGTTTCTTATAATTAATCGTAGAGAACCACTTTGCTACGTAGTTTTCGCTTAATTTAATCATGTCGATTAAGAAACGACGGAAGCCCTCTGTCTTTAAAGATTGATTATGTTGTTTCTCATATAATTTCAATACAGAAATAAACGTTGTATGTATATGATGCTGTAAATCAGGGTTATCTACTTTCGGTAAAAGTTGTTTCCCAGATAAGTGTGCCACTAGCCTATTTACTGTCAGACCATTTGGTGCTTCTTGATGTAATCCAAACACTTCTTGAATATGACGAAGCTTTTCCGAATCAATCACTTTATTTAAATTTTGTTCGTGTAAAACTTCGATTCCTTTCGCTTCACTATAATCAAACAGTTCATTAAAATATTCATCTACATCATTAGGAACACCAAGGATTCGACTTGCTATATAACTAAATTTCATCTCATTCTCTGTCAGCTCATATTGTGGGCGTTTTTCTAAAAGTGTTTCAAATTGCTTTAAATCTGATTCATCTTTTAATGCATATGGTTGAAGTGTAAAACGTGAAAACACAACAGTTCACCTCCAAAAACATTTACGTTTTTTCTAAGTCCTTCTTCTATTATAAACTATTTTTGGTTATAAAAAATGGGCGCTCGTAAAACGAGCAAACCCATTTCAATTATTTATGATTATTTTTAGTAGCTGCAACTTCTTCCTTAGCTTGTCCAGAATTCTTCATGTAGTGAAGTATAAATGTTGCTCCAAATGCTACAACTAAAATAATAAAGAACATTGTATGACTCATTTCAATATGAATAACAGACAGTAGCATTTTTGCTGCAATAATTAAGATTAAAATATATGCTGTCGTTTCAAGTTCTGGAATACGTTCTAACAATTTTAAGAATACGCCCGCAATACCACGCATCATTAAAATACCAAGCATTCCACCTAATAGTAAAATCCAAACTTCATTTGATACACCAAATGCAGCAAGTACGCTATCTACAGAGAATGCGATATCCATTAATTCAACCATCGCAACTGTTCCCCAGAAGACACCGAACATTCTAAAGAGAATACTATTTTGGTTCATACCATGAGCTTCCTCGTCTTCTGCATTACCTTTTCTTTTATCAATGAAGTATTTAATTGAAAGCCAAGCTAAGTAAAGTGCACCTAACACTTTTACCCATGCTAATTTAATTAAGTACATTCCAATTCCAATCGCGATAAATCGGAATACATACGCTCCAATAAGTCCATAGAATAATGCTTTTTTACGTTTCTCTTCTGGAAGATGTTTTACCATTACCGCTAATACAAGTGCGTTATCAGCAGATAATAACCCTTCAAGTACAACAAGTGTACCGATTAAGCCCCAAGATACTGGATCCTGCAACACTTTAATCCACATGTCCAAGTCGAAAAACTGAGCATACGTATCAAGGATTCCTTGCAAAATACTCATCTTACCTTTATCCCCTATTCTTTGCTAGATTTATAGAAAGGTCAAAAAAAGGAAACGAATATCGTTTCCCTTCTATGCATCCAGGCCATACGCTCTTACAAGCGCACCTAATCCACCTTGGAATCCGCTTCCTACTGCATTAAACTTCCACTGTCCATTATGACGGTATAATTCACAAAAGACAACTGCTGTTTCAATGGAGAAATCTTCCCCTAAATCAAAACGAAGAACTTCTTCATTCGTTTCTTCATTTGCTAAACGAACGAATGCATTTCCGACTTGCCCAAAGTTTTGATTACGGCCTTCTCCATCATAAATTGTAACTGTGATTGCAATTTTGTGCACATCTGCTGGAACCTTTTTCAAATCTACAACAAGTTGCTCATCATCTCCGTCACCTGCACCTGTACGGTTATCTCCTGTATGTAAAACTGATTCACAAGGAGATTGTAAATTATTATAGAAAATAAAATCAGTTTCCTTCGTGCATTTACCGTTCGCATCTAATAAAAAGGCAGATGCATCTAAATCAAAATCAGATCCACCATCATAAGATTTAATATCCCAGCCAAGACCAATTACCGCTTTGGATAAACCAGGGCTTGTTTTACCTAAATCAATTTTCTGACCTTTTTGCAATTGAATAACCATATATTTTCACCTCTATAATTTAATTTTAAAAAATATATCCATCAGTAAATATATATTTACTGATGGATATATTAATCTATTACTCTACATCTAATCCAAAGTTATTACATAGAGAACCTAATCCACCTTGGAACCCACTTCCAATTGCATTAAATTTCCATTCACCTGCATGACGGTATAATTCACCTACTACTACCGCTGTTTCAATAGAGAAATCTTCTCCTAAATCGTAACGAATTAATTCCGCATTCTTTTCTTCATCTAGAATACGTACGAAAGAGTTAGAAACTTGTCCAAAGTTTTGGCTACGACCTTCTCCATCATAAATTGTAATTGTGAAGCAAATACGTTCGATATGTGCAGGTACATTTTTTAAATCTACTTTAATCGTTTCGTCATCGCCTTCACCGTCACCAGTTCGGTTATCTCCTAAATGCTCTACAGCGCCATTCGCACCTTTTGGATTATTGTAGAAGACGAAATCCTCCGCACCTGAAACTTTCCCATTCGCACCTACTAAGAAGATACTAACATCTAAATCAAAATCGTTTTGTCCATCATAACGATTCGTATCCCAACCAAGTCCTACAAGAACTTTCGAAAGACCTGGATTTGTTTTTGTTAAGTCTACCTTTTGTCCTTTTTTCAATGAAATTGATGCCATATTCAATTCCTCCTCGGTTTATTTTATTGATAACGTGATACAATCTCACTTAAGTTTTTATCTTGTGTGCCTTCTCCAACTGCTGAAAACTTCCATTCGTTTCCGTCTCGATACATTTCCCCTGCAATTAGAGTCATTTTGCCAGCGTAATTATCTGACAAGTTATAGCGTGCCAATTCTTCACCAGTTTGCGGGTTTTGAATACGAATATATGCATTACGAATCATCCCGAAATCTTGACGACGATTTACACAGTCATAAATATTTACAACGAATACTAAACGATTAATACGGCTCGGAACTTTATGTAATTCTACGAAAATTGTTTCGTCATCACCAGCGCCTTCACCTGTTAAATTATCTCCTGAATGAATAATACTACCACAAGTAGAAAGTTTGTTTCCGAAGTAAACTAAATCATTTTTGTTTAAAAAACGATCCCCTTCTAACATAACAACAGATGCATCACAATCTACATTTGGTTTACTTCCAAATAATGAAGACAGAAATCCACCTGATTGCCCAATTGGATCCCAGCCTAAGCCAACCTGTAGTTTTGCTACTTTTGGTTGTCCTTTCGTTAAATCGATCTTTTGACCTTTTTCTAAAATAATAGGCATGAAGTTTCTCCCTTTCTACAAAGCATTTTCCGAATCGGAAAATATTGTATTCTTCTTTTATATTGTAGCATTATTTACCTAGTGAGAAAAAGGATAAATTCTCAGTTATATGAAAACATTCATATAACTTATTTATGCCAATGTAAGAAGTGGTAAATAGCACCAATCATTCCTGCACAATTACCGTTTTGTGCAAGTTCAATCTCACAATTATTATAAGTCTCTTGATTTAAGTATTTCCTGACCTCTTCTTTTACTTCTTTTAAGAACTGATTTCCTCTACCAGTAATCCCCCCACCTATAACAATCATTTCTGGATTAAAAATATAAGCAAGGTTACTAATTCCAATCGCTAAATGTTTAAAGAAAACCTCAACTGCTTGCGTAACTTCTCTATCTCCTTTATCATACAATTCGAAAATCGTTTTTCCATCCCAATCACTTTCACCTTTATATTTCCGTACAAGACGAATTAACCCCGAAATCGAAGCGACCTCTTCAAACGCCTTCCCTTCTATCAACATATTTCCCCATTCGCCAGCACTAAACGAATGCCCTCTGTATAACTCTCCATCTATAAAAATCGCTCCTCCAATACCAGTTCCAAGGGTGAGCATAATAAAGTTTCTTTTATCTCTTCCAACACCGTTCCACTTTTCTCCGAACGCTGCACAATTCACATCATTGTCAATGGATACAGGAACTTTTAATATTTCTTTCAATCTATCAATAATAGGAATAGTAGCGTAGTTCGGAATATGCTCTGTCCCTCCCGTTACAATCCCTTTATAAATATTAACAATCCCCGCAGTACTAATACCAATTCCCGCAATCGGATGTTCATTCATTAATTTTTTTGATAAAAGAATGAGTTTTTGAATAATTTGTTCCCCGCCCAAATGAATTTCTGTTGGAACTGTTTTATGCTTTAGTACTGTTCCTGTTCCTGAAACAATTCCATATTTAATTTGTGTACCGCCAATATCAAATGCAATATATTCTTTCATCTGCTGTCACTTCCTCTACTGTAATGAGTGTAGAATTCCACCACTCTACTATTTATAAATTGAAACTTTAATCAGTGGGGTTTTGTTCATCCCACTGATTATTAGCCTTCACCAATCGGACTTTTACGGGCAGCCCATTAATACGAGGTAAAGAATTTACACTAACTCTTTTCTCTCTTTAGAAATACACCACCTTTTTCTATATATAGTTTTTTTTGCATAAAACTCTTTTTCCAATGAAATATTACAAAGGGATGTATTTTAGATGGAATATGAATTTTTCAGGAGGAAATCAATGACGAAAATCTTCATTTTAGCATCAACACTTTCTTTATCTTTTTTTAGTGGTTTGAATATCGGTAATGCAGCAACAGAAAACTTCTCTCCAGTAACAAACGCGATTGTACAAAATAACGTTAATTTAGCAGAAGGCAACTCAAAGGATAATAATAAACCTCCAGGAAACAACGGTTCTCAAGATGATAGTGGTTCTGGCGGCAATGATTCCGATGGCAACAGTTCTGGTGGTAGCGGTTCTGGTGGCAATGGCCCTGGCGACAATGGTTCTGGTGGTAGCGGTTCTGGTGGCAATGGCTCTGGCGGCAGTGGCTCTGATGGCAACGGCTCTGGCGGCAGTGGTTCTGGTGGTAGCGGCTCTGGCGGCAACGGTTCTGGTGATAGCGACTCTGGTGGTAGCGGTTCTGGTGGCAACGGCTCTGACGGCAGTGGCTCTGATGGCAACGGTTCTGGTGGTAGCGGCTCTGGTGACAGTGGCTCTGGTGGCAACGGTTCTGGTGGCAACGGCTCTGGTGGTAGCAGCTCTGATGGCAACGGTTCTGGTGGCAACGGTTCTGGTGATAGCGGCTCTGGTGGCAATGGTTCTGGTGGCAATGGTTCTGGTGGCAGTGGCTCTAGTGGCAGTGGCTCTAGTGGCAGTGACTCTAGTGGCAGTGACTCTAGTGGCAGTGGCTCTCAAGGCGGCAACCGTGTTAAAGGCGATAGCAGTTCCCAAGGTAGCAATGACTCTCAGGGCGGCAGCCGTGTTAAAGGCGATAGTAGTTCCCAAGGCGGGAATGTAAAAGATAACACGAAAAAACAAGGAGATACGTTACCTAATACTGCAACACATTATCCTGCCTCTATTTTAATGGGACTTTCAACATTCCTAATTGGTATGTCATTGTTTATTCGCCGTAAAAATGCAAAATAAAAACACATCCTTCCATCTAAAAAATACATAAAACGAATTATAATAATGAAAAGGACTTTGAAATGCATTTTATTATGCACTCAAAGTCCTTTTTATCCTCTATCAAAAAGCATATTAATACGCTTTTCCCCAATACACCATTTGCTTAGCATCTTTACCACAACAAATACATTCATCAGCTAAATAATCTTGTTCAAAAGGCATACAGCGTGAAGATACTCCAACTTCTTCTTTTAATTTTTCTTCACAAGCTAGGTCTCCGCACCACATTGCCTTAATAAAGCCTTGCTTTTCGTCAGCTACTTTTTTCATCTCTTCGAAATTTGTCACACTATATGTGTTCTCATCGCGAAATACTTTTGCTTTATTAAATAAAGAATGATGAATTTCCTCAAGTAGTGCTGGAATACGTTTCTCTAATTGATCCATTGATATAAATTCTTTTTCCTTCGTATCTCTTCTTACAAGTACGACTTGATTCTTTTCTATATCCTTTGGACCAACTTCTAAGCGAATTGGAATTCCCTTCATTTCATACTCATTGAATTTCCAACCAGGTGTTTTATTGCTAGCATCTACTTTCACACGTGCAACGTTTTGAATGCGCCCTTGTAACTCTGTCGCCTTTTCTAACACACCTTCTTTATGCTGCGCAATCGGTACGATAACAACTTGTACTGGAGCAACTTTTGGTGGCATTACAAGCCCATTGTTATCACTATGAACCATAATCAATCCACCTATCATCCTTGTTGATACACCCCAAGAAGTTTGATGTACATATTGCCACTTACCGTTACGATCTAAAAACTTAATATCAAATGCTTCTGAGAAGTTTGTTCCAAAGTTATGAGATGTTCCTGTTTGAAGTGCTTTCCCATCATGCATTAAGCTTTCAATTGTATAAGTTGCCTTCGCTCCGGCAAACTTTTCTTTTTCTGTTTTTTGTCCCTTAATGACTGGAATGGCTAGGTAATCTTCACAAAAAGCAGCATACAGATTTAAAATATTTAATGTTTCATTTTGAGATTCCTCTGCTGTTTCATGAATCGTATGACCCTCTTGCCATAAAAATTCAGTCGTACGAAGGAATGGTCTCGTTGTCTTCTCCCAGCGAACTACTGAACACCACTGATTATATAACTTTGGCAAATCATTATATGATTGCACAATCTTTGAAAAATGCTCACAGAATAAAGTTTCAGATGTAGGGCGTACACAAAGTCGTTCCGCCAACTTTTCATCCCCGCCATGTGTCACCCATGCTACTTCAGGAGCAAATCCTTCTACATGATCCTTCTCTTTTTGCAACAAACTCTCTGGGATAAACATTGGCATATACACATTTTCATGACCAGATGCTTTTAACTTTTCATCCATCACTTTTTGCATATTTTCCCATAAGGCATAGCCATACGGACGTAGAATCATACATCCTTTTACACTCGAATAATCAACAAGTTCTGCTTTTTTCACAATATCTGTGTACCACTGCGCAAAGTCCTCTTCCATCTTCGTAATCGCTTGTACTTGTTCTTTTGCCATTGTCAGTCTTCCTCCTTCTAGAAAATACAAAAAAGCCCGTGCCCCTAAATAGGGACCGAGCTTTGCCGGCGTTACCACCCTGATTCATGCACAAAAATTGCGCATGCTCTCTTTTTGATAACGGGAAATTCCCGCTGCATATGCAGAACGCAAAGGTAGGTTCCATATCGCCTTTTTAAGAATCTTTCAGCCTGACGGATTCTCTCTCTGCTAAAAAGGTTGAACATGTACTAGTCCTTTTTCATCGTTATAACGAAATAAATTTGTTGATTATCATAATATAGATTTCACCCTAAAACAAGAGTGAATTTTCTTATTTTTATATATTCTTTTCATTTTTTACAGTTTTATACGTAGCTTTTCCGCGTAATTTTCACAAGTTGATGTGCAATCATACCGATAAGTGTGCCAAGTAGAACGAAGAAACCAATAAATCCATATCCCATTCCTTCCCATCCACCAATAACCATCATTGTAACGGGAAAGGACGCTAAGCAAAGAAGTATTAAACTAAGTGCAAATATAATGTCGAACTGTTTGTCTGGAAACCGTTTCTTTAGTAAATACGAAATAGCAAATACAAGAATAATTGTGATGCCACCAATGATGTAAAAGATACCAAATCCATCTAGTAAATCCACAGTATTCCCTCCTCTCATTCATTCCCTTATACTTAATTATATGTTTAACTTTTCTGAAAATAAACAGTAAATTTTATTCAAAAACATATTTTTATTACTAGATATTAATAGTAATATATAATAATAGGTTTCATATAATTAGGAGGATTACTTTATGGATAAAGCATTAACTAATCGTGTCATTATTTTATCATTCGACTGTTTATCAGCTTTAGATTTTCCTATACTACAAAAATTACCTCATTTCCAATCTCTAATAAAAAAGGGAGCAATTGTGGAAAAGGTAGAGCCCATCTATCCTTCTGTAACCTATCCAAGTCACTCAACAATCGTAACTGGTAATTACCCTAATAAGCATGGTGTTGTTAGCAATACGTTACTTCAACCTGGACGTGAATCACCAGACTGGCATTGGTACCGAAAATCAATCCAAGGAACAACATTATATGATCAAGCACATAAAGCAAATTTAACGACGGCTGCCCTTCTATGGCCTGTTACTGGAAGAGCAAATATTGATTACAATTTACCAGAAATCTTTCCAAATAGACCGTGGCAAAATCAAGTTTTAGTTTCATTATTTAGCGGTAGCCCACTATATCAATTAGATTTAAATCGTCGTTTCGGTCATATACGAAATGGACTGTCACAACCTGAACTTGATGATTTCGTACTTGCTTCTGCTGTGCATACAATCCAGACGAAAAAGCCTAATGTCATGTTTGTACATTTCACCGATTTAGACACCCAAAGACACTATCACGGCTTTGAATCAAAAGAAACAATAGCCGCAATTCATAGACATGATGAGCGACTAGGGAAAATTATTCAAGCTTTAAAAGATAGTGGACTATACGAAGAGAGCACTATTATCGCTCTTGGTGATCATAGCGCTTTAAGTGAAAACAAATCTATTCAATTAAATGTACTATTTCATCAAAAAGGGCTTATCTCCGTAAATTCAAAAGGAAAATTAGTAGACTGGAATGCTTATTGCCAAAGTTGCGATGGGTCCGCCTATGTATATGTGAAAGACAAAAACGATACAGATACGATTCGAGAAGTACAACTACTCCTTGAAGAACTGCTTCAAAATAAACAAAACGGAATTGAATTTATACTTCATGATGAAGATGCGAAAGAATGCGGTGCAGACGGCAATTGTTTATTCATGTTAGAAGCACAAGAAGGGTATTATTTCACTGAAAACTATACAGGGGATTTTATAAAAGAAATTACTGAAAAAGATGTTACTCCTAGTAAAAAATATACATTTGGAACTCACGGATACTCGCCGACAAAACCTAACTATGAAACAATTTTTATCGTTGCTGGGAAAGGTATTCAAAGCGGCGTTACCATCCCGTATATGAGACTAATTGATGAAGGCCCAACTATTGCTAGACTACTCGGTTTACACTTAGGTGAAACAGACGGATCAATTGTAGAGGATTTACTTCAATTGTAAAGAACTGTTTATATATGTAAAAGTTATGTAAAAATCATCACTGTTTCTCTTTTTACAATTTTTATTTTTGTACACTGTTAGTAGAACAAATTAAAGGGGGAACATTATATGAAAAAAATGTCCAGACAAGAAAAAAGCTGGATATTATACGATTGGGCGAACTCCGTATATTCGCTCGTCATTACAACTGCATTATTCCCAATTTACTTTAAAGCAGCTGCAAAAGAAGCTGGACTGTCCGGTGCCACTTCCACAGCTTATTGGGGATATGCAAACTCGTTCGCTACACTTTTAATTTCTATACTTGCTCCTATTCTCGGCACAGTTGCTGATTATAAAGGGTTTAAAAAACGATTTTTCACATTTTTCTTTGGACTCGGTATTGTCTTTACAAGTATGCTAGCAGTTGTTCCAACCTCTCAGTGGTACTTATTATTAGGATGCTATATGCTCGCATTAGTCGGTTTTGCTGGAGCAAATATTTTTTATGATGCATTCTTAGTAGATGTTACTTCTAAAGATAGAATGGACCGAATTTCTACGAGAGGCTTCGCCTTAGGATATATTGGAAGTACAATTCCTTTTATCGGTTGTATTGCGCTTATCATTCTTGCTCAAAAAGGAACTATCCCTCTATCAATCGGTATTGCTAGCCAAATTTCATTTGCAATAACAGCGCTTTGGTGGGGGTTATTTACAATTCCAATGCTAAAAAATGTTGAGCAAACACACTATATTGAACGTCATCCAAAACCTATTAGAATGAGCTTCAAACGCCTTGCTGATACTTTTAAAAATATTAAAGAATATAAAACGGTCTTTATGTTCCTAATCGCTTACTTTTTCTACATTGATGGAGTCGACACAATTATTACTATGTCTACAGCTTATGGAACTGATCTTGGGATTAGTGCAACTAATCTATTAATCATATTATTTGTCACACAAATTGTAGCTTGTCCATTCGCTTTATTATATGGAAAACTATCAGAAACATTTACCGGTAAGAAAATGCTATATGTCGGTATTATTATTTATATCATTATTTGCACATATGCTTATTTCTTAAAAACGACACTTGATTTTTGGATTTTAGCAATGCTCGTTGCCACATCTCAAGGTGGTATTCAAGCACTTAGTCGTTCCTATTTTGCCAAACTAGTACCAAAAGAATCTGCTAATGAATTCTTCGGATTCTATAATATTTTTGGCAAATTCGCAGCCATTATGGGGCCAGTATTAGTTGGTGTTACGACTCAATTAACTGGCAAAACAAACGCTGGCGTACTTAGTATTATTGTACTGTTCGTTATCGGTGGATTCTTATTAACTAGAGTGCCTGAAAATGATACATCTATTACACCACCTAATCCAAAAGCTAAAACACTATAAGAAAAAATCCCCTTCACATAAGAAGGGGATTTTTTTCTTTATTTTTATCGATAACGTCTTGCAATTAAAGACCCTACAGCTTATAAGAAAATAGTTTATCAACAGTTGTTCCTAATACTTCCGCTAAACGAAATGCTAATGCAGTACCAATTAGCATACCTCCCATAAACAGCGTTAAAATTATTCCGTTTACTCTTCCAACTATACTTTCTGGTACAAGTTGAATCCTAAGCGTACCGACAATGAGATTTAATCAAACGTTTGTTTAACTGATTGTATGCATCTGTAAGCCAACTAATCAAACGTTTGTTTAAAAAAGAAATACGCCTATATAAGGCGTATTCTTATCAATCACCACCGCCGCAGCTCCCTCCACTATCTCCGCCAGAAGACCCTCCACAATCATGTGAACCACCATCATGTGAGCTATCATCAGATCCAGCGAAGAAAAATAATGGTGATGAGCTGTTAGACGAATTATGCATATTACTCTGTTTCATCAAATTAACTTTCCTTTTGTTTGATCGAACAGCTGTTACAATGATTCCAATTACAACAAATAATAGTATGACAATAATAAATTCCATATAAAAACCTCCCTTAACCTTCTAATAATTGAATGGTTCTTTCTAAATTTTCAAGTGAAATGAAGCGTGATTCACGAAGGATTTCTTTTCCATTATAAAATAATAAAACTGTTGGCCCTGTAAATACGGCATATCGCCCGGCAACCTCTTGCATGTCTTGTAGCAATATCTCTATTTTCTCTACGTAATCATAATTCTCTAATACGTAATTTACTTTCCTTAGCATGACATCACAAACACCACAATTTTCTGTTTTAATGAACAGAAGTACTACTTGTTTCTCATCAATATATGTCGCTAATTCTTCTATCGTTTCAAATGTATTCATATTATCCCTCTTAGCGTAATTTACGAAATACTTTATCTTGATACATACGAAATGCTGAATTCTCTTTAATCTTTCTCTTTTCCATTACTTGCTGAAAACGCAGCTTTTTTGCTGTTAATTCTTCTTGTAACTTTTTTCTCTCTGCTTCATCATAACAGCAAGCGATTAAATCCTCTATTTTTAATATATCTTTTTGTAGTTCCATTTCTGGTGGAATCATTCCCGCGTTTTTTAAAATTTTATAACTCATTCTAAGTTCTGGAGGTACCATGGAAAGGTCTTCTAATTGTAGTGGTTTTCCTTTTCCCGGTATATGATCGAGATCACCGTTCCGTATGGCTTGTCGAATTTTTTCTTCGGCAATATTCAAAAACACATCCACATTACTCCCTCCCTTACATATTTTTACTATTATTTTACATGAAATTTCATTATCTTGCTACACCGTTCAAGATTGACTCCATACTGTTTTTTAAACGCTATATAAAATTACTATTGTATAAAAAAGGGTGATATTCCTTCTGATAAACCCATATAATCAAGGACGAAGTCAGAGGAATCTCAGTAAATATTACAATAACCTATTATAATTATATTCGATTTATAATATGAAGTTTACGTGAAGTTCATCTGAAGTTTACATGAATTTCCTTTAAGCTCTATTGTCTTCCTATACTAATCACATTATCCTTTACATATAGGAATTATTTTCATTCCATTTTAAACTATCTATATATATAAAGAAAGATAGTAGCCTATTAGGGAAGGGCATCTAGTATTATTATAAATATAAACATAACAAAAGAAAAAGCACGCTTATAAGCGCACCATAAGGGTGTTTCTTCATACACTTCTCATGTAAAAGTTCTCGAAAATCATGTTAATCATAAAGAAAAGGCATTAGCTTTTATAAACTAATGCCTTTTCTTTATTCATATCGTTCAGCATTCCATTCTTCTATATTCCATATTTTCGTTATCCACGATTCATAGAAAGAAGGATCATGTGAGACAATTAAGACCGTTCCTTTATATCGTTGTAACGCTTCCTGCAAACCCTTCTTAGTTTCTACGTCCAAATGATTAGTCGGTTCATCTAAAATTAAAACATTACTTTTCGTTACGATAAGTTCACAAAGTCGTACCTTTGTTTGTTCTCCTCCACTTAATAAACAAAGCGGCTTTAATACATGCTCTTCTTTCAATCCACACTTCGCTAATGCTTGACGTACTTCTTTCTTTGTCATATCTGGTCGTTCTTCCCAAACTTTCTCTAATGGCGTTATTTCTGAAGCAAATTCTTCCTGTGCAAAATAAGCAGGATTTACCCGCTCTCCAATAGAAACTAAACCGCTTAATGGCTTTATTTGCCCTAATAGCGTTTTTAACATTGTCGTTTTTCCGATGCCATTATGACCAACAATCGCTATTTTCTCCCCTTTTTTCACTTGAAAATCCAATTCTGGAAATAACGGTTCACTATAACCTATTCTTAGTTTCTCGGCCTGTAATATACGACTCACTGGCTCAGCATAAACATTAAAATCAAAACGGGCACGAGGTACATTGTTAACCTTTTCAACCCTTTGCATTTTCTCCAATACTTTCTCACGACTTTTTGCTTGTTTCGCTTTTCGAATTTTATTTTTTTGAATAAATGTTTCTAACTGTGTAATTTCTTTTTGCTGTTTCGTATATGCTGCTTGTAATTGTTTCTTTTGCAGTTCATAATTACGCACAAAACTATTATAATCACCCACATAGCGTTTGATTGCCCGCTCCTCTAGATGATAAATAACATTTGTAATCTTGTTCAAAAATACTTCGTCATGTGAAATGATAATATAAGCTTTTTCATACATTTGTAAATAGGATTGCAACCATTCTATATGTGCTGTATCTAAATAATTCGTTGGCTCATCTAGCAATAAAACATCAGCTTTTTCTAAAAGGAGTTTCCCAAGTAACAGCTTTGTCCGCTGACCACCACTTAACTTTGAAACATCCTTCTTCATCCCTACTTCAAACAACCCTAAACCCGTTGCTACTTCTTCAATTTCTGTATGAATTTGATAAAAGTTGGAGCCTTCCAATATAGTTTGTAATTCTCCATACCTTACTAACAGTTTTTCTACGTCTTCTGCTTCAGCCATTTCTTCTGTAATTTTTAACATTTCGCATTCAATCGCATACAAATTAGAAAATGCACTTTGCAAGTATTCTTCAATTGTTATCCCTTCTTGTAAATCTGTATGTTGCTGTAAAAATCCTACCTTCACCTGCGGAAACCATTCAATTTTCCCTTCATCATGTATAAGTTCTCCTGTTAACAGACGTAACAGCGTTGATTTTCCAATTCCATTTTTCCCTACTAACCCAACATGTTCTCCCTTTAATAATCGAAAACATGCCTTATATAATATGGTTTTCTCACCATACGAATGACTTACATTTTCTACTGTTAATATACTCATTTTTTTCTCTCCTTTACTTATGATTCATAAGCTAAATAGAGAGAACAACAGTATAAAGCCTTATTTAATTGTGCATATAAAAATGGGTAAGGTGAATACACCTTACCCATTACATATTATCGTAAGAAAGGATTAAGGTTCTTTACCTGCTGTCTTCAATTTAGCTTAATCGTTAAAAATAGGCAGACTTCTCCCGTCTTAAGCTAAAACCATTTGAAGAACAGTTGATAAAGTCATTTTATCCTTTCACCCCTTTAACATTTATTATATTAAGAGTATAAACTACTCTGTTATATTCTATTCTCTATTTTTTCTTTTGTTCCTTCTTCAAAATCATCTGGCGTTAATGAATCCACTATTTTCTCTATAGATTTCATCTTTCTCCTCCTATAAAAAAAGCCTCTTAACAGCAATTGTACCAAGAACTGTTAAAAGACTTTTTTCTATTTTTTCATATAAGGAGCTAATACTCTTAAAATCTCTTCCTTATCCTTCTTTAACTCAAGTGATGTTAACATATCCATCGTTCGCGGCCTAGGTAATTTGACTTGTACTTCGCCAACTATTGATGCGGGTCTTTGAGATAAAATAAATACGCGATCAGAAAGCAAGATTGCTTCATCTAAGTCATGGGTAACCATAACAATTGTTTGTTTTTCCTGGTGCCAAGAATTCAAAAGCCAACTGTGTACTTCCATTTTTGTAAATGCATCCAATTTTCCAAAAGGCTCATCAAGGAGCATAATCGGTTTTTCACATAAATATGTGCGAAGAAAGCTAATTCTTTGGCGCATACCACCAGACAATGCATCTGGATAATGATTTGCATATTCATCTAACTCAAACTGTTTTAACGCTTCCATTCCTTCTGTTAATCTTTGTTTTTTAGGTTTCCCTTCAATCTCCAATGGAAGGACAATATTTTGCAAAGCAGATCGCCACGGCAGCAATAAATCTTGTTGTGGCATATAACTTACAACATCTTGTTTTCTTACATGTTCCTCGTTATAAAATACCTCTCCACTCGTTGGTTCTTCCACACTCGCAATCATATTTAACAATGTGCTTTTCCCACAACCACTTGGACCTACAAAAGAGACAAACTCTCCCTCCTGTATAGAGGCACTAATATCCGCTAATACATTCTTTCCATCGAAAGATTTCACAATATCTTTTATTTGTAATCCGCTCATTTTTCACTTGGAAGGAATTCATTTGTAAAGGCATCTTTTACATCGATTTTCTTTTTAATAACTTTGTTGTCATATAAGAAATTCATGTAATTCGTCCAAACTTCTTCCTTCTGTACTCCCCACGCTTTAGCATCATCTTGATACTTTGTACTTAACCATTTTTGACTTTCTTGTACTAACTCTTTATTTATATCTGGAACAGCTTTAATTAAAATATCCGCCGCTTCTTTCGGTTCTTTAATTGCAAAATTATAACCTTCTGTCGTTGCGGTCATAAACTTTTTCACAAAATCTTTGTCTTGCTTCGTATGTTTTTCACTCGTAATAATAACCGGACTATAGAAATCAAGCGCTGGATCTAAATCTTTTACCATAATCGTATTTAACTCTTTTCCTTGACGCTTCGCTTCAATTCCATCCCATCCGTAATAAATCCATTCGAAATCTGCATCTCGGCCAATTGATCTAAAGAAATCAGTTTGCCCTAAAATGATTTTTTCAACTTTATTAAAATCAGCTTGATGCTTATCCATAATTGTTTTTAACGTCGCTTCTTCCGCTGGTCCTCCCCAGCCTCCGTAACGTTTACCTTCAAAATCCTTCGGTGACGTCATATTATCTTTTTTTAGCGATGCAAAAGCAGACGTGTTATGCTGAATAATCGCTCCTACAGACACAACAGGAATCCCTTCCACACGAGCTAATGTGACATTTTCTTGTGCACTTATTGCGAAATCAGCTTTTCCTGAAGCTATCATTTGCTCCGCTGTCACATTATCACCTGGCTGGATAATTTCTACATCTAACCCTTGTTTTTTGTAATAATCCTTCGCTTTCGCTACATATAAACCGGTATGATTCGTATTTGGAAACCAATCTAATACTACTTTTACTTTTTGATCTTTACTTGCACTTTCTTCTTTCTTCGCCGGATTACATCCAGCCACCCCTACTGCTAATAAAGCAGCTAACATCACTTTTAAACCCTTTTTCATTTCCTACCGTCCTTTCTATATATCCATGGTGCTATTATTCTTGCCATAAACTCCACGATAAAATACAGACATAGTGTCACCATGACGATAATCGCTGCAACACCAAATACTCGGGCAGTTAAAAAGGATTTTGTTGCTCTCGTAAGCATAACCCCTAACCCTTCACTTGCACCGAGCCATTCTCCGATAATTGCCCCCATTACGCTATATGTAACTGCAATTTTTAAGCCTGAAAAAAAGTATGGGAGCACTGCTGGAAACTTTACTTTTTGGTAAACTTGCCATTTCGTTGCTTTCATCGTTTGCAACAATTTCAACATGTTTTTATCTACTGTTTGAAAACCTTCTAAAATGCTAAGCGCAATTGGGAAGAAACAAACGAGTATGACTACCATTACTTTCGGCAACATCCCATATCCAAACCAAATAATAAATAAGGGCGCAAGTACAACGATTGGAATTGTTTGCGAAATAACGAGTAACGGATTTATTAAAATACGAAGTAAAGGGATAACGTCCATAAGAATTGCAATGCTCGTCCCGAGTAAAATCGCAAAAAACAGTCCGATTATAACTTCCTGCAGCGTTTGCATCGTATTTGGTAATAGTAAATCTTTCATCCCAATTAATTCTTGAACAATGGCAGAAGGCTTTGGCAAAATCCACGGTTCAATTTTAAATAATGAAACAGATCCTTCCCATATTGCAATGAGAAGGATAAGCCAAATAGTTGTAATTAGTTTAGATTGCTTCTGGTTTTGCATATTCATCACGGTACTTCCAAACCTTTTCATCTATCGTTACACCAGTGCTTGGACGATAATGGATTTTAATCGAAGTAATCACTTCTTCTGCTCCAGCATCGACGCATGCTTGCTGTGCACGTTTCACGACATCAAGAAGTACATCTAATTCTCCTTCCAGCGTTGTTTCCATTGCTCCTACTTCATAACGAACTCCCGATTGTTGCACAACTTCAATTGCTTTATCAACAACAGAATATACATCTTTGTTCTTCGCTTGCGGTACTACTGAAAATGACATTGTAACTTGTTGTGACATAATAAATTCCTCCTTAAATATAACTTTTCCAAAAAAAGAAAAGGCTTTCCTACCATGTAGGAAAGCCTTGTATACAAGTTATTCTATAATAACTTATGCTACATCACTTTAAAGTAACTCCCTACGCTGGCATTATCCAGATCAGGTTGAGGGTCGATGTATACTTACATCCTCTCAGCCAATTGGCTCCCCGGTTCTTAATTCGTTTTCATTGTAGCATGATTTATTTTATTGAACAAACAAAAGCGTGCATAATCATTTCATTTAACTTTTAAATTCCCCAATTAATTCTTGTAACTCCTGTGAAAGCCAGCTTAAAGAAGTAGCTAATTCGGCAATATCTTGTACAGACATTTCCTGTTCTTTCATACTCTCTTCAATATTACTACTATTCGCATACGTATTTGCGATATGTGATAGTTCATTTACAACACGAACAATATTTTGGCTATTTTGCAGTATATCACTTGAATTGCTAGAAACAGTTCTAACTTGATTTGTAACAGATTGTGCTGATTTTGAAATTTTTTCAAAGAAGGAGCCACTACTTTGAACGAGCGTAATTCCAGACTCTACCTCTTTTGAACCTTTTTGCATTGAAACAACAGCTTCTTCCGTTTCAGCTTGTGTTTCCCCTATTAATTTTGCTATATCTTTTGCTGATGCTTCCGTTTGTTCTGCTAATTTACGCACTTCATCGGCAACAACAGCAAACCCTCTTCCAGCCGCTCCAGCACGTGAAGCTTCAATAGAAGCATTTAAAGCTAATAAATTTGTTTGATTTGAAATGCCAGTAATTACAGTTACAATATCACTAATTTCTTTTGATCTTGTTTCCAACGAATAAATAATTGAAGATAAATCTTGTACTGCATTTTGTATTATGCCCATTTGATTAATCGCCTGTTCAATAACACCATTTCCTTCTACTGAATGATGCTCCATACCTTCAGATGCTATCGCCATTTGTTTTGCAGCATTCGTTATCTCTTCCATCTTATCTTCCATTTCATATACAATACCTAAATACTGTTGTACTGAAGTTTCTTGAGACTGAGCGCCAGCTCTTAACCCAACCATAGAACTTACGATTTCTTGAACTGCCATACTATTCTCTTTCGTACTCGCTGACAATTCTTGTGAAGATGAGGAAACCTGTTCTGCTGTCTGCTTCACTTTATCTACAATTCCTTTAAACTTCTCGATGGTATTATTAAAATACGCATTAATAATACCAATATCATCTGGTCTTTCCTCTAATTTAACACTTAAATCACCTTCACCGACTTTGCGCAATCCTTCACGCAAATCTCGCAATGGAGCAAGTGCATTACGTACAATTAAGAATTGAATAACAGTTGCAATTAAAACAGAAATACAAATAAACATTAAACCTTGTATAATGAATTTTCCCTTTGTACTAGGAACAATAGAGGCATCTACATCCGCTGCAACAATCGCCACAATATTATCGTCTCCATCTTTAATTGGCTCTAATATCGTTACCCATGATCCTAATGCGTCTTCATATACTACTGTCATGTTTGCTTTTTTCGTGCTCATTACCTTATCATATGCTTTCATCCAAAGATCTGGTTGTTTATAATAGTCTCCCGGCTTTACTTCAACAACATTTGCTAAGCCTGTAGACAAGCCAACGATTTGTAACTCGCCTTTTTCATTTTCTTTTGCTCCCACAATATACGTTTGTCCAACACTGTTCAATTCTTCCGTTGATTCATCTAATTTCTCTGTTAACTTCTCTCTCTTTTCTCTTTCTGCCGCTGGGTCTTTTGCAACATCTCTCACTATCTCTTCGTCTAATTTATGTAATACCGTATCTCCTGTTTCAAAAGAATGCCTTTCAAATATAGACATCATACTATTTTGAAACATGTTAAAACTTAACGCTCCCATAGTACCAACAAGCGTCAAAATAACTAACACCGTTAACAATACATTTTTTTGAAGAAAAGATAACTTATGCCAATATTTTTTCATTAACATCACCTTTCTTAATTAACTTAATATCAAGTAAAACTATCAAAATATAAACACTTAATAACTGATAACATTTCTCAATTGTTTACAAATAAAAAAAAGACCAATGAAAAACGCATTGGTCAAGACCAACCCTATCCGTCCGGTAACTGGCTAGCATAGCCTTTCGACCTTAGCCCCTGTAGTTTTGCGTCCTCATGTTTCCATAAGTTTGCCTTTCTCGCTGAACGAGTTGAACGATATGGGAGTTCTATGAGAATTAAATTATTCTCTTTCAAAGATTACAACATACAGATTAAAATGTCTACTTATTTAGAGATATAAATGTAGGGTTCTAATGTATTATTTTTTCGAAATAATTTCAAAAAATGCATGAATGTTACTTTTTTTGTGTTATATAATAAAAAATGTAGAAAAATCGAGAGTTTTTCGGATATTCATTTAATTTTCTTTCAAATTAAACTATTCGAATATATCTTAACTTATGGACTTCGGAGGTAGTTTATCATGTTTTGGCTACAATTTCTTACCTTATTACTCTGTATTTTTATTGGTGCACGTCTAGGCGGAGTTGGTTTAGGAGTAATGGGTGGCGTTGGTATGGCAATACTTGTTTTTGTCTTCCACTTACAACCAACCGCTCCTCCTATCGATGTAATGCTTATGATTTTAGCAGTAATTACCGCTGCCGGTGCTTTGCAAGCTGCTGGAGGAATGGACTATCTTGTTCATCTAGCTGAAAAAGCATTACGAAAAAATCCAAAGCGTATTACTTTTTTTGCTCCAATTGTTACTTATTTATTCACACTATGTGCTGGCACTGGTCATGTTGCCTATTCTGTACTTCCTGTTATCGCAGAAGTCTCTCGTGAATCAGGAATTAGACCCGAGCGACCAATGTCAATTGCCGTAATCGCTTCTCAACAAGCCATTACAGCTAGTCCCATTTCAGCTGCCACAGTTGCTCTTTTAGCAATGTTAGCTGACTATAAAATCACTTTATTAGATATTTTAAAAGTAAGTATCCCTTCTACTTTCATCGCTTGTATGGTAGCTGCATTCGTTGCTAGTAAAATGGGGAAAGAACTAAATGAAGACCCTGAATACTTAAAACGATTAAAAGAAGGCATGATTTCTAAACTAGAGGAGAAAAAAGAATTTGTCGGTGTACAAGGTGCTAAATTATCCGTTATCCTTTTCCTAGTAGGAACTTTCCTTGTTGTACTTCTTGGTTCCTTTGAAGCACTTCGTCCGGGATGGATGGTTGACGGGAAGTTAGTTCGCCTTTCTATGCCAAACACAATTGAAATGGTTATGTTAACTATCGCAGCTCTTATTATTATTTTCTGTAAACCAAATGTAGAAAGCATTGTGTCTGGTAACGTCTTTAAAGCGGGGGCAACAGCAGTTGTTGCTATTTTCGGTATCGCTTGGATGGGAGATACTTTCTTTAACGGAAACTTAAATATGATTCAAGGATCTATTCAGCATTTAGTAACAAGTGCACCATGGCTATTTGCTATCGCATTATTCATTTTATCTATTTTACTGTATAGCCAAGCAGCAACAGTTCGTGCTTTAATGCCACTTGGACTATCTCTTGGTATTCCACCAGCATTACTAATTGCAATGTTCCCTGCAGTAAATGGATACTTCTTCATTCCAAACTACGGAACAATCGTTGCTGCCATTAACTTTGACCGTACTGGTACAACAGGCATCGGGAAATATGTACTAAATCATAGTTTTATGATTCCTGGCCTAATCGCAACCTTTACTTCTATCGGAATTGGAATGCTCTTAATTTCCATTATGTTTTAAATAAAAAGCACAAACCTATATTTAAAAAGGTTTGTGCTTATTTAATCAAACGTTTGTTTAAATAAACGAAACAACTCGCTTTGCAACTCTACAAACTCTTCCTTACTTCCTTTACTAGCTCCTTCGTACTTTCATAAGGAGATTCCGCTAAGCTAATCGCAGAAATAATAGAGACACCATCCGCACCTGCTTCTATAACAGAAGCAGTATTTTCAATCGTAATCCCACCAATACCGACAATCGGTATCATAATTCCTTGTTCTCTAAAATGAGCTAATCCTTTCGTTCCTTGAACAGCTTTCGTGTCTTTTTTTGTACTCGTTGGGAAAATAGGTCCAACGCCTAAATAGTCAGCTCCATTTTCAATTGCCCAGCGTGCTTCTTCAATTGTATGTGTAGATACACCGATAATTTTATCACCCATTTTTTCACGAACAGAAGTAATTCCTTCATCATCCTGTCCAACGTGAACACCATCTGCATCTAGTTCAATGGCTAATTCAACATCGTCATTTACAATAAACGGTACACCATACTCCTTGCAAAGTGCTTGCACCTCTTTGGCAAACTGTAAACGTTTCTCGCCCGTTAAAGCTCCTTCTCCCTTTTCACGAAACTGGAAAAGTGTCACTCCGCCATCTAACGCTTCTTTCAATACAGCTAACGGATCTTTTATGCAGTTATTACTTCCCATAATAAAATACACTTGCAATAGCTTTGACATTTTATCTATTTCAATGCGTGCCATTTCTTTCACTCCCTCTTACTCTAGTTCCTCAATCTTTCCATATTTCTCAATATCATCAGAAGTTGTATTTGCTAACTGATTTAAAAATTCAATTTGGAAACTACCAGGTCCTTTTTCTACTGTTTTAGCAGCTGCTAGTTCCGCTGCTACTCCATAAAATGTTAATGCTGCCGCGGCTGCCTTTACATAATCTTTTTCTACCGCTGTAAAAGCTCCTATTACAGAAGTTAGTAAACACCCTGTTCCCGTAACTTTCGTTAAGATGGGATGGCCATTTCGAATAAGAACAGTTTTCTCTCCATCTGTAACAACATCTTCTTTTCCAGTAATAATCGCCACTGTATTCAATTCGTCTGCTGCCTGCTTTGCAATACTTACAACATTGCCATTTCCAGTACCAGCGTCGACCCCTTTAATTTCCCATCTCTCATTAATAACGTTAGCTATTTCAGCTGCATTTCCGCGGATAACAGCTAAATCGATTTCAGCTGGAATATGTCTCGCAACTTCTGTTCGATACGACGTTGCTCCTGCGCCAACTGGATCAAACAGTACTGGTACATTGTTCACATTTGCTGATTTACCCGCAAGTAACATCGCTTCTACTTCTTCAGGACGAAGTGTTCCCATATTTAAAACAAGAGCTCCAGCAATACTAGCCATTTCTGCTACTTCTTCTTTTGCATACGCCATTACAGGCGATGCCCCTAACGCTAACAAACCGTTCGCCGTAAAATTTGTGACAACAACATTTGTAATATTATGAACGAGCGGATTAGACTCTCTTACTAAATCCACTACTTTACTAATTTCTTGTACATTCATTTTTTTCATCTCCTAACTATAATGGTGGGAGATACACAAAAAGACACTTTGCGTACGCAAAGTGTCTGAATATGTGCTTTTACACTCTCCCTACGCTGGCATTATCCAACAGGTTCAAATGGTCAATGACGGATTAATAGTCATACTCTCAGTTTGCATCCACAAACTCCCATGTGTTTATTATTCATCTATTTCAAAGTCTACTCTTATTCTAATAAAATAACAAGTTCTTTACCTTTCCATATTTGTTAATTTAAATTGTATACAATAAAAAAGAATTGCCCATCAAAACTTTAGAAGGACAATTCTTTTTATTTAATCAAATTTTAATTTCTTTAATGCTTCTGCGAATGGGTTATTTAATGGTTCTTCTTCTTTATTCTGTTGTTTCATATATTTTTGAACGTCACGCTTATCAGCCTTGTTACCTGATTCTTTTTTACGTCGCTCTTGGAATGTTGATAATTTCTCACGATAGCCACATTTACATGCGAAAATTTGGCCTGCACCTTCACCACGTAATTCTAATTTCTTTTTACATTGCGGGCAGCGCGCGTTTGTAGTACGGGATACATTTTTACGGTGACCACATTCACGATCTTGGCATACGAGCATTTTGCCTTTTTTACCGTTTACTTCTAGCATCGGTTTACCGCAGTCTGGACAAGACTTCGTTGAAATGTTGTCATGTTTATATTTTTTATCACTCGATTTAATTTCAGAAACAATTTCTTTCGTATAGTTCTTCATTTCAGAAATGAATACTTCTTTTTTCAATTTACCTTTTGCGATAGCCTCAAGCTTTTGTTCCCATTCACCAGTTAATGTAGGAGATTTTAATTCTTCTGGTACTAAATCAAGTAACTGACGACCTTTTGAAGTAATATGAATATCTTTACCACGTTTTTCAATTAAGAATGAATTGAATAGCTTGTCGATAATATCTGCACGTGTCGCTACAGTACCTAATCCGCCAGTCGATTTTAATGTATCAGCAAGTTGTTTATTGTGCGTATCCATATATTTTGTAGGATTCTCCATCGCTGAAAGTAAAGTCGCTTCGTTAAATCGTGCAGGTGGCTTTGTTTGACCTGATGTTTGCATAAGTAGCTTTACACTTAATGTATCGCCCTTTTCAATGTGAGGTAGAAGCTGCTCTTTTACGTCATCCGTTACATCATCTTCTTCAAAGCGATTTTCATATACTTCTTTCCAACCGGCATGTAGAATTGTTTTTCCTCGTGCAATGAACGTTTCATTACTAACTTTTGTGCGTAACGTTAGTTGCTCATATTCGAATGCTGGGAATAACACTGCTAGGAAACGTTTTACAACTAAATCATAAATTTTACGTTCTTTATCTGTGAAGGCTGAGAAGTTAACATATCCTTCTGTCGGAATAATTGCGTGATGATCGCTTACTTTACTATCATCAACATATGATTTATTAGGCTTGATAGGCTTTTGTAGTACTTTATGTGCTAAAGAACGGTATTCTCCGACGCCACATGCTTTTAAACGTTCTGGAAGTGTTCCGACGATATCGGATGAAATGTAACGTGAATCTGTACGAGGATATGTTAGCACTTTATGTTGTTCATATAACTTCTGCATAATGTTTAACGTTTCTTTAGCAGAGTAACCAAACTTTTTATTTGCATCACGTTGTAATTCAGTTAAATCGTAAAGACCAGGAGAGAATGACTTCTTCGGCTTTTTATCGATTTCCGTAACAATAGCATGTTGTTTATCTAGATTCTTTACAATACCATCAATTTTTTCTTTATTAAAACTACGGCTATTACCGTTTGCATCTTGCCAAGTTAGTTTTAATTGATTCGTTGTTTGCGCTTCGATGCCGTAGTAAGTTTGAGCTTTGAAGTTCTTAATTTCATCTTCACGACTAGCGATCATAGCGACAGTAGGTGTTTGTACACGACCACAATTCAGCTGAGCATTAAAGCGAGTTGTTAAAGCACGAGTCGCGTTAAGACCGATATACCAGTCAGCTTCGGAACGTGCGACAGCTGAAGCGTATAAATTCTCATATGCTTTACCTGGTTTTAAATTGTTAAAACCGTCCTTAATTGCTTTGTCTGTTACAGAAGAAATCCATAAACGCTTAATTGGTTTATTTATTCTTGCTTTTTCAATTATCCAACGTGCTACTAATTCACCCTCTCTTCCTGCATCAGTAGCCACAATCACCTCATTAACATCATTTCGGCTAAGTTGATGTTTTACAGCATTAAACTGTTTTCCCGTTTGTTTTATAACAACTAATTTCATACGTTCTGGAAGCATTGGAAGATCTTCAAGATTCCATGTTTTATACTTATTATCATAAGTCTCAGGATCTGCAAGCGTCACTAAATGCCCAAGAGCCCAAGTCACAATGTATTTGTCACCTTCTAAAAATCCATTACCTTTTTTTGTACACTTTAATACTTTTGCTATATCACGTGCAACTGATGGTTTCTCAGCAATTACTACACTCTTTGCCATTTATTCAAACTCCTTTACTAACTATATACCGTTTAATATACCACAGTTTTCAGGAAGAAAAGTAAAGAAGCCCTTCTATTTGGCATAGCTTGTTTAAGAATCCCTACTTCTTGTTTCAATTTCTCATTCTCTCTATAAACCTCATTAAACTGTTTTGGAGTAACTACCACTTGCTGTTTTGAATAACACTTAATCCATTTATAAATAATATTTTATATTCAATGCTTCAATCCGCGACTGTCTTAAACCGCTTCTTAACCGGAGTCGATACATCAAACATCCAAGCATGATTAGAGAAAACATTAGATGAAATCATCATTCTTTTCTCACAGTCAATCCGTTATTTTCCTTATAGTTTTTCAATCCACTTAAATCCGATTGACGGTAAATATGATACGCTGGATAATGTGTATCCACATATAATTCTAATCCTATGGCCATGGCACGTATGCAAAAATGCCGATCTTCTCCCCAAAATGATACATTAGGAATTTCTTTGAAACACACTCCAGTTTGTATTGCTTTTTGGCTAATTAAAGTGCACGCTCCAAGTCCACCTACTTTATATATTCCTGGCTGTCTTAACATATTCAAAAATTCTTCGTTTTTTGCTATTTCTTCTTCTGGAGTTAATGTTGTTTTCCCCTCGTTTTTATAAAAAGTGTATACATCCGTCATCCACACTTGCGGCATTTCTATACCATTAGCTACCCATTTAGTCCAAAAAATATTTGAAATAATGTCCTTTTTTGATTCAATCAATTGTTGTAAAGTGTTTGGATGAAGAACCAAATCAGAATCGACTAAAAATAAATAATCATACTGATTTTCTTTTGCATAATCAATGATTTTATCCTTCATTTCAGCTACTTTCCAAACTTGATTTACGGGCCAATAATGAGTATTTTCATCCTTATAATAAGATTCTGGGGGGAGATTTTGGTCTCGTAAAATAGTAACGTCTGTATTATTTCTATAAAATTGATCCAATAGGTTTTTGGAAGCTTGGTCCTCGTTGTCATCAAAAAAGATATAATGCACAACAAAATTTTCCGTATTTAATTTTGTTAATGAAAAGAGAAATTCATCCAAAATAAAAGGGGATTGATGAATGGGGCTTCCAATTATTATTCTTTTTTTCATTGTAATCCTCCTTGTTATCACAATAAATCATTGTTTTTTATAATGTATATGGTTCTGATGCAGAAAATAACCTATAAATTAGGTTACAGCTAACAATATCCTTCAAAGAAATGAGTACATTCAAAACAGAGAACAATCATTTATAATCGGATGGATTAGATCACGAATCGTATCACTACCTCACTTAAAATGGGCGTTTCACAATTCAATATTTTTAAAGAAAAAGTATTCTGTCGAAAAATGATACATTCCAGCAAATTCTAGATATGAACAAATATAATGTCATTGCTTTTTAGCAGTTTATATATATTTGTTAAAGACCTGGAAGGCATATTAATATGACCTTTTGAAAAAAAGACTTTAGTTAACATTCCGAACCACATACATATTATAGGTGTAAGTAACCTTGGAATATCTATACTAATCGTAGAAAAACATAGATAAATATGCTACAGCTTATTAAGTCCTTTGAACAGTAACAGAAGAAATATGAACTAAAACGGAAAGAGGAGATTCAAGTGATTACAAAACCTAGACTTCTTCTAAGTATGGTGGTTAAAAATGAAGAAAATCGTTATCTGCAGAGAGCATTAGAACATCACTTGCCATTTGTAGACCATGTGGTGATTATTGACGATGCAAGTACAGATGGAACAGTAGAATTATGTAAAAAACTATTAAAAAATACTCCCTATACACTTATAGAAAATAAAAATTCTCTGTTTACAAATGAGGTACAGCTTCGTCAAAAACAATGGGAAGAAGCTGTAAAATTGAAACCTGAATGGATTTTAAATTTAGATGCAGACGAAATTTTCGAACCTAATTTCGAACAAGAAATAGGAAATATCTTAACTCATAGTCACTATGATGCGGTTTACTTTCGACTATATGATATGTGGTCAGAGACCCACTATAGAGATGACGATTACTGGAAAGCTCATCATTATTATCGTCCATTTTTAATAAGATATCGTGATGAATTAACGTATAGTTGGAACAATATCCCTTTACATTGCGGAAGATTTCCCAATACCATTTCGCATTTTCCTTATATATGTCATTCATCCAGAATAAAACATTATGGATGGGCTCAAGAAAATGACCGCAAAAAGAAATATAATCGCTATAAAAAGCTAGATCCTGATGCCATATATGGATGGAAGGAACAATATGACTCTATATTAGATCCTAATCCCAATCTAGTGAAATGGGAAGACTAATGGTTCTGGTGCCAAAAATATAACACATGTACAATGAACCTTTACATCTTGAACACAATGATACTATCACCCTACAGGAGATGTGCGATCAGTATGAAAAAGGAAATCTTGTTTAGACCGCAGCACTATCAACCTCCTATTACTTTGAGGTGTCACAGTAAATCTGAAGCACAGTATAGAGAGAAATTATTTTATATAAGAGATGTTCACCAATAAAAAGAAGAAGAACCAATAAATAACTTAAAATTTGAGTAAACGAAAAGGATCCTACCACTCTCGGTAGGATCCTTTTATTTTTAATGAATAATTTTACTTCCTTTTGCGTTCTCAACAAACTTTTCACTTGATTTGTTAATTGGCTTTTTCAGTACTAATGCCGCCACAACTATAATAACTACAAAAGCAGTTAGCACGAGTAAATCTCTAGTTACTATATCCCAAAGCATTCCACCTACAGTTTCACGAATTGCGCTAATTGCGTACGTGAATGGCAAGAATGGATAAATCATTTGGAAGAACGGTGGTGTCATTTCAATTGGGAACGTACCACCCGATCCTGCTACTTGCAGTACAAGTAAAATAATTGCCATCGATTTCCCAACGTTTCCGAAAATAGAAACAAGTGAGTACACGATACAAACAAATACTCCTCCAATAAATAAACTAAATAACACAAACCAGAATTTATCGACTACGTACGTACCGAGTAGGAATATATCCCCCATCGATACGATAAATGCCTGTGAAAGACCTATCGTTAAGAATGTTAGTAAACGTCCGAAGTATATTTCATGGCTCTTATAATTTGCACCCTCTTCATGTACTTCTACCGTTAATAATGAAACCATTAACAACGCGCCTACCCATAATGCAAGCACCGTATAGAATGGTGACATCGCTGAACCGTAGTTCGGCATTGCAAATAATTTATTCTCTTTTAAATTTACTGGATTCGCAAAGTAATCACTTTGCTTTTCAACATCATTTTTCAATAAGCGTATGATGTCTTTTATATCCTCTTCTGATTCAAAATCACGAATTTTATCTGCTAATTCTTTAATCTTTTTCTCAGTAGCTGGCATTTCAGCTTTAATATCTGCTAATTTCTTTCTACCGTCTACTAAGCCTTTTGATGAATCTTCTAGTAACTTCTTCACATCTGGAAGCTTTTTGTCTGCATCATTTAAAATTTGAGTTGTATTTTTCGACATCTCTTTTGTACGAGCGATAGCTGTATTGAAGCCTGGTACAATTTCTGAATCATACGTCGATAATACATCTGTTAATTGAGCTGACCCGTCTTTCGCAGCGTTATTAATACTTTCAATTACATCTTTTGTAGGCTTCTGTCCATTGTTAATAAGGGTAATTCCCTTATTCGTTGCGTCTACACCTTTTTGTAAACTACTTTTCGCTTTATTTAACTTTGCAATTCCATTATTAAGGTTTTTGTCACTATTCACATCTGCTAAAACCTTATTTGTACTTTCTAGAACTGGAATCATATCGTTAATTAAGCCGATGCCAGATTGGAATTGACCATTTAAGCTGTTTAAAGCTACTTTTGTTGAATCTAAACCGTTAATACCTTTGTTTTCTATATCTTCTTTTGCCTTTTGTAAATCTGCTTTTGCACCTTCAAGGCCATTTTTCGCTTTATCGTAATCTGCTTTCGCATTATCATATGCTGCATTCGCATCTACTTTAGCTTGATCTACTGTACTAACTGCTTTTTGATAATCTGCTACAAATGTTTCATTGTAATCTTTTTCAGCTTGATCAATTAATGCATTTGCTGCATCTAATTTTTGATTTGCTACATCTATTACATCTTTCTTTACTTCTTGTCCTGTACCGATAGCATTTACAACATCTTTAATTCCGTTATTCGCATTTTCCATACCATCTTTAAGCTTAGTTAAGTGATCCACTCGTCCTTGGAAAAAGTTTTTACCAAAATCAGTCGTCACGGATTTCTGAAGTTCAGTAAAGAAATTAATAAGATACGCAATGCCATCTGTGCGAGCTTGTAATTGATCTGATACAGCATTTAAATCTTTCTTTGCTTGTTCTGGATCAAATTTTCCATTTTGCAATCCATTTACAACACTTTTCCCATACGCTGTTCCTGCACGGGCTGAACTTAAAACATTATTGACTGTTTGATTAATATTTTGCGCTATGCTCTTATAACCATCACTGTTCAACTTAGAGAGATCTGGTCTTGCAGGGAATTCAGGTAATCCATTCATTCCAGACAAATCTGGAATACTTAAGTCTACACCTGGATTCATTAAAAAGTCAGTAAATGCAGCTGCACTATCCATAACGCCTTTTGCTACTACTAAATCATTTCTTATCGTTCCTGGAGCGTTTTTCAACGTTTGATCTTGGTTCGCAAAGAACTTATCTAAATTTGCCAACGCTTCTTGCCCATCATTTATTACACTCTCTACAACAGGTAAATCTTTTTGTGCTATTTTTACAATATCTTCGGCTTGAGTCGCATCATCTAACGCCTTATCCATAAGTGTATTCATTTCTGGGAACTGAGCTTCTAATTTAAATACAAGATCTTTTACTTTCTCGATACTCGGTAAGTTAGTTTCTAAATCGATTCCAAGTTCATTGAAGATTTTAAAAATCTCACCGTTTGCTGTTTTAACAAAGTTTTTACTAATCTCTTCTGTAAGACCCGATGCACCTTTAGCTGTAATCTTCGGTGCAATGGCATTCACCTTTTCATTTACGTAATAATCAATTTCCGGTTTCTCTGGATTTTCATTCAAGACTGTTGCAATCTTTTCCGAAAAATCTTTTGGGATAGTAATACTTGCAGAATAATCTCCATGCTCTACTCCATAAATTGCTTGCTTTTCATCAACAAACTTCCACCCAAAATTTTTGTCTTTCTTAAGTGAATCTACAATTTCTTCCCCAATGTTAATATCTTTTCCTCTTAAATTTGTCCCAGCATCTTGGTTAGAAACTGCAATCTGAATTCCTTTCGTATTTCCGTAAGGATCCCAAGAAGCTTTAATGTTAAACCATGCATATAACGATGGTAGAACCATCAAACCTAATACAATAACAATTGCAGCCCAATGTTTGGCCACATTCCGTAAATCTGTTTTGTAAATACGCCAAATTTGTTTCATATAAGTTATCACCTAATTATATATTTTTCCTTCTTTAGAAAATGATGCACACATTTTGCAATTATATCACTTTCTACATCGTGGATTAAACGAAAATGCACTATTTTCCATATTAAATATTTCACTTACTTTATTATATAACGAAGTAAGTAAAAACATGAATACAAAATGACCGAATCGGTTTTACATTCAGTAACAACAAATATATAGGAAATGTCATAAAAAATACAAGTATTTTCTCTTGGAAATACTTGTATTTCTAAAAAAATCCTCACAGATTTTTATTATCTGTGAGGATTTCTTCTATTATATATCTAATTGAACTTCTACACCGAAATGATCTGAAATTACGTTTCGGTTTGTAGCATTAAAAATAACTTTTGAAGAACGAACAGTTTTATTTTGGTTACACAGTATTAAATCGATTCGCAAATTATGTTTATTTTCATCCCAACCAGCAATTTCGCCTTGGACAGTTGTTCCTTCATCCTTCTCTATTGCTAGTTCATATGTGTCATACAAACCTTTTTGCATCATATACTCATAACCCTCGCCTTCCAAACGAGCATTGTTATTAAAATCACCCATTAAAAAGGAAAGTTCATTGCTATTTACCCGCTCCATCAAACGATCAACTTGACCTTTAAATGACTCTTCTTCATCATTCCACCAACCGAGATGGCAAGAGTAAAACGTTATATTCTTACCATTATAAGCAATTGTTGCACTTACAATTTTGCGTGTTTTCCAATACGTTGTATCTTTGTTTTCTGATACAAAGAACGTATCTTCTTTTATAATAGTATGCTTTGTTATAATCGCTAATCCTTCTTCGTACACATCATAACCAATATGAGAGAAATCCCAAGTAATATTGTAATCTTTTACATATAACGCTTTTAACTCTTCTAATAGTAAAAGTCCAAAATTATCTTCTTTCTTGTTACCGCATACATTTCCAGCCTGTATCGACTGACTTACTTCTTGCAATGCGATGACATCATACTCTTCTTCTTGAATGACTTTAGCAAGATATTTTATCTTTTCCATTTGATTCTCTTCTTGCCAAGAGTGACAATTTAAAGTTAGCAATTTCATATTATTACGCACCTAACATATCTTGAATGTCTGACTTTAATACGTCAGCTTTCGGGCCATATACTGCTTGTACCCCTTTATCTTTTACAATAAGTCCTAAAGCACCATTTTGTTTCCACTGTGCTTCTGGCGCAACAACATCTAAATCTTTTACTGTTACACGTAAACGTGTCATACAAGCATCTACGTCAGCAATATTATCTTTTCCACCTAATAAATCAATAACTTTTGTTGCTAATGAACCATCTTGTACATTTCCTGTTCCTTCTGATGACTCGTCTTCATTATCAATATAGTTACCTGCACGTCCTGGTGTTGGTAAATTGAATTTTTTAATTAAGAAATTGAATAATGTAAAGTTAAGACCGAAGAACACCAATGAAACAATAACAAAGTTGATTAAGTCTCTTGTTAAACCTGCGTTAACCATCATTGGTGTACGAGTAATTAACTCAATAAATCCGAATGCATGAACACGTAAATGAATTACATCTGCTAATGCGAATGCAAGACCTGTTGTAATTGCGTATACAACATATAATACTGGTGCAATAAACATAAACATGAATTCAATCGGTTCTGTAACACCTGTTAAGAATACTGCTAATGCAGCTGATAAGAACATTGGTTTATATTTTGCACGCTTATCTTTATCTACGTTACGGAACATCGCGAATGCGATACCCATTAAAGCTGCTGATGAACCAATAACTTGTCCGGCTTTGAAACGAGCTGGTACAACGTTATTTAATAAGTCGTTATATGCTTTCGTATCTCCACTTGCTAATAAGTTATTTAAGTCTGTAATCCATGCAAGCCATAATGGATCTTGTCCTGCTACAACTTGTCCAACTTTTGAGCCAGTTAACATTGTATATGTTCCACCTAGCTCTGTGTAGTTCATCGGAATCGTTAACATATGATGTAATCCAAATGGTAATAATAAACGCTCTAACGTTCCGTATACAAATGGTGCAACAACTGGCGCACTATCCTTTGAAGCTGCAATCCAGCGACCAAATTCATTTAATCCACTTTGGATGAATGGCCATAAAAGTGATAATACAATTGCAGTGACTGTAGACCAAACAATTACAACGAATGGTACGAATCGTTTTCCGTTAAAGAATGCTAATGCCTGTGGCAGTTTGTTATAGTTATAATATTTGTTATATAAAGTAGCTCCTAAGAAACCTGTGATAATCCCTACAAAAACTCCCATGTTTAATGCTGGTGCACCAAGTACAGAAGTGAAGTAATCTTTTACAAGTAAATCTCCTGCTAATACTGAAGACACTGTCGCTTTTGAATCCGCTAACATTTCAGTATTTACGCCAAATATAGCTCCTGTAATTCTGTTTGTTAAGACGAATGCTAATAGTGCTGCAAATGCACCACCTGCGCGATCTTTCGCCCAAGATCCCCCAATCGCTACTGCGAATAAGATGTGTAGATTCGTAATGATTGCCCAACCGATGTCTTCCATTACGCGAGCAATTGTATGAACTGCGTTAATATCCCCAGCAGACATCCCAATTAACTTACCGATAGAAATCATTAAACCAGCTGCTGGCATTACAGCTACAACAACTAATAATGCTTTCCCGAACTTTTGCCAAAAATCAAAAGACGTAATTTTCATCTGTTCTTCCTCCCCTTTATTTATAACAACATAACGATTTAAATTATAATTTCTGTTTCTTTTGTGAAAACGATTCCTTACAGAACTTTATTTTCATCTCTTTACGCAACCGTTTTCATAAATCTATTTTAATAAAAGCGTTTTCACTTTGCAATAGAAATTTATTTTTTTTCATAAAAAAAGATGCTCCAGGAGCACCCTTTTTTATTATGAAATGCGATAAACCCTTGTTTCATAAGGTTTTAACGTGATTGAAGTTACTTGTTCATGTTCCGCAACTTCATAGTTATTTAAGAGCAAACGTTTGCGTTCTAGTGCGAATGAACTCTCATTATACACAGCTTCCTCTTTTGAGATATTACTAATTACAACGATTTTTTCATCGTTTAATGTACGAGTATATGCATAAATTTGCGTATCATCTTCTAAAAGTAAATCGTACGTACCGTAGTTCAATACATCGTGCTCTTTTTTCAAGGCAATCATTTTTTTATAGAAATTGAAAATAGAGTTTTCTTCATTCTTTTGCTTCTCAACATTAATTTCTTTGTAGTTCGGATTCATACCAAACCAAGGTGCACCTATTGTAAAGCCTGCATTCATCTCATCGTTCCACTGCATAGGTGTACGTGAATTATCACGGCAAGAAGCCCATATAATTTCCATCATATCTTGATGTGATACTCCTTCTGCAATTTTCTCACGATATAAGTTTTTAATTGCCACATCATCATAATCTTCAATATTTGGGAATTGAACATTTGTCATACCAATTTCTTGTCCTTGATAAATAAACGGTGTACCATGCATAAAGAAATACATCGCTCCTAGAGCTGTTGCACTTTCACGCCAAAATTGTTTATCATCTCCCCACGTTGAAACGATACGTGGCTTATCGTGATTCTCGATGTATAAAGCATTCCACCCTTTATTTTCTAACCCTTTTTGCCATTTCGTTAATACCTTTTTCAATCCTACAACATCAAGATCTTTCTTCTTTTCTGCATCCCATAAGCTTAAATGTTCAAACTGGAATACCATATTGAATTTACCTTGCTCTTCTCCAACCCAAAGCTCAGCATCTTCAATCTTAACGCCATTTGCTTCACCAACAGTCATAATGTCGTACTTAGAAAATGTATTTTCTTTTAACTCTTCTAATAAAGGTTGAATACCATCCACATTCATATGCTTATCAAAAGATGGTACATATTTTAATTCTTTTGGATTTGGCATATCCTTGAAGCCATCTTCTTTTTTAATATGGCTGATCGCATCAACACGGAAACCATCAATTCCTTTATCCAGCCACCAATTAACCGTATCATATAATACTTCGCGAACTTCTTTATTCTCCCAGTTCAAATCTGGTTGTTTACGCGAGAATAAATGTAAATAATATTGTCCTGTTACTTCATCATATTCCCATGCCGAACCATTAAAAATACTTTCCCAGTTGTTTGGTTCTACGCCATCTTTACCATCCTGCCAAATATACCAATCACGCTTCGGATTGTCTTTAGATGAACGAGATTCAATAAACCATGGATGTTCATCACTCGTATGATTAATAACTAAATCAATAATAAGCTTCATATCACGCTTATGAACTTCATCTAGTAAAGCATCAAAATCTGCCATTGTACCAAACTCATCCATAATATCTTGATAATCACTAATATCATAACCATTATCATCATTAGGTGACTTATACATTGGGCAAATCCAAATTACATCTATACCTAGATCTTTTAAATAATCCAGTTTTGCGATAATACCTTGTAAATCTCCAATACCATCACCATTTGAATCCATAAAGCTACGTGGATAAATTTGATAAGCAACCGCTTCTTTCCACCATGTCTTATTCATAATAATTCTCTCCTTTTGCATCCCATCGGAAAATTTATGCAAACGTTTTCGTAACACTATCATAACAAAATATGAATAGTTTGCAACTGTTTTCATTGAACTCTATGTAGATTCCTTATTCTTATGCTTTATTTATTTCTCACTAAAGCAAATCTCATTCTGTACCTCCTCTTGTCCACGCACGTTACATACACTTTTCATACATTAATACAAAGCTCTGATTTTTTAGAAAGGAGTGTTAAATTGAAACAAGTAAAATTAACAGGTCGTATCGTTGTGCCCTCAGATCCTAACTATGACGTAGCCCGAATGAATTTAAATTTAAGTATTCCAAAACTCCCTTGTATTATTGTTTTTTGCCAAAATAAAAATGATGTGTGTAACGCCTTAAAATGGGCACGCGAACATCATGTACCATTTCGCTTAAGAAGCGGACGTCATAGCTATGAAAATTTTTCTCTTTTAAATAGAGGACTTATTATTGACGTGAGTGAAATGCATCGTATTACTGTTAATACGGATAAATTAACAGCAACAATTGAAGCTGGTGCAAACCTTGGCACTGTTTATAAAGAGCTCTGGAAGTATGGTGTGACAATACCAGCTGGTACAAGTGCAAGCGTTGGAATTGTTGGATTAACACTTGGCGGTGGCATCGGTATGCTTTCACGCTTATTTGGATTAACATGTGATCAATTAGTAGAAGTTGAAATGGTACAAGCGTGTGGTAAATTTGGAGCAAAAATCATTCGTGCAAACGAACATGAAAACCATAACTTATTTTGGGCGTGCCGCGGTGGTGGTGGTGGAAACTTCGGAATTATTACTTCTTTAACTTTTCGAGTACACCCTATAAAAAATGTATCAATCTTCTCACTTACGTGGGAATGGAAAGATTTTATCGCTGCATTTCAAGCTTGGCAAAACTGGGCGCCTTATATAGACGAACGTCTCACTTCATCAATTGAATTATTCACAAAGCAACAAAACAAAATTGAAGCACAAGGTGAGTTTGTTGGCTCTCCCTCTGAACTCCATTCCTTATTATCTCCTCTTCTTGAAACTGGTACCCCCTCTCCCTTTATAGATGAAGTTCCTTATATAAAGGCTGTTGAATTTTTCAACAGTGGTAACATCCCTGAAAACTTCAAGCGCTCCGGTTCCTACGTATATAAACCTATTCCTCTTAAAGGAATTCAAATCATGCAACATTTTCTTTCTCATGCACCAAATAAAGATGCGAGTATTTGGCACCAATCACTCGTAGGTGCTGTTGAAAATATTCCGCCTACTGAAACAGCTTATTTCCATCGCAAAGCAATTATTGCTCAAGAATACATTACCTCTTGGAAATGTGATGATGAAGAAAATCGAAATATACGCTGGGTTAAAGATTTACGAGAGAGCTTAGATCCTTATACACTAGGTGACTATGTCAATTGGCCCGATATCGATATTAAAAATTGGCAAACTAGTTATTATGGTCCTAACTTTCAAAGGTTGCGTAAAGTGAAAACCATATATGACCCTTGCAATGTTTTTCGTTTTCAACAAAGTATCCCACCCTTTCATACGTAAAAAAGAGATAACATAAAAAATCATCCAATACGCCGTTGCCTCGCAGCATGTTGGATGATTCAAGTTGATTTTCTATACCGTGTCAAATTATTGCTCCTACTCATGAACTTTCAATTATAGATTAATTGTACTGCTCATTATTTTCATGCAATGAATATAATTTAATATTTGGTACTTTATCTTTTTCAATACCACTACTATAAACAGCAGGAATTTGAAATTCGAATTGCTTTGTCTCATGTTTTTGTAAATAGACTGGTTTCGGTACCGGATAACTTTTTGAATTCTCGTTTCCATTATCATATAAAACAACTTTTAATGCTTGTGAATGATTATGATAATTTTTTAAAACAACAGTGCACTTTTGTTCGATATCCTCTCCATTTTTCTCCATTCTACACTGGCTATCTTCTTTTTTATATTCTATTGCTTCTACCCCTGTTTTTCCTGCGTAGTACCATGTTTTATTCAATGTCTGGAGGATGTTATTTAAAATAAACGGCATCATTAAAATCAAAATACTAATGCCTACTACTTTTATCTTATTCATTTTTCTAAATGTACTAGATTCTTTTTTCCCTAGCCATTTTACAAATAATATAAATGCGATTACATGTAGTACGAAAGAAAGAATTAATATATTTGAAACTTTATAATCCATATAAATATATGTATGTACCGGAACCTTATAGACATTAAATAATTTTTCTCCAATTAATTCATTATCATTTGGAAGCTTTAATAATAACAAAACCCCTATGCTGTAACAAATAGCTACTAATCGATCGTACTCGATTCGGACCATTCTTTCTCCCCTTTCCTTTTCTTTTTTATTATCGATTTTAGCTATTATTACCATATAATACAACCTGTTTATAGAGGATGACGTAAAAAAATCCCTTATAAATATATAAAGGACCTTATTAATATACACTGTATATTAGAAAATCAATATTTAGTTTTCACATAGAAATTTCCTCAAAATATGTTGGATTATGTATTGTAATTTTTTTATCCAAAATAGTAACTATACTGTCATTTTTTAATTGTTTTAATACGCCACTCACTGTCTCTCGAGACGTACCAGATATTTTCGATATTTCAATGGTTGTAAGTGGACATGAAATGACAACCGTTTCACCACTCTTTTCTCCTAAATCCTGCATTAAATAATTTAATGTTTGAATAACCCGATCTTGTGCATTAGGAATTGTAATATTTTGCACTCGATTTTCGTTCAGTTTTAATATCGATGATAATTGCTGAACAACGTGCATTAATTGCGTTCTACTAGATTTCACCATATCTTCGAAAATTACTGTCGGAATATAATATACCTCTACATCTGTCATCGCTTCTGCTGTATAATTATATCCTCTGTCTGCAAACATACCGCTATACGGAAAAATAGAATACCGCTTTACATAGTCATCATATAATAAATTCCCACTTTGATTCACCCGCTCTAACTTTACAAAACCATCTAACATGAAGTAAATTCTTTCTCTTGAATCCCCTTCTAAAAATAAAAATTGACCCTTTTTATAAGTTCGCCAATAGACAAACTCCGTCAAACCTTTCAATTTTTTTTCTGTTAAATGAGCAAATAATTCAAACTGCTTTAAATCTTTAACTACGTTCCGTCTATTCATAGGACTCCCTCTCTCTTGCTGTATGTTGGAGCGAAAAACCGAGAAAGCGTATTCAAATTAAATTTTATCATAGTTAACTTGCATATTTGAATTTTATCATGAAAACTTTATGAACAATGCTTACAAAAATATTAATAAATAAAAAGAATGAAGTTAGTACTCCATTCTTTTTTTACTAGATAAGTAGCGTACATAATTATTTAAACATACATGCATACATTCTGTTTAGAAATAATAGTACCAGCCCTTTCTTCTAGTGCTTCATATACTTTTTCTAAAGACGTAATAATTGTTTTTCTTTTTGGATCTGTATTAACAAAATTAATAGCAGCTTCAATTTTTGGAAGCATACTTCCCGCAGCAAATTGTTTTTCTTCAATGTATTCTTCTAATTGATTCACTGTGACATGCTCTAATTTCTTTTGATTCAGTTGATTATAATTTACATACACATGATCAACTGCAGTTAAAATTACGAGCGTATCAGCATCTACTAATTCAGCTAATTTCTGCGCAGCGAAATCTTTATCGATAACGGCTTCAGTTCCTTTTAAGCCTTCTTCGGAATCAATTACTGGAATTCCACCACCGCCAACAGCTATCACTATATTTCCCTCTTCGACCAAAGAATTAATCACTTTATGTTCATGAATACATACAGGCTTCGGTGATGGAACAACACGTCTCCATCCTCTACCAGCATCCTCTTTAAACACTGCTTTTGTTTCTTTCATTAATCTTCTTGCTTCTTCTTCTGTATAAAAAGGACCAATTGGTTTAGTCGGATTTTTAAATGCTTCATCTTTTTCATCTACAACAACACGTGTTATAACCGTTGCTACGTCTTTTTTTATATTCCGTTTTTTCAATGCCTTTTCAATCGCATTTTCCATCCAATACCCAATCATCCCTTGGCTCATTGCACCACAAGTATCTAATGGCATTGCAGGTGTCTTTTCCGTTTCTGCAGCTTTTTGCTGCAATAAAATATTCCCCACTTGTGGGCCGTTTCCATGCGCAATTACTATATCCACATCATTTTCCATTATTTTCACGAGTTGTTCTGCTGTTTTTTCCAGCGCTTCTTGCTGTGCTCCCGCAGTAGCTTTTCCAGACTGTATCGCATTTCCCCCTAGTGCAACTACAATTTTTCTTCGTGTCATATTTCAGCCCTCCAGTTTATTTCGTCTTCACAGCACTTATAAAGCAATACTGCCTGTAATTAAACCATAAATCGCAAAAAATGCTAAAGCACCAATTGCTACCGATGATGCTAATTCCACTCGAGTAAATATTTTCTTCGAACTCTTTTGCTTTTGAACATTGTAAAAAATATAAATACCTGGCGCATATAAAATCATTGTTAATAATAAATAATCTAAACCGGCTGCATAAACTAACCACACACCATAAATACTTGCTATCAAGCCAATTATTATATTTTTATTTCGATCTGCTTCTTCAGATTTTAAACTATGCTTCAATTGATAAAATGCTGAAAAAGCATATGGGATTAAAATAGCTGAAGATGCTAAAGAGAATGCAAAGTTATACGCCTGAGCAGAAACGACGAATGTTAATAAGAACGTTTGAATTAAGCCATTTGTTATCCATAATGAATTTACTGGAGCCTTATTTTTATTTTCTTTTGCGAACCATTTTGGAAATACTCCATCTTTAGCTGCTAAATATGGAATTTCAGAAGCAAGCAACGTCCAACCTAACCAAGCACCTAATACTGAGATAACTAAACCTAGATTAATAAATATAGCACCCCATTTTCCAACAACACTTTCAAATAAATAAGCCATAGACGGATTTTTCAAATTAGCAATATCTGCTTGCTGCATAAGCCCAAGAGACAGTAATGTAATTAATATGTAAATAATGAGTGTACCAATTAAGCCAATAACTGTTGCTTTCCCTACATCACTTCTATTTTTTGCTCGACTAGATAGAACAACAGCTCCTTCTACTCCAATGAACACCCATAAAGTTACAAGCATTGTACTTTTAACTTGGCTGCCAACCGCTCCCCATGAAAAGGAACCAGTTTGCCCCCAAAATCCATCTAAGAACGTATCCATATGAAACGCTAAGATTCCTACAACAATAAATACAAATACAGGTACTAATTTTGCAATTGTAGTTACTAAATTCACAAGTGCCGCTGATTGAACTCCACGTAAAATTAACATGTGGACACACCATAATAATATGCTTGCACCAATAATGGATGCTACATTTTGACCGCCTTCAAAAATCGGGAAGAAATACCCTAATGAAGAAAACAATAATGTACCGTAAGCTACATTACCAAGCCAAGCAGATAGCCAATATCCCCACGCACTATTAAAACCCATGAAATTACCAAATCCTGCTTTTGCGTAACTAAAAATACCACCATCTAAATCTGGCCGCTTTACAGTTAAATTTTGAAATGATAATCCCAGCGCGATCATCCCAATTCCTGTTATAACCCAACCTATAATAATGGCTCCGGCACCAGCACCTTTTGCCATATCACTTGCTAAATTAAATGCTCCACCACCGATCATCGAACCGACTACAAGAGCCGTTAAAGTAAACAATCCTAATTTCTTATCTTCACCCATTCCACTCACCTCTCTTTAATTGCAATAACAATTCGAAAACAATAGTGAATGATAGTGTCTAACGGAGGAGAAAGAAGAAAGGAGAACTCCCTTTCTTCTTTACTCCATGTTTCCTAAAGTCGCTGCCATAACCGCTTTAATTGTATGCATTCTATTTTCAGCCTGATCAAATACTTTTGAATGTTTACTGCGGAATACTTCGTCAGTTACCTCCATTTCTTTCAACCCATATTTCTCATAAACTTCCTCACCATACATCGTTTCAACATCATGAAATGCAGGTAAACAATGTAAGAAAATCACGTTTTCATTACCTGTTTCTTTAATCATTTTCATATTTACTTGATAAGGTTTCAATAACTCGACACGTTCAGCAAATTTTTCTTCTTCTCCCATAGACACCCATACATCTGTATAGATTACATCTGCATTCGCAACAGCTTCTTCCACATTACTTGTTACCATTACCTGTTCATTATATTTTTTTGCTAAGTCAATTACCTCTTGCTCTGGCCATAAAGATTCTGGTGTACAAATACGTACATCCATTCCCATGATTGCTCCGCCAACTAGTAAGCTATTAGCAACATTATTTCGTCCATCTCCAACGTAAACGAGTTTCACATTTTCTAATTTACCTACATGTTCCCTAATAGTTAATAAATCTGCCAGTGTCTGTGTTGGATGCCACATATCTGTTAATCCATTCCACACAGGCACACCAGAATTTTGTGCCAAACATTCTACAGTTGCATGATTAAATCCACGAAATTCAATTCCGTCAAACATGCGCCCTAACACTTTTGCTGTATCCTCTACGGATTCTTTTTTCCCAAGCTGAATATCACCTTTTCCTAAATATTCAGGGTTCGCACCTAAATCTGTACACGCTACTGTAAATGCACATCGCGTACGAGTAGAGGTTTTTTCAAATAAGAGTGCTACATTTTTATCTTCTAAGTAATGATGTGGGACACCATTTTTCTTTTTCTCTTTTAATTCTGCTGCTAAATCTAGAAAATATAATAATTCTTCTTGTGTAAAATCTTTTTCTGCTAGAAAGCTTCTTCCTTTTAAATTTGGTTTAGTCATTAACATACTTCATCCCTACTCTCTCCGTTATTTATACTAAATATCTTTACGAACAATCGGCATACTCATGCAACGTGGACCCCCACGACCACGAGATAATTCCGAACTTAGCACCTCAATGACTTCTATACCATGTTCCCGTAATAACGTATTGGATACATAGTTGCGATCATATGTAACAACTACACCTGGCGCAATTGCTAATGTATTAGAACCGTCATTCCATTGTTCACGAGCGGAAGCAATTACATCTCCTCCTCCACAAGGAATAAGAACTAATTCACTTAAACCTAATACCTCTTTTAATGCTTCCATTAAAGAAGTACGATGTGTAATTTTAAGAGTTTCCTCATCTGTACCTTTTTCTAAAATATAAATATTCATATTTCCTTTTGGCCCTTGAATGGCTGGATGAATTGTAAACTTGTCATAATCGACCATTGTAAATACTGTATCTAGATGCATAAATGCTCGGCATTTTGGAATTTCTATTGCTAACACTTTCTTAATTTTATTTTGTCGGCTAAAGAGATTTTTAGCTAAACGTTCAATTGCTTTAGCTGAAGTACGAGCAGACACTCCAATCGCAATTGTTTCTTCATTTAAAATTAGCTCGTCGCCACCTTCAATTGGAAACTTATAATCACGATCTAGCCAAATTGGCACATTGTGACTTGAAAATCTTGGATGATATTTAATGATATACTCCATGAATAATGATTCACGTCTACGCGCCGGTTCTCTCATCTTATTTATCGTTAAGCCGTCACCCACGCTAGCTGCTGGATCACGAGTAAAATATAAATTAGGCATTGGATCTAAGTAAAACGGATAATGATCTTCCATTAACTCGTATAAATGTGTTTTCTTACTTGTTTCAATTTCGTTTTTCCGTACACCACCCATAATTTTTTGAATTAATTCTTCATTTGAAAAGGAAAGTAAATATTCTTTTAAAGTTTGATGTGCAACATTTACGTCAGCCTGTCCTTCTTTTAAAATACGATCAACAAATTCTTCTCGAAGTTTTTTATCTACTAACGCCTCAGCAGCTAGTTTTTCTAAATAAAGAACTTCAACACCCCGATTGCGTAGCGTTTGTGCAAAATAATCATGCTCTTTTTGAATAATTGGTAAATATGGAATATCGTCAAATAATAACTGCTGCAAATAATCTGGTGTTAAGTTTTCCACTTCTTTACCAGGTCGTTTTAATAACACCGTTTGTAATTCCCCAATTTCTGAAGTAACATGTATCGGATGCTTCATTTGTTGTACCTCCTTTTAAATATGTTTGATGTCTTACAAGTACATAATAAATGCTAAGCGCTTTCACATTTGTGAAAGTATTCACATTATCATTGTGAAATATTAAACACGTTATTTTTTAAAGTCATATGAATTTGTATTTTTATAACAATCCACCCTACTTTTTTAATGAAAAGCACATATATTATGCATATAGGTTGAATATTTAACTTCCGTATTCAAATAAAAATCCTGTTTTTAATTTTTATTAAAAACAGGATTTTACATCTAAATAATTAAATTTAACCTTTCCTCCAAAATCTCTCTATCTGATTTCGATTGTGAAATTATAAGACATGTATCATTTCCACATATACATCCTATTTTTTCTTTCCAATCTAACTCATCAAATAAAACACCAATAACATGTGCATTACCAGGTAATGTTTTAATAACCATTAATTGATCTACACAATCAATTTTCACAACAACCTCTCGTAATTTTTTCTTTAACTTTATATCAGTTTGTAACTGCTCATCTGAGAAAACCTTATATATCATTAATCCTTCTTTAGAAGGCACCTTCGTTAAGTTTAACTCACGAATATCTCGAGAAACCGTAGCTTGTGTTACTAATACATCTTTTCTTGCTAACAATTCTACTAATCTTTCTTGCTTCTCTATTTCATACTCCTTTACAAATTGTTTAATTAATCGTTGTCTTTTTTCTTTTTTCATAAAAGACACCCCTTTTAATATTATAGCTCGCTATAATTTTCATCCGAAAGGGACAGAAAGGAATGTTGCGGAAACGTTCATAGTTTATACTTTTTAACTGTAGATATTAAATAGCTAAATAAAAAGAGAGAAGAACAGCATCCTGTTCTTCTCTCTTACATTGAAAATCGTTCAATTGTCTGTTTTAAATCGACTGATTGCTTCTCTAAATCCTTTAATAATTGATCGATTGCCATCATATTTTCGGATTGTTGTACCGTCAGACGTGCCACTTCTTGTGAACTAGCTGATGTTTCCTCAGCAATTAATGCGACTTCTTTTGTTTGTTCACCCGTTTGATGAATACACTCTACTTGTTCGTTCATATAACTACTAATTTGCTTCGTAGCATTTGCTACTTCCATTTTTCATTCCTCCTCATAAGTAATATACTATCCATTATTATCCATATTTTCTTTATAGAAAGATATACAGATTTTCTTTTTTTGTTTACGTAATTATTACATTGTTTTTTCTATATATAAGTAAAAATGATGTATAGTTTTATTCGGATGCAAGTGACTTCATAACTATATTCAACTACACAATTTAAGGTCAGGTGATTCTATGTTGAAATTATCAAATCGTTTAAATGTTATAAACAGATTAACTCTGTTAGTAACAGTACCAATTCTCTCTATTTTAACGAATTTACCGAAAGAATTCTCCTTCCTCCAGCCTATTAAATGGCTAGAATCAATCGAAGGCAATATGTATAAAGAGTTTAGTTACGTAAAAGAACTCATTATTACTGAAGATGAGAATCGCCGTACTACAATTTTAAATAAATTAAATGATACAAATAAAGAAACTGAAAAGTTACAAGCTCAATACGGAAATACATATATAAACAAGCGAAGAAAAAACTACTCAATCAATATAAAGAAAAACTTACAAACTATAACCTATATTTCTGAACAAAACAAATTTATTATCTTTAAACGCGCAAGTGAGAAACCACCTAAATTAGGTGGTTTCTCTATTTAAATTATACATTAAGATTTCCTTATGTAATAACTGAATCCCGAAAAAAATAAAGGATTCTGACAATTTATGACTAATAACAGAAATAAGGGGCAACATTTGTAAAATATATTTTTGACTGGGGGTTTTGTATGATTCAAGTTCGAAATCTAATAAAATCATTTGGCTCACTTAACGTTTTAAAAGGCATTGATTTAGAAGTACAAGAAAAAGAAGTTGTTGTTTTAATTGGTGCCAGTGGTTCCGGAAAAAGTACATTACTTCGCTGTCTTAACTTTTTAGAAATGTACGATGAAGGTGAAATTCACTTACAAGGTGAACGAATTGATCCAAAGCGTTCAAATTTAAACAAAGTACGTGAAAATGTCGGTATGGTTTTTCAGCACTTTAACCTCTTTCCTCATATGACCTCACTAGAAAACATCATAGAAGCACCTATTCACGTGAAAAAATTGGAAGCAGAAAATGCAAAGGATATTGGAAATCAGCTTTTGCAAAAGGTCGGCCTACAAGATAAGGCGGATGTAACTCCTCACCTCCTTTCAGGTGGCCAAAAACAGCGTATTGCGATTGCAAGGGCTCTTGCTATGAATCCTAAAATTATGCTATTTGATGAACCTACCTCAGCTTTAGACCCTGAACTTGTTGGAGAAGTATTGCAAGTTATGAAAGAACTTGCCGAAGAAGGAATGACGATGATTATTGTTACGCATGAAATGAATTTTGCAAGAGATGTAGCTGATCGCGTCATCTTTATGGATGATGGAAAAATTGTAGAGGATGCTCCGCCTGAGCAATTCTTCTCAGCTCCGTCGCATGAACGAGCAAAACAATTTTTACGTAACGTTCTATAATGTAACTTCTAATTCAAACGTAAAAAAATACATTCATACGGCGTACAAATAGTTGTCCAAATTAAATATCTCAATAACATGCTTAAAACCATCCGTATGATTACTATTTAGGAGGGGTTTTATGAAAAGAAAATTATTAACCATTGTTGCGAGCATTACATTATGTACATCCTTCATACTAGGCGCCTGTAGTAAGGACAGCGCTACCACTTCATCAAGTGGTGAAAAAGAATTCCGTTATGCAATGAGTGGCTTATACAAACCTTTTAATTATAAAGAAAATGATGGGAAACTTGTCGGATTTGATGTGGAAATAGGTGCGGCGCTTGCTAAAAAAATGAATATGAAACCGACCCCTATTACAAATCCGTGGGAAACATTAATTCAAGGCCTCCAAGCGAAAAAATATGATGTAATACTAGGCAGTATGGCAATTACAGAAGACCGCTTAAAAGCTGTTAATTTCTCAAACCCTTATTATCGCTCTGGTGCCCAAATTTTTGTATCTAAAAAGAATACATCCATCTCTTCGCCGGAAGACTTAAAAGGTAAAAAAATTGGTGTTGTAAAAGCTAGTACCTTTAAAGATCTTGTCGCAAAATATACAGATCAAATTACAGAATACGACAGTGATATTACTGCTCTTATGGACTTAGAACCTGGGCGTGTTGATGCAGTAATTACCGATCAAATGGTTGGCCTACGTATGATAAAAGAAGGGAAATCAAATATAAAAGAAGCTGGAAAACCATTAAATCTTGATGAAATGGGAATTGCTATTCGCAAAGATGATAAGGAAATGGTTGAAAAAGTAAATAAAGCTTTAGATGAAATCATTAAAGATGGTACGTATGAAAAAATCAGTAAAAAATGGTTCGGTCGTAACATTCTTGGAGAAGAGGCAAAAACGAAGTAGGCTAGCTCTTCAAAAGTTTCACAAATCATGCCCCACTTTGTATGTGGGGCATTTCATTCCCAACTAAAATCCATACAATACGAGGTGATACACATGTATGAAATTTTTATCTCTACCTATCCCACACTCTTAAAGGCTACTATTGTAACATTACAATTAACATTAACCTCCCTAGTACTCGGTTCATTAATTGGATTACTATTCGCTTTCTTTCGAATCTCTAACAATAAAGTGCTAAATAGCATTGCTCATGTATATATCGCTATTATTCGTGGTACACCTTTAATTGTTCAAATCGCAATTCTCTATTTCGGTATTACATCTGTTATTGTTTTCACCCCTTTTTGGGCAGGAGCAATTGCTTTAGCAATCCATAACGGTGCATATATTACTGAAATTTTCCGCGGATCCATTCAATCCGTTGACCGAGGACAATTGGAAGCTGCTCGCTCTTTAGGTATGCCGTATCCATTAGCTATGCGCCGGATTATATTACCACAAGCGTTTCGCCTATCCCTCCCTCCTCTAGGGAATCAATTCATCATTGGATTGAAAGATTCTTCCCTTGTTGCTTACGTCGGACTATCCGAATTATGGGGATCTGGTTTATCAATTGCCGCTGGTAACTTCCAACAATTAGATACATATGTAATCGTTGGTCTATACTATCTCGTACTTGTTCTTCTATTTACTTACTTTGTTAACCTTTTAGAGAAACGACTACAAAGAAAAGAAACAAATTCAGTTCAAGTTAGGACAAAGAATAAAAAAGAAGTTTCTTTATAAGAAAAAGCAAGCCTGAGATGGCTTGCTTTTTCACTGCACAAATATATCAACTTTTATTGATTTACTTTTTTAATACTCTCTTTTTCTTCTATATGTTCCTCACGATATGAAATATTATGAGGGTCTAGTCCATTTCCTAAAGAACCATAGAAATGCTCTCTATGCGGATCCACCAATTCACTTCCTTGATAATACACACGTGGTGTATTCCATAATGCCCCCAAAGCTTTTGTCATTGGCATTTCGTGATAGCGTTCCGGCCACATTTCTTTAATTTTCTCTTTTACTAACGGATAGTACTTAGAGCTCATAGCAGGGAACAGATGATGTTCTGTATGATATGAGAAATTGAAATGTAAAACATCTACCCAGCGCGGCACTGTTACCGATAAACAGTTTGCTAACGGATCATTTACTGGAACAATTGGATTTAAGCGGTGATTCGTTGCAATATATGCCATTACAATAAAGTTAGCAATTAACAGTGGAATCACATATGCAAATAACCATTTTGCCGGTCCCATAATAAACAATAAACTAATCCAAACAGTCCAAGGCAAAAGAAGTTGAAGCCATACAGATTTTTGATTGGATGACTTAAATTCCTTTATAAAATGAAAGAACATTCGAGTCGAATGCAATGTAAATTGAATTGTTAGTGACAGAAAACTAAAGAATGAACGTACATGTAGAGGCATACGATATACCCAACTCAAAAACTTACTCTTCTTAAGTTTCTCAAGAGTTGGCCATGCATCAGGATCGTTCTCTTCATGCTGTGTATGAACATGATGTGTTGCATTATGCCACTTTCTCCAAAGTTTTGGTCCAGTTGATAACGGCATAAATGCAATCGCACCTAAGAAATCACGAAGCCATGCCTTTCTTACAACTGTTCCATGTAAAATTTCATGCCCTAAAAATCCAAGTGAAGCAAAACATAATCCGAGAACAATCGCAATTCCTAGATTTGCCCACACATTCAATTCAAATACACCAATCGTTATTAATCCCGACAATGCCACAAGTAAATAAGCCAGTCCACCAAATAAACGAGTAGGAACTGGTTTAAATGCTTTTTTCGGCAAATGTGGTGATACACGCGCTGCATACCACCCAAACGTATGAAGCTCCTTCATCCTTTTGCCCCTTTCTGTTGCCGCGCCTTGCGCAACTTACATATATCAATTCTTGCTTCCAGATTGATTTTACTAGATGATCAAAAAAGCATTTATCATAAGGAAAATATACTCACTCTATCGTCACTTATTGTTCGCTTTTATTATCAATGAAAAACATTTCTCTTTTTACTCTCTATCAACCTTTCCACATGATGAATCATAACAATAGAATTTCTATATTGTCAACAACTTTTATGACCTAGTAATAAAAGTTGATTATACTTTTATAAGTATACTTTATTCCAATAAAGAAAAAGCATAGATTTTATAAGGTTTTATCAAATATATATCCAAATACATTTTAGCAACAAAGACTCTATCTTATTCAATACTTCACTGTATAGTTAACAACTAATATCCTCTGAATTTAGTTTTCCATAAATTCCTCCCCGTCATACCAACACCAAAAATAATTATATTGAAATAATTTTATCTTTTTTGTTAATAAAATAGAATCCTACTAAAACAACACACATGAATTCCATATAATATGGAAATATTAAAAGGAAAATTGTTCTAAATCAGGAGGTTTCCATAATGACAAGTGATACATTCCCACAATTGCCGTTATCTTATTGGATTGAATCTACTCAGTTTCCTACTTTCCCCCATTTATCTGAAAATGTAAAAACGAAAGTTGCTGTTATCGGTGCAGGCATTACAGGTATAACCACTGCCTATTTACTCGCGAAAGAAGGCATCGACGTTACGCTAATTGATTCTGGTCTTATTTTAAATGGGACGACTGGACATACAACGGCGAAAGTAACAGCGCAACATGATCTAATTTATGATGAATTAATAGATCATTTCGGTCTGGAAAAGGCCAGACTTTACTATGAATCAAATAGTCACGCTCTACAATTCATACGTGAAACTGTACAAACATATAAAATCGACTGTAATTTCTCAAATGAAGATTCATATTTATATACAACTACTGATAATGGATTAAGAAATTTATCGAAAGAATATGAAGCCTATCAAAAACTAAATATCCCTTGTGACTATATTCAATCTTTGTCGATCCCGATTCCAGTACAATCTGCACTTGTAATGAAAAATCAGGCGCAATTCCATCCCCTCCTTTATTTGAAAATACTTTTAGAAAGGTTTGTGGAGATGGGCGGCAAAGTTTATGAACAAACAACAGCTATAGATGTGGAGAAAGGAGATTCTCCACAAGTCATTACAAAGGCTGGTCATCGTATTACTTGCGAATACGTTGTCTCTTGTTCACATTTTCCTTTTTATGATGCTAGTAGCTTTTTCTTTACCCGAATGTATGCAGAACGCTCCTATGCTCTTGCAATAAAAGCAAAAACGGATTATCCAGGTGGCATGTATTTAAGCATCGATGATCCAAAACGCTCCTTACGCTATATAACAAGCAATGGAGAAAAATTAATTTTGATTGGTGGAGAGAGTCATAAAACAGGACAAGGAATAAATACAATGCTTCATTACGAAGCACTCTATTCTTTTGCTGAAGCAACTTTTGGAGTAGATGAAGTTCCCTATAGATGGTCAGCACAAGATTTGATTACTCTAGATAAGCTCCCTTACATCGGACATATTAACGAACGGAATCCAAATATATTTGTTGCAACCGGGTATCGGAAATGGGGAATGACAACTGGAACTGCTGCCGCTCATTTACTCAAGGACTCCATTCTAAAAGTCGACAGTCCATATAAAGAGCTGTTTGCACCATCACGCTTTCATGCAACCCCAGATATAAACACATTTCTCTCTCAGAACATGGATGTTGCTAAACATTTAATTGAAGGAAAAATTGAAACAGCATTACGTACACCAGAAGATCTTGAAGTCGGCGAGGGCTCTGTTGTACATGTTAACGGTAAACGAGCAGGTGCCTATAAAGATAAAGAAGGAAAATTGCATATCGTCGATACGACTTGTACACATCTCGGCTGTGAAGTTGAATGGAATAACGGAGATTGTACTTGGGACTGTCCTTGCCATGGTTCCCGTTTTTCAATTGACGGGGATGTTATGGAAGGTCCAGCAGATCAACCATTAAAACGAGTTGATAACGAATAAAACATACAATAAGATTTATTCGTTATCATTTGTAGACCTTATCGTAGCTATATGTATTTTCTTTATTCCTCCAAACAAAAAAAGGAGCACAAACTTACTTGTGCTCTTTTTTGTATCCTTCAAACAACATCTCGCGAAATAATGTATTCAAAATTTCAATATCGATCCCTAATCCCTTTTCAATTCCTTTTACATATTGCTGATAGTAATGAATTTGTTCGTCTAAAAATTGATTCAGCAACTTAATTTTCAATCCAACATCTAATTCAGTACCTGCTTTTTTCTTTACTAACAACTTCTCAATCTCATTCAATACACTACGTTCTATAGATAGTTCTGTAATTAATCGGTCAAATTCTACTGGAGGCAATGTTCCTATCTCTTCTAGCCACTTACAAGCTAAAATTGGACGTAATACATAAAAGTACTTCTTCAACTTTACCTTCTCACCTTGCAAAAATTCACGATGATTTTTCGATGCCATATGTAAGTAATGATATATCGTTGCTTTTGGGTCAAAATTCTTCTCACTCATTTGCTGCAGCTTCTCTGGAAAATTAGAGTTTTTCGAGTAAAAAATGGGTGATCGGATCCACTCGAGTAAAGCTGGATTTGATTTTGCAAATAGTTGCAACGCCTTTTTAATATCCCAACCACTTATATCTAAATCATCACTAATCGGATATTCAATTACATCACGTTTATCATGAATCGATAAATACCATTCTACAGGGTGTATATAAACAAACCTAACATCATAATCGCTATCTTTCGATGGAAATCCCCAAGCACGGCTTCCTGATTCCACGGCAAATAAGATTTTTACATCATTTTCTTTTTCAATTCTTTCTAATTCCAATTCTATTTTCTCTCTCATTTCATATCCTCCCCATTTTTTGATCATTTCCCTGGAAATTCGACAAGTATACGGCCATTTTACTACATACTAAAATAGCTGTCAGAAACTTTCTGACAGCTTAACAAAACACTTATTGTTTCTTTTCAATTACAATAGCCGCAATACGCTCAAACTCTTTTTGAATCTCCTCTTTATATGCATCGACTTTTGAAAAATCCATAGCAGCAATATAAATTCGTTCTAACTTATCACGAACTGATTTTGCTTTCGCTAAGAAAGACATTGCTTCATTCATTTTTGTTTTATACTGAATGGACACGTCACGAATTTCTGTCGCATATTTCTCATCCGTCCCTGGAGTAACAATGAGATCATACATATCAATAATCTCATCACCTTCGCGACTTGGAAAATATTCATGCGGTGCAGTACTATCAAAAATTGCAAATCCTAATTCTCTTACGATAACCATATCAAGACTATTTGGATCAAATCCGCAATGGTACACTTCAACATCAAACCCTTTTTCCTCTGCTACCTTCGCTAACTTTTTGAGCATTGTTGATTTTCCAGAGCCAGGGCGTCCTTTTATAAAATAACGATGTGGTAATCCTTCTGTTAAATTAGGAACAAAATCAACTGCTCCTTTTGGTGTTGCAGCTCCTAAAAAACGATGCTTCACAATCGATTGTTTCCCACTTTTATTTGTAAATAATTTCTGAATCAGCTCATCTGTTAGTTCATTTGCTTTATTAAAGTCAATATTATTAATATATATTTTCTCCCACTCATCATGTATAACTAACGCTTCTTTAAAACATGCGTAAGCAGATTGAAAAGCTTTACTTGCTTCTGAAACAAATCGTTCAATTTCCAGTTTCTGCTTTCTTAATTTATCTGAGTCCCAAGCCACTCCTAAATTTATATATTCTTCGACAACTCCTGGCATTTTCGGCTCAATAACATGCGGCGATGTCCCATCAACAATTCCTACTTTTAACTGTGGGATAATCACACCATCAACTGACTTATTATCAGAGGAACAATGTAAAAATTCAATATCATATCCTTTTTCAACCCATTCACGACCTATTGCCTTTATTAAAGAAGATTTCCCCGTGCCTGGTCCACCCTTTAAAATAAATAACCTATCTAGCCCTTTTAAATTCTCTTCGTATAAATTATGAAATCCTCTAGCTGTATTTCCACCAGCATAATAATTCAATACATTCCCTGTCACTGCACTCACTCCTTCGCAGCATTCTATTTACATAAGCTACAATATGCGAGCAACTTTATTTGGGTGAGTACCTAATTTGTATTGCACAAAAAAAGCAAAGATCATTATTGACCTTTGCTTCTATATTTTTTATTTAAATTAAGAAGTAATTGTTCTACACGAGGACGTACCCAAGCTAAATAATCTTTCTCTTTCTTCTTTGTACATGCTATCTCTTCTCCATCTACCATTCCAACAAGTTCTAGCTCTAACAGTTGCCTCGTAAATGCTAACATATTTACTTCTTCGTCCGGATACTCTTCTTTTAATTTCTCCTCAATTTCCCCCAATAAAAAACCGTCACGCATCATTGCCAGTGCATCAATCCAAAGTGGCGGCATTTCATATTTTTCTCCTGTCATTATATCTTTTACAATATAATTCTTTTGCTCTTTTCGAAATTGAATCGTGTGTAAACATACAGTCGAATTTAATGTTAATTCCATCATACCACCCCTTTCATAATATCTGCATAGAAAAAAGGATGCGCGTGCACCCCTTCTTACCTTTTCATAACACTACTAAACCGTTACATGAGCAATCCATCTCATGTCGATATTTTCCTCCATTATAAACGAAGTATTTTATAAAAAAAACCCTTCTTGAAACATTTTATAAAATGTTTATATTTACACAACAAGAACACTTTTCTGAAAAGTGTTTTCTCCTAACATATTAAACTGTCGGCAAAGAAATTTCTACTTTCGTTCCTACTCCCATACTACTTTGAATCGCGATACTCCCTTGATGTTCCTTAATAATTTTATATGTAATCATTAGTCCCAGTCCTGTACCATTCTCCTTTGTTGTGTAAAAAGCTTTACCGATTTTCTCTAACTTCTCGTTCTCTATACCAAATCCTTGATCTTCGACAGAAATACACAAATATCCTTTCGTTTTTTGATATACACGGATATGAATGTCTCCACCTTCTGGCATTGATTCTATCCCATTTTTAATGATATTTAATAACACTTGTTTTAATTGTTTATCATCACCGTTTATAACCGGTAAATTCCCCTCTACTTGCAAATGAAATTTCACTTTATATTGCGTTGCATAACTTTCCATTAACTGCACAACATATAGAAGAATTTCTCGTATATTACACCATTCATAATTTGTTGGTTTCGGTTTTCCTAATAGCATCAATTCACTAACAAATCCGTTAATCCTTTCAATCTCTTGTAACATAATGTCGTAGCTCATCGTATCTGCCGGGTTTCTTTCTTTTTGCATTTGCGTAAACCCTTTTAAAGCTGTTAATGGATTTCGAATTTCATGCGCAATTGTTGTAGACATCGTCCCAATTACAGCTAAATTTTCCGTCTCCTTCATATTGTTCATCATTTCAACCACTGTTCTTACATAAGATTGAAATCGTTTTAATAAAGAATGTGAAATAATAAAAAAGAATATACATAAAACAAGCGGAATCACCACTTTAATATCTTGTAATACCAAGATAAAAAATACATATTTTCCAATTACACTAAAAGACACTACATAAAAATATTTTCTATTCACAAATATTGGTGCAAATAAAACCAAAAATATTTCAACCATATTTCCATTTTCAAACACACGATCACTGTTTAAATAAATCATTAAATTATTAATAAGGTCAATGAACATATACCCAATTAAGAACAAATATTTTATGAAATATACATAACCTTTTTTTTGAAGATATATCGAAATAGGGAATAGAGATACTACTAATATATACACACCGATTCCCATACCACCTTCTGGCCATCCTATCCTTGCTTCGTTAATGTTCATAGCCGGATACACAAAATAATAAATAACGTCATATAAAAAAAATATAATATAGAATAATAATAAAAATACTTTTAAAGCTTCTCTTTCTTCATAAATCAAGCTTTTAAATTTGTTCATATGAATACTCCTCGTGATCAATACAAAAATAACATTCTACATGTTATCTCCTCAAATTATACGTATGAAATTGCTTTCAGAGCAATATGTAACCTTATAATACTAAAAAGGAAGGAGATTTCCTCCTTCCTTTTTAGTATTATAACTTATATCCATCTTACCCTATCATGTAGCAGTCCATCCGTAAAATTATTATGCCCTATTCTGAAATCCTTCATATATAAATTTAAATATTCACCGTACTTACTTTCTGTATTTAATAATAACTCCTCGACATAATAAGCACCTTGTTCAAAGTGATCTAAAAGTAAGCTGCACAAGCCTGCATAAATTCCGCATCCTACTTGAAAGTAAGTTGCATTCGTTTTATATTTATGAAAAACTTGGCTGCTATTCATCACGTTATACATATATGTCTCGCTATTTTCATAAACGAGTAACACACCGACTAGATCCTCTCCCGCAACCTCTTCTTCTGCTGGATTAAATACTTTACGATTCCAGTTCCATAAATCTTCTACTTTATCTAAGTTCTGTCTAATTACATTTGTTGTATACTCATTAATTCGGTACAGAAAGCCCACTTCCATGTTGAAATTTTTCCCTAAAATTAATACTTCTTCATGTGGCATTAAACAACCATAGAATTCCTTTTCTCCTAACTTCACTTTATACTCTGAAGCATACACATCCTCATAAAAATAAAGAGGACGATGATGACTCATATACATCGGATAGCTCCAAATCGCTTCGTCTAGAAATCGCTCTACCGCCCATGAAGCATAGAGTGTATGCGGCTTTATAAGTGCTGTATCATTCAAAAACGAAGTATCATGTTCTACAATATAGCATGCACGCGGCTTTTCATTTGGCCGTTCCTTCATGAGTTCAACAACCATCCATTGCACAACACCTGGATTCATACCTGATCCTATAATCGCTTTTGTATTTGTAAATTTTTCTTTCTCCTTCTCAAACCTCGTATATCTTTCTGTAAGCTGAAATCCAAGCAAACTATCGTCCTGATCTACTGCCTCATTTTCCAAAGCTGAATTTATATAAAAGATTCCAAGTTCATTACAACAGCTTAATACCCTAATCGTATCTGCACCTGAAACATCAATAACAACACCCGTTCTTTTTTCTTTTAAATGTTGTTTAAATTTCACTACATCCTGAAGGTCTATTTCGTATAAAAACAATTGATTTTTCAAATTCGGAAACAATTCATCATAATAAGTCCTATCTTTTTGTTTTATATCAACCAAATGAAATGTAACCTTTTTTATCGCTTCATAAACTGGATCTTTTTCATTTACTATCGCTTGATTTAAAATGGATAAAACTGCCTTTGCTGCTCCACCAGCACTACCAAGCAATGTAATATTTGGAAACTGCTCCACAAACAAAACCCCTTTAGTAAATTAGTTGAGCAGTTCTTCCTCAAAAAATAAATTGAATACGTCAAAAGGTATCTCGTACATAATTTTTATGATGTAGCACAAGATTTCCTCTTTAAAAATCACACTAACATATTTATATTCAATTCATTTTTCCCCTCGTATTCAAATCTAACTAAACAAATAGGCTCGACCTTTTCTTCTGCATATAAAAGAAAAAGCCAGCCCTTTCAACTAGCCTACGGACAATGGACAGATTTTACATGTTGCATATTTACATATAGTTTTGCATCGCGTGCTTTTAATATTTCAATATGCCCTTCATCAATTTTCGCCATTTTTCCAATTTTATTGGATTCCTCACCTAAATCGAATACCATAATTTTCCCAGTCATTTTTATAAGTTGTTCTTCAAAAGTTCGAGCTAACGTAATATTTAACGGATTTACAGGGAGTTCATTTTTATTGAGAGAATAAGGCACTTGGTTTTCTTTATACGGAATTAACCATTTTAAGTGCTTTAAAGATATATATACAGTTTTATAAACTGGACTATAAAAAACAATATAATCGTTCATTACACTTGTTACATACCCATGTATTGGAGCATTTCCTGCTACATAAACTTCTGTAAAAATCCCTTTAGAGGTGCTTAATACTTTTCTCAAAGAAATTGAAGGAGATTCCCTCTTAATTACAGAATCCACATCAGGCTTTAATATTTCTTCATTGTGTCCTCTTAAAAATTTATAATATTGGACATGGTATAAAGATATATATACATAGTCTTGTCCATTGTAAAGAACAACGATATCATTTCCTACATCAATTAATACGCCTTTAAATCTCTGTTCACCGATTAATTTAACATATATATTTTCTCCAATACTTTTGTTTAACTCATTCATCTATATCCTCCTTCCTATGAATTTCTATTTTCCTGTTTTTCAATTCAAAAAAATAATCAGGGGCAATGTTCTGTCTTAATAGTAAGGAATTCCTTTTCACACTATCTGAAATAAGAAATCGTTCTTCACTTTCAACCATAATGCCCCTCTTATTTATTAAACATTATTCTTCTTCATTCTTTTTGTTCTTAACTATTTGACTCACACTCTTCACGTGGGAATGAATTACATAAATAACCTCATGACCGTTTACTAGTGTAATATTTCCATCATGTATATCACTTAATAAACCTTCCACACACTCTGGACCGCCACGATTAATCTTTACCCACTTATATTTCAATTCGCGTAATACATCAATAAAAGTATCCTCATCCGAGCAGAAGTATGAGCTGTAGCAATCGCTACTTTTACTTTCTTTTACCTTCTTAACTAGACTCTTTACATGTTTCAGCTGATAGTATACTAATTCCCCATGAGGTAATTGTAGTGTAAGGTAATTTTCTCCTAACGATACGAGCACGCCTACTCTACTTTCTGGCCCGCGGAGATTTACTTTTACATTCTCACCAACTAAATGTTTAATTTGGTCACAGCATAATACACTCTCCAAGTTCGTACCCTCCCTTCGTATTATCTTCTTGATTGTCTTTGTGCACGAGCACGACCTGAATTATTGCTGTTTTCATTACTTTTCTCATTGCTACTCTCATCGCTACTCTCATCACTCTCTCCACTTACTGGTGCATTATAATTAACACTCTTAATATGAGATAGTGCAATTAATACAACTTCTTCTTTAATAATCAATGTTACATAACCGCCAGAAACATCTTGTAAAATACCTTCAATTTTCTCTGGCCCACCACGGTTAATTTTCACCCAGCGGTATTTGAAGCTTTGAAGTAACGTTTCAAAGTCTTCTGCAATGTCTTCTTCCGCCCATTCAAAATCACCTATTCCGCCATCTTTCGTATTTTGGGTAATGCTTTTCAGATGGCGAAGTTGATAGTAATGGCTCTCTCCTTTTTCATTCTCTAATCCGAAGTAGTCCGCACCTAATGATACTATTGTTCCTTTTTGAGATTCTGGTCCACCTCTGTTTACTCTTACATAAGATCCAATTAAGTCTTTCAAAAAATCCCAATGAAATAAACTCACGAGAAAACCCCTTCCATTAATTTATAAGCTTTTGCACTGATAGTATATGTATCTGTACAGGTTACGTTCTCTATGTTTGTCCTAGCTAGAAAAAAATATGCTTTTAACCTGGTAGACTACTACCTATCAAAATTTCATGGAACGCCGAGGGCTCTTTGGGCTTTTGATAGCTTTAGACAAAAAAATCCCGTATGAAGGTACATTTCTGTATACTTCATACGGGATTTCCCAACGTTTAGTCCTCGTCTTTAACATCCATATCTTCTGGAATTGGTTCGTTTAATATTTCTTCCACTAATTGTTTATATTTCTCCATTTGTTCCAAATGTGTATTGAATTGTTCTTTATTTAATAAATATTGTTCTCCATCGAATAGCGCACGAACTTTTTTTTGCTGAATTAACTCCTCAATATACGATTTTGGTAAATTCAAATACTCCGCAGCCTCTTCTACCGTTATATACAATGCGTTCATTCCTTTATTATTTTTTCATATATACTGTATCTTACTTTACCTTATTTTTGTAAACAAATAAAAAAGATTTTGTAAATACACTTTAAAAAGCAGGTAGATGCATTCCATATATTGTATAATAACAATAGTAAGAATTTTTTAAAATATAGAATGGTATTACCCATTTACACAAAGGAGAGTTAACATATGGCTACTCGTCACATCATTACAATGTTAGAAAAAACATTACAAGTTGAAACAGAAAACACAATTTCTCATTTAACTACATCTTTATCTGATCGTATTCTTTCTCAAAGCACAGCAATACATGAAAACAATTGTTACCGTACAATTAGTGAATGGTACAAAAATCATTTCTTATTCCAACAAGATGATTTCCTTTGGGCTAAATACGCTTTCTATGACGCATATTGTGAGGCTATAAAAAAACAAGGACATCTTACAAAACGCGTTCGTCAAATATTAGAATCATTAGCTCGAGTGCATGGAAAACAATACATCGCTTCTATACTAAATATGCCATTTCCTAATGAACAGGCAAAAGGGACTGCATAAAACAAACCCAGATTCATTGTTTTCTAGAGCGATTACAAATAAACTGTTCATATCACATGAACTGATGAAACCGGTGTTATTATAATGATTGAAAATATAGTTAACAGGAAAACCCCCACTTACATCTCTCGTCATTCGAATAGAGAAGTAAGTGGGGGTATCCTTGTTCCTTTATTATTTCATCATCTGCTTAATCAATTCACGATTTTTCTTCTTAAATACTTCATTATGAGAAGAAACCATTCCGTACTCGCTTGCATCTGGTTGAATAAATTGTTTCGCTTTATTCACGGCATTTCCAGCATCTTGGAATGCTCCTGCAATTAGATGTAATTTTCCGTCATGCTTTAAAATATCTCCAGCAGCATATAATCCATCTACTGAGGACTCACTATTTGCATTCCCTGCAATATAAAAGTTATCTATAATCGCAACATCTAACTCACTATTTTCTAATAATGTAATGTCACGTTCATATCCATGATTAATAATAACTTCATCAATAGGTAAGTGAGAAACGTCACCTGTCTCATGATTCGTTAACTCTACATATTCAATCGCTTCATGGTTATCACCCGCAATTAATTTTGTAATCGATGTATTAAAGAAACACTCCGCTGAACTGTTCATTAGTTGTTTTACTTGTGCTTCATGACCAGATAATTCTTCTTTTCTATATGTTACATACACTTTTTTCGCGATTGGCTCTAATTCATTTGCCCAATCAACAGCTGAATTTCCTCCACCGGAAATAATAATCGTTTTATCTTTGAAACGTTTTAAAGATTTAACTGTATAATTTAAATTTGATACTTCAAATCGCTCAGCACCCTCAATTGATAACTTTTGCGGTTTCAATATACCACTGCCAGTTGCAACAATAACTGTTTTTGAAAAATGTTCTTCTCCAGTGCTTGCTTTTAGCGTAAAAGTACCATCTTCATTACGAATAATCGATTCTACTTTTGTATTTAAAACAACTTCTGGTTTAAATGTTAGCCCTTGCTGTACAAGTTGTTCAATTAATTTATCACCTGTAACTGGCAATAGCCCTCCTACATCCCAAATCATCTTCTCTGGATAAACATGTATTTTTCCACCTAACTGTGGTTGAAATTCTATTATTTTCGTTTTCATTTCTCTGAGTCCACTATAAAAAGCTGAATAAAGCCCTGCAGGTCCCCCGCCTATCACGGTTACATCAAACAATTCTTCTCTATTCATTCACCTTCACTCCTCAGCTACTAGTTGTTGATTATCATTCTCAATAAAATATAACCTGTTTCCGCAAAATTTACAATCAAAATTACTATTGACAATACACCCATATAAAATTATATTATTTAAAGAATCAATATTGATAATCATTATCATTTTGTTAATAATTAGAAAATTTAAGATTACATCTTCTTTTATTAACATGGTTAATACTATATTGTAGAATCTCATATTCAAGATTTTTAACAAGCAATGTGCATTACCACTACTCTTTCAAAAAGATTACAGTTAAACAAATTATTGCATACACATATCATCTATGTTAAAGGAGAAAGACGATGAAAAAGTTATTTATTTCACTAACAGTTCTTTTCGTTCTTGTTATGAGTGCTTGTAGCAATGGCTCTACAGACAAAAAGAACGATGCAAAAGGTAGTAAATCAGAAACAATTACATACCAATCTGAAAGTGGTAAAGTAGAAGTTCCTGCAAATCCAAAACGCGTTGTTGTTTTATCATCATTTGCTGGTAACGTAATGTCATTAGGTGTAAATCTTGTTGGGGTAGATTCATGGTCTAAACAAAACCCACGTTTTGATAGTAAACTTAAAGATGTTGCTGAAGTATCAGATGAAAATATTGAAAAAATTGCTGAACTAAATCCAGATTTAATCATTGGTTTATCCAATGTTAAAAATATCGATAAGTTAAAGAAAATCGCTCCTACTGTAACATACACTTACGGAAAAGTTGATTACTTAACACAACATATTGAAATTGGTAAATTATTAAACAAAGAAAAAGAAGCAAAAACTTGGGTAGATGATTTCAAGAAACGTGCAGATGCAGCTGGTAAAGAAATTAAAGCAAAAATCGGTGAAGATGCAACAGTTTCTGTTGTAGAAAACTTCAACAAACAGCTTTATGTATACGGCGATAACTGGGGTCGTGGAACAGAAATTCTGTACCAAGAAATGAAATTAAAAATGCCTGAAAAAGTAAAAGAAAAAGCATTAAAAGAAGGTTACTACGCATTATCTACTGAGGTATTACCTGAGTTTGCTGGTGATTACTTAATCGTAAGTAAAAACAAAGATACTGATAACTCATTCCAAGAAACAGAATCATATAAAAACATTCCAGCAGTAAAAAATAATCGTGTATATGAAGCAAACATGATGGAATTCTATTTCAATGATCCACTTACATTAGATTTCCAACTAGACTTCTTCAAGAAGAGCTTTCTTGGTCAATAATACAAACATGAGGAATTCTTAATTTAAGAATTCCTCTTCCTTTATTCTATAAACAGAAAAGATGTGAAACGAATGACAAAAGATCACGGCACTCCACATTCCATGGCTTTTACATACAAACTCATTTTAAGCATAATTGCATTCTTCCTTATTTTTATGGTTGCAATGGTATTAGGTGCTGCAGATACTTCTATAAAAGATGTATGGTTAGCACTTACTTCCTCCGCTAAAGGAGACAAAGTATCTATTATTCGTGAAATACGTTTACCACGTGAAGTTGCTGCCATATTTGTCGGAGCTGGACTCGCTGTTTCTGGTGCAATTATGCAAGGATTAACGCGAAATCCTCTTGCTGATCCTGGATTACTCGGCTTAACTGGTGGCGCAAATGCTGCACTTGCACTAACACTTGCTTTCAACCCTTCCATCAGCTATCTGTACTTAACGTTAGCTTGCTTTATCGGTGCTGCAATTGGCGCTATTATGGTATTCGGGGTTGGCATGGTGAAAAAAGGTGGGCTTTCTCCCCTTCGAATTGTATTAGCTGGTGCTGCTGTTTCAGCATTTCTACTCGCAATTTCAGAAGGAGTCGGCATTTACTTCAAAATTTCACAAGAGGTATCACTTTGGACTGCCGGGGGAGTAATTGGAACGACTTGGAGCCAATTAAAAATTATTATCCCCGTTATTTCAATCAGTATATTTATCGCTATCTTACTTGCAAAAAAGTTGACAGTCCTTAGTTTCAGTGAAGAAGTTGCTATTGGACTTGGTCAAAAAATTATCGTCATTAAAACAATTTTATTTATCATTATTATCTTACTTGCTGGTGCGTCTGTAGCGCTTGTCGGAAACATGGCATTTATCGGATTAATGGTGCCTCATATGGTACGTCCTATTGTCGGTCCCGATTACCGCTTTGTTATACCGATGTCAGCAATTGCTGGTGCATCCTTTATGTTACTTGCCGATACAATCGGGCGTACCATTAACGCTCCGTACGAAACACCAGTTGCGGCAATTGTCGCTATTGTAGGATTACCATTCTTCCTATTCATCGTACGTAAAGGAGGAAGAACTTTCTCATGATGCAATCTATTCTAAGAAAACAACGTATTATCATACTCGCTTTACTTATACTGACCATTACAACCATTGTAGTTGGAATGGGGCTCGGTTCAGCATCTTTATCTTATGATCGATTACTCCCAACACTAATGGGACAAGGTACATTTAAAGAGGAGTTTGTTTTATATTCTTTACGACTACCTAGAATTGTCATTACATTATTAGCTGGTATGGCGCTCGCTTTATCTGGTGCTATCCTGCAAGGTATTACACGTAACGATTTAGCTGAACCTGGTATTCTTGGAATCAACGCTGGAGCTGGTGTTGCAGTTTCCATCTTCTTTTTATATTTTCCAATTGACGTAGGTTCATTTCTTTACTTACTACCAGTCGTTGGGTTTATCGGTGCTTTCCTTACTGCTGTTCTAATTTACGTATTTTCATATAGTAAATCAACAGGGCTTCAACCAATACGATTAACATTAACCGGTATCGGGTTTTCATTTGCACTATCTGGAGCGATGATCGTCCTTATTTCATCTGCTGATCGTATGAAGGTAGACTTTATTTCAAAATGGATAGCTGGGAATATTTGGGGAGATGACTGGATCTTCGTTTTCGCAATGCTCCCATGGTTAATCGTATTAATTCCGTTTGTTTTCTATAAAGCAAATCGATTAAACATTCTAGCATTAAACGAACCAGTCGCAATCGGCGTTGGAATTGAAATTGAAAAAGAACGCAGATACTTATTAATTGCAGCCGTTGCGCTAGCAGCTGCAGCAGTTTCCGTAACAGGAGGAATTAGCTTTATCGGACTAATGGCTCCGCACATCGCAAAATCTTTAGTAGGTCCAAGACATCAAATCTTCATGCCAATCGCCGTATTAATAGGTGGATGGCTATTACTATTGGCAGACACAATTGGTCGAAACATCGTTGAACCTAATGGTATTCCAGCAGGTATTGTCGTCGCTTTAATTGGTGCACCTTACTTTATGTATTTGTTGCTTAAGAAAGCGTAAAGAAACACCCTCAAGATCTTTTCTTGAGGGTGTTTTTATGCTACTGCTGTCCATACCCTTCAAACTTCTTCGCCAAATTCTCCATCTCATCTTCTGGCAAAAGCTTCGGTTCTCCGATGCTTTTCGTTTGATAATAAATTTGCGCACAGAACTCAATCTCTTCTGCAACAGTAAACGCCATTTTTATATTATTTGCACCAGCAATTAAACCGTGATTGGCAAGCAACACGGCACGACGATCGATCATACCTTCAAAGGCAGCCTCTGCTAATTGCTTCGTACCAAATGTTTCATATGGCGCACAGCGGACATTCGGGCCTGCAAAAGCAATTAAATATGACACAGCAGGAAGTTCCCATCCCAATGATGCAATCGTCTTCGCATAAGGTGAGTGTGTATGCACAAGCGCATTTATGTCTTCACGATTTCTATAATAAATAAGATGCATATCTAATTCACTTGACGGTTTTCTCTCCCCTTCTATCACTTCACCATCTAAATTTAATACAACTACATCTTCTGGTGTTGTTTCATAATACTCTAAACCACTCGGGCTAATTGCAACAAGACCTTGTTCACGATTGAAAATACTAATGTTACCGCCTGTCCCCTTTGTTAAACCGCTAGAAATCATTTTCTTTCCGTACGCTACAATTTCTTCTCTTTCTTTTTGTAATAACATATACATCCCCCTAAGTATGAAGCTTATGATGACTGACTTTAGATTTATCTACTTATTGAAATAGCTTTTTTAAGTTCTCCGTAAACGGTGCTTTTACAATTCCTTTTTCCGTAATAATCGCTGTTACATTTTCATATGGCGTAACATCAAATGCCGGATTATATACTTTACTTTCTTTCGGAGCCGAATATTGTCCGAAACGATTAATCACTTCAGAAGCATCTCTTTCTTCAATTGGAATTTCTTTTCCTGTCGGTGTTTGTAAATCAATTGTTGGTGTTGGTGCTGCTACATAAAATGGAATGTTGTAGTATTTAGCTAAAATAGATACGCCTAATGTTCCAATTTTATTTGCTACATCACCGTTTGCTGCTACACGATCACATCCAACGATTACCGCATCAATTTTCCCTTGTGACATGACCATAGCTGCCATATTATCCGTAATGATAGTGACATCGATTCCCGCTCGCTGCAGTTCTAATGCTGTTAACGTTGAACCTTGTAATCTAGGGCGTGTTTCATCCGAAAAGATTTTTAAGTCCCATCCTTTTTCTTTCGCTAAGTACATTGGGGCTGTCGCCGTACCATACTTAGTCGTCGCTAAAGCACCTGCATTACAATGTGTTAATACTCCCATGCCATCATGGAATAATGTTAATGCGTGTTCTCCAATTTGACGGTTAATTTCTTCATCTTCTCTATGAATCTCTTTCGCCTCTTCTACTAATCTATCTTTCAGCTGCGAGATTGATAAGTGAGCATTTTTTTTCGCTACACTTTCCATTCTTTCAAGTGCCCAAAATAAATTTACCGCCGTCGGTCTTGATGTCGCTAAATATGCACATACCTTTTTTACTTCTTCTATAAACTCTTCCACTGTACTTGTAGTAATTTCCTTTACCCCTAAGTACACACCGTAAGCTGCTGAAACACCTATTGCTGGTGCTCCTCTTACTTTCATTACTTGAATTGCATCCCACACACCCTCAGCCGTTTTAAAAGATTCATAAACTACTTCGTTCGGTAATACTGTTTGATCTAATAACACTAAAGCATCATCTTTCCACTGAATGGGTATTAATTGCTCTGCCATCATCTTCTCCCCTTACTTCGCACTATGCATTTGTTGTTTTAGCGTTTCTACAAAACTACTACCTGTTTTATATTGATTCGCTTGTAAAATAAATTTCTTCGCGCTCTGAAGACAAATTCGCTCCGCTCTAGCACGTGCTTCATCATTCTCAATACAAGTAATATCCTTTACTTTCGCTAATCCAACAATACGACGAATTAACTCAAGACCTGTCACTGCAGCTGTATCCTCTAATACAGATTGCAAATAAACTTCGTTAAAACCTTCTTCCTTCGCCATAATCTCTGTCACATGAATATCCCAAGCGTCTAAAAACTTCTTCTTAAATAAATCAATTACCTCTATCATTGTAGTTTGTAGCCAATCCATATACGTATCTTTCTCAGCACCAGGCGACATCGTTGCATCTGCGTTCACCCAAGCGAACATTAAATTCGCCATTACATTCCCAACGTCATATCCCATAGGTCCATAAAAAGCAAACTCAGGATCAATCACCTTTGTAGAATCACTTTTCACAAAAACAGAACCGGTATGCAAATCACCGTGAATAAGCGACTGCGCATTCGTCATAAAAGAAAATTTAAGTTTCGCAACTTCCATACGAAGCTCTTTATCACTATAAATATGCTCTCTAATCCATCCATCATTTAACGGAAATAACTCATTACGTTTATTATGGTTTGTAAATGGCTCTGAATATACGAGATCCTCTGTAATTTCACATAACTCAGGATTTATATAACTCTTCACAAGTTCCTTCTTCTCTTTATGATTCATTACAACATCCGATGTTAATAGAAGCGTATGTACCATAAAAGTAGTTAAATCGTCAGCAAGCCTCGGAAATATTTGATGATTTATAAGTGCTGTACGTAATATTGTATGATCCGATAAATCTTCCATCGCGCAGCAATTCATCACACTATCAAATAAATACACCCTTGGAACAAGTCCAGACGCTAACTCTTCCTCTAACTGTAAAACATCTGATTCTATACGAATACGATTCGTCGATAACTTAAACTCATCTGAAATACGTGCTGTATCCCCAGCCTGCTTTACAATGACGGAAATATTCTCCTTTTCATCCCAAACACGGAACACATAATTTAAATTGCCATCACCTATTTCTTTACACTGTAACCCCTTTGCATGTTCAAAATTAGACAATTTCTCCTGCACATATACAATCACATCTTTAGCTTCCATTAAAAAATACTTCGTGAACTTAGACATGGTTTCCCCTCCACACTAGTTGTAAGCGTTTTCTAAAAGCTATAAAAAATAATAGATGAAATGTTTTATCCTATAATATATATTCTTCTTTTTGAAAGGTATATCTGGGTTTTATTATATCTTGTTAGTACCTTGAGTCAATGCTTCTAATTATCATTGCAATATACTTCTTAATTATATATTTGAGGTAACAAAAATTGTTCACAAAGATTCCAATTCATTTTATTTTATTTATCGCTCAATTCTTTGTAAAATAGAAGTAAGCAGTTGCTTTTCAATTCCACAACTTCTAAGAAATATTCCCTGCCTAAGAATTTATACTTACACTATATCTCTAAACTACACACTAATCTTTCACCTACTATCTTACAATGAATACTCTAAAAATTACCTTTCCATTCCCTACTAGCTTTAATTGAGAATAAATATTAATTAAATTGGTATAAAGTTGGTTTATTCTCTTGACAAAATAACCACTTCTATATGATAATTAATATCGAATTAGAATTATTATAGTTAATTAAAAAATATATTTTATGAGCAAACTATTTTTTGATGCTCAAAACCAACATTTAGGAGGAATTTTAATATGTTATTAATCGGCACAGAAGTAAAACCGTTTAAAGCTAATGCTTACCATAATGGAGAATTTATCCAAGTTACTGACGAAAGTTTAAAAGGAAAATGGAGTGTAGTTTGTTTCTATCCAGCTGACTTCACATTCGTTTGTCCAACTGAACTTGAAGACTTACAAAACCAATATGCAACTCTTAAAGAGTTAGGCGTTGAAGTATACTCTGTATCTACAGACACTCACTTCACTCACAAAGCATGGCATGATAGCTCAGAAACTATCGGCAAAATCGAGTACATCATGATTGGTGACCCAACTCGCACAATCACTACAAACTTCAACGTTTTAATGGAAGAAGAAGGTCTTGCTGCTCGTGGTACTTTCATCATCGATCCAGACGGCGTTATCCAATCTATGGAAATCAATGCTGACGGTATCGGCCGTGACGCAAGCATTCTTGTTAACAAAATTAAAGCAGCTCAATACGTACGTAACAACCCAGGTGAAGTTTGCCCAGCTAAATGGCAAGAGGGTTCTGCTACACTTAAACCAAGCCTTGACCTTGTAGGCAAAATCTAAGGAGTTCGATCAAAATGATACTAGATGCAGATATAAAAACACAACTATCCCAATACCTTCAGTTAATGGAGAACGATATTTTACTTAAAGTAAGCGCAGGAGACGATAACGTATCTAAAGATATGTTAGCTCTAGTAGATGAATTAGCTACTATGTCATCTAAGATCACAGTAGAAAAAGTTGAACTAGAGAGAACACCAAGCTTTAGCGTAAATCGCCCTGGCGAAGACACTGGTGTCGTATTCGCTGGTATTCCATTAGGACACGAATTTACTTCATTAGTGTTAGCTTTACTACAAGTTAGCGGACGTGCTCCAAAAGTTGAACAAAAATTAATCGATCAAATCAAAAACATTCAAGGCGAATATCATTTTGAATCTTATATCAGCCTAAGTTGTCATAACTGTCCTGATGTTGTACAAGCTCTTAACGTAATGAGCGTTCTAAACTCTAGTATTACACATACTATGATTGATGGCGCGGCATTCAAAGAGGAAGTAGAAAGTAAAGACATCATGGCGGTACCAACTGTTTACCTAAACGGCGAATCTTTCGGAAGCGGTCGTATGACACTTGAAGAAATTTTAGCTAAAATGGGTAACGGTCCAGATGCATCAGAGCTTTCTGATAAAGATCCATACGATGTTCTTGTTGTTGGTGGCGGCCCTGCTGGTGCAAGTGCAGCAATTTATGCAGCACGTAAAGGCATCCGTACTGGTATCGTTGCTGAGCGCTTCGGTGGTCAAGTAATGGATACTATGGGCATTGAGAACTTCATCAGCGTAAAACGCACTGAAGGTCCTAAGCTAGTAGCAAGTCTTGAAGAGCACGTAAAAGAATACGACATCGATGTAATGAATCTACAACGTGCGAAACGTTTAGAGAAAAAAGAACTTATTGAAGTGGAACTTGAAAACGGCGCTATTCTGAAAAGTAAGAGCGTAATCGTTTCAACAGGTGCTCGCTGGCGTAACGTTGGCGTACCAGGTGAAGCTGAGTTCAAAAATAAAGGTGTAGCATACTGCCCACACTGTGACGGTCCATTATTCACTGGAAAAGACGTAGCAGTTATCGGCGGCGGTAACTCTGGTATCGAAGCAGCTATCGACTTAGCGGGTATCGTTAAGCACGTAACTGTTCTTGAGTTCATGCCAGAATTAAAAGCTGATGCTGTATTACAAGAGCGTCTTAACAGCTTACCAAACGTAACTGTTCTGAAAAACGTTCAAACGAAAGAAATTACTGGTACTGACAAAGTAAACGGTATTTCTTACATCGATCGTGAAACTGAAGAAGTTCATCACGTTGAATTACAAGGTGTATTCGTACAAATCGGTCTTGTGCCAAACACAGACTGGTTAGGCGAAACAGTTGAACGCGCTCGCGGTGAAATCGTAACAGACAAGCACGGCGCTACAAACGTACCAGGAGTGTTTGCTGCAGGTGACTGTACAAATAATCCGTACAAACAAATCATCATCTCTATGGGCTCAGGTGCAAATGCTGCTTTAGGCGCGTTTGATTACTTAATCCGTAACTAATTATATAGACGTGAGTTTAAAAAAGCAGGTGCATTGGCACCTGCTTTTTTATAACCTTAATGTATAAACTAAAAACCGCTCATTCCCATTCTTCTCATAAGCACCCGGCAACCTTACTTCCTTCTTCAACTCAAACGCAGTCTGATTTTCTAAGAAGAAAATATAATCTTCAGAAGGGTAATATAGAATGATATCCACTTCTCTCTCCGCTTCTTCTACCGAAAGCAAAATGTTATTTACTACGTTCATAAACACTTGTACAGAAAATGGATTGAAGAAATAAAATCGGTTATCACATGGATCAATTTCATATTCCTGTGCTAAACAGCACTGGAATTGAATTTTATATTTACTGTTTCGTACCTTTCGTGCATACCGATCACGATTAGCCATCGCTTCGTTATAAAACTCTTCATTCATTTCAATTCCAACTGCTGAAGCACCACACTTATGGTGCATGTAAAAGTTTAATCGTCCTTTCCCGCACCCAAAATCTACAATTCGGTCGCTACTTTTTATTTCGTATTGATTCAATAACTCATCTAATCCGCTATACGGTGTCGGTTCATAACGGTGATAGTGCATAGACTTATTAAATCCTTTTTGCTCTCCGACAGTTTTTATATGTAGTACAGCATCGTAATATTGTTCGTTCATTGGTTTTCTCCTATTAAGAAATGGTACTTATTATTATACACCATGTACTGGAGAAGAATTTTTCAGTGAATTAATTAGTACGTGAAATTATATCGACGATTTTCTCAATATATCGACTTAACGACAAATTCCTACAAAAAAAACAGGAGCTCTCTAGCCCCTGTCCTCTAACACTTTCAATACAGTTTGTTTCAATATTTCTACGCCATCCATAATACAACTATGATCGAACTTCATATACGGATGGTGTAATCCAGGTTGTAAGTTTGCCCCTAGTCCAAGCATAACTGCTTTTAAATGCGGTCTTTTCACTGTGTAGTAATGGAAATCATCGCTTCCTGTCGTATAGAGCGGTCCTGTACATCTCTCTTCTCCATACACAGCGAGAATACCTTTGCGCATATAACGCTCTGCTTCTTCTGACACTTCTGCTCCTGGAGCAAGATCAATCCATTCATATGAAGTTTTTGATCCCATCGATGCAGCTGATTCTATTACACACTCTATCTTTTTCTTTAATTCTTGTAATAGTGTATTACTCTCTGCTCTTACATCTAAACTGAAATGACCGTTACCTGGAATGATATTTAGATTATCACCACCAGCTTGGCACCTCGTCATTTTCACCGAATATGAACTTTGCGGTGGCAACCATATATTTTTCAAACCGATATTAATCATGGAAATGACATCAATCGCATTCACACCTTGGTGGGGTCTTGCACCATGTGCGTCTTCCCCATGAATCGTTCCCTCTAAAAATCCTGCTGCTCCGTGACGAATAGATGGGGCAGCTTGTTTCAAAGGCAGTTCTTCAATCGGCCTTAAATGAACACCAAATAAGAAATCAGCATCATCCACAGCGCCCTTCTCTACCATCTTTAAAGAGCCATTTCCTTTTTCCTCTGCCGGCTGAAAAATAAATCTAACCGTACCACTTTCCCATCTCATATTCTTTAATTGCAAAATAAGCCCCATTACAATCGTCATATGAGCATCATGACCGCATGAATGGTTCGCTTTAAACTCTCCATCTACTTCTTGCCATAGTGCATCCATATCAGCGCGAATCGCGATAACTGGATTCCCACTTCCGATTTCAGCAATCACGCCTGGGCAATCATCAAATATTTTATATGAAATTCCTTCTTCTTTTAAAAAGTTAGTAATGTACGCTGTCGTTTCATACTCTTTCCAACTGACTTCAGGGTTTTCGTGTAAATGCTGAAAAATTTCCGTTAAACGCTCTTGTAGTTCTAATGTTTTCAACGTTTCATTCTCCTTCCCAAATTACAAACCACTTAGGTTAATTATACTTATGAAAAACAGATGTTTTTATGAACATATTGAATTTTAAGAAAAAAGTCAATTACTTATTTTTAAACACTTAAAAACCTTACTCCGTATCTATATTACAAACTAAATAAACAACTAGAAGATTCCTTATTTTCTGTTTTTTGTTGACGCTTACATATGTTTTTAGTTATTATAACCTAATAAACGTCTATTTTGCGACAATTCTAAAAATACAAACATACATAATGAGGAGGCAGTTTATGAAAAAAGAAATACCTTTTGGCGTAGCAATGATCCCTATTATCATTACAGTTGCAGTTATGATGGTTACAATTGTTATATTAGAACAAAGCCCTCACGTCCCACTTATTATCGGTACAACCGTTGCTTCTATCGTCGCTTGGCGTTACGGTTACAAATGGAACGACATTGAAGAAGCAATGTATAAAGGAATTCGCCTCGCATTACCCGCTATCGTTATTATCATTCTTGTTGGTTTAACGATCGGTGCTTGGATTGGCGGTGGAATCGTCGCAACAATGATTTATTACGGTTTAAACCTTTTAACTCCATCACTATTTTTAGTTTCAATTACTGTGATTTGTTCTATCGTTGCGTTAGCGATCGGTAGCTCCTGGTCTACAATGGGAACAATCGGCGTTGCTGGAATGGGTATTGGCCTAAGTATGGGAATCCCGGCTCCAATGGTTGCTGGTGCCATTATTTCAGGCTCTTATTTCGGCGATAAAATGTCACCGCTTTCAGACACAACAAACTTAGCCGCAGGATTAACAAATACAGATTTATTCGTGCATATCCGTCATATGTTATTTACTACAATCCCAGGTTTAATTATTACTCTTATCGTCTATGCGTTCTTAGGAAGAAGCTTCGGCGCTAACAATATTGATGCCAAAAGCATCGATCAAACGTTACAAGTATTGCAACAAAACTTTGTTATCTCACCTTTCCTATTAATTATACCTGTAATCGTTATGGTATTGGTCGCTAAAAAAGTTCCTGCTATACCAGCTATTCTCGTCGGTATTATTTTAGGATTTCTATCACAAGTCTTTATTCAAGGTGGTTCTGTCTCATCAGCTGTCGGTGCACTCCAAGCTGGATTTGTCATAGACACTGGAAACAAACTAGTAGACGAACTATTTAACCGCGGTGGCTTAGATTCGATGATGAATACAGTTTCTATGACAATTGTCGCTATGACTTTCGGAGGCGTACTAGAACATACCGGAATTCTTCGCTCAATTGTAAATCAAATTTTAAAATTGGCGACATCAGCAAAGGGACTTATCGCTTCTACTATCGCATCTTGCTTTGCAACGAACCTTACTTGCTCTGAACAATATATTTCGATTGTTGTTCCTTCCAGAATGTACGCAAATGCATACACTGAAAAAGGACTACATTCCAAAAATTTATCCAGAGCATTAGAAGATGGTGGAACATTAACTTCTGTTTTCGTTCCTTGGAATACGTGCGGTGTATTTATTCTCGCAACACTTGGAGTAAGCGCATTCGAATACGCTCCTTATGCCATATTGAATTTCATCGTACCTATCATCTCAATTATTTACGGTATAACTGGTCTCACAATTACGAAACTATCAGACATTGAAAAAGCAGAACTAATAAAGAAACAAAAAGCTCAACTAGAAGCTTAAAAATAATGGTAAATTCAGTTCATATATTGCGCGAGGACGCCCTTGTTGATAAGGCATTTCCTCGCCGCAAATATGAGCATACCCGTAATCAACTAATTTCTTTAACAACCTTTCTGTTGATCGCCGCGTCACTTGTAAGTACTCAGAAAGATCTGCCGCTGTAAATTTCAATGACGGGTGTGATTGACTAAACTGAATAATTTTTGACAAGTTTGCTGGACTAAGCTTCGTTTCCTTTGCTATTTTCATTAACTCTGGATTAGCATTTTTCAAACTTTGTACTCTCTGTTCTTTCGGAAACGGACCAAATAGTTCTTTATCACTTGTTAGTATATAGAAACAATGCTCTATTGGATTATTCTTCGCGAAACCTTGAGCAATTTTAGCATTTTGCTCCGCTTCTTTCACAGTTTTCCCGTAACCAAACCCAATAGCTATCCTACCTTCTATACTCATAAATACGTTATCTATCACATTTGTTTTTATACTCGATTCAATATCACCGCGAGTCGTATACAAAATAAATGTCATTTCATCAACTTGTTTAAATGAACCACGTAATTCTTTTGAAACTATATGTAATTGTTCAAACGAGCTTTCTTGTATCTGCATAAAGGATATAATACAGGCACCAACAGTAGCTGAATGGCTTTTTGCTAACTCGGCTTTTATTTTTGCATCTTTTAACCCATGTATAATGGATTGCGTCGGATCTATCATACGCTCTGAAGGAATACCTATTTTTTGAAGTTCATCGTAAACAGCGTGAATACTCGTTAAAGCTAAATCCGAATCTCCTGATTGATACTTAGCTACATGGAAATCGACGACTCTATTTATTTCATCTTTACTCCACAACATATTTTCATAATCCATCACTTGCGGTGTTTCTTTCAAACCAATATCGTGGAACACATTTGTAATAAACGAACGATCTACTAAATCAATTGAAATTTTTTGAGGTTGAATACTTTGATGATATATTATAGAAAGGAGTGAAGATGCAACCGTTGTCTCGTCTTGCTGTAAGTACGTACTTGGAATTCGTAATTGTTCTCTTATTTCTTTTGCCATATAATAAGGTAGGGCACCCGAGAAAAAGATAACATCACAAGGCTTTAAACGCTTTAATATTTCAGAAGATTCAGCCGGATGAAGGTAAATATATGGATCAATTTCTATCTCTTTTAATTTATGAGCAATAGGTAAAAGATTCTCCATAAACTCCTTTGAACCGACAACTGCAATTTTTATTATCATTTTCTCTAACTCCTTATTATTAATTAACGACTATTTAACGTCAACTATATCAAATGTACAAAACTATTGTAAATAGGAAGGGGTCTTTATTCAATGAAAATTACAGCTATTCATCTTTACGCAATTCGTTTACCACTTCGCAATCCGTTTGTTATTAGTTATGGTTCTTATTCTGATATGCCTTCTATTATCGTCAAAATGGAAACTGACGAAGGCATTATTGGTTACGGTGAAGGCGTTGCTGATGATCACGTTACAGGTGAATCGTGGGAAAGTACTTTCCACACTTTAAAACATACGCTAGCTCCTGCTCTTATCGGGAAAAATCCAATGAATATCGAAAAAATACACGATATGATGGACAATACAATTTACGGTGTTCCAACAGCAAAAGCGGCGATTGATATTGCTTGTTTTGATATAATGGGCAAAAAATTAAATCAACCTGTATATCAATTAATTGGCGGGCGCTACCATGATGAGTTCCCCGTTACTCACGTCTTAAGCATCGCGGATCCAGAAGATATGGCTGAAGAAGCTGCTTCTATGATTCAAAAAGGTTACCAATCTTTCAAAATGAAAGTCGGTACAAACGTAAAAGAAGATGTAAAACGAATTGAAGCTGTACGTGAACGTGTAGGAAATGATATCGCTATTCGTGTTGATGTAAACCAAGGGTGGAAAAATAGCGCAAACACATTAACAGCCCTTCGTTCATTAGGACATTTAAACATTGACTGGATTGAGCAACCCGTTGTCGCCGACGATATTGATGCAATGGCTCATATTCGTTCTAAAACAGACCTTCCGCTTATGATTGATGAAGGATTAAAAAGTTCTCGTGAAATGCGCCAAATCATTAACTTAGATGCGGCTGATAAAGTAAATATAAAACTAATGAAATGCGGTGGCATATATCCGGCCGTAAAACTTGCTCATCAAGCTGAAATGGCCGGCATTGAATGCCAAGTGGGCTCAATGGTCGAATCATCCGTTGCCTCTTCCGCAGGATTCCATGTCGCTTTCTCAAAGAAAATCATTACGAGCGTTGAGCTAACAGGACCATTAAAATTCACGAAAGACATTGGTAACTTACATTACGACGTACCATTTATTCGCTTAAACGAAAAACCAGGACTCGGCATTGAAATAAATGAAGATACCCTGCAAGAACTAACCGTCTTTCAAGACGTTGTACGCTAAAGGAGGGCTCATACATGACAGTTCTATATGAAGGTACATTAAAACAAAATAACGAGTCGTTTCACGTTACATTACTATCCGGAGAGCACATCGAGCAAATTTTATCCCTACAAAACGTTGTAGTTGAAGCGTTAGAAGATAAAGGTCGTTTACAACCGCTCTCACAAGAAGAATTTCAATACATTCTAGAAGGAAACGGCATGATGATCGGTGCCTTTATCGAAAACGAACTCATCGCATTCCGTGCCCTACTCGTCCCTCCTATCGATGACGAGCATTTAGGACTTGATATCGGCCTATCAGAAAGCGAACTACATCGCGTCATCTATCAAGAAATCTCAAACGTTCATCCAAACTGCCGGGGAAATGGGATGCAAAAAACATTAGCGACAGTCATCATGGATGAACTACAAAAAGAAGATGGAAAGTACGACTATGTTTGCTGCACCGTTGCACCTTTTAACATTCCGAGTTTGAAGGATAAGTTTGCGCAAGGGATGGGAATTGCTGCACTGAAAGAGAAGTATAGTGGTAGTATGCGGTATGTTTTTGTGAAGGAATTGCGCGATACCAAAAGGGATTGGACAGATGTTAAGAACGTTCCGATGAGTGATGCTAGTGGACAGCAGGTATTGCTTTCGAAGGGGTATCGTGGGTATGAGATGGAGAAAATAGACGATACTTTCATTGTGAAATTTGGACGATGATTTACATGCAAGAAAAGGAAGGGATATCCCTTCCTTTTTATTTTCTCCTCGCTGAACAGTTCCGTGATACATGAAATTATATTAACGATTTTTAGAATATATCTATCATAACTTACAATATATCAACGATTTTTCAAATATATCTATCGTAACTCAAAATATATCAGCGATTCGACAAGGAATATCGGTTTACCGACAAAAATCGATATTCCTTACTAAACCGTCATTTTCCAACTCGATAACGCTAACCAGTTCTCCATTTCCTTATAATCAGGCATTATCTTTCCGACAAGACGCCAAAAAGAACGATCATGATTTAAATGGACCATATGGCACATCTCATGAACAACTACATAGTCAATTACTCGCTGTGGTGCCATCGCTAACTTCCAATTGAATGTTAACTGTAGATTTGAATCACAAGTACCCCACGTACGACTACTGTCTGTAATACGAATAGAACGCGGTTTTGTTTTGAAGTTACTTTGATGTGCTTTAATGCTCTTCTCTACTAATGCCTTGCACTGCTTATAGTAAAATCGTTTTAAAGCCTGCTGTATTTTCTCATCCTTCAGCTCTTTCACATAAATATGTAACTTCTCTGCTTTAAACACCGCTTTATCTTGCTCTATACTTGCATCTTGAGAAATTTGTATCGGATACGTACTTCCTAAATACAGAAAGCCCTCTCCTTGATCATAATCCTTTTCCTGTGGTCCAAGCGCTCGCTCCTGCATTTCTTTACGTGTTGTCTGAATCCAATCCCACTTCTCCTCTAGCAACTGAACTAAGTATTCAACAGGTGTTCCCTTCGGAGCTTGCACCTCAACATTTCCGTACGAATCTACAAAAAGACGCACCGACTTTTTCTTCTTATAAGTTACATGAAAATTAATTGTCTCACCTAAATAAGTATGTACCATTTCATCACCTAACGTATTATTTTACAAATAAAAAAGAGTAGGATACAAACACCTACTCTACCTATTATATCATTTACTCCTTTAACGAACTCATTACCCTCTATACTTTACACCTAATCCCTTAATGAAATTCCTTGCGTATCTATCGCCGCACTCTTTGTAATTTTTATGGCCTTTTTTTCTTAATAGGGCGCCTAACTCTCCTTTTGTTACCGTAACGCCTACGCTATCTAATATATCAAGTACATCCTCACTCGTTAAAGATAGTGCGATTTTCATTTTCTTTAGAAGAAGGTTATTAGCACTCTCTTTGCTTTGTACAGGTGCTGGTTGTCCTGGTTTTGGATCTTGCTTCCCTCTTTTTAAAGTAATAAATCCATTGAAAAATGACTCTAACATCATCATGTCGCATGTTAGTACGTACTCTTCTTCGATTACATCATCATTTTCAGCTTCATGTTGCGGCGCTCTCTTTATTTTTGTAAGCATATCAACTACGTCTTCTTTCGTTACTTCCATCCCGCCAAGTTTAAAGATTTCTACCATATCTATATCTTTTATATCTAAAGCGTATCTTACTCTTTTTAATATATCGTTGTTGCTCATTGCCATTGTTTTTCCTCCTGAAATTTCAAATATAATAATGCTTTTAGCATGTGTAAATGAATGTCGTTAAGTTACTACTTTAACATTTTAGAGGTAGGTTTTGTAGTCTTAGGTGGATTAATGATTTTTGGAGGTGATTTTAAAACAGCAACGCCCCTTCCTTTGACGATGATATTAATAAAGCAAAAAAGGATGGGCAGTGACTATTAATTAACACACTTGAAAATGGACTAACCTGATATAGATTAGTCCATTTTTGTGCAACTCTACTTAGTGGGCCACTCAGACATGAATATTACGTAAAATTCAAGTGAAATATATGGATTATGTTTACTTTTCATTTGTAATACGGTTCACCGTAACTAATCTAAATCAGGTTATTTCTCATTATTTTCATAATTAAATTTAACTAAAAAGGTAGTGCCTTCCGATCCTGTTTGAATTTCTATTTTTGCATTATGACGGGCAGCAATGGCATAACATACACCTAACCCCAATCCAGTTCCATTATCTTTGGTCGTATAAAATGGAGTACCCAGCTTCTCTAATACTTCAGGCCTGATACCTTTTCCTTGATCCCGCACTGCAAGCACCACACAATTTTGCACTTCCTTGTAGGTGCTAATGGTTAAAATTTTCCCTGTGTCCATCGCTTCTAACCCATTACGACATAGGTTTATTAATAATTGCCGTATCTCATTACGATTTAAAAGTAATTCCGGAGTGTCATTTGTATCGACTTGAATATATTTATTTTGATTATACGTATCAATCTTTATTAAAGGCATAATATCGCGGATAATTGCATTTAAATCTAACATTTGCAAATCCGATTTCCTTGTATTACCCATTGAGAGAAATTCAGTAATAATAGAATTGGCACGGTCAAGTTCTTCAATCATTAAACTAAAGTACGTATTATGTTGCTTATAGGTGCGCTCTTCTTTTAATAACTGCAAAAATCCTCTTACTGTTGTCATTGGATTTCTAATCTCATGGCTGATACCTGCTGCCATTTGCCCTATTAAATCTATGTTGGATAACCTTTTCAATTCCTGCTCATATTGCTTTTTTTCCGTTATGTTTTTAAAAACACAACAAATACCATCATCATACGGGTATGCAATAACTTCGTGCCAATATTCATCAGAGGTAGAAAGAAATTCGAAATGAACTGTAGTTCGCTCTGACATTGCACGATGAAATTCGTTATACATAACTGTGTCAAAGCTATCTAGGAAAACATCCCATATATTCTTACCTAATACATCTTTTGCTGTTTTTCTTTGTGGAAAATATTGATGCTTATTTACGTACGTAAATTCCCATTTATTATTCAAAGTAAAGAATCCATCCGTAATACTTTCAATCACACTTGTAACTTTTTCATTAGCAGCAGCTAGTTCTCTCGTTCGCTCTTCCACCATGCTTTCCAATTGATCCATATATAACAAGTTTGATAACGTAGGAGCTGTGGCATCAACGATAGATTTTGCCAGTTGAATTTGGGAATTATCGTAATTGTGAGCTTTACCAACGACGATTACCCCTAATACCTCCCCCATTGAGACCAATGGAATCATCAGTAAACTCTTACTATCTATATTTTTTGTTTGAACAACCTCTTGGATTTTGGCCTCATAGCTTTTCTCCAGCCAATCCGCTTCTGTCCAATCACAGTCCTTGCTTAACTTCGTTGTTTTAATCGTTGTTTTATCTTGCGGGTCTAAAAGGTGTGCAGCCATGTTTTTACTCTCTAAAATCTGTCCTAAGTAAAAAAAACATTTATCAAAACTCTCCTGTATCGAGGAACACATTGATAAATCACGGTTCACATTGAGTAACAGCTGCTTCTCTGCAATAAGGTTTTCCTTTTGTGTTAAATTATTTGCGTTTTGAATGGCGACCGCAGCCATATTTACATAAGCTTCAACACTTTGAATTTCTGAATCTGTTAAGTTCATTGGAACTCCATAATCAAATAAAAAAACGAGACCAAATAACTCTTGCCCATATGAGATAGGCAGAGCTAATAAGGACTTAATTTTGAACGCATCAACTGGTCTCGGATCCGGCCGATGATCCTTTGAGGTATCAGGGATATAGATGGTTTTTTTTGTTTCAATAACTTCTTTTGCCAGTAAGTCTACTTCAGGATCAATTACCTGAGTATCGAGCGTTACGCCATTTATGGTCTCTGGTTTTCCTGCAAACCCTCTAAATGTTCCATTTTCCTGGGGTAAATAAATTCCAACAGAGTTGCACCTAACAATCTCCTCTGATATCGCCATTGTTACACGCTGCAATACTTCACGTAGTTCTAATTTTGTATTTATTATTTTTGTTATATTCGCGAGCCTAGAATATCTCGCCTGATCACTTAACATTCACATGGCCTCCAATTATAGACATGATAATACCCGTGAAAATCAAGACCAACCTGCCATTTTCAATTTTCTCCTGTATTCTTTCCTTCCCCTTGTTTTACATAGAATACCTCACTTACTTATGGTACGGTTCACCTTAATTAAAATGAAACAAACACTCATAAAATCGCTACACTCCATCCCCTCTACCTTTCAAAAGTTACACTGTTTCACTATCTCCATTCTTATCAACACTAGCTTCGAACTTATCAAGCAACGCGCGCACTTCATCAGTTGATTTCGTGCTCATCAATTGATTTCTAAGTTCAGCAGCTCCAGGGAAGCCTTTTACATAAATTTTGAAGAAGCGGTGAAGTCCTGTGATTGAACGTGGTAGCACTTCTGCATATTGATCTTGAAGATCAAGTTGTAATCTTAAAAGATCTAAATGTTCTTTACTGCTATGTTCTCTTGGCTCTTTTTCAAACGCAAATGGATTCTTGAAAATGCCTCTTCCGATCATTACGCCATCAATGCCGTATTTTTCAGCAAGTTCCAGCCCGGTTTTACGGTCAGGGATGTCTCCGTTGATTGTTATTAACGTATTTGGCGCAATACGGTCACGTAATTTTTTGATTTCTGGAATTAGTTCCCAATGTGCGTCTACTTGGCTCATTTCTTCTCTTGTGCGTAAATGAATAGAAAGGTTTGCAATATCTTGTTTGAAAATATGTGTTAACCAATCTTCCCACTCACTTAACTCTTTAAAGCCAAGTCGCGTTTTTACGCTGACAGGTAGTCCGCCCGCTTTTGCTGCTTGGATTAGTTCTGCCGCAACGTCTGGACGTAGAATAAGACCACTACCTTTTCCTCTCGATGCTACATTCGGTACAGGGCAACCCATGTTAATATCGATGCCTTTAAATCCTAGCTCTGCCATGCCAATACTCATTTGACGGAAATATTCAGGGTTATCTCCCCAAATATGCGCCACTATCGGCTGTTCATCTTCTGTAAAAATTAAACGACCACGTACACTTTTCATACCTTCTGGATGACAATAGCTATCCGAGTTTGTAAACTCTGTGAAGAATACGTCTGGGCGACCAGCTTCACTTACTACGTGACGAAAAACAACATCCGTCACATCTTCCATTGGTGCAAGTACGAAAAACGGTCGTGGTAAATCATTCCAAAAATTATCTATCATTTCAAATTCAAATCCTCTCAATATGAATACAATTTCAAACTCTCAATAAACCAAAAAGCAGATGGTATAGATTGTTTCTATATCAACTGCTTCTTTATCACACATTAACGGACAGTAAGACCCCCAAACTCAAAATTCAGCGAAAGCAAAGAAGTTAGGTGGGGGTCGGGTTGCCCGTAAAAGTCCGATTGATGAAGGCTCATAATCAGTGGGGGTGAAGAAAACCCACTGATTAAAGTTTCACTTTATTATACCAACTTAAGCCAAGCTACACACTCTACATGTGTCGTATGCGGGAACATATCAACAGGCTGTACTTCCTGCGTTTTATATCCGCCTTCTTCTAATACTTTTAAGTCACGTGCTAATGTTGCTGGGTTACATGATACGTATACGACGCGTTTTGGCTTCATGTCGATGATTGTGTTTAGTAGTGCTTCGTCACAGCCTTTACGCGGTGGATCTACGACCATTGTGTCGGCAATTACGCCTTCTTTGTACCATTTTGGAATGACTACTTCTGCTTCTCCTACGCCAAATTCAGCATTTGTCATGTTGTTTAATGCTGCGTTTCGGTTTGCGTCTTCGATTGCTTCTGGAACAATTTCAACGCCGTACACTTTTTTCGCTTTTTGCGCTAGGAATAAGGAGATTGATCCGATTCCGCAATAGGCATCGATTACTGTTTCGTTACCGTCTAACTTTGCGTATTCTAACGTTTTATCGTATAGCACTTTCGTTTGTTCTGGGTTTACTTGGTAGAATGAACGTGCTGAAATCGCAAATTTAATGTCACCGATAAAGTCATAAATATATTCCGATCCGTACAATACTGTCGTTTTGTCTCCGAAGATTACGTTTGTACGCTTCGGGTTTACGTTTTGAACAATCGATTTTACTTCTGGGAATTTCGCTGCGATTTCTTCAATGATCGCTTGTTTGTTTGGCAATTCTGCAGTACGCGTAATGAAGACAAGCATAATTTCCCCTGTTACTTGTCCGTAGCGAGCCATTACGTGGCGAAGCGTTCCTTTATTGCGCTCTTCGTTGTACGCCGTAATACCGTGCTTTTCACAAATACGTTTTACTTCTTGAATTAATGTATCATTTTCTTCCGCCTGAATTAAACATGATTCCATATTAATAATGTCATGTGTTCCTTGGCGATAGAAACCTGCTACAAGTCCGCCTTCACGTTCTCCGATTGGTACCTGTGCTTTATTACGATATACCCACGGGTTTTTCATGCCAAGTACAGGATGAACAGGAACATCACTTAATCCGCCGATGCGCTGCATCACGTCGCGTACTTGTTTTTCCTTCGCTTGTAGTTGTCCTTCATATGTTAAATGCTGAAGCTGACAACCGCCGCACTGGTTATATACTGGGCACTCTGCATCTTTACGATATGGGCTTTCTGTATGAAGCTTCATTAAACGACCAAATGCGAAGTTTTTCTTCACTTTAATAATTTTAATTTGTGCTTCTTCACCTGGTAATCCGTTTTTAACGAAAATAGGATAACCTTTTACTTTCGCAACACCGGCACCATCGTGTGTTAAATCTTCAAATACTACATCTATAAACTCGTTTTTCTCAACTGGTGGCGTCATTTTATTACTCATTTTCCGACCTCTCTTTTTCATAACACTGCGTTACATTTTATCATACTTATATGGTCTTTTTCTATTGGAAGAAAAAAAGCTATTGACGATAGTTCTCTAGTAATGTTACGCTACTACTAATTTAATACGGACGATGTTACCTCATATATACTTGATAATATGGATCGAGAGTTTCTACCCGGCAACCTTAAATTGCTGGACTATGGGGAAAACTAATGAATATTAGCCTATGTGCAAAAAAGGACTCATATTGATTAGCTTTCTCTCATAGAAGAAAGTGAATCCATATGGGTCTTTTTTTATTTTTATTTTTCTAAAAGGTCAGACATCTTACGTATGACATAAAACCTTTCCGCTTTATTTTTAGTAATATAACGAGTGTTTTATGTACAAACTTTATACGAACTTCTGAAAGGGGCAACTACATGCAATATGTAATGAGCATTATCGGTATTCTTGTCGTTTTAGGTTTATGTTTTGCTTTGTCAAACAACAAAAGTAAAATCAACTTCCGTGCAATTGCTATTATGATTGGTTTCCAAATTTTAATTGGTTGGTTTATGTTTAGCACAAAGATTGGTCAACAAATCATTATTTTCATTAGTAAAGTTTTCAACAAACTAATTAAACTTGGTACGACAGGCGTCGATTTTCTCTTTAATGGAATTCAAAGAGATTTTGTCTTTTTCTTAAATGTATTATTAATTATCGTATTTTTCTCAGCACTACTTTCAATCTTTAGTTATTTAGGTGTTTTACCATTCATCGTTCGCATTGTCGGCGGTGCGATTTCAAAAATTACTGGTTTACCACGCGTCGAATCATTCCACGCAGTAAACTCTGTATTCTTCGGTTCAAGTGAAGCATTGATCGTTATTAAAAACGATTTACAGCATTTTAATAAAAACCGTATGTTCATCATTTGTTGTTCCGCGATGAGCTCAGTTTCTGCTTCTGTTACAGCATCATACGTAATGATGCTAGATGCAAAATACGTACTAGCCGCTCTTCCGCTAAACTTATTCTCAAGCTTAATCGTTTGTTCGTTATTAACACCAGTTGATACGAAAAAAGAAGACGAAGTGATTCAAAAATTTGATAGAACTCTATTCGGAGACAGCTTTATCGGTGCAATGATTAACGGTGCGCTTGATGGTTTAAAAGTAGCTGGTATCGTTGCGGCGTTAATGATCGCCTTCATCGGTGTGATGGAAGTTGTAAACTACGTAATTAGCGCAGCTTCAGGTGCAATGGGACACGCTGTTACATTACAACAAATCTTCGGTTATATCCTTTCTCCATTCGCATTCTTAATGGGTATTCCAGCTCAAGATATTATCCCAGCTGGTGGTATTATGGGTACGAAGATTGTATTAAACGAGTTTGTAGCAATCCTTGACTTAAAAGGAGCAGCTGCAACATTAGCTCCACGTACAGTTGGAATCGTTACAGTATTCTTAATTAGCTTCGCAAGTATTAGCCAAATTGGTGCGATTGTTGGTACGATCCGTGCCCTTTCTGAAAAACAAGGAAGCGTCGTATCTAAATTCGGTTGGAAAATGCTATTTGCATCAACACTTGCTTCTATTTTATCTGCGACAATCGCTGGATTGTTTATTTAATAAAGAAAATCACCTTCGCTTACACAGCAAGGTGATTTTTTATTATCATCATTTAAGAAACTGAAGAAAACTCTAATGCTTCTTCCTTATTAATAATTTCCCCCTTATATTTCCCTTTCACCGAAATATCAATAATTGATTTATTTCCTGTTTCCATTTTCCCTAAAGAAAACATATATATTAAGTCATCTTTTTTTAACATCCATTGTTTTCCGTGCCAAGGACCAGTTAACTTCTGTTCTGGCGATGCCAGTATTTCTCCAAAATATTCACATTCTCCTAGAGGTGTTGTTACTGTATTCTTCTCTGTATCAATAACTATATATTTAAGTAGCTTTATACTTTCGCTTGAAAAAATCTCTACTTCATGATCACTTTTTTTCTTAAATTTCAGCTTTCCATCCTTTGTATTAACCAATTTACTTTGATCAATTGCATTTAGTACAAACTCATACTCTTCTTTTGTAACACCGAAATTAGGATGATATGGCATACTTTTTTTCTCTGCATGCTCTTCTACGTATTTTAAATACCATTCCATATTATTCGCTAGATGCTCTCTCATTCTTTGACCAATATTCCCTACCTTTTTAAGAGTATCTGGATCCATCTCTAACGTCATAATATCCGCCGTAACTTCCGCGTTCATAAGATGTGCTGGAATATACTCTTCCACACTATTCGCCTTACTCACTTCACTTTGACAACCAACTACAAATAGCGATATGAGAAGAATATATACTATTTTTTTATATTTCATTTCTGTTCTCCATTCCGTACACCATTCTTACTTACATTTATAGCAGTTCTTATTATAATCTAAAATCCCTATATTTTAATAAAACTAGCGTCTATATGCAAAATTGCATATTAACAAGCCCTTCTTTTACTTTAAAATTAGCTTAAAACATTTACAAAAATATACAAATCACAAAGTTTAAATGTTATAATTTGTAAAAATATATTGGAGGACCTTATGAAAATTCACGCCCTTTTCGATTTTTTACACTTACTAGTCTTGAGCATGAAAAGCTATTATGTATGGGGAATGCCTATCTATGTCTTCATTATTCCTCTTATTTTTGTAGTCGGTTATATTATTATCAATTCGAATAAAAAAAGAAAGAATACATCTATTCAAAGCCACTAATCTATCACCCTAATAACTCCCCTAAAAATCATATTCCCCTCATTTTTTTCAAATGATATGATGAACAAGGGTATATCCCCATCACTCTTACAGCGGTGGGGATTTTAATGTAAATATGTAGCATAATACACAATAGAAGGTGATTTTATGAGAAAATACGCAGCAATTGCTTTATGTACATCTGCCATTCTAGCAGGTTGTAATACTAGCAATGTAAGTCAAGAACCTAAAAAAGAGAAAAGGGTTCAAGAAGTTAAGAAGCAAGAAGGGACTATGCAGGAACAAGGGGAAATTTCTTATAACCCGATTACACACGAATCTACAAACACAAGTATTCATATTACCGACATAAAAGATTCTTTAACCGAAGTACAATATAAAATTTGGCGCACTGCTGATGGAAAGGAACATACTAAATCTTTTTCTTCTAAAGAAAAGGAAAAACAATTTACACTTCCTTTTGATATAAAAGAATTTGAAGGAAAACGCGGTGAGTTCCAAATTGAAGCAGTAGGAATAAAAGAAGATGGGAAAGCCATCCCGCTCACAAAATCTACTATTACTTTCGAGCAAAAAGTTCCTGTTCTCATGTACCATGCAATTGATGATTATCATGGGCAAGGCATTAAAGATCTATTCGTATCACCAGCTAACTTTGAAGCCCAAATGAAGTATTTAAAGGACAATGGTTATACATTACTAACTTTTGAACACTGGGGCGATATAAATAAAGTAAATAAACCCATTTTCGTTACATTTGACGATGGTATGAAAAATAATATGAATGCATTTCGCATTTTACAAAAGCTAAAAGATGATACTTTTAAACCAACAGCAACAGAATATATGATTGTTGATAACGTTGATGCAGAAAGCTCTCTTTCTACATCTGAAATAAAAGAAATGGTTGATTCCGGTATTTTCTCCGTGCAATCCCACACAGCAACGCATGCTGATTTACCGAAAATTACAAACTATGAAGAAGAATTAAAAGGTTCGAAAGAAAAGCTAGAAAAAGTAACAGGTAAGCCAGTTATTGCGATTGCTTATCCGTTCGGCCATGTAGATGATAAAGTTGTCGAAGAAACGAAGAAATATTATCAATTTGCAACAACAACGAAGCCTGGACAATTCATTACGAAGGGTGAACCTGATGAATTGCTAAAGATGAAACGCGTCCGTATACACCATGCAACTACTGTGGAGCAATTTGCCTCTTCCCTTAAATAAGTGTGAGAGCTCAATACATTTTGAGCTCTCTTTTTAGTTTATATTTATATATATTTTTAGAATTTTCTTGTATTATATATAGTAAGAAATCTTTCAAACTAAAGGAGATTATACATATGTCATTTGAACAAACGTTAGAGAAATATGCTGCTCTTGCAGTTAATGTTGGTGTTAATATTCAGCCAGGACAAACTTTATCAATTAGCGCACCTCTTGAAGCTGTACAATTTGTACGCCTCGTTACAGAAAAAGCATATAAATCTGGTGCCAAACACGTATATGTGGATTGGAATGATGAGACGTTAACACGCTTAAAGTTCGATCTAGCTCCTGAAGAAGCTTTCTCTGAGTTCCCATCTTGGAAAGCACATGCGCGTGAAGAATTAGCAAAAGAAGGCGCTGCATTTATGTCTATTTATGCAGAAAACCCTGATTTATTAAAAGGTGTAGAACCAACACGTATCGCAACTGCTCATAAAGTAGCTGGAGAAGCGATGAAAGTATACCGTGATTACGTACAAGCAGATAAAGTAAGCTGGTGTGTCATTTCTGTTCCTACGAAAGAATGGGCTGCGAAGGTATTCCCTGATGTAGCGCCAGAAGAACAAGAAGCAAAACTATGGGATGCTATTTTCAAAGCTACTCGTGCTGATTTAGAAAACCCTGTAGAAGCATGGAAAGAACATGATGAAACACTACATACAAAAGTTGACTACTTAAACGAAAAGCATTATACAGCTCTTCACTATACAGGTCCTGGAACAGACTTAACGATTGAACTTCCAGAAAAACATGTATGGGCTGGTGCTGGTAGCTTAAATGAAAAGAACGTACCATTTATGGCTAACATTCCAACTGAAGAAGTATTTACAATGCCACTTAAAACAGGTGTAAACGGTCAAGTGTCTAGTACAAAACCGTTAGCATTTGCAGGTAATATTATTGATAACTTCACGTTAACATTTGAAAATGGACGTATCGTAGACTATAAAGCTGAAGCTGGTGAAGAAGCTTTAAAACATTTAGTAGAAACAGATGAAGGTTCTCACTTCCTAGGAGAAGTAGCTTTAGTACCTCATGACTCACCAATTTCAAACACAAATATTTTATTCTACAATACGCTATTTGACGAAAACGCATCTTGCCACCTTGCAATCGGAAATGCTTATGCATTTAACTTAGATGGTGGTAAAACAATGTCTAAAGAAGAACTTGCTGAAAATGGTGCAAACGCTAGTATTACACATGAAGACTTCATGATTGGATCAGCTGAACTTGATATCGATGGTATTACTGCTGATGGCAGACATGAGCCTATCTTCCGTAAAGGTAACTGGGCGTTTTAATACAAACAAAGGCTATCTTCCTCACCGGAAGATAGCCTTTTATGATGCAGATGAAACCTTAAGTCCGACTACTCCTAAAACAATAAAGAGAATACAAAATGCTTGAAATAAGCTAATGTGCTCTTTAAAAAAATACACACTAATAATTGTAATCAGTAATGTTCCCACACCAGACCAAATAGCATAAGCAATACTTAAATGAATCTTTTTCACAACGATAGCAAATACGCTAAAACAAATTCCATAAAATACGAAAATAAGTACACTTGGAACGAGCTTTGTTAAACCATTCGATAGTTTCATCGCAATCGTCCCAGCCACTTCAAAAATAATTGTAACAAGTAATAATAGCCAATATACCATACTAGAATCCCCTTCTCTGTCACCTTATAGAGATTCTAGTATACTACTTATAGTCCTAATGAAATATATTTAATCTCTAAATATTCTTCGATACCGAAATGTCCGCCTTCACGACCAATACCACTTTCTTTAAAGCCACCAAATGGTGCTTGTGCAACTGATGGAAGACCGTCATTTAAACCGATAATACCGTATTCTAACGCTTCGCTAATTTGGAATGCTTGACTAATATCTTTCGTGAAAATATACGCTGCCAAGCCGTATGGTGTATTATTTGCTCGCTCGATTACTTCTTCAACTGTTTTAAATTTCGCAACCGGCGCAACTGGTCCAAATGTTTCTTCAGTCATACAAAGCATCGTATCATTTGCCAACCCAATTACAGTCGGTTGCATGAAATGTCCATCTAGCTCTGCAATCTGTTGACCTCCATATAAGAGTTCTCCACCTTTTTGAACTGCATCTTCGATATGTTCTTGTACTTTCGAAACTGCATTCTCATCAATAAGTGGACCTACAGTCGTTCCGTCACCGAAGCCGTCTCCTACTTTCAGCTGCCCTACTGCCTTTTGGAACTTCCCTACAAATACTTCGTATACGTCTTCTTGAACGAATACTCGGTTTGTACATATACACGTTTGTCCTGCGTTACGGAATTTCGAACCAATCACTGCTTCTACCGCTTTATCTAAATCCGCATCATTCATTACGATAAATGGAGCATGACCACCTAACTCAAGTGAAACTTTTTTCATCGTTTGTGCAGCACTAGCCATTAATTCTTTCCCGATTTCCGTTGATCCTGTAAAGGACACTTTTCGAACGCGTCCATCTTCCATCCACGTATCAGCAATTGCTTTCGCACTACCTGTTACAATATTTATGACACCTTTTGGAATGTCTGCTTCATGAGCTAATTCAGCTAATTTCAATGCCGTTAACGGTGTTTGACTTGCAGGCTTCACAATTGCCGTACATCCTGCCGCAAGTGCTGGAGCTACCTTTCTCGTAATCATAGCAGCTGGGAAGTTCCACGGTGTAATAGCTGCCATAACGCCAACTGGCTGCTTCATAACTAAAATACGTTTATTCGGATGAGAAGCAGGAATCATTTCACCATATACGCGCTTTCCTTCTTCTGCATACCATTCAACAAAACTATTTGCATAATTCACTTCACCAAGTGCTTCTGCAAATGGCTTTCCTTGCTCCTTCGTCATAATCGCTGCGATTTCTTCTTTATTTTCATCAATAAGTGTGAACCATTTTTTTAATTTCACCGCTCGATCTGCTGCTGTTAATTTTGACCATGATTTAAAGGCCTCGTGCGCAGCATCAACAGCTTGCTTCGCCTCTGTTACTCCGCCTCTTGGTACAGTTGCAAATATTTCCTTCGTCGCTGGATTATTTACTTCGATTTGTTCTTGCAATGTAATCCACTCACCATTTATATACATCGCCTTTTTTTCTATGTTTACAAACGTCGCTTTTTTATCCAATGTTTTCTTCCTCCTCTATATTATCGTTCTCTTTAGGGTCTCTCTTATACTTATTAAATAGCATTCTCATAAAAAAATATCCAACTAATAACGTCCAGCATAATACCTGTCGCTACAATAAATACTGTAAATATACTTTAAAATAAAGCAGCTGTTTTCACACCAAAATAGTTAATGATTGTAATAATGAATGCTCCACCCATTCCAATCATCGCCTACGTCAAGTATACATCCCAACCACCTATTGTTCACAAATAAATGCTCTGATAGTCTGGCAATATATAATCAACTACTGTTGGTAACGCCACAGCCTCAAAAGTAACAACCGATACATATCCAAGCACTATTGCCCACGATGCGATGAATGCTGAATTTTCCCCAAATTCCTTTTTTCATATAGTAAACCACCTATAATAAAAGCGATAACCGCACCTAAAGAACTAGCCGATGTAACCCAATCCCCTGAGGGTACACAACTATCGTAAGGAAAAGAACATCAAAACATGATAGCACCTTCTTAAGTTCCTTCTTCTCCTCTAACTACATAATCCTCCTCTATAAAACGTTTAATTTTCCTAGTAGCGGCAGACTGGCTTATTTTCAAGAATTCTGCGACTTTATAGCTTGATCCATATGTTTTATATGCTTTTAAAATAATGTTTCGTTCCACTTCTTCCAACATTTTATAGAGACTTTGACCTGACTGTTCAACTGTTGATTCCTGCATTGCTATTGGTAAATCTTCTATTGTAACGATATTGTCAGCAGTTATAACAATTCGTTCAATTACATTTTCAATCTCTCTATTATTTCCTTCCCAAGGGTACCCAACAAACATTTGCAATGTGCTAGGTGCTAATTTGACATTCCGCCCATATTTCTCATTAAAGTGCTGTAAATAATGATAAACGAGTGGCAAAATGTCTTCTGTTCTTTCCCGAAGTGGCGGAATTGAAATTGGAATGACATTCAGACGATAGTATAAATCTTTCCTAAATGTTCCTTGTTTCACCATCCCACTTAAATCTCTATTTGTTGCCGCTACAATTCTAACGTCCACCTTTTTTAATTCTCTTCCGCCTATAGGACGAAACGTTTTTTCTTGCAATACCTGCAGAAGTTTCGCCTGAATTTCAAGCGGCATTTCACCGATTTCATCTAAGAAAAGAGTTCCTTTATTTGCTGATTCTAATAGCCCCTTTTTCCCTTCACGATTTGCCCCTGTAAACGATCCACCTGAATATCCGAAAAGCTCTGATTCAATTAAATTTGTTGGCAATGCCGCACAATTAATTTCATAGAAACTTTCATTTTTCCGATTACTCACTTCATGTAAATGACGTACTAATCGGCTTTTTCCAACTCCTGTCTCACCTAAAACGAGAACAGTACTATCTACCATGGATACTTTTTTGATTGTTTCGACTATTTTTTGCATAGCAATGCTTTTAAAAATAAGTCCTTCATGTTCATATGTTTCTCTTAATTCTTTTTTATATGTTTTTAATTGATTATCCATTTCCTCGACCTTTTGACGTAATCGATAGAGTTCAGTAAGGTCTCGAGAATAACTAATCACTCTTCTTAAATTTCCTTCATCATCAAAAACAGGCCTTGTACGAACGTGTAAATACTCTCCTGATTTTGTCGTTTGAACAAGTTCAATTGGTCTCTTTTTTTCAATTACTTCTAATGTTGCCGACGGATAAAAGATCTCATCTTTTTGCAATTCTTTCACATGCTTACCTACTAACTCTTTAGCAGCTAGTTGATAGTGTCTTTCACATGTACTATTTACACGTACAACGATCCCCTTCTCATCAGTAACAAAAATTTCGTCAAACGCATATTCAAATACATCTTGTAAATCCATTAACACTCGTTCCTTTTCTGCAACCATCCTAGCCACCCCTAACTTCAAATCCAGCAATTCACTTTACTACCTTTATTATAAAGTGAATTTTCTGCGTTTTATATAGAGTCAGCTAGAATGTTTGCTATTTATTATTCAGCTTTTAAACACGAGCGATATTTGCTTGCTCATAACAAGTTTGTAATGATTCTTCAATAATCGTTAAACCTTCTTCAAGTTGCTCATCTGTAATAACTAATGGCATTAACACACGAATAACATTGCCATATGTTCCTGCTGATAATAAAAGTAATCCACGTTTATTTGCTTCTGCACATAAATTAGCTGTTAACGTTTTGTCAGGTGCCTTTGTCTTACGATCCTGAACGAGCTCGAATGCACACATTGCACCTAAACCGCGCACATCACCGATACAATTGTATTTATTTTTCATCTCTTCGAATCGGTTCATTACGACTTTCCCTAATTCTATCGCTCTATCATTTAATTTCTCTTTTTCTATTACATCAAGTACAGCTAATGCAGCCGCACATCCTAGTGGACTTCCTGCATACGTTCCGCCAAGCTCTCCCGGTGCAGACTCATTCATAATTTCTTTACGCCCAATCACACCACTTATCGGTACACCAGCACCTAATGATTTAGATACCGTAATTAAATCTGGAACGACATCATAATGCTCAATTGCAAAGTATTTTCCTGTACGACTAAAGCCTGTTTGAATTTCATCCGCTACAAATAAGATACCGTGCTCTGAACAGATGCTTCGTACTTCTTGAACAAACTTCTTACTTGGCACGATGAATCCGCCTTCTCCTTGAACGGGTTCCATTACTACGGCTGCAATTGTTTCTGGTGCTACTTCTGATATAAAGAAGTTCTTAAACTCTTCAATGATGAAATCATCATACTGCTCTTCCGTTAGCCCTTCTGGACGACGGTATTCATATGGAAATGGTGCTTTATATACTTCTGGAGCAAATGGACCAAATCCGAATTTATATGGTTTTACTTTACTTGTCATCGTCATTGTCATTAACGTACGCCCATGGAAACCTTTAGAAAATGCGATAATACCTGGTCTCTTCGTATATTTACGAGCAATTTTCACTGCGTTTTCAACCGCTTCTGCACCACTGTTTAAAAATAGTACTTGCTTATCAAAATTCCCTGGTGCTAATGCAGCAAGCTTTTCTGCTAATTCAATATATGGCTCATACATCATGACATTAAAGCCAGTGTGAATATATTGATCGACTTGTTTATGAAGTGCTTCTTTAACGACCGGGTGACAATGCCCTACGTTAATTGTCCCTATTGCTCCTGCGAAATCAATGTACTGATTGCCATCGACATCTGTTACAAGAGCCCCATTTGCAGACTGTACAAATGTCGGGATGCCGTTACTTACTCCTTTTGGTACTATATTTTGACGGCGCTCTAATAAAGACGCTGCTTTTGGTCCCGGAATTTGTTCATTCACTTTAGCATATTTTTTTGTGTTCATTGTATACCCCATCCTTTTCTTTACATTGTTTTCTCTTTTTATTGCAAAATATATGCCAACTTTCTTTTCAAGTATTCATCCTATATTCTTTGTATCCAGGCATAAAAAATAAGTCTATAAAGACTCATAGAGAGTCTTTATAGACTTATTTTTCTTACACATTAGACTTTTCTTGCTCCAAAATAAACTCACCTGCATGGGAAATCAAATCCTCAACAGATTGTACTACTAAATCCGCAAGTGGTTCTAATGTTTGGCGATCCCCTGTACCAGATAGCACTCCGATTCCGTAGCAATCGCCACCGTTTTTAGCTAAATGTAAATCAGTTGGCGTATCTCCAACGACTGCCACTTCACACGACTCTAAACGAAACTTTTCACAAAAAGATTCTATAATTCTTTTATCCGGCTTTTGTGCTGGAAATGTATCTGAAGCTACAACATAATCAAAAAAAGACTCTATTTGATACTGTTTCAAAAATAATTCTGTCGGTGCGAAATCATCAGCTGTCACAACACCTAAAATAAATCCTCTATCCTTTAAACTTTGTAAAATTATCGGTAAATCCGCCGTCATTTTCATATAGGAACGGTGCTCATACATAAGGGAAAATAATTTTTCACTTACCCACTCATGCATATCCTCTTCCCTACATGACGTAATATACTTACACAGCCCTTTTGCTACATCAAGGCTTGTTCCAGCCGCTAATGCGCTACTTGGATGAACAAATGTCCCCTCCACACCGATCTCCTTTAGTAAACCTTGCTGCATTGACTCTGGGAGTTGATATAATTTTATACAGTCCGCTACAAGTTCTTCAGCTACTTTTATCCAAATTGAATGAAAATCCATTAATGTCCCATCTTTATCAAATAGTATTGCTTTTACCTTCTCCATAGCATCCTACCTCTCGTTTCTTATCTCCTCCAGTGTACCAATAAAATATGTATATAAAATAAACGAATTGTAAAAATACCATAAAAATCAAACTAACTCCCAATTTACAATTCCTCTATACAAAGAAAAAGGATGCCTTTACAGGACATCCTCTTTATGTTCGGGAACAAATAGTTCCAGACAATGATATATGTTTTCAAATTCCATTGGGGCATCCCCACCATATTCACCATCTAAATTAATCATTAGTTTATCTGGTGAATGCACTTTAATGCGATTTGCTTGTGTGTATAGCACTTTTGGATTGTTAATATGTTCACCACGCTGCGCTTGTGTTGCTGCTTTAATTAAATCAGCGATAGAACCTTTTTTCAGCACTAATAAATCAAATAACCCATCGTTAATAGAGGCATACGGTGCTACCTTTTCGAATCCACCAACTGAACGAGTATTTGTAATTAAAAACATCGTAATTTCTTCTTGTAGTAACTTCCCATCATACTCGATTTCAACATATGTTGGGTGTAATGACGGTAACATTTCGATTCCTTTTAAATAGTAAGCAAGCTGGCCTAATACCGTTTTTAACTTACTTGGTACTTCATATGTTAATTCAGTGATACGACCGCCACCAGCAATATTAATGAAATATGTATCATTCGCTCTACCAAGATCTAAAGGAACTGTTTTTCCTTCACAAATAATATCCGCAGCCTCTTCAATAACACGAGGTACACCGATCGCACGTGCAAAGTCATTTGTCGTTCCAACTGGAATAATTCCAAACTTTGGACGATGCACATGTCCTACTAAACCATTTACCACTTCATTTAACGTACCGTCGCCACCAGCTGCGATAACAACATCAAACTTACGATCCGCAGCTTGCCTTGCTGCCACAGTCGCATCTCCAGGACCAGTTGTTGCATGACAAGATGCTTCATAACCAGCTTGTTCTAATTTTTGTAATACTTCTGGTAAGCTCTTCTTAAATAGCTCACGCCCAGAAGTAGGATTATAAATAATTCTTGCTCGCTTCATCATTTATTAGCACAGGGAATTTCCTTCTTCATTGAAAAAGAACATACTGAAGTTCTATTCAGTATTCCTATGCCTACCTCCTCTCATCTTCCTATCCTTTTTTTATCCCGCTCAAACAGGCAGTAAGAACCCGATTCGTGTAGTCCATCAAAAGCAAATATTCATTTCAATGGTTTTGTTTTATTTGACAAAAAAATTTATGTCCATCTATTTTCCTCATAACAATTTACATATAAAGAATAATAACTATCTATTACTTCATGAGATGAAAAAAACCTCTATGTTTAGATTTATCATTATTCCCACCTTTTTGCAACTATCATACCATAGTTGCTATACAAACATTTTTCCACTTTTGACAGTTAATCAAACGTTTGTTTAAACGATTTTTTCTCATTTAAACAAACGTTTGATTAACCTAGAAAAACACCCATGTATGGGTGTTTTTCTGCTTAATCTTTACAATTCACTACTATTTTATCGCTTATTAATCTCTTCAAGTAAGATTTTATTAACAAGCGGTGGATTTGCTTGTCCTTTTGTAGCTTTCATAATTTGACCAACTAAGAAACCAATTGCACGGTCTTTACCGTTTTTAAAGTCTTCGATAGATTGCTCATTATTATCAAGAATTTCTGTTACAACTTTACGAAGTGTACCCTCGTCAGAAATTTGAACAAGACCTTTCGCTTTAACGATTTCTTCTGGGTCTCCACCTTTTTCAATTAATTCGTTAAATACTTTCTTCGCGATTTTAGAAGAAATTGTACCTTTTTCAATTAATTGAACCATTTTAGATAAACCAGCAGGCGTTAATGCAACGTCTTTTAATTCTTTTTGTTGCTTGTTTAAGTATGCAAGCACTTCACCCATTAACCAGTTTGATGTTAATTTCGCATCAGCACCGTCTGCAACAGTTGCTTCGAAGAAATCAGACATCTCTTTCGTTAATGTTAATACGTGTGCATCATAAGCTGGTAAGCCAATTTCTGCAACGTAGCGAGCTTTACGTGCATCTGGAAGTTCTGGAATAGAAGCACGAACTGCTTCTTTCCACTCATCGTCGATGTAAAGTTCAACTAAATCTGGCTCTGGGAAGTAACGATAATCGTCAGATCCTTCTTTCACACGCATTAAGATTGTTTTCTTCGTTGCTTCGTCATAACGGCGTGTTTCTTGTTGAATAATACCACCAGATAATAATTCTTTCTCTTGGCGTACTTGCTCATGCTCAAGACCTTTTTGTACGTAAGTGAATGAGTTTAAGTTTTTCAGTTCCGCTTTTGTACCGAACTTCTCTTGTCCAACTGGACGAAGGGAAATATTCGCATCACAACGCAAGGAACCTTCTTCCATCTTACAATCAGATACGCCAGTGTATTGAATGATTGATTTTAACTTCTCTAAGTATGCGTATGCTTCTTCTGGCGTACGCATATCTGGCTCAGATACGATCTCGATTAAAGGCATACCTTGACGGTTGTAGTCTACTAATGAACCATCAGCTGTATGCGTTGATTTACCAGCATCTTCTTCTAAATGAAGACGTGTAATACCGATACGTTTCTTTTTACCGTCTACTTCGATTTCAATCCAACCATTTTCTCCAATTGGCTTATCGAATTGAGAGATTTGGTAAGCTTTCGGATTATCTGGGTAGAAATAGTTTTTACGGTCAAACTTTGTTTCCGTTGCGATTTCACAGTTTAATGCCATTGCAGCTTTCATTGCAAAGTTAACTGCTTCTTTATTTAATGTAGGAAGTACCCCTGGGTATCCTAAGTCAATTACACTTGTTTGTGTATTTGGCTCCGCTCCGAATTCTGTTGGACTCGCAGAGAAAATTTTCGAATTTGTTTTTAACTCAACGTGAACCTCTAAACCAATAATTGTTTCTAAATTCATCTATGCTCGCCTCCTTACAGACTTGCTTTTTTTGTATGATAGTCTGTTGCTTGCTCAAACGCATGTGCAACGCGGTAAATTGTCGCTTCATCGAAGTGTTTACCAATGATTTGTAAACCAAGTGGCATGTTGTTAGCACCGAATCCACATGGAACTGAAATCGCTGGAACACCCGCTAAGTTTACTGGGATTGTTAAAATGTCGTTTGCATACATTGTCATTGGATCGTCCACTTTTTCGCCCACTTTAAATGCCGGAGTTGGCGTTGTTGGTCCAATAATAACATCATAGTTAGCAAATACATTTTCAAAGTCGTTCTTAATTAATGTACGTACTTGTTGTGCTTTTTTGTAATATGCATCATAGTAACCAGAGCTAAGAGCAAATGTACCAAGCATAATACGACGTTTAACCTCATCACCAAAGCCTTCGCTACGTGTGTTTTTGTAAAGATCTAATAAATTATTTACATTATCAGAACGAACACCATAACGTACGCCATCAAAGCGTGAAAGGTTAGCAGATGCTTCAGAAGAAGATAGTAAGTAATACGTTGCTAGAGCGTATTTAGAGTGCGGAAGAGATACTTCTTCCCAAGTTGCGCCCATACCTTCTAATACTTTTAAAGCAGCTAGTACTGACTCACGAGCTTCTTCGCCAACACCTTCGCCTAAGTATTCTTTCGGTACAGCAATGCGTAAACCTTTCACATCGCCTGTTAAACCAGCTAAATAGTTTCCAACTTCAACGTTTGCAGAAGTTGCATCCATGCGGTCAATACCTGAAATAGCTTGTAATAAGTATGCATTGTCTTCTACTGTACGTGTAATCGGTCCGATTTGGTCAAGTGAAGATGCGAATGCTACTAATCCATAACGAGATACGCGTCCGTAAGTTGGTTTTAAACCTACAACGCCGCAATATGCAGCTGGCTGACGGATAGAACCACCCGTATCAGAACCTAGAGAGAATAGTACCTCTCCTGCTGCTACAGCTGCTGCAGAACCACCACTAGATCCGCCCGGAACGTAATCTAAGTTCCATGGGTTTTTCGTAGCGTAGAAACCTGAGTTTTCATTTGAAGAACCCATTGCGAACTCGTCCATATTTAATTTACCGATTGTAATTGTGTCAGCAGCTTTTAACTTTTGCACAACTGTCGCATCATAAATTGGATCGAAGTTTGCTAACATTTTGCTCGCACAAGTAGTACGAAGACCGTTAGTTACAATGTTATCTTTTACACCGATTGGCATACCGAATAATAAACCATTATCTTCAGCACCAATCTTAGCGTCTAATTCTTTCGCTTTCGCGCGTGCATTTTCTTCATCTAATGTAAGAAAAGCTTTTACGTTATCTTCAACATCCGCAATACGTTTGTAAGATTCTTCTACTAAATCCGTAACGGAAATTTCTTTGTTGTTTAATTTCTTATGTAACTCTGATACTGAATGATCAAATAATGACATCGAAATTCCCTCCTCTATTCTAATACTGCTGGAACACGGATTTGATTATCTTTGTGATCCGGTGCATTTTTTAATACTTCTTCAACTGGTAAACCTTTTTCTGGTACATCTTCACGCATAACATTTTTCATAGTTAATACATGAGTTGTTGGTTTTACATCTGTTGTATCTAATTCATTTAACTGTTCTGCAAATGTAACAATTGCATCTAGTTGTTTTTGAAATTTTTCTGCTTCTTGATCAGTAATTGCAAGACGTGCTAAATGTGCTACGTGCTTTACATTCTCAACGGAAATTCTTGACACGGCTAGGCCACCTCCATAATATATCGTTCAATCTACAATACTATTGATGATACCAAATTTTCAGTACTTCAAGCAAGTCAACACATGGCACTTACGGCATTTTTACATAAAAAAAGAAAGGCAAATGCCTTTCTTTACAATTTACTCTTTATCTAACGGTTTATTTTTCGGAAATCTCTCGTTATCTTCTTCATTATCACGAATTGTTTTTTGTAATACAAAACAAGACATCGTTAAAAATAATGTTCCAATTAAATAGTATCCTTTTACACTAAGCGTTTCATCTAACGTATAAATCCCAATTAGCATACCTGAAAGCGCACAAACAAATGAAGTCCATGCTAAAAACGTGAACGCTTGCGTATTTCGTCTTCTCATCGTTCTCCCCCTCGTTAGCTGTACATCCATTATAGATAAATATATTTACCATGATGGATTTTTATGTAAAATATCTTTTTCTATTTATTAATCTACCATAAAAAAATTCCATTTTGAATATAATTTTCTGTCTAATCCGAAAAAACAGTTAAAATTATTGACATTTATTTCAATTCCACATAAAATAAAAACAAATATTACGAACCTCGAAATATACGGGAGTGGAAATAATTGTTGCAATATGAACATTTTTTAGACTTACTGCTAGATAACGCCAAGAAACTTTTCTATCCTGAAGAATGGGTGGGCCTAGATTTAACACTTTCTAAAACAGAAGTATTTTGTTTACTTTGGATGGAGCGAAATACAGATATTACAATGACAAAAATTACTGAACTTCTTGATATACCGATGAGTACAACGACAGGCGTTGTAAATCGCCTTGTAAAAAAGGGATATATTGAACGGTACCGTGATGAAAACGACCGACGTATCGTATTAATTCGTTTAACTGAAAGCGGCATCTTACTCATTCAAGAAGTGAAGCAAAATGCGGCCCATTACTTTAGCTTAGTGACAGAAGCACTATCAGAGGAGGAAAAAGCATTCTTACTACAAATCTTCCAAAAAATTATGAATCACATTGCTACGTCACAGCAAAAAACAGAGGAAAAGGTTTCTACACCTAAAATGAAAAACATTCCGATTGAATAAAACCCTAGTTTTGGGTTTTTATTCAAAAAAATATTTCGACACTCGTAATATTCGACATTCGAAACAAAGGGGATAGAATGATGAGAATTATTTTGTATACAGGGAAAGGCGGCGTAGGAAAAACTAGCATTTCAGCAGCAACTGCACTTCAAAGTGCACAACAAGGATTAAAAACATTAGTAATGAGTACAGACCCTGCTCATAGTTTAGGAGATTCATTTGGTATAAAACTATCTTCTGAGCCATTAGAAATTCGTGAAAACTTATGGGCCCAAGAAATTAATACGATTTATGAAATGGAAAAAGGCTGGGGCAAATTACAGAAATATATTACACTCCTCTTCACTTCCAAAGCAGCTGAGGATATTACGACAGAAGAATTAACGATGTTTCCTGGTATGGAAGATTTAATTAGCTTACTTCGCGTACTCGATTACTATAAACAAAATACCTATGATGTTATCATCATTGACTGCGCTCCAACAGGAGAGACATTAGCAATGCTAAGTTTTCCAGACATGCTCGGCTGGTGGATGGAAAAATTATTTCCTATTAAAAGAAAGGTTTTAAAAGTCGTTCGTCCTGTAGCTCAACCACTTCTCGGTGTCCCTCTTCCAACCGACGATATTATGGACGAATTAACAAATACACTTGAACAGCTTGGAGAAATGAGAGATATTTTATCAAATCGAGAGGTAACAAGTATCCGCATCGTTGTAAATCCTGAAAAAATGGTCATTAAAGAAGCTCAGCGCAGCTTTACGTATTTAAATTTATACGATTATAACGTAGATGCCATTATGATTAACCGCGTCATCCCTAACACTGTCACCGATCCTTATTTTCAGGCATGGAAAGATACACAAAAGAAATATAAAACATTAATTCAAGATAGTTTTCAGCCCCTTCCTATTTATGAAGCACCGATGTTTGAACAAGAAGTTGTTGGTTTACCTATGTTAGAGCGTGTAGGAAATGCTTTATTTAAAACTGATCCCCGTCCTACTGAAGTGAAATTTAACGGTCGCACACAATATGTAAAAAAAGATGGCAATGAGTATGTTTTCGTTCTTTCCATTCCCTTCTCAAACAAAAATGAACTTTCATTAAATCAAAAAGGTGATGAACTTATTATTCAAGCTGGTTCTGTGAAACGAAATATCACATTGCCAAAAACATTAACGCACCTTTCTATTCAAGGAGCAAAATTTGAAGAGGATATACTAAACATTCGGTTTGGAGGTGTAGTGCATGCATGATGAGCTACTAAGAAGAATCATTCATACAAAAATCAAAATCGGTATGCATATATTAGAAGAATTGCCGAATCCGATTCAGCAATCTGCTAAGCAAGTGTTAAGTATTTTACAGGAAGAGCTATCTTCTTATACAGAAAAAGGAGCAGAAGCACATCCCGATGGTAATTTAAAAAGTATCCTAATTGAATAACTATATCCATTATCGCTCCTATAATCCCGGCATGATCTCAGCAGCTTTCATTACCCTCTTTTCTATTTTCTTTTTTGCATCCAAGAAACAATTAACTCATAAAAAACAATTCGTAATTACACTCATTTTCAGCTTATTTTCTTACCCCATTATACTTTGGATTACCTTGCTATTCGCTAGCTGCTTTCATCCATAAAAAAGGACCAGGAAAACTCCTGGTCCTTTACTCTACTTAACAAACATGGAATTCTATGTTATACAGAATTAGGGTTTGTTTGTTAAGTAGATTATATGTTGAACGAACTAACAGCGGAGGGGTTCCTTCTATTAGTCCATTAAACCCAATGATTATTTTACGATTTTTTCAAGCTCCTCAAGGGAAAGATCTACTGAAATGGAACCATCATTTGTTTCTTTCTTAATTGCATCTGTTACTTCTTTTGAATGATATAGTTCAATTACTTTTTTCAGTGTTGGATCATCTTTATCTTTTGTACGAGCTGCGAAAATATTAATATAGGCCTTCGCATTTTCATCCTTTGGATCTTCTAAGAAAATTGGATCCTTCGCTGGATCTAATCCAGCTTGACCCGCAACACCGTTATTAATAACTGAAGCTGCTACATCTTTTAGAACACGAGGTGTTTGCTGTGCGATAACCGGTGTAATTTTTAACTTCTTCGGATTTTCAGCAATGCCACTTGGATCTCCAAATAAGCCAAAGCCTTTCTTAAGCTTTAATAAACCTGCTGCATCAAGAAGTTTTAATGCACGTGCTTGGTTCGTTGGATCGTTCGGAATAGCGATTTCTGAACCATCTGGGATTTCATTTGCTTTCTTATATTTTTCAGAGTATAAGCCCATTGGTGCAATTTGTGTTGTACCAACAGCTGTAATATCTAATTTATGCTCTTTTTTAAATTGCTCTAAGAAAGCAACATGTTGGAAGGCATTTAGTTCAATGTCTCCATCAGCTAACGCTTTATTTGGCGTTGTGTAATCAGAGAACTCAATCAATTTAACTTTAATCCCTTCTTTTTCAGCTTTTCCCTTTACAATTTCCCAAGCGTTTCCATCAGTTCCAGTTACACCGACGCGAACTACTTTCTCTTTCGCTCCTGCATCTGAGCAGCCGCTTAATGCTGAAATTCCTACAATCGCTGATAATGCAAATGCTAAAATTTTCTTCATTTTATTTTCCCCTCTTCCTTTTTATGATCTGCGTAAAAAGACTTTCGCAAAGTAGTTTCCTAAGTTTTGAGCTATCTGTACGAGAAAAATAAGTAAAACGACCGTTACGAACATAACTGATGTATCAAAGCGTTGATAACCATATGTCATCGCTAAGTCACCAAGACCGCCACCACCAACAAGCCCAGCAACTGCAGAAAATTCAATTAGACCAACTGTCATAAACGTGACACCTAAAATTAATGGCGCTAACGCTTCTGGCACAAGAATTCCAAAGACAATTCTAATTGGTGAAGCACCCATTGCTTGCGCTGCTTCAATTACCCCTTTCGGAACAGAAACAAGATTTGTTTCAACCATTCTAGCAATACCAATTGATGCAACTAACGTCATTGGGAAGATCGCTGCCGCTGTTCCAATTGTCGTTCCGATTACGCTTCTTGTTATCGGACTTAAAGCTACTAAAAAGATAATAAATGGAATCGGACGAATTGTATTAATAATGACATTAAGAATGGAAAAGACCCATTTATTCTCTAAAAAGTTTCCTTTACGTGTTACATATAAAAGTAAACCAAGCGGTATACCAAGAATTGTGGCAAATATTAGGGTTACAATTACCATTAAGAGGGTATCCCCCGTCGCATCTAATATACGAGGCCAAAATATACTCCAATCAACTCGCATGAGCTTCTACCTCCTTCAGCTGCACTTGCAGTCTTAGATGTTGTAATGCTTTTTGGATTTCCTTTTGCTCACCTTGCAATTCTACAAGAAGATTTCCAAATAACACATTTTGAAGTTCAATAATATTTCCGTACAGTACGTTTACATCGACGTTATAGTTTTTCGCGATATATGATAGTACCGGCTGTCCTGTCTCCTCACCAGTAAACGTTAAGCGATAAATCTGTCCACCATTTTGAATTTTCGCTAGAACACTGTCTGGTAAGTGATCATTAATAATTGAACGTACGAAATTTTGAGTCGTTTTTGTTTTTGGTTGTGTGAAAACGTCAAACAGTTTTCCTTCTTCAATAACTTTCCCCTTCTCCATTACAGCTACACGGTGACAAATTTCTTTCACAACGTGCATTTCATGTGTAATAAGAAGAATTGTTACATTGTATTCCCGATTTACTTTCTTTAATAAGTTTAAGATTTCTGTCGTTGTTTCTGGATCTAAAGCTGATGTCGCCTCATCACATATAAGGATATCTGGTGATGTCGCCAGCGCTCTTGCAATCCCAACACGTTGCTTTTGTCCGCCTGATAGCTGCTCTGGATAATAGTTTGCTTTATCTTCTAACCCTACAAACTTCAGCAGATCATTTACTTTTTCCTTTATCTCATTCTTTGGTACTTTCGCTAACTTTAATGGGTAAGCAATATTTCCAAACACTGTTCTTGAATTAAATAAATTAAAGCTTTGAAAAATCATCCCGATTCTTTGTCTTAATTTACGTAATTCCTTCGTAGATAATAATGTAATATCTTTATCATCTATTGAGATCGTTCCCGCAGTTGGTCTTTCTAACATGTTTACTAGACGTAATAACGTACTCTTTCCAGCTCCACTAAAACCAATAATGCCAAAAATTTCGCCTTTCTCAACTAATAATGTTACATCTTCCACCGCATGAACAGATTGCCCACCTGATTCATACACTTTACTTACATTGTTAAAAGAAATCATTTTCTTCCCTCCTATATGCTGTAAAAACTTGAAGTAGAGCTTTCGAGGTAAAATAAAAAGTGCTCTCCTTCTTATCAACCATAAAGATAAGAAGGAGAGCACTTATATGTACTCGGTCGCATCTTCTCATCTTCCAAACCTATAAAGGTTTGCTGGATTTAGCACGGTATTAAAAAACCCGTTGCTGAGGTATCGTAGGGCCAGTCCCTCCACCTCTCTGGATAAGAATGTATCGATTTAATTGTCGTTTAATTAATTCTTATTATAGAACTCAGAATAGTAAGAGTCAATATATTTTTTAGAAAAATATTAATTATCCCTTTATTATAATTTTTGAATGAAAAATCTTAATAACATAGTACTTTTTAAAGTTATGTAAAATTTTTCTCCCTCATATTTTAAAAAAGGAGAATCTTCTCTATAAATTGAATAACATTATTTGAATATGAAACTTGGAGGAAGATAAATATATGAAAACAGCTCTTTTACTCGTTGACATTCAAAATGATTATTTTCCAAATGGAAAGATGGAATTGCGTAATCCAGTAGAAGCAAGTGAATATGCTAGCCAACTGCTCCAGCACTTTAGAATGAAAAACAAACCTATTTTTCATATCCAACATGTAGCTATAAAAGATGACGCTACTTTTTTCCTGCCAAATACAGAAGGTGTATATATTCACGAAAATGTTCGTCCGCTTAGAGAGGAAGTGGTTATACTCAAGCATTACCCAAATAGCTTTCGAGAAACTGATCTTCTAGAGCAATTACGACGTTTAGACATTGAGCACGTCGTAATATGTGGGATGATGACCCATATGTGTATCGATGCCACCGTAAGGGCTGCTTTTGATTTTGGCTTTCATTGCACCGTAATACATGATGCTTGTGCTACAAAAGACCTTTCTTTTAAAAATGCTACTATACCAGCCGTTTATATTCACAATACAATTTTGGCTAGTTTAAATAGAGTATATGCAAATGTAATGAGTACAGAAGAATTTTTAGCTATAAAAAAACACTCCATTCAGTGAGCAAAACCGAAAAGAGTGTTTCTTGTCGAACCATAGATTTTCTTTCAAATTGTATTATACAGGAAATTTCTAAAATGAATACTAAAAAATGTGACTAATGACTCAATTTTTCTCCTCACTTTATTTCTATTTACATGTTTATCCCGCTATTAATAGGGTTTAGCTCGCATTACTCAAAAAATAGTAATATATGGAATTATAATTCAAAAAGGAGATCTTCACATTTTGTGAAGATCTCCTCTACTATTTCTTATAAAGTTTCAGAAGTAGTTTTTGCTTGCATGTGAAGTGCTAAGTAGTCAGGGCCACCAGCTTTAGAGTCTGTACCAGACATATTAAAGCCACCGAATGGTTGGTAACCTACGATTGCACCAGTACATCCACGGTTGAAGTATAAGTTACCAACATGGAAGTCTTCACGTGCTTTTTCAATATGGTCACGGTTGTTAGTAACAACAGCACCTGTTAAACCGTATTCTGTATTGTTTGCAATTGCAAGTGCATGATCAAAGTCTTTTGCTTTACAGAATGCTACTACTGGTCCGAAGATTTCTTCTTTCATTAAACGAGCATCTTCTGCAACGTCAGCAACGATTGTCGGTTGAATGAACCAACCTTTAGAATCGTCTCCTTCGCCACCTGCTAAGATTCTACCTTCTTCTTTACCAATTGCAACATAGCTCATTACTTTATCGAATGCAGCTTGGTCATTAACAGGACCCATGTTTGTACCTAATACAGCTGGGTTATCAACTGTTAATTCTTTTGTTAATTCAACTGCACGATTTAATACGTGATCGTATACATCTTCGTGGATTACTGCACGAGAACATGCAGAACATTTTTGTCCTGAGAATCCGAATGCTGATGCAACGATAGATTTAGCAGCTAATTCAAGATCAGCTTCTTTATCAACAACGATTGTATCTTTACCGCCCATTTCAGCGATAACACGTTTTAACCAGATTTGTCCTGGGTTTACTTTCGCTGCACGCTCATAAATACGGATACCTACATCACGAGATCCAGTGAAGCTAATGAAGCGTGTACGAGGGTGATCTACTAAGTAGTCACCAACTTCAGAACCGTTACCTGGAACGAAGTTTACTACGCCAGCTGGTAAACCAGCTTCTTCTAATACTTCCATGAATTTCGCTGCTACTACAGGAGTTGTACTAGCTGGTTTTAGTAATACTGTGTTCCCAGAAACTAAAGCAGCTGTTGTCATACCTGCCATAATTGCAAATGGGAAGTTCCAAGGAGAAATGATAACACCTACTCCTAATGGAATGTAAGAGAAACGATTATATTCAATTGGACGGCTTTCTACTGGAATACCGTCTTTTAATTTCAACATTTGACGAGCATAATATTCCATAAAATCGATTGCTTCTGCTGTATCAGCATCTGCCTCATTCCATGGTTTACCTGCTTCTTTTACAAGAATAGCAGAAAATTCATGTTTTCTACGACGAACGATTGCTGCAGCACGGAATAAAATGTCTGCACGCATTTCTGGTTTTGACTTTCTCCAAGTTTGGAATGTTTCATCCGCTACTTGCATTGCTTTTTCAGCTAATTCACGGCTTGCTTTTGAAACGCGACCAACAAGTTCCTCTTTATTTGCAGGGTTTACAGAAACAATTTTGTCTTCTGTAGTGATTTTTTCTCCCCCAATAATTAATGGATAGTCTTGTCCAAGATAAGATTCTACTTTCTTTAAACCTTCTTCAAACGCTAATTTGTTCGCCTCTACTGAAAAATCTGTAAATGGCTCATGTTTGTATGCTACTACCATCCTTTTAGCCTCCCCTTAGAAAAACGTTTACATTTTACAACATTATTCTACACGATAATTTAGATTTATTCAAATATTCCTAGACTTATATTTTAAAAATTAATTAATTTTTAAAATATAATAAAAAAATAGAGTTATACATACGTATAACTCTACAGAATATGAGTATATTCCAAAATGTTTTTTCCGATTAATAAAATAGTTACTAATAAAAATAAAGTCCTCACATATCCAACACCTTTTTGAACAGCAAACCTTGATCCAAAATAAGCGCCAAAAATCATCGATAATCCCATGATAATACCGTATTCAAAATGAATTATGTCTAAAAATAAAAAAGTAATTAAAGATACGATGTTACTAACAAAGTTCAAAAGTTTTCCAGATGCTGCCGCTTGAATAAAATCCAAACCGATTAATAAAAATGCAAAAATTAAAAAGGATCCTGTTCCTGGTCCAAAAAAACCATCATAAAATCCTATCATTAAAATAACAAAGAAAAATATTAATGTTTTCCTTTTCGTCATCTTTTTATAGGTAGATACACTTCCCCAATCCTTTTTCGCAATAATATAAATAGCAATACATACCAACATTATAAGTACTAATGGACGTAAAATATCCGGTGGAATAAATTTTACTACTAAAGCACCTGCAATCGCTCCAACAATAGTTAACGGGATTAACTTTCCTACAATTTTAAAATCAACCTTTCCTGATCGAATAAAATAAATTGTACTTGTAAACGTCCCCATTGTTGCAGCTAATTTATTCGTTGCAATTGCCGAAGCTGGTGGTAAACCAACAAACATAAGCGCAGGAAGCGAAATTAACCCTCCCCCTCCAACAACTGAATCAATAAAAGCTGCTAAAAAACCGAATGCAATTAATAAAATAATGACTTGAAAACTTAATTCGTCCATAAGCTTTACCCCTTACCCCTTTATTTATAACATTTTAAATTATAACAAAATTCCTCAAGAAAAAAAGCTGTTCCAAAAAGGAACAGCTCTCCTATTTAATCTAAAATTTTCACCAATGGTTCATCTTGCTTCGCTTCACGTATAATAATAGCTTCTGGACGTTCTACAGATTTAATCGTTACTTGTACTTTCATGTAATTCGGGAAGTATTCCATAACAAGCCCTGCAACATATTGTGTAAAACCAATTATGTCAGCTTTCCCATTAAATTGGACAGGAATATCAAGCTTCATTTCTTTTAATTCATCATCTTTATACATACCAGTACCGATAACAGCCGTATAGTCGCCTTGGAAATAATCGCTTAATTTTGCTTTAAAGTTTGATACTCTTGCAAGATCTTCACGTTTATTATCTGTTTTCGCTTGTTCAGATGGGAACAAATAATATTTCTCATTAATTTGTTTCCAATCTTCAACCGTTTCACTACCTTTTTCCACATTCGCATAAGAAACAAAATTACCTGGCACAAGTGAAGACTTTGGAGCTTGGCGATAAATCGCAAATGTAATCGGAACATTTTTTATTTCGGGATTTTTTTGGTGCATAACTTTCAAGATTTCTTGCGCCATTTTTTTCCCTTCTGCTAACATTTTTTCGTCCGGGATTGCAACCTCACGCGGATAGCCATGCTCTTCCTCATAATATTGAACAGAATTCATCGCTAATCCAACTACAATGCCACCAAGTTCAACATCTTTCTCGCCTTTTTTCACATAATAATCTTGCTCTAAAATATTTGAAATATATATTGGATTTTTTTTATTTTTCACTTCTAGTGATTCGGATCCTTCACCTAACGCTGGGTTTAACCCTATGTTAGGAAATTTAACCGCATCTTTTTTTAAACTGTCCTCTAGTTCCTTTTGTTGAGCATCTGTACGCTTTCTTTTAACAAGCATTTGCACAGTTCGGGCATCTAGAGTACTTCCACCTTTAAAGAAATAATCTTTCGTACTAAATGATTCTTTCGCAATACGCATTAATCCTGTTTCAAATTCATCTACATCAAGGCGACTATTTAATCCTTGTACAACTAAACCACGTGCAGATCCTGCATCAAATGGAACAGTCGTCTTATAATATTCATCCGAAATAGAGTATTTTGGGACGACTGCTTGCTCTTTTGCTTTCCCCGATTTCTCAACCACTTTTTCATCTTTGTCGGCACCTATACTACACCCACTTACAAGTAGGCTAAGGCTTAATACCGCTAATGCTATTTTTTTCATGGTAAGTTTGCACCTCTTACTTATTTAGCTCTTGTAAGAACCTCTCTTCATTCCAAACCTCAACATTATGTTTCTCCGCTTGTGCTAATTTCGAACCTGCTGCTTCACCTGCAACAACTAGATCCGTACTTTTACTAACACTTCCTGTTACTTTTCCACCTAATGCTTCAATCTTCTTCTTCGCTTCACTTCGGCCCATAATTTCTAACTTCCCTGTTAAGACAACTGTTTTTCCTGCGAAATAAGATTCAACATTTTGTAAGTCCGCACTCTTTATACCTTTGTATGTCATGTTCACGCCATACTCTTTAAACTGTTGTAATAGCTCTAATACATCTTCATTATCAAAATATGCCACAACGGATTGAGCCATTTTTTCACCAATTTCATTAATTGCTTTTAGTTCTTCTTCCGTTGCTTTCACAAGCCCATCCATCGTTTCGAAATGCTCGGCAAATGTACGTGCTGCTTTCGCTCCAACATGGCGAATTCCAAGACCAAATAATAATCGCTCTAACGAGTTTTCTTTAGAATTCTCAATTGCTTGTACTAAATTCGTTGCTGATTTTTCACCGAATCGTTCTAGCTGTAATAATTGTTCTTTCGTCAATGCGTATAAATCTGCAAACGTACGAATATAATCTGCATCAAAGAGCTGTGTGATAACACGCTCTCCTAGTCCGTCAATATTCATTGCATTTCTTGAAACGAAATGAATTAATCCCTCGCGAATTTGAGCTGGACAAGTTGGATTTATACAACGAAGTGCTACTTCTTCTTCTAAACGAACTAGTTCACTCTCACATGCTGGACAATGCGTTGGCATATGGTATTCTTCTTCCTCACCAGTACGCTTATCAAAAATAACGTTCACAACTTCAGGAATGATATCTCCAGCCTTTTTCACAACAACGTAGTCACCAATTCGAATATCTTTTTCGCGAATTAAATCTTCGTTATGTAAAGAAGCACGACGAACGATCGTACCAGCCACTCGCACTGGCTCTAGCTCTGCAGTTGGTGTTACAACACCTGTGCGGCCGACACTTAATTCAATTCCTGTTAATCTTGTTACAACTTCTTCAGCCGGGAACTTATAAGCAATCGCCCATCTCGGACTCTTTGCTGTAGTTCCTAAACTTTCTTGAAGAGCAACATCATCTACTTTTATAACGATTCCATCGATCTCATAATCAAGATCCGGACGTTTTTCTTGCCACTCTTCTACATAAGCTATAACCTCTTCAATTGTTTCACATGTACGGCGATTTGGATTTGTCTTAAATCCAAGTTCGCCTAAGAAATCAAGTGATTCACTATGCGCTGGAATCGTTTTTTCTTCTACATTCGCAAGACCATACACAAACATAGATAGGTTACGCTTCGCTGCAATTTTTGGATCAAGTTGACGTATTGAACCTGCTGCTGCATTACGCGGATTGGCAAATACATCTTCACCATTTTGTTCTTTCTCTTCATTCAACTTAACGAATGAACGCTTCGGCATATAAGCCTCGCCTCGTGCTTCTAACGTTACTTCTTCATTTAGACGGAGCGGAATAGCTTTAATCGTTTTTAAGTTTTGGGTAATATCTTCACCCGTTATCCCATCGCCACGTGTTGCCCCTTGAATAAAGCGTCCTTTTTCATAATGAAGTGAAACAGCAAGTCCGTCAATTTTTAATTCGCATATATATCTTACATTCGCATCATCAATTCCTTGGCGTACTCTTCGGTCGAAATCACGTAAATCTCCTTCGTTAAATGCATTCCCTAAACTTAACATCGGTGACTTATGTGTTACTTTTTCAAATATATCAAGAACCGTCCCTCCAACGCGAATGGAGGGAGAGTCTTCACTCATAAACTCTGGGTTCTCTGCTTCTAATTTTATAAGCTCCTGCATATTACGGTCATACTCCGCATCAGAAACCGAAGGATTGTCTAATACGTGATATTGATAATTAAATGTGTTTAACAAATCACGCAGTTCTTCTATACGTTTTTTTGCTATCTCTTTTGACATACCCTCATTCCTTTCCTATTGTTTCGTCACAGGTGCAAATTTTGCTAATAAACGTTTAACGCCAATTGGGCTTGGGAACGCAATATCTAATTCTTTTGCATCACCTTCACCTTTTACACTTACAACTGTACCGACTCCCCACTTTTGGTGGGAAGCTTTATCTCCTACTGCCCAGCCAATTTGCTCGCCACCTGTTGTCTTAACAGCCGGACGTACGAAAGCTGAGCGAGAACGTGTCGTTCCAGTGCTTGTCGCCATTGCACCTGTCGTTCTTCCTTTTGCCTTTGCCCCAAACGAAGTCTCACGCTTCGGCGCTGTTTCATTTAATGATTCCACTAGCTCTGCTGGGATTTCTGTAATAAATCGAGATGCTGCATTCATACTTGTTCTACCAAATAAAGTACGCATTTGCGCATTGGATAAATATAACTCTTCTTCTGCACGAGTAATACCTACATAAGCAAGACGACGCTCTTCTTGCATTTCATCTTCTTCCATTAGAGAACGAGTATGCGGGAATATTCCTTCCTCTAACCCAACAATAAAGACGACTGGGAATTCTAATCCTTTCGCTGAGTGCATCGTCATTAAAATAACTTCCTCACCAGCAGTTGGATCTTCATCTACACGATCAATATCAGCAACAAGCGCCAAATCTGTTAAGAATGCAACTAGGCTCTTATCTTCGCTTTGAGATTCGAATGTTTGCGTAACAGATAAAAACTCGTCTAAGTTTTCTAAACGACCTTCTGCTTCTAAAGTACGCTCGTTTTTCAACATATCGCGATAGCCTGTTTTTTCAATAACTTCTTCAACTAATTCTGTAACAGATAAATACTCTTGCATATTTACCCAGTTGTGTAATAGGCCTGCGAATTCTTTTACTGCCTTTGTAACCTTTGCACTTACTCCAACATGCTCAATCTCATCGAATACAGCCGTTAATGAAATTCCATTTTGTACACCGTAATTAATAATTTTATCGATAGAAGTCGCACCAATTCCGCGCTTTGGTACGTTAATAATACGCGCGAAACTAATCTCATCATCTGGATTCCCAATTAAACGTAAATACGCCAAAATGTCTTTAATCTCTTTACGATCGTAGAACTTCGTACCACCGACAATTTTGTAAGGAATATTAGATTTCAGGAAAATCTCCTCGATCATACGAGACTGAGCATTGGTACGATATAACACTGCAAAATCAGTATATTTTCGTTTCCCCATTTGAATATCGTCACGAATTTTTTTCGCAACAACATATGCTTCGTCTTTTTCCGTTGCAGCACGGTAATACGAGATTTTGCTTCCAACTTGATTATCTGTCCATAATTTTTTCGGTTTACGATTCGTATTTTTTTCAATTACAGCATTTGCTGCATTTAAAATATTTTGAGATGAACGGTAATTTTGTTGTAACAAAATTACTTGCGCATTCTCATAGTCTTTTTCGAATGACAAAATGTTAGAGATATCCGCACCACGCCAGCGATAAATAGACTGATCAGAGTCACCGACAACACAAAGGTTTTTAAAACGCGCTGCCAAATGTTTAACAAGAAGATACTGAGCTTTATTCGTATCTTGATACTCATCAACGTGAATATACTGGAACTTACGCTGATAAAACTCTAATACTTCTGGAACACGTTCAAACAGCTGAATCGTCGTCATAATTAAATCATCAAAGTCTAATGAGTTATTTTTCAAAAGTCGTTTTTGATATTCTGTATATACATCGCTCGTTAATTTTTCATATGGATCAGCGATTGTAATTTTTTTTGCATATTTATCGGCAGATAACAGTTCATTTTTCGCATTACTAATACCTGCTAAAATAGAGCGCGGCTCAAACTTCTTCGGATCAATATTGCGCTCTTTCATAATTTTTTTGACCACAGTTAACTGATCACCTGCATCTAAAATCGTAAAGTTACGATTAATCCCGATGCGGTCAATATCACGTCGCAAAATACGTACGCACATAGAGTGGAACGTAGAAATCCAAATATCTTCTGCTTCTGGTCCAACAAGTGTATCAATACGCTCGCGCATTTCACGAGCAGCTTTATTTGTGAAGGTAATTGCTAGCACATTCCATGGCGCCACACCTTTTTCACCAAGTAAATACGCAATACGATGTGTTAACACACGTGTTTTACCACTACCTGCGCCTGCCATTAATAGAAGTGGGCCATTCGTTGTTTGTACTGCTTTTTGTTGCTGTGGATTTAAACCGTTTAATAACTTATCTGTCATACTCATATACGCCTGCACCTACTCTCCTTTTACTGCTTTAACTGTTTTTAACGCCGCTTTTATATCATCATAAATAACATTTCCAACAACTACTGTATCAGCATACTGTGCCATTTCTTTCGCTTGTTCTGCATTAGAAATACCACCGCCATAATATAGCTTCGCTTGTTTCAATTCTTCTTTTACATTTTTAACAAGTTCAATATCGCCATACGTACCGCTATATTCTAAATAAAATATCGGTAAATGTAATAGCTTGTCTGCTAAACGCGCATATGCGATAACATCATCTTCTGTTAAATCACATTTTGCATCTGTAAGTTGGGCTACTTTCGCTTCTGGATTTAAAACACAATACCCTTCCATGAAAATTTCGTCCCAGTCCATAATATCCCCAAATTCTTTCAATGCCTCATGATGAACCCCTGTTACCCATTCTACCTTTCGGCTATTTAAAACACTTGGGATGTAATAAAAATCAAACCCTGGTGTAATTGCTTCCACATCAGAAACCTCTAATACACAAGGAACTGCATATCTACGAATGCTAACTAGCATGTGCAATACATTATCAATTGTTATGCCGTCACTTCCACCTACAATAACAGCGTCTGTTCCAGACTCACAAATCATTTCTAAATGTTCATCGCTTAACTCCTTATTTGGATCAAGCTTAAATACATGTTTCCACCCGGAAATATCGTACATGAAAACACCCTTTCTTTTCTCTAGTTATATATATGTCTGTTCAAAATAACAGTTAATTTTCATCAAGATTTTGGATAATAGAAATTCTATTTTTTTCCAAATATACAAATTTAATTTTAAACTTCTTTTTGTGCATTCTTTCATTATAACAAAAAAAGCTACTTACACACACGCCCATTCCAACATCTTTTTCCACGTCAAATGTTGGATTACATATCACCAAAATCACATGGGATACTAATAAAAGAAATAGTATTTACTATTTCGAAGTTCATCAAAAAGGAGTGTTTTTCTAATGAAGCAAAACATCGGTACAATCAATGCTCTAATTCGGATTACGCTCGGACTTATCCTCTTCGGTTGTAGTACCGCTAAACTCGTACGCAAACCGTGGTGCACTTGGTCTAAAGTTTTATTATGGATTGGTGCAATGAAAGTTGCAGAGGGAATTGTTCGTTTCTGCCCTATTGCTGAAGTATGTAAATTTGGAAAATTCATGAGTATGGGCGCATTTAAAATGCCTAGCATGAATTTTGCTGAAAAAGGACATGCTAAAGAAGAAGTGAATCAAACTTCCAATCATGACAAACCACAGTCAACTGGAAGTTATGACGCTTCTGACAAAGAGATTGAGTCAGCGATTGAAGATATAATCCTGGCAAAACCGCTTTGAATCATTTGTCACGATGCAAGATGCTCTCAAAGGGACTTAGCTGCTGCAGTGGGCGGTTAAGTCTTCTTTATTTTAACATAAAATGGAACGTATATTCTCGTTTTAAACTTAAGACGTACATAATAAGTGTCAATATGAAATTTCAGAAAATTAAGTGTAAACCCCTTGCTTAAAATGATATAAAAGTGATATCATTTTTATATCAGGAGGCGATCATATGAAAGAAAAACAAGTATTTTATGTAAATGGTTTTCTCGGTATTATTGGCATTTTGATTTTAGCTGCTATCGGTGTATTTTTCCTTGCGCAAGAAATTTTCATAGGAGCAGCATTAACTATTATTTTAGCCGCGGTTCTCGCGACAGGCATCGGTATCGTTCAACCGAATCAAGCGAAAGTTATTACGTTCTTCGGTAATTATTTAGGAACAATCCGTCAAAATGGTTTATTTTTAACGATTCCATTCGCATTCCGTCAAACTGTATCTTTACGTGTTGAAAACTTTAACAGTAAAAAATTAAAAGTAAATGATGTTGACGGAAATCCAATTGAAATTGCTGCCGTTATCGTATATAAAGTTGTTGATTCTGCAAAAGCAATGTTTGGTGTTGAACATTATGATCGTTTTGTAGAAATTCAAAGTGAAACGGCAATCCGCCACGTTGCAACAAAATATCCTTATGACAATTTCCAAGATGAAACCAGCGTTACGTTACGCGGAAATACTGAAGAAGTCTCTGAGGAGTTAAAACGCGAGCTAGAGGCGCGACTTGAAATTGCCGGCGTAGAAGTATTAGAAACTCGTTTAACGCACTTAGCTTACGCAACAGAAATTGCCCATGCAATGTTACAACGTCAACAAGCGAAAGCAGTATTAGCTGCTAGAAAAGAAATTGTTGAAGGTGCTGTGAAGATGGCAAAAGATTCAATCCATATGTTAGATGAAGAAGGCGTGCTGGAATTAGATGACGAGCGTAAAGCGAATATGGTAAACAACTTATTAGTTGCTATCGTTTCAGATAAAGGTGCGCAACCAGTCATTAATACAGGAAGCCTATACTAAGGGCTATAAGAAATTATGGCTAAAAAGAAAAGCTTTCCATTACGTATTGATCCTGAATTACACGCAGTCATCGAAAAATGGGCGAATGATGAGTTTCGTAGCGTCAATGCACACATCGAGTATTTACTTCGAGAAATGGCAAAGCAAAAAGGAAAATTAAAAAAAGATAAAGATGCATAAAAAAATCCCGCTGATTTCTCAGCGGGATTTTTTGCATATTAACTTCTCGTCATCTCATGCTCAATTGCACGATATCCTATATCACTTCGATAAAATAGACCATCACTCTCAATTTTACCAATTTCTTTATATACTTTATCTTTTGCTTCTTGTAAACTATTCGCCTTGCAAGCAACAAATAATACACGGCCACCGTTTGTTACAAAGTCACCATGTTTCATCGCTGTACCCGCATGGAAAACAATCACATCTTGCATTGCATCTAATCCGTTAATAATTTCACCTTTTTTATACGCTTCTGGATATCCTTTAGAAGCAAGTACCACACCAATAACTGCTTCTTCTGACCATTGTAACGTTAGTTCACTTTCATCTAATACAGCGTTACATACATCAACTAAATCATTTTCTAAGCGAGGTAATACAACTTCTGTTTCAGGATCGCCAAAGCGTGCATTAAATTCAATTACCTTTGGACCATCACTTGTTAAAATAAGACCTGCATATAAAATACCTGTAAACGAACGGTTTTCTTGGATCATCGCTTTAGCAGTTGGATGTAATACTGTTTGAATCGCTTTTTGAACTGCTGATTCAGAAATTTGTGGTACTGGAGAATATGCGCCCATTCCACCTGTATTAGGACCTTTATCACCATCAAAAGCTCGCTTATGATCTTGGGCAATTACCATTGGATGTACAGTTGTTCCATTTACAAATGCCATTAATGAGAATTCTTGTCCATCTAAAAACTCTTCAATAACAACCTTCTTACTTGCTTCGCCGAATTTCACGTCTTGTAGCATTTCCTTCACAGCTTGTAATGCCTCTTCAAGCGTCATTGCTACTGTTACACCTTTACCAGCAGCTAAGCCGTCAGCCTTAATAACGATTGGCGCACCAACTTTTTGAATGTACTGTACTGCTTCTTCATAATCTGTAAAAGTTTCATATGCTGCAGTTGGAATATCATACTTTTTCATCAATTCTTTCGTAAAAGCTTTACTACCTTCAATAACAGCAGCCGCTTTGTTCGGACCAAATACGCGAAGCCCCTCTTCTTTAAAACGATCAACAATTCCGTTCATAAGCGGAATTTCTGGGCCAACGAAAGTTAATTCGACATTATTCTCTTTTGCAAATAAGACAAGTGCATCAAAATCATTTTCATCAATATCAACTGGTGTTGCAACATCTCGCATACCTTCATTACCTGGTGCTACATACACCTTTTTCACTTTTGCAGATTGTGCAAACTTCCAAGCTAAAGCATGCTCACGCCCACCGCGGCCAATTACTAAAACATTCATATTTCATCCCCCAATACTTAAATAAGTACAAACTAGAAGCTATGCTCCTAGTTTGTTTTTCTATCAATGTAAGTTTAAAAAGGAGGATCTAGAGAACCGAGCAGGTCGAGACGCATTCGCCAGGAGGACACGGAGTGTAGCTTTCCTACATGAGTACCGCACTGGCAATGCAACGACGACATGCGACAGTTATCTTGACCGGACTTTTTAAACATCCTCTATTAATGTTTGAAATGACGTACACCAGTGAACACCATAGCAATCCCATACTCATCTGCCATTTTAATAGAATCTTCATCACGAATTGATCCACCTGGTTGAATGATTGCTGTAATACCAGCTTTTGCTGCTTCTTCCACTGTATCTGGCATTGGGAAGAAAGCATCAGATGCAAGTGCGCTACCTTGTGCTTTTTCACTAGCTTGCGTGATTGCAATTTTCGCAGAACCTACGCGGTTCATTTGTCCTGCACCTACCCCAATTGTCATATCATCTTTTGCTAAAACAATTGCATTTGATTTCACATGTTTTACAACTTTCCAAGCTAGTTTTAAATCTTTCCACTCTTGCTCTGACGGTTCACGTTTTGTCGGAATTGAAATTGTACTTTCATCTAATGATAACGTATCTTCTTCTTGAACAAGAAGTCCCCCTTGTACAGAAGTTAGTTTTTTACTTGCACTTGTCGCTTTTTCAATATTTACAGTTAGTAAGCGTAAGTTCTTCTTACTTTGCAACACTTCTAAAGCTTCTTGTGAGAACGAAGGCGCGATAACAATTTCTAAGAAAATTTCATGTAATTTTTCAGCTGTCGCTTTGTCAATTTCGCGATTCGCTGCAATAATACCGCCAAAAATTGATACTGGATCCGCCTCATAAGCACGTGTGTATGCTTCATGAATATCAGTACCTACTCCAACGCCACATGGATTCATATGTTTTACCGCTACTACTGCTGGTTCTGTAAATTCTTTAACGATGCTAAGCGCTGCATCTGCATCATTAATATTGTTATAAGATAATTCTTTTCCGTGCAATTGTTCTGCATATGCAACTGAAGAAGTGGCTGCGAATGGCGCTTTATAGAAAGTTGCCTTTTGATGCGGGTTCTCGCCATAACGTAAGTCTTGTTTTTTCTCAAATGTCACAGTTAACGTTTCTGGACTTTCTTCACCCATTTGCTCTGTTAAATAGTTAGAAATTAGCGCATCATAAGCTGCTGTATGACGGAATACTTTCGCTGCTAATTTACGTTTCGTTTCTTCTTTTACTTCGCCGTTCTCTTTCAATTCTGCTAACACAACATCATAATCTACTGGATCTACAATGACAGACACGAATTTATGATTTTTCGCAGCAGAGCGAATCATTGTTGGGCCACCGATATCAATATTTTCAATTGCATCAGCAAATGTTACATCAGGCTTAGCGATTGTTTCTTTAAATGGATATAAGTTAACAACAACAAAATCAATTGCTTGAATGCCTAGTTCATTCATTTGCGCTACATGTGTTTCATTATCACGAACCGCTAATAGACCACCATGAATATTTGGATGTAATGTTTTTACACGGCCATCCATAATTTCTGGGAAACCAGTTACTTCAGAAATACCGATTACTTGTAAACCGTTTTCTTCTAGTAATTTTTTCGTACCACCTGTTGAAATAACTTCAATCCCTTGTTCTAGTAAACCTTTAACAAATTCTACTACCCCCGTTTTATCTGAAACACTTACTAATGCACGCTTTTTCATTGATCATTCACCCCTAGTTGTATGTTAGTTAACAGTTGGTTCTTTCACAGACTGCACAATTTGATTCACTGTATTTACGTATAATTGATGTTCCACTTGTTGGATTTTCTTTTGTAAGCTTTCTCTCGTATCCCCTTTAGAAACAGCTACTGCTTCTTGCGCAATAATTGGACCTGTATCCATACCTGCATCTACATAATGAATTGTTACTCCCGTTACTTTCACTCCTGCTTCTAACGCTTGGCCGATAGCATCTTTACCTGGAAAACTGGGTAATAGTGATGGATGAATATTAATAATCTTCCCGCCGTATGCTTCTAGTAACGTCGGTCCAATTAAACGCATATAGCCAGCTAAAATAACATAATCAATTTCATATTCTTCTAGCTTCTTTAATATCTCTTTTTCAAATGCTTCTTTTGACTCATATTCTTTCGCTGAAAAGGCGAAGCATGGAATATGATGATAATGTGCTCGCCCAACAGCGCGTGCTTCTGGTTTATCACATACTAATAAACTAATTTCTGCACCCAATCTTTTTTCTTCTACCGCATTAACGAGAGATTGAAAGTTAGATCCACTTCCAGAAGCAAAAACTGCTAATCTACTCATAGTACTGTGCTCCCATTGAAGGTAACGCCAGCTCCTTGTACAGTACGTCCAATAATACGAGCTGTTTCTCCTTGCTCTTCAAGAAGACGAACAACATCTTTTGCATCTTCTTCCTTCACCGCTACTACCATACCAATACCCATGTTAAAAATATTGAACATTTCTTTCTCTTCTAATTCCCCAATTTCTTGAAGTAAATGGAAGATCGGTTGGATTTTCCAAGATCCTAGCTCAATTTCAGCACCAATTCCTTCTGGCAACATACGTGGGATATTTTCAATGAATCCGCCACCTGTAATATGTGCCATACCGTATACTTCATGTTTCTTCAATAGTTCTAAAATAGGTTTGACATAAATTTTCGTTGGTTTTAATAATTCTTCACCAAGAGGTAGCTCTAAGCGTCCATAAATGCGATCTAAAGATAGTTCTCCATCTTCTAGTAGTACTTTTCGTACTAAAGAGTAACCATTACTATGAATACCGCTAGATGCTAAGCCAATTAATACGTGACCAGCTTCAATTTTTTCACCTGTTACAATTTTCTTTTTATCAACGATCCCAACTGTAAAGCCCGCTAAATCGTATTCTTCCGTAGAATACATTCCTGGCATTTCAGCTGTTTCTCCACCAATTAATGCACAACCAGCTTGGCGACAACCTTCTGATATACCTTTGACGATGTTTTCAATTTTACTAGGTTCAGCTTTACCACAAGCAATATAATCAAGGAAGAAAAGCGGTTCTGCTCCCTGGACAACAATATCATTTACACACATTGCTACTGCATCAATACCAATTGTGTCATGTTTATCTGCCATAAAAGCGAGCATCAATTTCGTTCCCACGCCATCTGTTCCAGATACTAATACAGGTTCTTGTAATGCAAATTTTGATAGATCAAACATACCTCCAAAACCGCCTAAACCGCCTAGTACTTCTTTTCTCATAGTTGTTTGTACGTGTTTTTTCATGCGAGATACCGCTTCATATCCAGCTTCAATATCTACTCCTGCTTGCTTATATGCATTCGCCATCGTTAATTACACCTCGTCTTTTAATTTCTCCCCATCCAGGACGGGCTATTTTAAGAAAGAAGCCAGCTTCTACATCAAATCATGTAGAAGCTTTTTCTCCTTATTTCATACTTTCTAAAAGCTCTTGCTCATAATCATAAAGAGCTGTCGGATAGTCCCCATTAAAGTAAGCCATGCATAGACCGCCATATTTCCCTTCATATGGACGTCCAATTGCATCTACTAATCCATCTTCACTTAAAAATGTTAGTGAATCTGCACCGATTATTTCACGGATTTCTTCTACTGTATTATTTGCTGCGATTAGTTCTTTTCTCGTTTGAATATCAATGCCATAGAAGCATGGATACTTAAGAGGTGGTGAAGCGATTCTTACGTGAACTTCTGTCGCCCCAGCCTCGCGAAGCATACGGACAATTCGTTTACTTGTCGTCCCTCTTACGATAGAGTCGTCAATCATAACAACTCGTTTTCCTTCTACTACACCTCTTACTGCCGAAAGCTTCATCTTAACCCCTTGCTCACGCAGTTCTTGAGAAGGCTGAATAAACGTACGTCCAACGTAACGGTTTTTAATTAATCCTAACTCATATGGAATACCAGTAGCCTCCGCATAGCCAATCGCTGCTGAAATACTAGAATCTGGTACACCAGTAACAACATCCGCTTCAATAGGAGCTTCCGCCGCTAAACGTTTCCCCATATTTTTACGCGCTGCATGAACGTTAACACCAGCAATGTTAGAATCTGGGCGTGCAAAGTAAATGTACTCCATACTACAAATTGCATGTTCTACATCATTTGTGAAACGATCTACGTGAATTCCTTCATCATTAATGATAATTAATTCACCAGGTTCTACATCACGAATATATGTTGCACCTACTACATCAAAAGCACATGTTTCAGATGCTACAACGTAAGCATCCCCCATCTTTCCGATTGAAAGTGGACGGAACCCATTCGGATCTAACGCAACGATCATTTCATTTCCAGTTAGTAAAAGATATGCAAACGCACCTTTCACTTTATTTAGAGCCTCTTTTACACTTTCGATTAAAGAATCTTTTGTACTACGTTTAATAAGGTGTAAAAGTACCTCTGTATCGGAACTTGTTTGGAAAATACTTCCCTCTGCCTCTAATTCACGACGAAGCATTTTTGCGTTAATTAAATTTCCGTTATGAGCTAACGCCATACTATGATCGGAAAAGCGGAATAATAATGGCTGCACGTTAGCGACTTCACTTCCACCAGCTGTCGCATATCGTACGTGTCCAATTGCTGATTTTCCGTTTAATCCTTCTAGCTCACCTCTTGAAAACACTTCTGATATTAAACCTAACCCCTTGTGACCGGTGATTTTTTCCCCATTATTTACAACAATGCCTGCGCCCTCTTGCCCACGGTGCTGCAAACTATGCAATCCGTAGTACGAAACTTGTGCTGCATTTTCATGCCCCCAAATTCCAAAAACGCCACATTCTTCATTTAACCCCTTTATTTCAGCAAGCATGGGATTGCCCCTTTCCAAGCCTTTCTCATTTCATCTACATTTGCTGTAAGTAATACTTCATTTTCTTCATTATGAATTGTTACTTCATTTGTATTTGTTACTTCTCCGACTTGAGTTGCTTCAACCATTTTCTCGAATGCTTCTTTATTTTCACGTTTTACAGTTATCACGAAGCGAGATTGTGATTCTGCAAATAATGCCGCCGTTGCTTCACCGTCTAATTTCACAGTAGCACCTAAATCTTTAGCACCAATTGCACTTTCTGAAATCGCAACTGCTAAACCACCTTCAGCAACGTCATGTGCAGATTGAATAAGGCCAGCTTGAATTGCTGCTAATACTTGTTTTTGACGTTTTAATTCTACGTCTAGATCGATACTTGGTGATTGACCGAAAATTTTGCCGTGAATCATTTTTTGCAATTCACTTCCGCCAAACTCAGCTTTCGTCTCTCCAATGACATAAACTAAATCGCCAGCTTGCTTAAATTCTTGTGTTGTTACATGTTTTAAATCGTGTACAAGACCGACCATCCCAACTGTCGGTGTTGGATATACAGCTTCGCCACTACGTTCGTTATACATTGATACGTTTCCGCCGATAACTGGCGTTTGTAATGTGCGACAAGCTTCACTCATACCGTCTACTGATTTTTCAATTTGCCAGAAGATCTCTGGTTTTTCTGGATTACCAAAGTTTAAGCAATCTGTAATTGCAAGTGGCTCTCCGCCAGAACATACGATATTACGTGCTGCCTCTGCTACTGCGATTTTACCGCCCACTTCTGGATCTAAGTAAATGTAGCGAGAGTTACAATCCGTCGTCATTGCTAATCCTTTTTCTGTACCGCGTACACGTACAACTGCTGCATCCGAACCTGGTGTAACAACTGTGCTTGTGCGCACTTGGTAATCATATTGATCATAAACCCACTCTTTACTTGCAATCGTCGGTTGCTGTAATAGAGCGAATAACGTTTCTTTATAATTTTCTACTTTTGGCGTTTCCATTTTCATTGCTTGGAATTCAGCAAAGTATGCTGCTTCTTTTGATGGCTTATGGTAAATTGGAGCTTCTTCTGCTAAAGCATCCGCTGGAACTTCCGCCACCTTCTCGCCTTTATGGAATAAGCGAAGCATTTTATCTTCCGTTACTTTCCCCATCGTAACGGCTGCAAGACCATACTTCTCGAATAAATCTACTATTTCTTGCTCTCTACCTTTTTTCACAACAATTAACATACGCTCTTGTGACTCAGATAGCATCATTTCATATGGTGTCATTCCTGTTTCGCGCTGCGGTACATCATCTAAGTACATTTCAATACCCATTCCTGCTTTACTTGCCATTTCTGCAGAAGATGATGTTAAACCAGCTGCACCCATATCTTGAATTCCAACAAGTGCATCAGATTGAATCAATTCTAAACACGCTTCAATAAGAAGCTTCTCCATAAATGGATCTCCTACTTGAACTGCTGGACGCTTCGCTTCCGAGCTTTCAGATAGTTCTTCAGATGCGAATGTTGCACCGTGAATACCATCACGACCAGTTGATGCTCCTACGTACATTACTGTATTACCGGCACCGTGCGCTTGCCCTTTTTTAATGTCTTCGTGGTTAATTAAACCTACGCACATTGCATTTACAAGTGGGTTTCCTTCGTAACATGGATCAAATTGTACTTCGCCACCAACAGTAGGAATACCGATACAGTTACCGTATCCTGCAATCCCTGCTACTACTTCTTCGAATAAATATTTCACACGTGGTGATTGTAATTCACCGAAACGAAGTGAGTTTAATAGAGCTACTGGACGTGCTCCCATAGAGAATACGTCACGAATAATACCACCAACGCCTGTTGCTGCTCCTTGATATGGTTCAATAGCTGAAGGATGGTTATGACTTTCCATTTTAAATACAACTGCTTGATTATCACCGATATCTACAATTCCAGCGCCTTCTCCAGGTCCTTGCAAGACACGCTCACCTGTCGTTGGGAACTTGCGAAGAACTGGTTTTGAATTTTTATAACTACAATGTTCAGACCACATTACAGAGAATAATCCTGTTTCTGTATAATTTGGCAGACGGCCTAAAATCTTTTCCACCATGGCAAACTCTTCGTCTGTTAGCCCCATTTCCGCATATATACGCTCTTCTTTAATTTGTGTTGGATTTGGTTCAAGCATTAACGACATATGTTTCCCTCCACTGTTTTAAGATAGATTGAAAGACTTTTAATCCCTCAGCACCGCCAAGTAATTCATCTACAGCACGCTCTGGGTGTGGCATCATACCAAGAACATTTCCTTTTTCATTTACAATACCAGCAATATCCGAAACGCTTCCATTCGGATTTTCTACGTAACGGAACGCAATTTGATTATTCTCTTCTAATCTTTTAAGCGTTTCTTCATCACAATAGTAATTCCCCTCACCATGTGCGATTGGAATATTGATTACTTCATCTTTTTCATATTGTGATGTAAACATCGTTTCATTATTTTCAACACGCAACTGAACAGTGCGACACATAAATTTTAAATTTTCGTTTCTCATTAAAGCTCCTGGTAGTAATCCTGATTCAACAAGAATCTGGAATCCATTACATACACCTAGAATTGGCTTTCCTTGCTCAGCAGCTTTTTGCACTGCTTTCATTGCGTTAGCAAAGCGAGAAATAGCACCGCAGCGTAAGTAGTCACCGTAAGAGAATCCACCTGGTAGTAGAATTGCATCATATTCATCTAAATTCTCTGTATCGTGCCAAACGTAATCTACTTCTTCGCCAAGCTCATCTTTAATCGCATGGAACATATCAACATCACAGTTCGAACCTGGAAATACTATTACGGCAAATTTCACTGTGCGACAACCTCCTCAACTTCATAACGGAAGTCTTCCATTACAACGTTTGCTAGTAACTTTTCACACATTTCTTTTACCTTGCTATCTAGATCAGATACCGATTTATCAATTGTTAATTCCATATACTTTCCGATTCGAACGTCTTGTACTTCCGTGAAAGAAAGACTATGAAGTGCTCCTTTTACTGCTGTTCCTTGTGGATCTAATACGCTTTCTCTTAACGTTACATATACCTTAACTTTATACATGTGAAATTCCCCCTAAACGTTTTAAAATCTCTTCATAAGCATCTGTTAAATTTCCAAGATCACGACGGAATACGTCTTTATCAAACTTTTCATTGCTCGTTTCATCCCATAAACGGCAAGTATCTGGTGAAATTTCATCCGCTAAAATAATTTCTCCTTCTTCCGTTACACCAAACTCTAATTTAAAATCTACTAATCTTACACGACAGCTTGCGAAATGATCAATCAACACTTGATTGATTTGTAGAGCCATCTCTCGTAATACGCTTACTTGCTCTGGCGATGCAACGTTTAATACACGAATATGATCTTCCGTTACAAGCGGATCTCCTAAATCATCATCTTTGAAGTAAAATTCTACGATTGGTTCTGTAAGTACAGTTCCCTCTTCCATTCCTAATCGTTTTGAAAGGCTTCCTGCAATTACATTTCTTGTGACAACTTCTAGAGGAATAATACTCACTTTTTTAACAAGTTGCTCTGTTTCAGATAACTTCTCGACAAAATGTGTTTTAATTCCTACTTCTTGTAACTTTCTGAACAACAAAGTTGTAATCTCATTGTTCAAACGACCTTTTCCTGTAATCGTCTCTTTTTTCTCCCCATTGAAAGCAGTCGCACTATCTTTGTACTCTACCCAAACCATATCTGCTGATTCTGTACGATAAATTCTTTTTGCCTTACCTTCATACAGCAATTCTAGCTTTTGCATTTCGCAAGCCCCCTGTAGTTTGAAAAATGTGAATAATATTTTTATAAAGAATGGCACAGAATGACTCTATTCTGTGCCATATGAAATTTTACGCTTCGTTTAATCCAAGGCGTTCAAAGATTGTATCAACGTGTTGCATATGATGCTCATAGTTGAAGCATTCATTAATTTCTTCTTGCGTTAATTTGCTCGTAATACGCTCATCTGCTTCTACAAGTTCTTTAAATTGTACTTGCGTTTCCCAAGCTTCCATCGCTTTAGGCTGTACGATATCATAAGCTTCTTCACGTACCATTCCTTTGTCGATTAACGTAAGCATTACGCGCTGAGAATAAATTAGGCCATATGTTCTTGTCATATTGCGTTTCATATTCTCTGGGTATACAGTTAAGTTTTTAACGATATTACCAAAGCGATTTAACATGTAATTTAACGCGATTGTAGCATCTGGTAAAATTACGCGTTCTGCAGAAGAGTGGGAAATATCACGCTCATGCCATAATGGAACATTCTCGTAAGCTGTCATCATATAACCGCGAATAACACGAGCTAAACCAGTCATATTTTCAGAACCAATTGGATTACGTTTATGTGGCATTGCAGAAGAACCTTTTTGACCTTTTGCAAAAGCCTCTTCAACTTCACGTGTTTCACTCTTTTGTAAACCACGAATCTCAACCGCCATTTTTTCAATAGATGTTGCGATTAGTGCAAGTGTTGACATGTAGTGTGCATGACGATCACGTTGCAATGTTTGTGTTGAAATTGGTGCTGCTTCTAATCCTAAGTTTTCACAAACATATTTTTCTACGAATGGATCGATATTTGCATATGTACCAACCGCACCAGATAGTTTACCAACACGAACTGTATTAGCAGCTTGTTTGAAACGCTCTACGTTACGTTTCATTTCTTCGTACCAAAGACCAAGTTTTAAACCAAATGTCGTTGGTTCTGCATGAACACCGTGTGTTCTTCCCATCATGATTGTGTATTTATGCTCTTTCGCTTTGTTAGCTAAAATGCTAACGAAGTTTTCTAAGTCTTTTAATATGATTTCATTCGCTTGTTTTAAGATGTAAGATAACGCTGTATCTACTACGTCTGTAGATGTTAAACCGTAATGAACCCATTTACGTTCCTCACCTAATGCTGGTGTTTCTGATACAGCACGAGTGAATGCAACTACGTCATGACGCGTTTCTTTTTCGATTTCATAAATGCGCTCAATATCAAATGATGCATGTTCACGAATTTTCTTCACATCTTCTTTTGGAATATCGCCAAGCTCAGCCCATGCTTCACAAGCTAAAATCTCAACTTCTAACCATGCTTTAAATTTGTTCTCTTCCGTCCAAATTGCACCCATTTCAGGGCGTGTATAACGACTAATCATCTTTTTCCCTCCAACAGTTGTTCTTGATGGTCCCAAATATGCAAACTCTTCGCTTTTTCTAGAGCGACTTCAATATTATCATTTAAAATATTAACATGCCCCATTTTCCGCTGTGCTTTTGCTTCTTCTTTTCCATACAAGTGTAAATAGCACCCGGTTAATCTATTCACTTGTCTTAGGACCCCTTCTATATGTTCGCCTAAAATGTTTACCATGACAACTGGTTTTAACAAATTTGTTTCTCCTAGAGGTAAATTACAAATCGCTCGAATATGTTGACCAAATTGGCTCGTTTCGCATGCATCCTGTGTATAGTGCCCTGAATTGTGAGGTCTTGGTGCTAATTCATTAATGTAAATCTCACCATTAGCTGTAGCAAACATCTCTACCGCTAGTGTTCCCACAAGTTTTAATTCATCCGCAAGTACCTTTGCGTAATCAATTGCTTTTTGAGAAAGATCTTCTGTAATGCGTGCTGGCACAATTGATTCATGCAAAATATTATTTACATGAATATTTTCTGCTACTGGAAACACTTTCGTTTCACCGCTTACACTGCGAGTTACAATAACTGATACTTCTTTTTCAAAAGGCACCCATTTTTCTAAAATGCACTCTGCTGCATTCGCAAGCTTTCGTGCTTTCTCAACATCAGCTTCACTTCTTAAAACAACTTGCCCTTTCCCATCATATCCACCTGTCGTCGTTTTTAAGACGGAAGGATATGATAACTCGGCGATTGCTTCAATAAGTTGCTCTTGATTTTGAACCAGTCTGTACGTTGCTACTGGTAACCCAGCTTTCTCAATCGCATTCTTTTCTGTAAAACGATTTTGCGTTGTATTTAGCAACTGACTACCTTGTGGTAAGTAAGCATGCTTTTCAAGCCATTGTAAACATCTATAATCAATATTCTCAAATTCATATGTGACAACATCACTTATCTCTGCTAAATGCTGAATTGCTTTTAAATCGTCATACGGTGCAATAATTTCAATATCAGCAACTTGTGCACATGGTGAGTTTTTTGTAGGATCTAAAACAGCAATTTTATATCCCATCTCCTTAGCTGCCAATGCCATCATTCTTCCTAGCTGGCCGCCTCCAATAATACCGATTGTTTTTCCAGGTAAAATGATTCTTGTCATACTAGCTCACTACCTTCGCGCACATCTTTTTCAATTGCTTCTCTTCTCAATTCTAATGCATCATGTATGTCATCATGGAATGATCCAAGTATTTGTGCAGCAAGTAAACCAGCATTTGTTGAACCAGCTTTACCAATTGCAACAGTTGCAACTGGAACCCCTCCTGGCATTTGGACGATGGATAATAATGAATCTAAGCCGTTTAACGCTTTTGATTGAACTGGAACGCCGATTACAGGAAGATTTGTCTTCGCTGCAACCATTCCTGGTAAATGCGCTGCTCCACCAGCTCCAGCAATAATAACTTTCAAGCCACGTTCACGAGCCGTCTCTGCATATTCAAACATATAATCCGGAGTCCGATGAGCGGATACAACTTTTTTCTCATACGGTATATTTAATTCATCTAAAATGTCACAAGCATATTTCATTGTTTCCCAGTCTGACGTACTTCCCATTATGACTCCAACTAGTGATTTCATATTAGAATCCCCCCGATTCAAATAAAAAAAGCCTGAAATAGAACAGTTTCTCTTTTACTATGAGAGAAAGCGCTCTACTCAGGCATAAGTATCCCTTGTGAATAGAAAAATACCGAGTGACTTTCCCTCATAGTCTAACGAATAACGGTCGTTAGGTAGAGACTTGCAGGCCATATCCCCGCGATTATATGAGGTCTTATATAATATTGTTTCTATGGCTATATTAACAATATTTCATAAACAATGTCAACAAATAATCGAATGTTTTTTTATTACTTACCAATAACGTTCGTGTTTTAGTTATATTCAAAAGAATAATTGTAACTATATGCAAGAAGGATAAGAAATTAGAATATATATTTCTAGAGATCTATCGTGCACATAGCTGTTTGTATACTAATTCCGTATGCTTTAATATAGAGCATATCATTTATACTCATTTTACTTATAAGGAGGACAATAATGAAAAAAATAACTACACTCTTTTCATATTTATTCCTTTGTATTGCAGTCATTGCTGTAATGATTGAATACTTATTTATATCATCCCACCTTTTTTACTCTCATTATTTTAAATATATACTTGTGGTAGAAATAACGTTTCCTATTATAGGGATTATTTTAGGAGCACTCGGAAAACCTGGAAGGCAAAAAATCATTGCTATTACTTTAAATAGTCTCTGCTTCATTCTTTTTTCTTCTTTAGGATTATTAAATTTATGGATTATGACATTTGGAAAATAAAAATAAACACAAAAAAACCTAAGTCGAATCGACTTAGGTTTTTGCTTGGCGACGTCCTACTCTCACAGGGACAAGGTCCCAACTACCATCGGCGCTAGAGAGCTTAACTTCCGTGTTCGGTATGGGAACGGGTGTGACCTCTCTGCCATCATCACCAAACTATGAAGGCATATTCCTTCAAAACTAGATAACATTTGCTACATATTATATGGTTAAGTCCTCGATCTATTAGTATTCGTCAGCTCCACATGTCACCATGCTTCCACCTCGAACCTATCAACCTGATCATCTTTCA
>NZ_JBNNUI010000011.1:0-16387 GCF_050279585.1 Bacillus sp. NPDC094064
ACCGCCATTTTAATAAGGCTCGGTAGCTCAGTCGGTAGAGCAGAGGACTGAAAATCCTCGTGTCGGCGGTTCGATTCCGTCCCGAGCCACCATTTATTTCAATAAAATACGCCGGCTTAGCTCAATTGGTAGAGCAACTGACTTGTAATCAGTAGGTTGGGGGTTCAAGTCCTCTAGCCGGCACCATGTAAGTTTCGGAGGGGTAGCGAAGTGGCTAAACGCGGCGGACTGTAAATCCGCTCCTTCGGGTTCGGCAGTTCGAATCTGCCCCCCTCCACCATTTACATAGGGGCATAGTTTAAAGGTAGAACTGAGGTCTCCAAAACCTCCAGTGTGGGTTCGATTCCTACTGCCCCTGCCAAATATATACACACAACATGGCGGTTGTGGCGAAGTGGTTAACGCACCGGATTGTGGCTCCGGCATTCGTGGGTTCGATTCCCATCAGTCGCCCCATTTTTATTTTAAAAATTACAAATAATCTAATGGATACTTACATATAATTAAGTAAGAATTCGATGGGCTATAGCCAAGCGGTAAGGCAACGGACTTTGACTCCGTCATGCGCTGGTTCGAATCCAGCTAGCCCAGCCATTTTTGCGGAAGTAGTTCAGTGGTAGAATACAACCTTGCCAAGGTTGGGGTCGCGGGTTCGAATCCCGTCTTCCGCTCCAATAAAACTTCATATGGCGGCATAGCCAAGTGGTAAGGCAGAGGTCTGCAAAACCTTTACCACCGGTTCGAATCCGGTTGCCGCCTTTTCTTTGTGCCGATGTGGCGGAATTGGCAGACGCGCACGACTCAAAATCGTGTTCCTTCGGGAGTGTCGGTTCGACCCCGACCATCGGTATCGGCGATGTAAAAAGACTCTAACAGAAATGTTAGAGTCTTTTTTGTTAAATTATGTTATGTGATTCTAAAATTCGTAATAAACGTAGGAATTCATGTATAATGTAACTTGTCGAAAGAACAAAATGATAGTGATTTATATTATGTCTGTAATATGAATCAAAAATGAACTTTTTATATTTCTTTTAAAAATGTGTTGAACACACATTATATTTCATATTAATATCTTTATGTAGATTTAAAACGGGAAAGAGAGTGGAAAGTATGGGTCGTAAATGGAATAATATTAAAGATAAAAAAGCATCAAAAGATGCAAATACAAGCCGTATATACGCGAAATTTGGACGTGAAATTTATGTGGCAGCAAAACAAGGCGAGCCAGATCCAGAATCAAACCAAGCACTTAGAGTCGTATTAGAGCGTGCGAAAACATACAATGTACCAAGAACGATTATTGAGCGTGCAGTTGAAAAAGCAAAAGGTGGCTCAGAAGAAAATTATGACGAGCTTCGTTACGAAGGCTTTGGACCAAATGGATCTATGGTTATTGTAGATACACTTACAAATAACGTAAACCGCACTGCTGCAGATGTACGAGCTGCATTTAGCAAAAACAGTGGTAATATGGGCGTAAACGGTTCTGTAGCTTACATGTTTGATGCGACAGCTGTTATCGGTCTTGAAGGTAAAACATCAGATGAAGTTCTTGAAATCTTAATGGAAGCAGATGTAGATGCACGTGACATTCTAGAAGAAGAAGATGCTGTTATTGTGTATGCTGAACCTGATCAATTCCATTCAGTACAATCTGCACTTAAAGATGCTGGTGTCGAAGAATTTACAGTTGCAGAATTAACAATGCTTGCACAAAATGATGTAACACTTCCTGAAGATGCTCAAACACAATTTGAAAAAATGGTTGATGCATTAGAAGATTTAGAAGATGTACAACAAGTTTACCATAACGTAGACTTAGGAGAATAAAGAAAAGACCATTTCGTATTACGAAATGGTCTTTTTTATATGGAAATTATAGTTAATACAATGTGCTTGTAAAGGTATTTCATTGATGTTAGCGAATATTGTTGTAGATTGTATAAGCAATAAAAATATTTCCAGGAGGCATTGATATGGAACATAAAACACCAAAGCACATTGTTGCAGTAGCAGGCTATTTAACAAATGAAAAGAATGAGGTACTTTTAACGAAAGTACACTGGCGAGCTGATACGTGGGAAATGCCTGGAGGGCAAGTAGAAGAGGGAGAAGCACTTGATCAAGCTGTTTGTAGAGAGATAATGGAGGAAACGGGCTTAACGGTGGAGCCTATTGGGATTACAGGCGTGTATTATAACGCTTCTATGCATATTTTAGCTGTTGTGTTTAAAGTGGCATATGTAAGTGGTGATATAAAAATTCAGCCTGAAGAAATTAAAGAGGCTAAATTTGTTGCATTAAACGAAGGGAACATTGATGAGTATATAACGCGTCCTCATATGAAATCAAGGACACTGGATGCGATGAAAGCAACGCATTTCATTCCGTATGAAACGTGGGAGGTACAACCATATAATCTTTTAGGAAGGTTGTAAAGAAAAGGTTAGTTATTTGAGGGTGCCTCAAATTGCTAACCTTTTCTTTATGTATACTGTTTCAGAAAAAGGTCACAATAATAAAGTGAAACTTTAATTAATAAGGTTTTTACTTATCTATCATTGATTTGAAGAACGTTTGTTCTGTATAATAGTAATGTATCATATATAATTAGATTACTAGATGTTTAAAAGTAGAAATTTGTAGATGGTATAATAAAAGAATAAAGTGAAATTAAGGGAAGCATAATGTTCTTAATTTATACAATGTTATTGGTTGTTAATGTTTTAAAACAATGTATATTCAACATTTCATATGAATAGTAGATAAAAAAGGACTGTGATACAATACATTTTTACACCTTACAATGTTGTAAGGTATGTGTAAGAGAAATCGATGGGATATTCTTTTACAACAAAGTATCCTTAAGGTAAGAGTTATATATGCTGTGTGGAAAAGAGGTGTTCAAGATGAAAGAACGAGTATTATCTAGAGTGAACTATCATCAAAAAGTTGCATTAAATCCATTAACTAAATTCTTTTATAAAGCCATTATATTATTATTATTGTTAAGTTTTGCATTATTATTCGTTGGAAATGTAATGATTGAGCGAAGTGATATTAGTAAATTACATGTACCTGCTAAATTAGATGTACCCGAATCAGTAACACACGCATTTATTGCGACGGAAGATAAAAGGTTTTATCATCACAATGGTTTAGACTATATAGCAATTATTCGAGCTTCTATTGAGAATATAAAAGCTGGTGGTGTTGTGCAAGGAGGAAGCACAATTACACAGCAGCTATCTAAAAATGCTTTTTTAACTAATGAACGTACATTTTCTCGTAAGTGGAAAGAGATTTTCTATACGAAAAAAATTGAACGTACATTTACAAAGGATGAGATCTTAAAATTATATGTAAGTAATATTTATTATGGAGAAGGTGCATGGGGAATTGAAAAAGCGGCAAATCTTTACTTTGGTAAAAAGGTGGATCAATTAACCTTAGCTGAAAGTGCAATGATGGCCGCTGTAGTAAAAGCACCTGCTTATTACTCACCTGTCCAAAATTATGATAAGGCCGTCGAGAGACGAAATGTCGTTTTGAGATTAATGGAAAAAGAAGGCTATATAAATCATGATGAGTATGTTCAAGCAGTTAGCGAGAAATTAGTAATTCGTCAGGATATAAAAACAGAGCAGTCGATGTTAAATAACGCTCGTGAAAAAGCTGTCAGTTAAGAGAAGTTCCTATATAGGAGCTTCTTTTTTTGAATAAATTGTGACAAATTGTGACACAATATCGTCACAATTGTTGTATTTTTGTAATTTATGTGAGCGTGTTCATTGCGTGACATATGTAAGTATTGATATTATGTGTATTGTGTACAATGCTGTATACAGAATATGAATTTAAAGAGGAATGTATATGAAATCATCGAACAAACTCATGGCTCTTGGTATAGTTTTTTCTATCGCAGTATTGATTGTAATTGGAGCAATTGCGTATAGCATCATAAATGACAAAAAAGATAAAGGAAATGAAATGTTTGCTTATTCTACGCAACAGTCTTTAGGGAAAGATGATGCTCCAGTTAAGGTAGTTGAATTTGGAGACTTCAAATGTCCAGCTTGTCGTACTTGGGATGTAACGGTATTACCACGATTAAAAGAAGAGTATATTGATAAAGGTAAAGTGCAGTTATATTTTATTAATTTCCCGTTTATAGGAAAAGACTCTGATTTAGGTGCCGCAGCTGGTGAAGCAATTTATAAACAAGATCCAGATTCATTCTGGATTTTCTATGATGAAATTTATCAAAGTCAAAAGAAAGATACGGAAAAATGGATTACAGAAGAACTGCTTCTTAACATTGTGAAAGAGAAACTTCCAAAGGTTGATGTAGACCAATTTAAGAAAGATTTACACAGTAAAGAAATTACAGAAAAAGTACGTAAAGATTCAGATCGTGCTCAAAAATTAAAAGTTCAAGGGGCTCCTTCAGTATATGTAAACGGAAATCTTGCAAACCCTGATTTCGATAGTATGAAGAAGGCAATTGATAAAGAATTGAAAAAGTGATGAGGTTTCTCATCACTTTTTCGACTTTTTTCGATAAAATTCTTGCTTCCGTTTTTTGTACATGCTATACTACTTTACATAAGTTATTCTAATATCTTATATGTAATTCATATTTGCGGGTGTAGTTTAGTGGTAAAACAAGAGCCTTCCAAGCTCTGGTCGAGAGTTCGATTCTCTTCACCCGCTCCAAACTTTATTTAATATTTTTCTAATAAATTGTGATCAACGCAGTGTTTCGTTTCCGAGATAAACGAGGCATTGCGTTTTTTAATGTTTGAAAAGCATCATTGTATGCGAAAATAGAAGAAAAGAATAGTATTCCAAAAGTGAATTGCTAACCAATAGAGTGTTACATAAGGGATGGATTCATCTGAGGAGGCGATTAGGAATGGACTTTGAACAATTAAAGCAAGATGTAATTGCGTATAGTAAAACAATCGGTATAGATAAAATAGGTTTTGCGAGTGCTTCCCCGTTTGAGGAATTAAAGCAACGTTTAATCCAGCAGCAACAATTAAATTATCAGTCTGGATTTGAAGAACCTGATATAGAGAAAAGAACGAATCCACAGCTTTTATTACCTGGAGCGAAATCAATTATTGCGATTGCTTTAGCATATCCTTCTAAATTAAAAAATGCACCGTTAAGCAAAAGAGGAGAGCGCCGTGGAATATTTTGTCGCGCTTCATGGGGACAAGATTATCACCTTGTTTTGCGAGATCGTTTGCAAAAGCTAGAGGCATATTTAATTGAAAAGCTTCCAGAGATAGAAGTAAAGTCAATGGTTGATACAGGTGAGTTAAGCGATCGTGCTGTATCAGAGCGTGCAGGTATAGGATGGAGTGGTAAGAACTGCTCTATTATTACACCAGAATTTGGTTCGTACGTATACTTAGGAGAAATGATTACAAACGTTCCATTCCCACCAGATCAGCCAATAGAAGATCAATGTGGAAGCTGTACGAAATGTATTGATATTTGCCCTACAGGTGCTTTAATACAGGGTGGGCAGTTAGATTCGAAGAAATGTATTGCATTTTTAACACAGACGAAAGGATTCCTACCTGAAGAATACCGCGATAAAATAGGGAATCGTATATATGGATGTGATACATGTCAGACTGTTTGTCCGAAAAATAAAGGAATGGATTTTCATAATCACCCTGAAATGGAGCCAGATCCTGAGTTAGTTAAACCGTTACTAACGCCACTTTTAACCATTAGTAATCGTGATTTTAAAGAGAAATATGGTATTATGTCAGGATCATGGAGAGGTAAAAAGCCATTGCAACGTAATGCTATTTTAGCACTTGCACATTTTAAAGAAGCGTCAGCAATTCCTGATTTAATTGGTGTTATGAAAGACGATCCAAGACCAGTCCTTCGCGGAACCGCAGCATGGGCAATTGGGAAAATTGGCGGTGATGGAGTAGTCGAAGAGATTGAAAAAGCAATGCAACGTGAGAAAGATGAAGAGGTCCTTCATGAAATGAATCGTGGGCTTGAATTGCTAGCGCAGAAAAAAGAGTAGATAATATTTCCCTTTTTCATATTGTAATATGGGAGGGAGACAGAATGGCTGTTAAAACGAAGATTGAAAACCAAGTACAACAATTTTTAGCATATATAACGGAGAAACGAACAAATGTGAATGGTATTGCTGAAGATTTATTACAAATAGCGCAGAGAAAGAAACAATTGTTTCAAAAACGTAGTGCACATATAGTGAAAGCAACTGCGGATGTTTCTTTCATTAGACAATTAAATAGTAGTAATCATCAAGAAATTGATTATCAAATACATTTTAAATATTTAATTAGGCATAAAGAATTATTTTATATCGAAGAGGAACAATTAAAACGAAGAGTTTGTTTAAAGAATAGCCGTGTAATAAGTGATTATGCTATTGAAGTGTCAGAAGAAATTGGGATAGGTGAGACATTAGAAAGGGAATTTGTGAAAGAGAAGTACGGTTCTTATCAATATAATCGTTTAGAGGCAGTGAAATATGCAGAGCGTTGGTGGGATGACCGAAATCCTATATATCGCAACTTCCCTGATAATTGTACAAATTTTATTTCACAATGTCTTCATACTGGAGAAGTACCAATGAATGGATATCCTAATATTCGTAAAGGATGGTGGCAAAGGGAAAATCAGTGGAGCTGGAGCTGGGCTGTCGCACATTCTTTTTATTGGTATTTGTCAGGTGCTACAACAGGTCTTCGAGCAGAAGCTGTCGAAAGGCCAGAAGATCTTATTCTTGGAGATGTTATTGCTTACGATTTCGAGGATGATGGTAGATGGAATCATACGACGATTGTAGTAGCAAAAGACGCAGATGGTATGCCACTTGTAAATGCACATTCAGCGAATAGCCGTCGTCGTTATTGGAACTATGAAGATTCTAGTAAATATACACCACAAATGAAATATAAATTCTTTCATATTATTAATGGGTAGAGATTTTTCGCTCAAGTGGTATAATACGTAGTAGACAAGAAACAGAGGTGAATATCGCGTGGGAGTACATGTTGTTTTATATCAACCAGAAATTCCAGCAAATACAGGAAATATTGCTCGTACTTGTGCAGCAACTGGAACAGAACTACATTTGATTAGACCGCTTGGATTTTCAACGGATGATAAAATGTTAAAGCGTGCAGGATTAGATTATTGGCAGCACGTGAAGATTACGTATTATGATTCAATTGAAGAATTTTATGAAAAAAATAAAGATGGTGAATTCTTCTATTTAACAAAGTATGGCGAGAAAGCTCATACAGCGTTTGACTATAGCAAGCGTGAGAAGGATTATTATTTTGTATTTGGAAGAGAAACAAATGGCTTACCAGCTAATGTAATCGAAGAAAACTTCGATCATTGTTTACGTATTCCAATGACTGATAAAGTGCGTTCATTAAATTTATCTAACACAGCAGCAATTTTAATTTATGAAGCGTTCCGTCAACAAAATTATCCAGGATTAGATTTAGAAATCGTTTATTAAAAGTCGCCATTTGGCGACTTTTTTTCTAAAAATAAAAATAATATGCAATCATACATTTTAAAAAGGGTACATATTCATATAGAATGGGATATATGATTAAAAATAGATAAGACGGGTTGAGATAAATATGAAGGAAAAATATAATAATCAAAATACCTTTTTAAGTATGATAGATATGGATTTAGTAAGACAGGGACTGTTGCATGCTATTCAAGATTTAGTGTTTATTGTGAAAGTTATCGATGATGAGACGTTTAAATATATTTATGTGAATAAAATAGGCATGGATTATGCGGAGCTAAGCGAAGAGTGTTATGGAAAAACGTTTGGGGAAGTATTGTCAGTAGACAAAGCAAGAATCTTACAAAGGCAATATACAAAAGTAATACGAGAAGCGAGATCACATACTTTTTGTGATGTGATTAGCTTATCAACTGGTAGTCTACACTATGAGTCTTCACTTAATCCTGTATACGACGATGAAGGGGTATGCCAGTTTATTATTTGTATTACAAGGGATATTACAGCTCAGATTGCGGAAAAGGTAGAAATAGAAGAAAAACAAATGTTATTTAAATCATTACTTGAATATAATAATGACTCCATTATATCTATAGATTCTATAGGTAGAATTACATATGCGAATCCGGCAACGTATGAGATGTTTGGATACCGGCATGAAGAATTAAATGATAAATTTATTTTTAAATTTATTAATGAAGAATATAACAAAGACTTTCAAATGATACTTAAAGAAGCTTTACAAGGAAAGGCAAAACAAATCGTTTCAAAGAAATATGTTCATAAAGCAGGGTACGAGCTATATATTTCTTTGAGAACTATCCCAATTATTGTGAACGGAGAAATTGTTGGGGTATATATTGTTACAAGAGATGTTACGAGGCAAGTATTAAATGAGATGCGAACGGAATATTTAGCTTACTATGATCAATTAACAGGATTAATGAATAGAATTTCATGTACAAATAAGTTAAATGTTTTTTTAAATGAAAATATAAATTTTGCGCTTGTTTTTATTGATTTAGATGAGTTTCATCTTATTAATGATACATTTGGTCATAAAGAAGGAGATAAAGTATTACAAAAAGTTACAGAACGTTTGAGCAATCTACAAATAGAAGGTATGCATTTATTTAGAGAGCATGATGATCAATTTGTTATGTTAATAGAAAATATAACGAAAGAATATGTAGAGGAAGTTGCAAAAAATATATTAAAAAACATTAGTAATTATTTTGTAATAGAAGAAGAGGACGTGTATTTAAGTGCGTCAATTGGAATTGCAATGGCACCAACAGATGGAGAAGATGAAAAAATCCTTTTTCAGAGAGTGGATGCTGCTTTGGAAAAAGCAAAGGAAAAGGGAAAAGGGCATTATCATTTTTATTGCAATGGATTAGATTGTGAACGTGAACAAAGGTTTATAATAGAAAATCAGTTATATCGAGCTATAGAGAAAAATGAATTTTTCTTATATTATCAGCCGCAAGTTAATATTGAGACGAAAAAAATAGCTAGTATGGAAGCTTTAATAAGATGGGAAAATAAGGAGCTAGGATTTGTTTCACCTAGTCAATTTATTCCACTAGCAGAAAGAACCGGATTTATTATTAAGCTTGATGAATGGGTAGTGAATCAAGTGTGTAAACAAATACGTGAATGGCTAAATAAGGACTATGAAGTTGTCCCAATTGCAGTGAATATTTCAGCTAGACATTTTCGTTCTATTACATTAATCGAAATGATTACAAGAGCTCTAAATAAGTATAACGTACCACCTCATTTATTAGGAATAGAAGTTACAGAAGGAGCTCTTATACATAAAGATTTATCGAAAAGAGTGTTGCTGCAATTAAAAGAACAAAATGTAAAGATTCATTTAGATGATTTTGGGACAGGGTATTCATCTTTAAGTTATTTAAAAACATATCCAATTGATACTTTAAAAATTGATCGTTCTTTTATGGAAGGGATACATATAGATGAACGCGATACAAATATTACGGCTGCGATTATTCATTTAGCTCATACTTTAGGATTGAATGTAATTGCAGAAGGAGTAGAAAAAGTGGAGCAAATCCAATTTTTGAAGGAAAAGAATGTGAAACTTGTACAAGGTTATTATTATAGCCGCCCTTTATCAAAACATGATGTGGAGAATGTATATTATAAATAATTGATGCAGAAAAAAAGTGATGTGCTAAAAAGCACATCACTTTTTATGTGTACCAGGTTTATCGTTGTAACCAGATGTGAAAATGGCGGTAAGAAATGTGAGTGATACACCTAAAATTAATAATAATTTCATATTAATATTCCCCCTACTTTTTCGGTTTACTAATTTTATTTACTACTCGAAATGTATGTAAGGTTCTTAGAAGAAAAGAATTAATTTAAAATGAATAGCGGTGTGAAGCCTTTAATATCTTTATTATACAGAATTTTCTTTCAGTTTTGGAGAGAATTTTATTACGCGATTATATATTTCGTTTTGATTTAAAGAATGTTTAAGGACATCCTAGCATACCTTTTATAATAATCCGATTGAACAAGGAGATGGGGGAGGAGCTATAATGGATATTCTAAAGAAAATTGAACAACATCGAGAAGCAGAAGAACGTTTACAATGGGAAGGTACGTTTGCGGAGTATTTGGAGCTTGTGAAAGAAAGACCATGGGTGGCTCAAACAGCACACTCTCGCATTTACAATATGATAAAAGATGCTGGCATTGAAGAAGTTGATGGTAGAAGAAAATATAACTTCTTTAGTAATCAGTTATTTGGATTAGAGGATGCTTTAGAACGCCTTGTGGAAGAATATTTTCATCCATCTGCAAAACGATTAGATGTTAGAAAACGTATTTTATTATTAATGGGTCCTGTTAGTGGTGGTAAATCAACTTTAGTTACGATGTTGAAACGAGGATTGGAAACATATTCACGTACAGATCGCGGAGCTATTTTTGCGATTAAAGGCTGCCCAATGCATGAAGATCCGCTGCATTTAATTCCACATCATTTACGTGATGATTTCTTTGATGAGTATGGAGTAAGAATTGAAGGGAATCTATCACCATTAAATGTGATGCGTTTAGAACAAGAATATGGATCAAGAATTGAGGATGTAGTTGTAGAGCGTATTTTCTTCTCGGAAGATCGCCGTACAGGAATTGGTACATTTAGTCCTTCAGATCCGAAGTCACAAGATATTGCTGACTTAACAGGTAGTCTTGACTTCTCTACAATTGCAGAATATGGTTCAGAATCAGACCCTCGTGCGTATCGCTTTGATGGAGAATTGAATAAGGCAAACCGTGGAATGATGGAATTCCAAGAGATGTTAAAATGTGATGAGAAATTCTTGTGGCATTTATTATCACTTACGCAAGAAGGGAATTTCAAAGCAGGTAGGTTTGCGCTGATTTCAGCAGATGAATTAATAGTAGCGCATACGAACGAAACAGAGTATCGTTCTTTCATAGCAAATAAGAAAAATGAAGCATTACATTCGCGGATTATCGTAATGCCAGTTCCATATAATTTACGAGTGAGTGAAGAAGAACATATTTATGAAAAAATGATTCGTGAAAGTGACGTATCAAACGTGCATATTGCACCACATACACTTCGCGTTGCAGCAATGTTTACTATTTTAACTCGTTTAAAAGATCCGAAGCGTCCGGATATTGATTTGATTAAAAAGATGCGTTTATATGATGGAGAAACGGTAGAAGGTTATAATGCGATTGATGTAGAGGAATTACAACGTGAATATCAAGATGAAGGTATGAGCGGTATTGACCCGCGTTATGTTATTAACCGAATTTCTTCGACAATTATTAGAAAAGAAGTACCATCTATTAATGCACTTGATGTACTCCGCTCTTTAAAAGACGGATTGGATCAGCATCCATCTATTAGTAATGAAGATCGTGAACGCTATATGAATTTCATTTCATTAGCAAGAAAAGAATACGATGAAATTGCTAAGAAAGAAGTACAAAAAGCATTCGTGTATTCGTATGAAGAATCAGCTAAGACACTTATGGATAATTACTTAGATAACGTTGAGGCGTACTGCAATAAGTCGAAATTGCGTGACCCGTTAACAGGGGAAGAAATGAGCCCGGATGAAAAATTAATGCGCTCAATTGAAGAGCAAATTGGAATTTCAGAAAATGCTAAAAAAGCATTCCGTGAAGAAATATTAATTCGCATTTCTGCTTATGCACGTAAAGGAAAACGCTTCGATTATAATTCGCACGAACGTCTTCGTGAAGCGATTCAGAAAAAACTATTTGCTGATTTAAAAGATATAGTGAAAATTACAACATCAACGAAAACACCAGACGAAAATCAGCTTAAGAAGATCAATGATGTTGTTGCACGTTTAATTGATGAACATGGCTATAATTCTTCTTCAGCAAATGAATTGTTACGCTATGTAGGTAGCCTGTTAAATCGATAGTTTGATAACAAAACGCTGTCTCTTGTATTTTGCGGGACAGCGTTTTATTATCCGTTTATGTGTATAAGGTGTCATATCTTGTCCAAATATAATAAATTAAGATGCAACTTTATGAATTTATTGTCAATTATTTTTACAATATGCATATGATAGAGTAACCAACCATTCATACGAAAAAAGCCAACACAATACAATATGTTGCAAAGTGAAAATGTGTGCAACAATGCATTGTGTTTCTTTCTTATCGACGGTTAAATGTCATTTCTATTATGTGAGTGGCAAAATTTTGTTTAGGATGCTAGGAGTATTGTATGAAAAACGTTATCTATGTTTATGGGATGATTTTCGATGGACAGTTACTTTTCAAATATTCTAGCTTGCACATTACAGAACAAAATTTATAGATTGCTGTTCATAGAGAAAGACAATTACAGTAAGGAGGGAAAGAAATGGGCGAAGAAAATCAACCAAATTATACGATTTCACAGGAAAACTGGTCCCTCCATCGCAAAGGATATGACGACCAACAACGCCATCAAGAAAAAGTGCAAGAGGCAATTAAAAATAATTTACCAGACCTTGTAACAGAGGAAAGTATAGTGATGTCTAATGGTAAGGATGTTGTAAAAATACCGATTCGTTCTTTAGATGAATATAAGATTAGGTACAATTATGATAAAAATAAACATGTTGGGCAAGGAAATGGTGACAGCAAAGTTGGTGATGTCGTTGCGAGAGATGGATCAGGTGGTCAAAAGCAAAAGGGACCAGGAAAAGGGCAAGGTGCGGGAGATACGGCTGGGGAAGACTATTATGAGGCTGAAGTCTCTATTTTAGAATTAGAGCAGGCGTTTTTCAAAGAGTTAGAGCTGCCTAATTTAAAAAGAAAAGAAATGGATGAAAACCGGATTGAGCATATTGAATTTAATGATATTAGAAAAACAGGGTTATGGGGAAACATTGATAAGAAGCGAACGATGATATCTGCATATAAACGAAATGCAATGCGTGGTAAAGCATCTTTCCACCCAATTCACCAAGAAGATTTAAAGTTCCGTACTTGGAATGAAGTATTGAAGCCAGATTCAAAAGCTGTAGTATTAGCGATGATGGATACGAGTGGATCGATGGGAATATGGGAGAAGTATATGGCACGTAGTTTCTTCTTTTGGATGACTAGATTTTTACGCACGAAATATGAAACGGTAGATATTGAGTTTATTGCCCACCATACGGAGGCAAAAGTAGTTACAGAGGAAGAGTTTTTCTCAAAAGGAGAAAGCGGCGGAACAATATGCTCTTCTGTATACAAAAAAGCATTAGAGCTTATCGATAATAAATATTCACCAGACCGCTATAATATTTATCCATTCCATTTTTCAGATGGTGATAATTTAACTTCGGATAATGCTAGATGCGTAAAGCTTGTAGAAGAATTAATGAAGAAGTGTAATATGTTTGGCTATGGTGAAGTGAACCAGTATAATCGCCACAGCACACTCATGTCAGCCTATAAAAATATTAAAGATGAAAACTTTAGGTACTATATTTTAAAGCAAAAAGCAGACGTATTCCATGCGATGAAAAGCTTTTTTAGAGAAGAATCAGGTGAGAGAATGGCATAATCCCTTTTAAAGGGATTATTTTTTTGTGAAATTTTCAAGAAATATGTATGTTGCCAGTTGACAATGCGAATGAAAATCATTATCATTTATCCGAGAAATGATTACATTTTGAATTATATATTTCGAAGGAGATGTAAGGTTGAAGAATAATAAAAGAAAACATATAAATGCAATGTTAATAGCGGCGACATTGTCGTTGCCGTTTGCGGCATATTCAACACCGGCGTTAGCGGCAGTAGCAATTGAGGTGAATAAAACTGGACATGCTTTAGCAGATGGTACATATGATGCTGTTATTAAAGCGTATAAAGATAAAACAAATCAAGAATCCATGGCAGCTGTTTATATAAAGGATCCGAAATTAAAAATTGAGAATGGAAAGAAAATTGTAACGGCAACGTTAAGTGATAGTGATTTCTTTCAATATTTGAAAACAGAGGATAGTCATACTCCTGGTGTGTTCCATGATGTGAAAGTAATATCAGAAGATAAAAAGAAAAATGGAACGAAAGTGATTCAGTTTGAAGTAGGGGAATTAGGAAAGAGGTATAATATGCAAATGCATATTTATATTCCAACAATGGCTTATGACAATAAGTATCAAGTGCAGTTCGAAGTAAATACTTTAAATTTAGAAAATAATGTTCCAGAAAAGCAAAAGGAAAATAAAGAGGATAAAGTGGAGCAACAAGATGAAAGTGGAAATGTAATTGTAGATAAGCAGTTACAAAGGCATATCAATAAATATAATTTGCATAGAGAGAATTTAAATACGCCAATAACTAAGGAAGATTTATTAAAAGTTAAATCTTTAATAGTTGTTGAGGCAAAAAATAAAGGAATACAAGACGTAAGTGGTCTAGAGTATATGACGAATTTAGAAAACTTAACGTTGGAAGAAGTTAAGTTAGAAAATATACAATTTATCTCGAAGTTGAGGAAACTGAAATCGTTAAGTATAACTTATGGTGAACTTGAAGATATTGGATCTTTGGCTGAGTTAGAACATATTGAGTTTTTAACTTTGAGAAACAATAAAATTTCAGATTTAAGCCCATTAAGTCAAATGAAGAAGATTAAAATGCTAGATGTAAATAGTAATTATATAAAAGATATTAAACCATTATTTACAGTGACATCTTTAAGGGATTTGACTATGGCAAATAATCAAATTAGCAATGCAGGTCTTGAAGGAATTCACCAATTAAAGGATTTGAAGATACTTGAAATAAGCAATAATGGATTGAGCAATGTTGAACATATTAATGGGATGAATAAATTAATTGAATTAGGGCTTTCAAAAAATGAATTAGTAGATCTTAATCCATTATCACAATTATCAGGATTACAGAAACTAGATTTAGAGGAAAACTATATTTCAGATATAACGCCACTTAGTCAATTAACAGGTTTATATGATTTAAAGCTAGGCTCAAATGAAATTCGTGATGTTAGACCGGTTCAAGAGTTAGGAGAAAGAATATACATCGATATTCAAAGACAAAAAATCTTTTTAGATGAAGCAAGCGTAGATGAAGCAATAAAAATTCCAATATACAATCTTACAGGAGCACCACTTCAAAATATTAATGTAAAAAATGAAGAAGCCACTCTGGATAACGGGTTTATAAAGTGGAATAGTCCTGGAGAAAAAATATATGAATTTAAACTAGATACGAATTCTGCTGAAAGTAAAATAAGCTTTAATGGGAAGGTTATACAAAATATAGTTGAAAAACAAAAAGAAAGTAAAAATGAAATCCTTGATAAAAATTTACAACAACATATTAACAAAGAGAATTTTAGTAGAGAGAATCTAAACGCCCCTATAACAAAAGAAGATTTATTACAGATTAAAAGATTAGAGATACTTAAAGAAAAAGGAAAAGAAATAAAAGATGTAGCAGGTTTAGAGTACATGACGAACTTAGAAAACCTCACTTTAGAAGGAGTGGGCTTGAAAAATATAGAATTTATTTCGAACTTGAAACAATTGAACGCTGTGAATGTATCGCATAATCAAATTGAAGAGATAACACCGTTATCTTCATTGGAAAATTTACAGTGGTTAAATCTGGCGGACAATCGTATTAAAGATGTAACAGTTCTTGGATCAATGTTAGACTTACTTAGCTTAAATTTAGCTGGAAATGAGATTCGTGATGTAAGGCCGTTAATACAATTAGGTCAGTGGTTTACAATTGATGTTGGAAGACAAAATATCGTTTTAAATAATGCAAAAGTAAACGAAGAAATTCAGGTTCCTGTATATGATTTAGAAGGAGAAAGTATTGATAATATTAAATTGACAAGTGAGGATGGAACGATTGATAACGGAGTAATAAAATGGAGTACTCCAGGCGAAAAGGTATATAAATTCGAGTTAGATTCTGATGAAATTAGTATAAGATTTAACGGAACAGTTACTCAGAATATAGTTGAAAAGGAAGACGAAAAAGAACCAACAAAAGAAGTTGAAGAACCGAAAGAAGAAGTAAAAGAACCAACAAGAGAAGTTGAAGAGCCGAAAGAAGAAGTAAAAGAACCAACAAAAGAAGTTGAAGAGCCGAAAGAAGAAGTAAAAGAACCAGTAAAAGAAGTTGAAGAACCGAAAGAAGAAGTAAAAGAACCAACAAAAGAAGTTGAAGAACCGAAAGAAGAAGTAAAAGAACCAACAAAAGAAGTTGAAGAACCGAAAGAAGAAGTAAAAGAACCAACAAAAGAAGTTGAAG
>NZ_JBNNUI010000011.1:16483-176722 GCF_050279585.1 Bacillus sp. NPDC094064
TTAAAAGAACCAACAAAAGAAGTTGAAGAACCGAAAGAAGAAGTAAAAGAACCAACAAAAGAAGTTGAAGAATCGAAAGAAGAAGTAAAAGAACCAGTAAAAGAAGTTGAAGGACCGAAAGAAGAAGTAAAAGAACCAACAAAAGAAGTTGAAGAATCGAAAGAAGAAGTAAAAGAACCAACAAAAGAAGTTGAAGAACCGAAAGAAGAAGTAAAAGAACCAACAAAAGAAGTTGAAGAATCGAAAGAAGAAGTAAAAGAACCAACAAAAGAAGTTGAAGAATCGAAAGAAGAAGTAAAAGAACCAGTAAAAGAAGTTGAAGGACCAACAAAAGAATTAGCAACTGGATTGGATCAAGAGACAAAAGAGGATAATCAAGTTGGGCCAGTGAAAAACGTAGGACAAGAGGGTGCGAAAGAAACGGATTCAAATAAACAACATGCTAATAAGCAAGAGGAAAATAAGAAATCTTTAGCAGCAACTGGTAGTCAAGTTAACACATCGACTTTACTTTCTGGATTAGCACTTGTTCTTTCAGCATTAAGTATGTTTGTATTTAGAAAGAAATTATTTAAGAAATAAACAACGCTTTATCTTATTATTATATAAAACAACTATAGAAGTTTTTGAGAAGACCTGATCATAGCAATTTCCTGTTGAAATATGCTTATGATCAAGTCTTTTTGAATAGGGAAAGATATTAATACGAGGATGTTTCGATTGCTTAAATAATGGAGCCACTGTAGTAAAATTGTAAGTCCTTTTCGCTCACTATATGTTCAAAATGTATGAAGAAATAATATGTTATTTTTTAATGGAATATAATAATGGTGATGGAATCTACTCATTATCAGTAAAATAAGCACTTTTCCAATGTATGTTTAACTTTACTTTTTGTGGAAAATAGTATATTATATAGATATATAATATATCGGTTATTTTCTAGGAGGAGCCTGTCACAATAGGTTCCTCCTGTTCTTTTTTAGAGGCCTGTTTTACAGGCCTTTCTTTAAAGGGTAAATAACTGAAAATTAAGAACGATAATCTTTGAAAGAGGTGAGGCATACACATAACAAAAGAGGATTGTTTAAGAAAGGGGGATAAGAAATGGTCTTGTTTGGTTATCCACTTGAAACAATTTATTTATATGGATTTATTATTGCTACTATACTTACTGTTATTTATATCTTTTTTGGAGATATATTTGAATCAATATTTAGTTTTGGAGGCGGATCAGTATCCGTCGTAACTTTATTACTTAGTTTCTTCGCCATGTTATGTGGATTAAGTTATATAGGAGAATATTTATTTTCCTTTAATAGTATTGTTATTTTCGCTGGTGCCTTTGCTATATCCTTTATCGGTGTTTTCATCATGAAAATACTAATTTTAAAACCGATTGCAGAAGCAGAGCAAAATACCGTACAACGTATGGATGAGTTTATTGGTTGCAAGGGAGAAGTCATTACGACAATTCCTACAGAAGGGTTTGGTGAAGTATTAATTTCCTCCCAATTTGGAAGTAATGCAATCCCAGCTAAAACAGTTGGGAAAAAAGATATTTTACAAGGAACAGAGGTTATTATCGAGGGAGTTCAAGATGGTGTTTTACTTGTACAAAACATCGCTTATTCTTTAAAAAAACCAAAATTATAAGGGGGAATTTACATGACGATTCCATTAATTATCGGTGGAGTGTTACTCGCAATTTTAATTCTACTTATTTTAGTATTCATTACGAAGTATCGAACAGTTGGGCCGGATGAGGCGTTAATTGTTACAGGGAACTGGCTTGGTGGTGGAAAGAACGTTGTTACCACTGATGATGGAAAGAAGATTAAGATTATTCGCGGTGGCGGTACATTCGTAGTTCCAATTATGCAAAGAGCAGAGCCTTTAAGCCTATTAAACTACAAGTTAGAAGTGGGTACACGTGATACGTATACGAAGCAAGGTGTTCCAGTTACGGTAAATGGTGTTTCTATTATTAAAGTAGGTTCTACAATTGAAGAAGTATCTACAGCAGCAGAGCAATATTTAGGAAAAGAAACAGAAGAGTTAAAAGTAGAGGCGAAAGAAGTTTTAGAAGGTCATTTACGCGCAATTTTATCTTCTATGACAGTAGAAGATGCTTACAGTAATAGAGAGCAATTTGCTCAAAAGGTGCACGAAGTAGCTTCTACAGATTTAAAGAAGATGGGGCTTCGCATCGTTTCCTTTACAATTAAAGAAATCATGGATAAGAACGGCTATTTAGATGCACTTGGTCAGCCACAAATTGCGACAGTTAAGCGTGATGCAACAATTGCGAATGCAGAGCGTGAAAAAGAAGCTCGTATTGAAAAAGCACGTGCTGAAAAAGAAGCAAAAGAAGCCGAATATCAACGTGATGCCCAAATTGCTGAAGCTGAAAAGCATAAAGAGTTAAAAGTACAATCTTATAAGAGAGAGCAAGAGCAAGCACGTGCAGATGCGGATCTTTCTTACGAATTACAACAAGCGAAAGCGCAACAAGGTGTTACAGAAGAGCAAATGCGCGTTAAAATCATTGAGCGTGAGAAGCAAATTGAATTAGAAGAAAAAGAAATTGCGCGTCGTGAAAAACAATACGATGCAGAAGTAAAGAAAAAAGCAGATGCAGACCGCTATGCTGTTGAACAATCAGCTGAAGCTGAAAAAGTAAAACAAATTAAGAAGGCAGATGCAGACCAATATAAGATTGAAGCAGAAGCGAGAGCACGTGCAGAAGAAGTACGTGTGGAAGGTTTAGCGAAGGCGGAAATTGAAAAAGCGCAAGGTCAAGCGAAAGCAGAAGTACAAAAAGCGCAAGGTACAGCAGAAGCAGACGTTATTAGATTGAAAGGTTTAGCTGAAGCAGAAGCGAAACAAAAAATTGCAGAAGCATTTGAATTATATGGTCAAGCGGCGATTATGGATATGGTTCTTAAAATGCTTCCAAGTTATGCGAAAGAAATTGCAAGCCCACTTAGCAACATCGATAAAATTACAGTTGTTGATACAGGCGGCGGTGGTAAGAATGGCGGTGCTGGAAAAGTGGCAGGTTATGCGACGGATTTAATGGCAACTATGCAAGAAACATTAAAAGCTTCTTCTGGCATTGATTTAAAAGAGCTATTAGAAGGATTTGCGGGCAAAGGTGCAGTACAGCAGCTATCGAATGATAAACCTGTTGTATCTGTGGTAGAAGATAAAGAAAAAGAAGTAGATAAAGAGTAGAAAGATAGAAGGAACCTCTAGCATGTGCTAGAGGTTCCTTTTTTGAATACATACAATACGATACAAAGTAAAGAAACTCTATCGTAATCATGGTATGATTACATAAACGTAAAAAACTGTATATTCTTAAAATTTAACTTTAGGAAATGTTAGGGGAATGGTTTTGAAATTTAAAAAATTAAAACTACAACCAAGAATTACATTCACTATTAGTACACTTATTCTAGTTGTACTTCTGTTAACGAGTTATTTATTTTATTACATATTATCTGAAACAGTGGAAGAACAAATTGGAAAAAGAGCTTTGCACGTTGCGAAAACAGTTGCTGCTATACCAGAAATTCAGGAAGCTTTTCAAAAAGAAAATCCGGCTTCTATTATTCAGCCCATTGCAGAAAAAATTCGAATGGATACAGATGCTGATTTTATTGTAGTTGGAAATAAAGAAGGGATTCGTTATGCGCATCCTAGGAAAGATAAAATAGGAGAAGCGATGGTTGGTGGAGATAACAAAGGAGTTCTATTAGAAGGGAAATCTTATGTTTCGAAAGCGACTGGATCATTAGGACCTTCCTTACGTGGAAAAGCTCCAATCCGTAATCAGGAGAATGAAATTATTGGTGTAGTATCTGTTGGTTTTTCAATGGATGATATTCATGGTGTGGTAGAAGTATATGGTACGCGCGTGTTTTGGATTACAATAATAGGTTTGTTGATAGGGATAATCGGCTCTATATACTTAGCGGGAAGTATAAAAAGAATGATGTTTGGAATGGAACCAGAAGAAATCTCCTCTTTATATGAAGAACATAGTACTGTCATTCAATCTGTACGTGAAGGGATTATCGTAATTGATAAAAATGGAATGGTCAGTTTAGTAAATCAAGCAGCTTATGATATTCTTTCGCTAGATACACACAAAAACATTATTGGAGAATGTATTTTAAATGTAATTCCTAATTCATCGATATTAGATGTACTGCAAACTGGTGAAGAACAGTTTGATCGCCAATTAAATATAAAGGGGCAAGCTGTTATTGCTAACCGTCTACCTATTAAAGTAAATAATAAAGTAACTGGTGTTGTTTCGAGTTTACGTTTGAAATCTGAAATGGATCAGTTAACTGCAGAGCTGTCTCAAACTAAGCAGTATACGGAAGCGTTACGAGCACAAACGCATGAATATAACAATCTGTTGTATACGCTTTCGGGTCTTATCCAATTAGAATCATATGAAGATGCTTTAGAGCTCATTCATAAGGAAACGGCAGTCTATCAAGATTTTGTTCAATTTATTATGAAACGAATTCAAAATCCGTGGCTAGGTGGAATTTTAATTGGATTTTATAATAGAGCAAGAGAGTTAAAGATTGATTTTGTATTAGATCGAGAAAGTAGTTTAGAAAAGTTAAGTCCGCATATTGAGAGTAATTATGTTGTTTCTATTTTGGGGAATTTAATTACGAACGCATTTGAAGCAATTGAAAGAAATCAAGAGGATGATAAGAAAGTTAGAATGTTTGTAACAGATATCGGCGAGGAAATAGTAATTGAAGTGGAAGATTCAGGACAAGGGATTCAAGATGAAATCATTACAAGTATATTCTATAAAGGCTTTTCGACGAAGGAAGGAGAAAAGCGAGGATATGGATTAGCGAAGGTAAAAGAGTTAGTGGAAGATTTAAATGGAAGTATTGCAATCGAAAAAGGGGATTTAGGTGGTGCGTTATTTATTATTGCATTACCGAAAGAGAGAGGCGAATTGTAATGACTGAGGAAATTGAAGTATTGATAGTAGAAGATGATATTCGGATTGCAGAGATTCATCGCCGTTTTACTGAAAAGATTGAAGGGTTTAAAGTAATTGGAACAGCAACGACTGGGGAGCAGGCAAAAGAATGGCTAGAACTTGTGAAGCCACAACTCGTTTTATTGGATGTATATTTACCTGATATGCAAGGGACAGAGCTCGTTACATATATTAGACAAAATTTGCATAATACAGACATTATTATGATTACAGCGGCGTCAGAAACAGATGTCGTACGTCATGCTTTACGAGGAGGAGTAGCAGATTATATCGTAAAGCCACTTATGTTTGATCGATTTAAAACAAGTCTAGAAAATTATCAAAAGAAGATTATACAGTTAAAGAGAACGGACCAATTATCACCAGAACAAATTGAACAGCTCTGGTCTCAAAGAGGGGTGAAGGGGAATTCAATCGAATACGCCCCCAAAGGAATAGATCCTTTAACTTTAGCAAAAATAAAAAAGCATATGTTAACAGTTAATGAAGAAGGTATTACCGCAGAAGTGTTAAGCACAATGGTCGGAGTGAGCCGATCAACATCGAGACGCTATTTAGAGTACTTAATATCTGGAAAGAAAGTACATGCAGAGCTTATATATGGAAGTGTGGGGAGACCAGAGAGAAGGTACTTTCTTGTTTCTTCATAACAAAAAAACAGTAGAGGATTCATTTTCTCTACTGTTTTTGTATCTTATATTGGAATAATCCCAATCATAATTCCGGTAATTAACATGACCATTGTCGTTCCAACAGCCCAAAGCAATGTAAAGCGTTGATGTTCACCGAAATCAACTTTGGCCATTCCGACTAATAAATAAGTGGATGCGACAAGAGGGCTTAATAAGTGAACAGGTTGACCGAGTAAGGAAGCGCGTCCCATTTCAGCCGCACTAATTCCGTAAGTAGCAGCCGCTTTCGTCAAAATAGGTAATACGCCAAAGTAAAATGCATCATTGGACATGAAAAATGTGAACGGCATACTAAGAAGAGCTGTAATAATTGGTAATTGTGGTCCCAGTGCATCTGGTATAAGAGTTACTACACCTTGAGCCATCGCATCTACCATTTTTGTTCCGGATAAAATACCCGTGAAAATACCAGCAGCGAATACGAGAGAAACAACTGCTAATACGTTTCCTGCATGAGAAGCAATACGTTCTTTCTGTTGCTCTAAGTTTGGATAGTTAATCATAACAGCAATAGCAAAAGCAACTGTAAATAAAACCGGTAATGGCATAACTTCTAGTATGAGACAAACGAGAAGAGCGACAGTTAATAAAAAGTTAATCCATAATAGTTTAGGACGTTTATGTACTGCCGCTTCGACTGTTGCAGCTTGCTCATCTATTGTTTGCATTTGTTTTAAATATTGTACATCCATAATACCTAAACGTTTTCTTTCTTTTTTTCCAAGATAGTAGGCAACGAAAACTACCCAAATAGCACCAGCAATCATTCCTGGTATAAGTGGTGTGAAGAGCTCTGATGCATCAAGTCCAAGAGCACTCATAACCCGAGCTGTCGGTCCACCCCAAGGTGTAAGATTTGTCACACCTGCTCCTAACATAACAATCCCAGCTAATATAAGTGGATTCATTCCAAGACGTTTATACAGCGGGTACATTGCAGAAACAGTAATCATATACGTTGTTGTTCCGTCACCATCTAATGAAACGATAATAGTAAGAATCGCTGTACCAACAACAATTTTTAAAGGATCACCTTTTACGAATTGTAAGATCTTGCTAATGACAGGATCAAATAAACCACTATCAATCATAATTCCAAAATATAAAATAGCAAACATAAGCATAATACCAGTAGGTGCTAACTTTTGAATTCCCTCTAGCATCATAGGTCCCATATTGGCATAGAAGCCGCCAATTAATGCAAAAACAATCGGAACTAATATTAATGCTACTAGTGCTGACATACGTTTCGTCATAATTAAAAACATAAAGACAAATACCATCGCAAATCCAAGTAGAGCTAACATATGATTTCCCCCTCAAAAAATGATTACGCTTTCAAAATAAAATAAAAATTCAGAAAAATTGTTTTTTGTTTATCATAGTGGCATCTATCCAAATGGTAAATAATTTGAAAAATAACATCATTAGAAGCATAATTTTTATTTTGGTCATTTTGTTCACGAAGGTAATTTTGAATTTTTAAAAATATAATTTACTACTTACAAGAATGATAGAATAAGGTGAAAATAGTGATGTGCGAAGTAGGGAGTAGATTTTAAATGGAAACGAGAATAGAAGAAATTTATAGTTCTTATGAAGGGAAAATAGAAGAGATTTTTGTTAATGAATCTTCTTACGTATATGAGTGGGAAAAATTAATGCTGATCCGGAAAAATAACGGTGAGCTTGAAAAGGTTGCGGTCGGTATTAGTGGAAATATAAGATTAGTAAATGTAGAAATTGGACAGAAAATTAGTGCAGATACATTATTAGTTAAGTTAGAAGATGATTTATTAATTACAGGTTGTGAATGAAAAGAGATGTGTAGAAATAGCTACACATCTCTTTTGTTTCCTATATTACAAAAAGTACATTGTTTTTTCACAAATCTCACACAAGTTTTTGATATTCTCCTTGTGGAAGATACGGCTAAGGAGGAAAAAAATGAGAACAAAATATGTGATGCTTGCTATATGTTTATTCTTTGTCTTTACAATTGTAGGATGTGATAAGAAACAAGCAGAGGCTGTGGCAATTGATGAGAAACATGATAAATGTGATATTTGCCAAATTGGGGTAATGGATAATCAATTTGCAACAGAAATCATTTTAGAAAATGGAAAAGCATTAAAATTTGATGATATCGGTTGTATGTATAAATGGATGGAGATTAATCCAGGTGAAAAGACGAAAGAAAAATTTGTTCGAGATTATGATTCGAAAGAGTGGATTTCATTAGAAGATGCGACTTACGTATATGATAAAACAATAACGACACCGATGGCTTATAATGTTATTTCATTTGAAAATAAAAAGGATGCAGAAAGCTTTGTGTCTAACTATAAAGGGAAAGTTCTTTCGTATAAAGAGCTAGCTGAGCATAAATGGGAAATGAATAAAGAGATGATGGGGAACACGAAAAAAGGAAATCACGGTGGGCATCATTAATAATAGAAAAAGGCAACTACATAAGTTGTCTTTTTCTATTATTACTCAGGTGCAAATATATAAAAGGTGTAAAATTTTTTGAAGAACGGTTACAATGGAATATAGTAACCTAAAGCAATCATTTACCCACTTTTTAGAAATGTATACAAATGCGGCAAAAACGTGCTAAACTAATTGCTTCATAATGTTAATGATGAGGCCACCTGGCGTATCATTCCAATAGGTTGAGAAACATGGTATAAGTTTAAGATAATCCGATTCAAGAAGGAATATAAAGAGCTTATGGATAAATGTACTCAAGAAGAGTTATTGTATGTGATGGAGGAATGGTTAAGAAAACATTATCTTTCATAGGAGCTGTAATTGTGAGAAAACAAAAAATTTTATTATGCATGTTATTAGGACTTTTAATGACGGTAGTGGCTTGCGATAAGCAAGAAGAACCAGAATCAAAACCAGTTCATGTGAAAAACGAAAAGAAAAAAGAACAGTATAAAGAAGAAGAAGAAGTTAAAGAAGAAAAAAGTATAAATTTAATGGACAAACAGTTGTTACTTTCTGCGACTCTTGGAGACACAGAAACAGCTATGAAGCTGATTCAGGACGGAGCAAATATAAATATAGAAGGTGACAACGGAGAAACGCCTATCCTTGCAGCAACGTATCAAAATCATGTAGAGACAGTGAAAGCATTAATTGATGCCGGCGCTAATATTGAAGTGAAAGATGAGAAAAAAAGCAATCCATTTCTTTATGCAAGTAGAGAAGGATATACGGATATTGTAAAGCTATTAATTGCTGCGGGAGTTAATACGAAAGAAACGACTAGGTCAGGTGGAACTGCACTCATTTCGGCATCTGAACGTGGTCATGTAGAGGTTGTTAAGGAATTGTTAGAGCATACAGATATTGATGTGAATTATAAGAATGACCGTGGTGGAACAGCGTTATTAGAAGCAATTGTATTAGGAAATGGTAGTGAAAGTCATAAGAAAGTAATTCAAATGCTTATTGAGCATGGTGCAGATGTAAATATGGCTAATAAGGAAAATATTACGCCGCTGCAATATGCTGAAAAAAGAGGCTTTAAAGATATTGCAAATATGTTGAGGTTGGCTGGAGCGAATGAAGTAGTACAGCCGCAACCACAGCCGGTGGAATAACAAAAAGAAATAAAAAGAAAGCCGTATCCTTTTAAGGATACGGCTTTCTTTACAGGGAGATAAGGGATCAAAGAAATGATGAACTCTTATCTCTTTTATATGAGTAAAGGGTCTAGAACGAATATTGTCCTTTTCATTATTTATTTAACTCCATTGCAACTTGTTTACCATTTATGAAAACCTCTACTACCGCTACTACAACTTCCATCATTTTTTTCATATCTCATCTCTCCTTGTTTTTGTTTCATTTCTTACTTTCAGTATAAGGAAATGGAGTGATTGCAACCATCGAATTGGATGACGAGAGACTTACATTGTTGTAAGAAAAATAGATGCGTTTGTAATAATACTTTCTAACAATTGAATCCAGAAACCCCCTTTAAATAAAGTTATAATTAGAAACAAATGGATTTAGAAAGAAGGGGGAATGAATAGAGCACTTGTTATTAGTTATATTCATAGAGGGGTTGATAAGGAGGAACTTATTTCTTTTCATTCGTTATTAAGCTAAATTTAAGGAATCGCTTTTATAATAAATCTTCTCTATACAATTCAAAAATTTAAAGGGAAATCGTTGAAAATGAAAGTACATAATGTAACTATATTCTTTTTTTATGAAAAGAAGAGATGCAATAATAAAGAGAGTTGAAATATACCGTGGAAGGTGAGAATATGCGCTTACTTGTAGTAGAGGACAATGCTTTTTTATTAGAGTCTATTGTCCAAATTTTACGCGATGAATTTGAAGTAGATACAGCATTGAATGGAGAAGATGGATTATTTCTAGCACTGCAAAATATATATGATGCAATTTTGCTTGATGTAATGATGCCAGAAATGGACGGATTTGAAGTGATTCAAAAAATACGTGATGAAAAGATTGAAACGCCAGTCCTGTTTTTGACAGCGAGAGATTCTTTAGAAGATCGGGTGAAGGGATTGGATTTTGGTGGAGACGATTATATCGTTAAGCCGTTTCAGGCTCCCGAATTAAAAGCGAGAATTCGCGCTTTGTTGCGCAGAAGTGGTAGTTTAACAACGCAGCAGACAATTCGTTATAAAGGAATTGAATTGTTTGGAAAAGATAAAGATGTTCAAGTAGATGGACAAGCAATGAAGCTCACATTAAAACAGTATGAACTACTAGAATATCTCATTCAAAATAGCGGCAAAATTTTAATGCGTGAACAAATTTTTGATCGTGTTTGGGGATTTGATTCCGATACAACAGTAGCCATCGTCGAAGTGTATGTACATCATTTACGTAAAAAATTAGAACCATTCGGTTATCAGAAAGATATTCAAACTGTTCGTGGTATTGGATATATACTAAAAGAACAATGAAAAAAGGAAGTATGTTTCAAAAAACACGCATTCGTCTAACTATACTAAATTCGTTAGTGTTTATCATATTAATAGGAGTATTAGGCAGTATTATTTATTCGTACACATATAAGCGTATTTATAATGAAGTGGATAGATCCATTGAAAAAATGGTTCAGCATAGAGAGGTTTTAGATGGTAAAAAGCCCCCTAAAAAATTTAGGGGATATCTTCAAATTGGTGATCCAAGGATAACGGAGTTAACTTGGATTGGAAAAACTGTGGAGATAGGTATCGAAAATCCAAAATTCCGTCTTATTTTTGAAGAGAATTTAGAAAAATTCTCTCCAAAAAAGTTAGGATCTTTGCAAGATATTGAAGTGCAAGGACTATATTTTAGGACATTTGCGTTTCAAGAAGATGGAAAAATAGTTCAAATTGTACGCGATATAACAGCTGAAGAAGAGATGCTAAATACTTTATTTTTAATTCTCGTTATCGGCTGTAGCATAGGAAGTCTATGTGCAATAGGTATTGGATTTTTCTTAGCTGGTAGGGCGCTCGTACCAATTCAAAATTCATGGGAAAAACAGCAGCAGTTCGTTTCTGATGCATCACATGAATTAAGAACACCACTTGCAGTTATTCAATCAAAAACGGATGTATTATTCCAGTCACCATCCGCTACGATAGAAGAGAAGGCGATGGATATCTCTACAATTTCAAAGGAATGTAGGCGGTTATCGAAATTAGTTAGCAATTTATTATTGTTAGCACGTTCTGATTCTAATCAAATTGAGATGGATAAGAAAACATTTGAAATGGATAAATTGTTAGAAGAAATCGTAGATCCATATAAAGAGATTGCTTCTTATCAAGAAAAAGAGATGATATTAAAAGTAGAACAAGATATATCGTTTATGGGGGATAGAGAGAGAATCCATCAAATGATGGTTATATTGTTAGATAATGCAATGAAGTATACAAATGAAGGCGGGCATATTCAAATTGATTGCACACAAACGAGCGGTTCCATTCGTATACAGGTGAAGGATGATGGGATAGGAGTGAAAGAAGAGGATATTTCGAAATTATTTGATCGTTTTTATCAAGGGGATAAAGCAAGAAGTACGTCAGAAGGAGCTGGATTAGGTCTTTCAATTGCAAATTGGATTGTCGAAAAGCATTACGGCAAAATATTAGTAGAGAGCAAATGGGGAGAGGGCACTTGTTTTGAAGTGATTTTCCCTAAAAATCAAAGAATATAAGTGAGAAGACGATCTTGTTTTTACAAGGTCGTCTTTTTTTAAGGGAAAGTTAAGGAACGGTTTATATCATGTATTGTATAAGGAAAATTTGACACATAAAGAAGTAATTATAGAGGGTTTTATTGATCATAATGTTATCTCAAGTAACGATGAGATGTATGTATAGTATTAAAAAAATTATGGGAATGATGGAAAAGAAAGTACAAGGGGGAGGAAGTAGAGTTGAAAAAGAAAATGATGACGGTATTCACTATTGGAGTGATGAGTTTAAGCATATTAGGAGGTGCCTCTCCTTCTGAAACACAAAAAGGAAAGACAGATTACACGCAGCGCAGTAAAGAACAATTAAACAATGGAAAGATACATGCAGTGCATACAGAAGAAAAAGCAGAGAAACTCGGTATTGAAACGGAAGGAAAAGAGCAAATTACGCTAGAAAAAGAAATTCATGAAACAGAAGTAGGAAGAGAAGCGCAGCAGTTAGGGATTTCGATTGAAGGAAAAGATGTTGGAGCTCTTTCAGAAGAAATCTATGAAACAAAAGTGAAGCAAGAAGCATTGAAGCTAGGCATATCTATAGAGAATACATCGATTGTAAATTTAATTACTCAAATCAATACGATTAAAATTAATGATGAAGCGGATAAATTAGGCATTTCGACAACTGGAAAAGAAATAGAAGACATAGAGGAAGAAATCTATGGAACGAAAGTAAGAGAAGAAGCAGGAAAGTTAGGTATTTCACAAAAAGGAAAAGAGATAGAAGAGTTAGCACAAGAAGTGTACGAACAAAAAGTACAGGATGAAGCAAAAAAATATCATATTGATTTGTACGGTAAAGATATATATCAAGTATTAAGAGAAATTAATGAACAAAAAGTGATACAAATGGCAGATGAGCTTAATATGGACAAAACGAATATGAATATTCAAGATCTAACAGAAAAAATAAAAAAAGATCAACCAGAGAAAGGAAAAGAACTAAATTTTGTACCAATGGTTCGAACGGATGCTGACGCGTTTTATTCTTATTTAACGAATTAAAAAGGGCGTGAGAGTGATACGGAAATTGAAGTGGTATATATGTATGACTTTACTTAGTATAGTGGTATGGAGTATATATACAAATGGAATTACAAAGTATGTGGATAAGTTAAATTTCTTCAATATACAAAGCGGAAAACGAATGGATTTTAGTGATAATGATGAAAAGGTCATTTTATCAAATGTACCTTTAATTCAGCAATTACCGGAGTTGGATAGAGGTTGTGAAGTGACAAGCTTAGCGATGATGTTACAACATGCAGGCGTTTCAGTAGATAAAATGAAATTAGCAAATGAAATAAAAAAAGTTGATTTTATAGACGATGGTGTACGCGGGAATCCGAATGAAGGATTTGTAGGTAATATTTATACGTTTTCTGAATCCGGATATGGTGTATATCATGGACCACTTTTTCAGTTAGCTAAAAAATATTTACCGAATAAAGCCGTAGATTTAACAGGGAAGAGTATAGAAGAGATGTATAAGAGTGTAAAAGCCGGGCAACCAGTAGTTATGATTACGAATGCAACATTTACCCCATTAGATGAAGATGAATTTACTACATGGAAAACAAAAAGTGGAGATGTTTCTATTACGTATAATGAACATTGTGTTGTACTTGTTGGATACGATAAGGAATATGCATATATTCGAGATCCTCTCGATGATAGCTTAGATGTAAAAGTGCCAAGAGAAAACTTTGAAAAGGCATGGATGCAGATGGGGAGTCAGGCGATTAGTTACGTAAAGAACTCAAAATAAATTAGGAAAGAGAGCTTTAACTATATAACTGTAAGGTGATGGACAGAGGATTATAGAAGAGAAATTTTAAGTTCTACTACTCATATTGTTTCTCGAATTAATCAAATAGTAGAAACAACGAAGAGAGTCGCTGGAGATACAAGAGAAGTGGCAAATGCTATTGATGAAATTGCTACGTCCGCAGAAGAACTACAAGAAATGACTAGTATATTTGAAGTATAATAACAGCAAATAAGTAAGTAAGGTGAAAATAATATCACCTTGCTTATTTTTCTATTTAGCAATTAGGGGAGTTATTAACGGGATGAAAAAAAGAAAGAAACTATGGAATTTATGGAAAACGATTACATTACTAGTGTGTACAGTTGTAATTTTTTCTTTACTCGTAACAGATTTTTTAATTAGCCATAATGTTGAACGAACGACAGAAGAAAGTCAGGCAGAGAAGGCGAAAACGATTGCACGTATTGTGGCAAATGATTCTATTGTAATTGATGGGTTGGCAGGGAAGGTAGATACCTCCTTGATTCAAGTGTATACAAATAAAATATTAAAGAGTACGGATGTTCAATTTATTGTCGTTATGGATATGAATGGAATCCGGAAATCTCACCCCAATCCTCAAAAAATAGGGCAACATTTCATTGGAGGAGATGAAGGAACGGCATTGAAGGGAAGGGAACATGTGTCGCTAGCAGAAGGGACTTTAGGGGTCTCTATGAGAGTATTTATACCGGTTTTTTCTGAAACAGGGGAACAACTTGGAGTGGTTGCGGTTGGAATTTCAGCAGATAATGTAAAAGAGCGCGTTAAGGAAAGTAGACATATTATGTATATCGGTGTTGGAGTTGGGCTATTGGTTGGCATTATAGGAGCGATATTGCTAGCTAGACATATAAAGAAAAGTTTATTTGGTCTTGAGCCGCATAGGATAGCGAAAATTTTAGAAGAAAGAAATACGATGTTACAATCGGTCAAAGAAGGTATTATTGCTGTAGATAAAGAAGCGAAAGTAACGTTAATTAATAATGAAGCAAAGTGGCTATTTAAGAAAAGTGGACTTAAAGACGACTTTATCGGTAAAGATGTTGAATTGTATATGCCGAATTCACGTATAAAAGAAGTGCTGCAAACAGGAGTGGTACAATTAAACGAAGAACAAAATATTTACGGAATTACGATTGTTACGAATCGTGTTCCTTTATATGTAAAAGGAGAAATAGTTGGCGCAATTGCAACATTTCGTGATAAAACAGAGATTAGAAAATTAGCAGAGGAATTAACTGGTATTAGGCTATACGCGGAAGCGCTACGGGCACAATCTCATGAATTTATGAATAAGATGCATGTCGTGTTAGGACTTACACATATGAAACAGTATGAAGAACTCCAAAAATATGTGAGTAGTATGGTATCCGAGCATCAATATGAAATTGGCGGGGTTATGAAAAAAATTAAAAATCCAGTATTTGCTGGTTTTTTACTAGGTAAACTTAGCTATTCTAGAGAGAAAAATATAAATTTAATTATAAGTGAAGATGCTTACTTGCCGGAAATATATGATGAAAGTATTACTCATGAACTTATTACAATTGTCGGGAATTTAATAGATAATGCATTAGAGGCAGTGATGAATTGTGAAAAGAAACAAGTTGAAATCGGGATACAATATGGGGATGCATTGACTATTACAGTACAAGATACAGGGAATGGCATAAAAGCAGAGGAGATTGATACATTATTTACAAAAGGCTATTCCACAAAAGGAGACAATCGTGGATATGGTTTGTATCTTGTAAAAGAAAGTATACAGCGAATAAATGGGGAGATTCACATTTCCTCATTGTTAGGAGAGGGAACAACGATAACAATTGAAATACCTAAAGGTAGGGATGAGAGGCAAATATGATTAAAGTTTTAATTGTAGAAGATGACCCGATGGTAGCGATGTTAAATACACATTATTTAGAGCAAGTAGGGGGATTTGAACTTGTTCATGCAGTTAACTCAGTAAAATCGGCGATAGAAGCATTAGAAAAATCACAAGTAGATTTAGTGTTACTTGATATTTTTATGCCTGGAGAGACTGGATTCGAGCTTTTAATGTATATTCGGAATCAAGAAAAAGAAATCGATATTATGATGATTTCAGCTGTACATGATATGGGTAGTATTAAAAAAGCATTACAATACGGGGTTGTAGATTATTTAATTAAACCATTTACATTTGAACGATTTAAAGAGGCATTAACTATATATCGAGAAAAACTCACTTTTATGAAAGAACAACAAAAAATTAGTCAATCGGAATTAGATTCATTAATTTTGCAAAAAGAAAAAAGAGAGCCTACTGTCACGAAAGAGCTCCCGAAAGGATTAACGAAGCAAACGTTACAGTTAATTTGGCAGAAGATCGAGTTGCTGAATGGACGAGCGTTTACAACAGATGAAATGGCACAATTAGTAGGAGTCTCAAGAGTTTCTATTCGAAAGTATGTTATGTTTTTGACTGAAATTGGAGTGTTAGAAAACGAAATGGTGTATCAACATGTGGGAAGACCTGTGAGTAAATTAAGATGTGTTGACCAAAATAAAATAGAGTTTTACATATAAGCGACTTATTATAAGTCGCTTATACTTTTTTTAATTACAAAATCAATTACAAAACTTACAAAAACTATTTTTACTATTGAAAGCGTTTTAATATTGTTATTAAGAAAACAAGGGGGTGCCATATGGGAATTCGAAAGGATATGGAAGCGATATCATTATCAGAGGAGAATGAGGTACAAAGAGAGTCTTTCGCTTCTAAAATTATGAATGTAAAAATCGGTGTTATACCTTTACCGTTATACGTAGTATTGGCTGCTATTATTTATGGGGCATCTGTATATAATAAATTGCCAGCTGATATGATTGGTGGATTTGCAGTTATTATGATTATGGGTATTTTCTTAGGTGACATTGGGATGAGAATTCCAATTTTAAAAAACATCGGTGGTCCAGCAATTCTTTCATTATTTGTTCCATCGTTACTTGTATTTTTTAACTGGATGAATCCAGCTTCAATGGAAGCTGCGACTATGTTAATGAAAAAATCGAACTTTTTATATTTATATATTTCTTGTTTAGTAGTTGGAAGTATTTTAGGAATGAACCGTAAAGTATTAGTACAAGGTTTCGTTCGCATGTTTATTCCTTTAGTGGTAGGGACGCTAGCTTCTATAGCGGTAGGCCTATTAGTAGGTTCGTTATTTGGATTTGAAATGAAGCAGACATTCTTCTTTATCATTGTACCAATTGTGAGTGGTGGTATTGGGGAAGGGATTTTACCATTATCATTAGCTTATGGTGATATTTTAAATGAGTCATCAGCAACATTTGTATCACAACTTATTCCTGCAGCTATTATCGGGAATATGTTTGCAATTGTGAGTGCAGGCTATATGAAGCGTTTAGGTGAGAAAAAACCTGAGCTTAGTGGTAACGGTGTATTAGTGAAGACAGACAATCAAGCAGAATTATTAAAAGAACAAAATACAGAGAAGCCAATTGACTTCTCATTAATGGGAGCAGGTTTATTAATTGCATGTACGTTCTTCATCTTTGGAGGATTCGCTTCTAAGTTCATCGGGATTCCTGGGGCAATCATTATGATTTTCTCAGCAGCACTTGTGAAGTACTTTAAATTAATGCCAGCAAAAATGGAGCAAGGAGCATTCCATTTATATAAATTTATTTCAAAAAATTTAACATGGCCGTTAATGGTTGGCTTGGGGTTACTATATATTCCGTTAAAAGACGTAGCGGCAGTGCTTTCTGTAGGATATGTTGTTGTGTGTGCATCAGTTGTTCTTACAATGGTAGCATCAGGATTTCTTGTAGGAAAAGTGATGAAAATGTACCCTGTTGAATCAGCAATTGTAACGGGATGTCATAGTGGTTTAGGTGGAACTGGAGATGTTGCGATTCTATCAGCTTCAAATCGTATGGAATTAATGCCCTTTGCGCAAATTTCAACGCGTTTAGGTGGAGCGGCAGTGGTCGTAACGGCAACAATTTTATTAAAAATGTTTTCATGATCAAACAAGCTAGCTATATTCATATAGCTAGCTTGTCAAATTAAGGAGAGATTATAAGTATGTTAGAAAATCAAATTAATGAAAGATCATTGTTATTGCATAAAGAGTTAGTAGGGAAAATTGAGATTACAAGTAAGGTGGAAGTGAATTCAGCGGACGATTTAAGCTTGACTTATACACCAGGTGTGGCGGAGTCTTGTAAAGCAATTGCAGCAGATGAAGAAGCAGCTTACGACTATACAGCACGTGGTAATATGGTAGCGGTTGTCTCAGATGGAACTGCAGTACTTGGCTTAGGGAATATTGGACCGAAAGCGGCTATGCCTGTTATGGAAGGTAAAAGTATTTTATTCAAGAAATTTGCGAATGTAGATGCATTCCCGTTATGTCTAGGAACGACGGATGTAGATGAAATCGTTACCCTTGTGAAAAATTTAGAGCCTACATTTTCAGGTATCAATTTAGAAGATATTGCAGCGCCACGTTGCTTTGAAATTGAAAAAAGATTAAAAGAAGAAACGAATATTCCTGTATTCCATGATGATCAACATGGAACAGCTATTGTCGTTTTAGCAGCTGTTATTAATGCACTAAAAGTCGTAAGTAAACAAATGGATAATGTGAAAATTGTTATTAACGGTGCTGGTTCGGCAGGAATTGCAATTGGAAAATTATTATTAAAAGCCGGTGCAAAACATATTACGTTAGTTAGCTTAGAAGGTATTGTTTGTGAAGGGGAAACATGGATGAATGAAGCGCAAATCGAAGTTTCAAAGAAAACAAATCGAGAATTCGTGCGCGGAACATTAAAGGAAGCGATTCATCAGGCTGATATTTTCATTGGTGTATCTGCCCCTAACGTATTAACGAAAGAACTTGTACAGACGATGAATGAGAAGCGAATTGTGTTTGCAATGGCGAATCCAATTCCAGAAATATTCCCAGAAGATGCATTAGCAGCTGGTGCAGCAGTAGTAGGAACTGGACGTTCTGATTACTCGAATCAAGTAAATAATGTATTGGCGTTCCCAGGAATATTCCGCGGTGCGTTAGATGTGCGAGCGACTGATATTACAGAAGAGATGAAATTAGCGGCAGCATATGGAATCGCTAACATCATTACGGATGAAGAGCTTCATGCGAGTTATGTAATTCCAAATCCATTAGATAAAAGAGTTGTTCCAAGTGTTGCAGAAGCAGTAGCAAAAGCAGCCATTGATTCAGGAGTGGCACAGATTACGAAAATGCCAAGTTATTAATAGTTAAAAGCAGTGCCTAAAAAGGCACTGCTTTTTTGAAGTAAGAAATTAAAATAATGAAGAAGTGTAGAATTATTGATGTTTCTCCACTATTCATCTCGCTATTTGCTGGCAGTAAGACTCTCGTTCAAAATTCAGCGGGTGCAAGGAAGTATATTAGTTTTATCAACTTACTCCGCAGTGATCACAAACTGCTCATAATATTTCTCATTCACATATATATTTAATACCCATAATCCAGATGAAGGTAGCGACATAGTGAGCGGGAGTTCGTTTGTAGTTGAATCAATTGTATTTGAAGTAGTCCAAGTTTGTTTGGAAGTTTCTTGTTGAAAGAGTACTGGTGTTGGAGTTACAGATCCTTGTTTTAGCGCAATAATAGATAAATTTCCTGTGGGCATTTCAGGATCTAGAAAGTACCACATTATTTCATTTTGTTCATTTGCGATAATAGGACTATCAGCCATTGCGATTTTTTTTTCGATCCCTTTTAACGGTATTTTTCCTTCTACGAAGGATGGGGCTTCTTCCCAATTTACATCTTTTAAAACACTAAGATGAAAAAAGGAAGGGACGTTAATTTGAGCGGATGATGTTTCCAGTATTTCTTTTTTAGATACGTTTGCATCGGGTTGCACTTGCGCACAGCCAGTAATGAGAAAGGAGAAAAGTAGCATAGTTCCGATTTTTTTCATGGTGCCACACTCCTAGTTTTTATTGTTAGTGTAATTGTATTTGCTAGAAGGCGGGACAATTCCTTTAAAGTATAAAAAGAGGTCGTAAGTTTTGTACGACCTCTTTTGACATTTTCTATATTTGTTCAGTTGAATAGGCTGGCTCGCGCTCTTTTTGAGGCACCGTTAAGAAAATAACAGAAAGAACGATACATACGCCGCCTAGTAATTGATATGCTCCAAAAGATTCATTAAGCCAAGCGATTGAAACGATGGCTGCTACAAGTGGTTCAATGCTAGATAAAATACTAGTTTCTGTTGCAGCTAAATATTTAAGACTACCAATATAAAGAAGGAAAGAAAGGGTGCCACTTATAATGATAAGAATAAGCATAGAAAAAGTTTGGAGTGTGAAAGTTTGCGAAATTTGATTCCACCCAAAAGAACGATTACAAATAAGCAGTGCAATTCCTCCAATTAACATTCCCCAGCCAATTACTACAGTTGTACCACATTCTTTAATAAGGGAAGCAGGATGAAGGGTATAAAATGCAAATCCAATCGCTGTTAATAGACCGAAAGTAATGGCTGCTTTAGATAAAACAATGTTTTCAATTGAACCGTTTGTAATAATAAAGTATGTCCCCGTTAGAGCGGTGACAATGGCTAGTATTTGCATAGAAGCAGGGAGTTTCTTTTGTTCAAAGGCAACATAAATGGTAATAAGTACAGGACCTAGAAATTGAAATAGTGTTGCTGTGACTGCATTACTAATATGAAGCGTTTCGATAAAGGCGTATTGTGCACCAAGCATGCCAAGAATAGAGAAGATAATCAGCTGTATAAATTGTTTAGGGCGTTGCCAAATGTGAAATATATTTTGTTTTTTTATTAGTAAGAAAGATAAAATAAATATGCCTGCAAGCAACAAGCGAATTGTTAAAAAATCAATTGATGATACGTTAGTATGCTGAAAAAGCCACTGAATCATTGGACCCGATAACCCCCATAAGGTAGCTCCTGTAATAACCATGATGAGTCCAATACGTCTACTATTGTTCACTATCATGCATCTCCTCTCTAGTATTTGATTTTTTATGTGTGACATGATAAAAGGAATTATATATAAAATCTGGTACTGTAAAAAGTATCAGATTTTAGTTTTGTTAAGGGGTCAGATATTATGTTGGAATTAACGCCTAATTTAAATACGCAAAGTAAAATCGCGTTGTATGTGCAATTGTATGAGTATATAAAAAAAGAAATTAAAGATGGAACGATTCCAGCTTTTACGAAATTACCAGCTAAAAGAAAGCTAGCGATATATTTACAAGTAAGTAAAAATACAGTGGAAGCGGCGTATGAGCAATTACTTGCAGAAGGTTATATTGAGTCAATTTCGAGAAAAGGTTACTTCGTATGTGAAATTGAGCAAATGATTCATGTAGAAGGAAGCGAAGATAGAATAGAGGAGGTATCCTTTCTGGAGAGGGATTATACATTTGATTTCACACAAACAGGAGTCGATACGAATACTTTTCCATTCAATATGTACCGAAAACTTATAAATGACGTATGGCAGCCGCACAATAATGAGTTGCTCTTTCTTGGTCACCCACAAGGAGAAGTGAGCTTACGAGAAGAAATTGCAAAGTATTTGTATGAATCTAGAGGTGTGCGTTGTTCACCGAGTCAAATTGTATTAGGAGCGGGTACGCAAATATTAGTAAAGTTACTTTTTCAGTTATTACAGGGAAGCTGTTATGCAGTCGAAAACCCAGGGTATCATAGGAAAATGGTTGCTTTTGAACAAGGAGAAAACAGAGTTCAAATGTTATCTTTAGATAGGGATGGAATTTGTATTGCAGATTTAGAGAATAGCGATGCGAATGTTGTATTTGTTACACCGTCTCATCAGTTCCCATATGGAATGATTATGCCTATCACGAGAAGGATGCAGCTTTTACAATGGGCGAAGAAAGAAGAAGGTAGGTATATTATTGAAGATGATTACGATAGTGAATTTCGTTATTCAGGAAAGCCAATTCCGGCACTACAAGGATTAGATACAGATGGGAAAGTTATTTATATGGGGACGCTCTCAAAAGCTTTATTGCCCTCATTACGGATGAGTTATATAGTATTACCGAAGAATTTAATTAACAAGTATCAAAAGCAATATTTGTTTTATACACAAAGTGTTTCAAGAATAGACCAAGAAGTGATTAGAAAGTTTTTAAATGAAGGGCATTTTGAAAAACATATTCATAAAATGCGTGTCGTCTACCGGAAAAAGAGAGATCGACTTGTTTTTGAAATAGAAAAGTATTTCGCTGATCAGGTTGAAGTGATAGGAGAAGATTCGGGATTACACATTTTATTAAAGGTGCATAATGGAATGCGGGAAGAAGATTTAATTACAGAAGCCGCGAAACATCGTATTAAAGTATATCCTGTTTCTACGTACTATAAAGACGGCACTGCTCCGGGAAATATAGTTTTACTTGGGTTTGCGATATTATCAGAAGAAGAAATTGTGAAAGCGATTCAACTATTAAGTACGGCATGGTGTACAAAAAAGTAAAAAACATCCTCATACACTAGAGGATGTTTTTTGTTATTTATTTTCATCTAGGAATAAGACCATATGCTCTTCATCCCAATATTGTCCGTTATATTTCAGTGAACGCTCTTGTACACCAAATGTTTTAAAGCCCAATGACTCATAAAGTTTCTTTGCACCATCGTTTCCGACAACAACATCAAGCATAACTTGTTCTACTTCTAAAGATTTAGCAAGTTCAAGACATTCTTTAATTAGGGATTTTCCTGCTCCAAGTCCACGTGCTTTTGGAGAGACATATACAGAACCGATTTTAGCTTTATGCTCTTGTTTTACATATGGTTTCGTTTCCAGCGTTGCAACACCGATTAATTGTCCATCTTTAAATGCACCTAGCGTATAGTTTTCATCTTGTGCTAATTTTTGTGCTTTATATTCAATCGCGCACTCTTTATTAATAATATCTTCATAAGAAGAACTGAAAGCTTCCGGATTTTGTTTTAATCCTTCTACACGAAGTTCTAAGTAAATTTCTGCCTCGTCTTTTGTTAATACATGGATATCCAATTATATCACCCTCCAAATCTTTGACAAATGTACCTTTACCCCGCATTAACGGGCAGTAAGACTCCAACTTTAAAATTCGGCGAATGCGCGGAAGTTAGGTGGGAGATAACTGCCCGTAAATGCCCGATTGGTTCAACTAATAATCCATGGGGTGAATCTTTCCATGGATTAAAGTTTCACTTTATTTTATATTGAAATAAGAATAATTTCAAAAGCCTAGCTTATATAAGTTGGTTTTATGAACAAAATAACACCAGTAGTGTTTACTACTACTGGTGTTTTCACACACTTATTATTCAAAAGGTAGTTTGATTATAAAAGTTGTTCCTGCTCCTAATTCGCTTGTTGCTCGAATGGAACCGTTGTGCAATTCTACGATTTCCTTTGCAACAGCTAGTCCGATACCTTTTCCTCCAGTAGCTCTTGTTCTGGATTTATCAACGCGGTAAAAACGATCAAAAATATGCAGAATATCTTCTTCTGGAATACCTTCTCCTTCATCTTGTACACTTATTGTAAAATGATCTGATTCAGTTAGTACACGTATTGTTATAGTAGTGTTTTCTGGTGAATGCTGATAAGCATTATGCAATAAATTTAACATTACTTGCTCCATACGTCTTTCGTCTATACACGCTTCTACATCATCTTTGCAGTATACATGAAGTTGCATTTGTTTGTTCGTTAATGTTGTTTTTGTTTTTTCAACCATTCGTTCTAAAAATGGTTGAAGAAGCATTTTTTGCTTTTTAATAACAAACTGGTGTTGCTCTAATTGTACAAGCATAAATAAATCTTGTACGAGATCGGTTACACTATCCGTTTCGTCTTCAATGATTTGTAAGTATTCTTCGCGTTCTTCTTTCGTTAAAGAATCTCTCTTTGCGACATTTGCATAACCTTTCATATAGGTCAATGGAGTTAATAACTCGTGAGCAACACTAGCGAGAAATTCATTGCGTTCTTTTTTCATATACGTAAGTTCACTGGATAAATCTTCAATCGTTTTTGCTAAGCTTCCAAGTTCATCATTTCGTTTAATTCCTAATTGAATTGGTTTGTTTAATTTTGATATTTTCTCTGTTGCTCTCTTCATTTTTATAAGTGGTTCTGTAATAACACGAGAAAAAACAAAGACAGAAATAGTTGTTAAAATAATCGTCAAAATACTGATGATAAGAAATTGATTCATGAGTTTAAGTAACATATTTTCTAAGAAGGATGTTTTTAATAACATATGTAAGTTACCTTGAAATCCTTTTATTTCAAGTGGGCTTACTGTTGAGATGAATTTTGATTTTTTCCAGTTTCCATCTACTATTAATCCATTTTTGGGAACATGTTTTGTTTTACAATTCAGATGTTTTTGCATTTCTTTCGTTACGGGTTCTGAAGTGGAAATAATTTTGCCGTTATTGTCAGTTATAATGATAGTTATATCAGAGTTAGCGATTAATTCGGATTCAATTAACTCTTCAGCCGCATGCTCAATAGTGAAATCTTGATACACCGGTCGTTTATAGCGATTATTGTATTGCTCTGGTTTTTGTTTGTAATATTCATTCCATTGTGCGCGTTTTTCAATCTTACTACGATAGCGATTGCCTTTTTCTAAAAGAGCGAGCGTTTCCTCTTCAACTCGCATTTTTGAAATACTTTTGTAAAAAGATACGAAAGCAATTGTTTCAATACATAAAGCTAATATTAAAAAGTATGTCCCAATTTTAAGGGAAAGTTTACTCATTTTCTCACCATACCTTATTTCATATAAAGTGAAATTTTAATTAGAGGATTCTACGGATTATTATCCCGCATCAATCGGACACTTATTGCCCATTCATTGATGCAGGCTAAAGGGTCAGTGGGCAATAAGTGTCCACTGACCGAATTGATTATTCACCTTTCCATTTATATCCGACCTTATAGACAGTTTCTAAGTAATTTTCAACTGGAAACCCTTTTTTGCGTAGTTTATCACGGATATTACGAATGTGTGAATCGATCGTTCTATATTCGATGTCCGTTTCATAGCCCCAAATTTTTTCGATTAAATTATCTCGGCTGTAAGCACGGTTTGTATTTTGTAAAAATAGTCCAAGTAACGAAAATTCGATAGGAGTTAACGAGATCTTTTCGTCATATACTGTGACAGTATGTTTCGTTTTATCCCACTCAATACCATTGAAGCTAACAAAGCCATCGTTCTTTGTGCGACGTAATATAGCCTCAATTCGTGCGACTAATACATGTTCATCAAATGGTTTTGTAATATAGTCATCTGCTCCCATCGTAAGTCCTTTAACCATATCGTAATTTTGATTACGAGCTGTTAGCATAATGATTGGAACATTGGAAATTTGCCGGATTTGATAGCAAGCCTCCCAACCATCCATAGTTGGCATCATAACGTCTAACAAAATAATATCGAAGTCTTTTTGTTCGATTAATTTTAGTGCTTCAAGGCCAGAAGTAGCTTTCATACAAAAATAACCGCGAGGACTTAAGAACAGATCTAATAATCGTAACATACGTTCTTCGTCGTCTACTAATAAAATTTTCACCATAATCTTGTGCACCCCAAACTATTCATTCTACTTGTATAGTTTACATGAAAATAATAAAAAACTCTTTTTATGTGATTGAATGGAAGGCTGATTCTTTCGTTCGGGGCAATTGACATAAAAAATGCACTAGTTTTGCACAACTATTTTTTATAATAGAAAACGTAGCGACACAAAATACCCTATGTTGCGACATAACGTCATGTCATTTTATTTATAAAATGACAATTCCATTCTATTGTGTATGTGAGATAGAGAGGGTTTTCGTATTCACCTCGCATCGGATAAGAAAAAATTCCTATCTCACACTTTTTTTAAAAAAGGAGATTATACACATGAATCCAAAAGAAGAAATTTCATCAAAAGAAAAGCAAGATCGTAATACGGTTGTAATGTGTGTTGCCGTATCTATGGTTATTATTATAAGTTGCGTAAATAAATTTTTAGGGATTTTATAATATAAAAAAGCTGATTGCTTGTTAGAAGCAATCAGCTTTTTGTTTTATGTAGGAAAGTACTGGATAAGGATGGACGTTTCCTCACTGAGTATAGTTTCAAGGGAATAGTTCTATATAATAAGCCAAGGCAAAATTGCTAAACCAGAAGTTACAATCGCTGTGGTAAATATTAAAAATATAGCTCGTTTGTTTTGTTTCATGTCACATTCTCCTCTACATATCAATTGAATGCTGTACGTTCGTTTCATGAGTGGTGTCTCACTAATTAAAGTGTCACTTTACACTTTTAGTATAATGAATGGAAAGGTTTGGTACGATCGATAAAGGTGACATGAAGATTACATTGTTGTAATGAAAAAAGCACCTTTCTTGATCAAAAGATGCTCTTGGAAAACTATATTGAAGTATTACTCATTTAAGAACAGAACCATATGTTCCTCGTCCCAATATTGACCATTGTGTTTTAAAGAACGTTCTTGTACGCCGTAAGTTTGGAAGCCTAATGATTCATATAATTTTTTTGCTGCATCGTTACCAGCCACAACATCGAGCATGAGCTGTTCTACGTGTAATTTATTAGCATTTTCAATAATTGCTTTAATTAAAGCTCGTCCTGCACCAAGGCCACGCGCTTTTGGGGAAACAAAAACGGAACCAATTTTTGCTTTATGTTCTTGTTTAATGAATGGTTTTGTTTCTAAAGTAGAAATGCCGATTAAATCGTTATCTTTGAAGACACCTAGCGTATATTTATCAGGATTACTTAATCGTTTTGCCATAGCAGCTACAGGATCTTCATGTTTAAGAACATCTTCATAAGAAGAGCTAAAAGCTTCAGGATTCTTCGTTAAACCTTCCATACAAACTTTTAAATATACTTCTGCGTCCTCTGTTGTTAATAAGCGAATTTCCATAGTCGTAACCTCCCTGGTGGATTTTAAATAAATTCATTACTTGTATAAGATTGAGTATGCGTTTTGTTAGTGATCTCTTTTAATTTGTAAAAGAATGAAAAGATATATGCTACAATGTTTTGTTTTAATTATGTAATGAAATTATATATTAACTTCATTAACTATTCAAGTATTTAATATATTACATTTTTATAACTAAAATAATTCCTCGCTTGAGGAGTTATTTTAGTTATTCGGAGGAAGATAACAGATTATTTTGGTTGTTATTGTATATGTACGATATAATAGAACTGTAGAATAGTGACATTTTTAAGCTTTCGTAGTGATACCTTATAACATCTAGAATCGACTTCATAAGAAAAGTATTTGGGCAGAGTGTTTCAAAAATATGTACAGTAACGCGATTTTGAAAACGGATTCAAAATCGTGTTGTACAGTTGGTTGTAAGGAGAGGGGAAACTATGGCAGAACAGACAGTCCGTGTAACCGTTGATGGTAAAGAATTATCCGCATCGGGTGAAAAGACGATACTACAATTATTTAACGAGAGTAATTTGGAACATCCTCAAATTTGTCATGTACCAGAAGTAGATCCAATTCAAACTTGTGATACATGTATTGTAGAAGTAGATGGGAAGTTGATGCGTGCTTGTTCAACGAAATTAGAGAACGGTATGCATATTGAAAGACAGTCACAGCGTGCAAAAGAGGCGCAGACTGAGGCGATGGATCGAATATTAGAAAACCATTTATTGTATTGTACCGTATGTGATAACAATAACGGTAATTGTAAAGTACATAATACAGTGCATATGATGGGAATTGAAGAACAGAAATATCCGTATGAACCGAAAGTAAGTGCGTGTGAAGTGGACATGTCACATCCATTTTATCGATATGATCCAAATCAATGTATTGCTTGTGGGCAATGTGTAGAAGTATGCCAAAATTTACAAGTGAATGAAACGTTGTCAATTGATTGGAGTTTGGATCGTCCACGTGTAATTTGGGACAATGGTGTAAGTATAAATGACTCATCTTGTGTGAGTTGTGGGCAGTGTGTAACAGTATGTCCATGTAATGCATTAATGGAAAAAACAATGCTAGGTGAGGCTGGTTTTATGACAGGATTAAAACCAGATGTGTTAGATCCGATGATTGATTTTGTAAAAGATGTAGAGCCAGGATATAGCAGTATTTTAGCAGTTTCAGAAGTAGAGTCTGCGATGCGTAAGACGAAGGTTAATAAAACAAAAACAGTTTGTACGTTTTGTGGTGTCGGTTGCTCATTCGAAGTATGGACGAAAGACCGTCATATTTTAAAAGTGCAACCTGTTTCAGATGCACCGGTTAACGGCATTTCCACATGCGTAAAAGGTAAATTTGGATGGGACTTTGTAAATAGTGAAGATCGTATTACAAAACCGTTAATTCGCCAAGGAGATATGTTTGTTGAAGCTTCTTGGGAAGAGGCTCTTGAAGTGGTTGCATCTAATATGCAGCATATTAAATCAGAATATGGCAGTGATGCATTTGGATTTATTTCTTCTTCGAAAGTAACGAATGAAGAAAACTATCTTATGCAAAAACTAGCACGTCAAATATATGGAACAAATAATGTAGATAATTGTTCACGTTATTGTCAGTCCCCAGCGACAGACGGTTTATTTAAAACTGTCGGTATGGGCGGGGATGCTGGAACAGTGAAAGATATCGCTGAAGCAGGTCTTGTTATTATTGTTGGTGCAAATCCAACAGAAGGACATCCTGTACTTGCAACACGTGTAAAACGTGCTCATAAATTACACGAACAAAAATTAATTGTGGCAGACCTTCGCAAACATGAGATGGCAGAGCGTGCGGATTTGTTTATTCATCCGCGTCAAGGAACGGATTACGTATGGCTTGCTGGTATTACGAAATATATTATTGATCAAGATTGGCATGATAAAAAGTTCTTAGCCGAAAATGTGAAGAACTTTGATGAATATAGCAACATGCTAGAAAAATATACGCTGGATTATACAGAGGAAATTACAGGTATTTCTAAAGATCAGTTAAAAGAAATGGCTCGTATGGTATATGAAGCGGATGGTACTTGTGTACTTTGGGGGATGGGTGTAACTCAAAATACAGGAGGAAGTACAACGTCAGCAGCAATTTCAAATTTACTGCTTGTTACGGGTAACTATCGTCGTCCTGGTGCAGGTGCATATCCGTTACGAGGACATAATAACGTGCAAGGTGCTTGTGATATGGCGACATTACCAAACTGGCTTCCGGGATATCAAGCAGTTTCAGATGATACGCTTCGTGCAAAATTTGAAAAAGCATATGGTACTACCATTCCGAAAGCACCGGGGTTAAATAATATTGCAATGTTACTTGCGGCAGATGAAGGAAAACTGCGTGGTATGTATGTCATGGGTGAAGAAATGGCTTTAGTTGATTCAAATGCGAACCATGTGCAACATATTTTAGCAAATTTAGACTTCCTTGTTGTTCAAGATATGTTCTTATCGAAAACAGCTCGTTTTGCTGATGTTATTTTACCAGCGGCGCCAAGTTTAGAAAAAGAAGGAACATTTACGAATACAGAGCGCCGTATTCAAAGGTTGTATGAAGTATTGAAGCCACTCGGTGATTCTAAGCCGGATTGGTGGATTTTACAAAAAGTCGCTCGTGCACTTGGCGGGGATTGGAATTATGAAAGTCCAAGTGAAATTATGGATGAAATTGCATCACTTGCACCATTATACTCTCAAGCAACGTACGATCGTTTAGAGGGATGGAATAGTTTATGTTGGGGTAGCCATGATGGTAGCGATACACCGCTATTATATGTAGATGGATTTAACTTCCCAGATAAACTTGCTCGTTTATCATTAGATGAATGGGTACCACCAGTTGTAGCGCCAGATGAGTATGATTTACTCTTAAATAATGGCCGTATGCTAGAGCATTTCCATGAAGGAAATATGACGAATAAGTCGGCTGGAATTTTATCTAAAGTGTCTGAAGTCTTTGTTGAAATTTCGCCGGAACTCGCTTTAGAACGCAATGTGAAAGATGGTGGTCTTGTAGAATTAGCATCACCATTTGGGAAGATTAAAGTACAAGCACTTGTTACAGATCGTGTAACTGGAAATGAGTTATATTTGCCGATGCATGCGACAGTAAATGAAGAGGCAATCAATATTTTAACAGGAACAGCAACCGACATTTATACATGTACACCAGCTTATAAACAAACAATGGTGAAACTGCGCGTATTACGTGAAAAAGGAACTCGTCCATTACCATCTTCAAACCCAAGAGATAAAAAACGTCATCCGCAAAACGGTGTTGAAATTGAGCAAAAATGGCAACGAAAACAATATGTATCACTTGTGGACCAGAATTAGGGGGCGGAGATAATGGCAAAAGAGATTACTTTAATCAAAAAAAAGGTTGTAACAGAAGAAGAGAAAAAACAGCAATTAGCAGAGGAACTGTTCACTGAGTTAGCGAATAACCGTGAAGCAGTCGAGGAAACAATGCAGTTGTTAGCACAATTACAGAAAGCTGGTATTTTAGACGCGGCGATTAGTTTACTTGCCGCAAAGGAAGATGTGTCAAAAATTGCTGTTGAGCAATTAAATCGTGAGCCAGTTAAAAATGCGTTAAACAATATGATGGGGGCAGGAGAAGCGTTATCTTCAGTTGACCCAGAAGTAACGAAGCAAATTACATCAAGTTTAGTTACTGGATTACAATTTGCAACAGATGAATTAAATAGTGGTAAAAAAACGAAGGTAATGGATTTCTTTAAAGTATTAAAAGATCCAGACATTAACAGGGCTATTACATTCGGTTTTAGTTTCTTGAAAGCGTTTGGACAAGGACTGGAGAAAAAATAGAGTGGATGAAAAAAGTGATGGGAAGTAGCCATCACTTTTTTCGTTGTATGTATAAGAGTGTTCATGTTAAGCGGAATATATTATTATTAAAAAGATGGATTGAAACTGGAAATATGGAATCCATCCCAAATATCGTTTTAGAATTCGGAGGAATATATGCAACACCGTAAAAAACTATCTATACCAGGAGTAATGGGACATTCCTTTCAAACAGTTAGGTTTGCTTTTTGGAATGTATTAACCTTTCAACTTGCTTATAAATTATTAGCAGCAATTGTATTCGTCCCTCTATTTGGGATCATTTTTAATAAGTTATTGTATTTTGGTGGTTATGCAAATGCAACGAATGATGAATTATTAGCATTTTTAAAAACGCCATACGGCATCTTGGCAATCGTAATTTTGTCAATGTTAGCACTGTTTCTTATCTTTACGGAATTTGCGGTGCTTATTATTATTTCGTATTTCGCTCATAAAAGACAAAAGGTGAAATTACGCCCGATTTTATATAAAACGGTAACGTATTTACCTACTCTTTTCACATATTGCTTACCGGGATTTATTTTATATGCTGTCGTATTGTTACCTCTTTTAAATATGGGGTATGAAACAGCATTAATCCCTCAAATTCAAATTCCTAACTTTATTACAGGAGAACTGTTTAAGACAACAATGGGACAAGTAGGTTATTATACGTTTTTTGCTGTAGTTGCGTATTTGAACCTTCGTTGGATTTTTGTGTTACCTATTGTCGTTCTAGAGCAAAAGCCATTTCGCACAGCAGCGCGTAAAAGTGCAATTTTAGTAAAAGAGAGCTTTTTTAAAGTACTTTTCTTTTTAGTAGGCTTTTTCGTTTCAATAGGGATTGTGTATGTTGTATTTTTCGGAATGTATTTATTGTGTCTATGGGGCGTTTATGAGTTTACGAATCCGCAGGGGACATTTGCATTATTAGCTGAATCAACAATCTCTGTATTTTTAACGAGTACATTGTATTTATTTAGTTTTATCGTGACACCGTTTTATATTATGGCGATTACACGATTGTATTTACAAAAGGTTCCCGTCGAAGATGTTTTATTAGAAGAAGGATTAGATTATTCAAAATCAAAAGCAGATAAATGTTTCTTCCAAAAACATCGTTGGAAATTTATTGGTGTATATATTGTAGGAATTATTACTGCAGGAATGGTCGTTGCCTTCATTGTAACGTTTATTTCGAATTCGTATAAAGAACCGATTATTATGGCACACCGCGGGTATATATCAAAAGGGGTAGAAAATACGAAAGAAGCTTTGCAAGGTGCTATTGATGCAAAGGCAGACTACGCTGAAATAGATGTATTACAAACAAAAGATGGTGAACTAGCGGTTATACATGATTTGAAGTTAAAACGTCTTGCCAATGCCAATGTGAATGTGTCAGATTTAACGATGGATGAGTTAAGGCAGCTTACTCTTAGTCAAGATGGATTTTCAGGACAAATAAGCACGCTTGATGAGATGATTAAGCTGGCAAAGGGTAAAATCAAACTCAATATTGAAGTGAAGCTTCATGGGGGCGAAAAAGATTTTGTAAACAAAGTATTAAAAACGATTAAAGATAATGACTTTGAGAAACAATGTGTTATTCAAACATTACATTATCCTCTTATTAAAGAGTTTAAGCGTGCAAATCCAGAGATAAAAGTAGGATATATACTGTATGCAAGTAGAGCTAACTTAAAGAATGTGAAGGCTGATTTTTATGTAGCAGAAGAATACATGTTAAATAAAAAATTGGTAAGAGAAGCAAGGAAGTTAAATAAGCCAATTTATGTATGGACAGTGAACGATATGGAGAGTTTAAAGGCATATTACAAGTTAAACGTAGATGGAATCATTACCGATTATCCTGAATCGGCACGTGAAACAATTAAGATGTTAAAAGAGCAAGAAGCAGAAGAAAGTGATTTGTTCGATAAAATTACGGAAACAACAGATGATTTGTTTTCGAAGTTATTTATAAGTTATCCAGTTGCTAGCTAAATGCTAGCAGCTGTTTTTTTTTGTAAAAAGAATATATCTCTAAAGCATTGTGTAAAATAATAAGTGTATATGTATACGTGGTTACTTGGGTTTCTTACATTGTTACATTATTGTCGAATAATAAATAGTTATTGTTCATTTTGAAGGAATATAATAAAAATAGAGTTATAGATAATGAAATAGAATAAAGTCCCTAATAGAATCAATGTTTTATATATTTACACTATTCTAAATATATAAACTTTAAAAAAATGGTATGTTAGCGTTTTCATAACTTTGAAGTTATGCTAGAATAAGGACATAAGTTATTAATTATTACAAAAAGAAAAAAGACTTTCTTTTTTCTGTTAATTATAAGGGGGCATTTCATTATGCGTATTGGAGTACCAGCAGAAATTAAAAACAACGAAAACCGTGTGGCAATGACACCAGCAGGTGTTGTACATTTAATTCGTAACAATCACGAAGTATTCATTCAAAAGGGTGCAGGTTTAGGATCTGGTTTCACAGATGCTCAATATGTTGAAGCAGGAGCAAAAATTGTTGATACAGCTGAAGAAGCTTGGAACATGGAAATGGTTATGAAAGTTAAGGAACCAATTGAAAGCGAATACAAACACTTCAGTGAAGGTTTGATCTTATTCACATACTTACACTTAGCTCCAGAGCCAGAATTAACAAAAGCTTTAATCGAGAAGAAAGTTGTTGCAATTGCATACGAAACAGTACAATTAGACAACCGTTCATTACCATTACTTGCACCTATGAGTGAAGTAGCTGGTCGTATGGCTGCACAAATCGGTGCACAATTCCTTGAGAAAAACAAAGGCGGTAAAGGTATCTTACTTGCAGGTGTTCCAGGGGTTAAGCGCGGTAAAGTAACAATCATCGGTGGTGGACAAGCTGGTACAAATGCTGCTAAAATTGCAGTTGGACTAGGTGCAGATGTAACAATCATCGACTTAAGTGCAGAACGTCTTCGTCAATTAGATGACATTTTCGGAAACCAAGTAAAAACTTTAATGTCTAATCCTTACAATATTGCAGAAGCTGTTAAAGAGTCTGATCTTGTAATTGGTGCAGTATTAATCCCAGGTGCAAAAGCGCCAAAACTTGTAACAGAAGAAATGATTAAATCAATGGAACCAGGTTCTGTTGTTGTTGATATCGCGATTGACCAAGGTGGTATTTTCGAAACAACTGACCGTATTACAACTCATGACAACCCAACTTACGAAAAACACGGCGTTGTTCACTATGCAGTTGCTAACATGCCAGGTGCGGTTCCACGTACATCAACTCTTGCATTAACAAACGTAACAGTACCATATGCAGTACAAATTGCTAACAAAGGCTACAAAGAAGCTTGCCTAGGCAATACTGCATTATTAAAAGGTATCAATACATTAGATGGCTATGTAACATTCGAAGCAGTTGCAGAAGCTCACGGTGTAGAGTACAAAGGTGCAAAAGAGTTATTAGAAGCAGAAACAGTATCTTGCTAATAGCAGCATTATACAAAACAAAATCGAACAATATATAAAACAACATGATAAGAGCTAAGAGATAACACCTCTTAGCTCTTCTTGGCAAAAGGGGGCATTCATCGTGGCCAACCTATTTAAAAAGAAATCCGTTACGCAATTGTTAGGGGAAAGTAAAAGTAAAACTTTGACGAAAACGCTAGGGGCATTCGACCTAACAATGCTAGGGATTGGTGCGATAATTGGTACAGGAGTTCTAGTATTAACAGGAATAGTAGCAGCAAGAGATGCTGGACCAGCAGTTATTTTTTCATTCATGATTGCAGCAATTGTTTGTGGATTTGCAGCGTTATGTTATGCAGAAGTTGCATCTACACTTCCAGTTTCAGGTAGTGTGTACACCTATTCATATGCGACAATTGGTGAATTTGTTGCCCATTTAATGGGATGGACATTGTTATCCGTATATGTCGTAACAACTGCCGCAGTAGCTGGCGGATGGACAGGTTATTTCAATAATTTAGTGAGTGGATTGGGAATTGAAATTCCAAAAGCATTGTTAACGATTCCGGCGCAAGGTGGTATCGTGAACTTACCTGCAGTTATCGTTACGTTGGTGATAACTTGGTTATTATCACGAGGTACGAAAGAAAGTAAGCGTGTGAATAACATAATGGTATTAATTAAAATTGGTATCGTTGTTTTATTCATTGCAGTTGGTGTATTCTACGTGAAACCAGAAAACTGGATACCATTTGCACCGTATGGCTTAAGTGGAGTCTTTGCCGGAGGAGCAGCAGTATTCTTCGCTTTCTTAGGATTTGATGCATTAGCAACTTCTGCTGAAGAAGTAAAAAATCCGCAACGTGATCTACCAATTGGTATTATTGCTTCGTTAGTGATTTGTACAATCATTTATGTTGTGGTTTGTCTTGTTATGACAGGTATGGTTTCTTATAAGGAATTAGATGTACCAGAAGCTATGTCATATGTACTAGAGGTTGTAGGGCAAGATAAAGTAGCTGGTGTAATTGCTATTGGAGCTGTAATCGGTATTATGGCTGTAATTTTCGCTTACATTTATGCGACAACACGTGTATTCTTCGCTATGAGCCGTGACGGTTTATTGCCAAAATCTTTTGCGAAAATTAACAAGAAGACTGAAGCACCAACATTTTCAGTTTGGTTAACAGGAATTGGTAGTGCTTTAATTGCTGGATTTATCGATTTAAAAGAATTGTCGAATTTAGCGAATATTGGAGCATTATTAACATTTGCGATGGTTGGTGTAACTGTTATCATTCTTCGTAAAACGCATCCGAAATTACAACGTGGATTTATGGTACCACTTGTACCAACCTTACCGATTATTTCAGTTGCATGTTGTCTATTCTTAATGGTAAATTTACCATTAACAACATGGATATACTTCGGTATTTGGTTAGCACTTGGTGTAATTGTATACTTTGTTTATTCGAAAAAACATAGTCATTTAAAAGAAGATGGAAGTTCGCAGGATAATTTAGAAGAAGCTAATTAAAGGGATATAAGTTAGTAAGCCTTGTGCGTCTAGGGAGCGCGCAAGGTTTTTTATGGAAATAAAGGATTCATTTATAGCTCGAAACCTTTTGGTTACAGAAATCAAGGTGGTAAATTAGAATTTTCTTCGTTAATTGTGGATGGAGTGAAAGTGAATAAATAGGAGAAGGATGCACGATAGTTTTCGTGCATCCTTTTTTGTATGAAGAGTATGATAGATGCGGAGAATATTGATATGTTTATGTTGAAATGTGAACGGAATTGTCAAAAAAATCTTTTGGTTTTTATTGACACATATGAATGGGCGCTCATATAATAAAAGTATAAGATATATGAATGATTGTTCATATGTTCAATTGAAGAGGTGAGCTATAATGGCTGGAAATAAAGGAGAAGCACCGCAAGAGACTTGTTCTCAAACAATAATTCATGAGGAAGTCGTGGATCAGGTGAAACAAACGATTCCGACTGATGAAAGTTTAAGTAAAGTAGCAGAATTATTTAAAGTATTAGGTGACCGTACACGTACGAGAATATTACATGCATTATTTGAAGCTGAGATGTGTGTTTGTGATTTAGCTTATTTATTAGGAATGACGCAATCTTCAATCTCGCATCAGCTTCGTGTATTAAAGCAAGCGAAGCTTGTAAAGAATCGTAAAGAAGGAAAGGTCGTTTATTATTCGTTAGCTGACCAGCACGTAATTCATATCTTCGAGCAAGCGTTTGAACACGTAAACGAGGAAGAATAAAACAACGCGAGGAGGGAGATAACGATGGCTGAAGCATTAGTGAAAAAGAAACTGATGTTAGAAGGTTTAGATTGTGCGAATTGTGCAATGAAAATTGAAAAAGGTGTTGGGAATATAGAAGGAGTGAGCTCTTGCTCTGTAAACTTCGCAACAAAGACGATGGTTTTAGAAACACCACAAAATAGAGAAAATGAAGTTGTTACGGAAGCGAAGCAACTCGTTACAAAATTAGAACCACATATTAAAGTGCAAGAAGAACAAAAAACAAAAATTGCAAAAGAAGTATTTATATTAGAAGGTTTAGATTGTGCAAATTGTGCAATGAAGATTGAAAACAAGGTAAAGGAAATGCCAGCTGTTTCAGAAGCAACTGTTGATTTCGTTTCCAAGAAACTAAGAGTAGAAGTTGCGAATAAAAGAGAAGTAGAAGCGACTATAGAAGACATAAAAAATGTCGTTCAAAAGTTAGAGCCAGATGTAAAAGTTGTTCGTGAAGAGAAAGCTGGACACGACCATGGGCACAGTCATGATCACGGTGATGGAAATGTGAAAAAGATGATAGGACGATTAGTAATCGGTGGGATTTTGACAGGGATTGCTGCCTTAGCTGATTTACCACAAATGATAACAATTCCGTTATTCGTCCTTGCGTATTTATTAATAGGTGGAGATATTGTTTGGAGAGCGGTAAGAAACATAACTCGCGGCCAAGTGTTCGATGAAAACTTTTTAATGGCTATTGCGACTGTAGGAGCTTTTGCAATTCAACAATATTCAGAAGCTGTTGCGGTAATGTTATTTTATCAAGTAGGAGAACTATTCCAAAGTATTGCGGTAAATCGTTCACGAAAATCAATTACTTCATTAATGGACATTCGTCCTGATTATGCGAATGTGAAGATTGGAAATGAAACGAAACAAGTATCACCAGAAGATGTGCAAATCGGCGATTATATTATTGTTAAGCCAGGTGAGAAAGTACCATTAGACGGAAAAGTAATCGAAGGAACATCGATGATGGATACTTCAGCACTAACAGGAGAATCTGTACCGCGTGAAGTAGAAGTTGGAAATGATGTATTAAGTGGTTTTGTAAATCAAAATGGTGTATTAACAATTGAGGTTACAAAAGAGTTCGGTGAATCTACTGTATCAAAAATTTTAGATTTAGTACAAAATGCAAGTAGCAAAAAAGCACCAACAGAAAACTTTATTACGAAGTTTGCGCGTTATTATACGCCAGTCGTAGTTATTACAGCGGCAATTATGGCATTTATTCCACCGCTTATTTTAGAAGGCGCTACATTCTCAGAGTGGATTTATAGAGCGTTAGTATTCTTAGTTATCTCTTGTCCATGTGCGCTAGTTGTATCCATTCCTCTTGGTTTCTTTGGAGGAATTGGTGGGGCATCTAAAAGTGGTATTTTAGTAAAAGGAAGCAACTATTTAGAAGCATTGAATGATGTGAAATATATCGTTTTTGATAAAACAGGAACATTAACAAAGGGTGTCTTTAAAGTTACGAAGATGCAGCCGAGTGAAGGTACTACAGCTGAAGAGCTTTTAGAATACGCAGCATTTGCAGAAGTGTATTCAAATCATCCAATTGCACAATCTATTCGAAATGCATACGGAAAATCAATCGATGAAAATAGTATTGAAGACTATAGTGAAATTTCAGGTCATGGTACGGTTGTAAAAGTACAAGGAAAAGAAATTTTTGCAGGTAATGCGAAATTAATGAGAAAAGAAAACATTGCATTTAAGCAACCAGAAACAGTAGGTACATTAGTTCACGTTGCTGTAGATGGTAAATATGCAGGTTATATTGTTATCTCTGATGAGGTAAAAGAGGATTCAAAACAAGCGATTCAAAAGTTAAAAGAACTAGGCATTAAGAAGACGGTCATGTTAACTGGTGATGCAAAACCAGTTGGTGAAGCTGTTGGTAAAGAATTAGGTTTAGATGAAGTTCATGCAGAGTTGTTACCACAACAAAAAGTAGAAGAAATTGAAAAAATCGATGCAGCGAAGCATGGGAAAGAAAAAGTTGTTTTCGTTGGTGATGGTATTAACGATACGCCAGTATTAGCGCGAGCAGACATCGGTATTGCGATGGGTGGTTTAGGATCTGATGCAGCAATTGAAGCAGCAGACATTGTTATAATGACTGATGAACCTTCAAAAATTGCGACAGCTGTAAAAATTGCAAAACGTACACGAAGCATTGTGTGGCAAAATATTATATTTGCATTAGGTGTTAAAGGATTAGTTTTATTACTTGGTGCGTTCGGTATTGCGACAATGTGGGAAGCAGTATTCTCAGATGTAGGCGTGACGTTAATTGCAGTATTAAATGCAATGCGTGTATTACGAGTGAAAGATTTATAAAAAATAGGACGCGATCGCGTCCTATTTTTTATTGGTTATTTTGTTGAAATTGACTCAATAAAATATATTTGTCTTCTTATCTTGATATATTTTCCAAGAAGATACATATAGTATTGAAAAAACAGAGAAGGAGCAACTTCTCTGTTTATTTTTGTATATTTTTTTCAACTTGTTCTCGAACAGTTTGAATGTAATTCATTTTATGATCCCAACATTCTTGGCTTAAATCGACAGGGTACTCTTCGGGATTTAAAGTTCGCATATATTCTTCCCAAAATAGCGCGAGGCTCTGTTCGTTATATTTTTGAATATCTAATATGCTCGGTAATTCGTATGTTCGTTTGCCGTTCACGAAAATATCTTTATGCAGTTCACATGCTTCAAAGTTTGTAACGAATTTACTTATATATGTGTGAACCGGATGAAACATTTTTAATCGTTCTTCTTTTCCAGGTTCTTCAGCATCCAATGCAATATAATCGCCTTCTGCATGATTATTAACTCGGTTGATAATACGATAAATTCGTTTCAGCCCTGGAGTAGTAATCTTTTCTGGGTTAGATGAAATTTTAATCGTATCATTTAAGGTTCCGTCAGTATCTTCAATCGCAACTAGTTTATAGACAGCTCCTAATGCTGGTTGTTCGAAGGACGTAATTAATTTCGTTCCAACACCCCATACGTCTATTTTTGCACCTTGAGATTTAAGGTGCATAATCGTGTATTCATCTAAATCGCTAGAAGCAATAATTTTTGTATTTGTAAACCCAGCTTCATCTAGTAGTTTTCTTGCTTTTTTAGATAAATAAGCCATATCACCACTATCAAGACGAATACCATAGAAATCGATGCGATCTCCGAATTCTTTCGCAACACGAATTGCATTTGGAACACCTGATTTTAAAGTGTCGTATGTATCAACAAGAAACACACACTTTTTATGTGTCTCAGCATATTTTTTAAATGCAACATATTCATCGCGATATGCTTGAACGAAAGAGTGGGCATGAGTACCCGATACAGGGATGCCAAAACGTTTTCCTGCACGAACGTTACTTGTAGATGAAAACCCACCAATAAAGGCCGCTCGTGTACCCCAAAGGGCAGCATCAAACTCATGGGCACGTCTTGTGCCGAACTCTAAAAGTTCATCATTATTTGCAGCATGCTTCATACGAGCTGCTTTTGTTGCGATTAATGTTTGGTAATTCACAATGTTTAAGAGCGCAGTTTCAATAATTTGTGCTTCGCCGAGCGGTGCATCAACACGTAATAAAGGCTCATTATTAAAAACAACTTCACCTTCTTGCATACTACGAATCGTCCCAGTAAATTTCATATTTTGTAAATAATGAAGAAATTCTTCTTCAAATTGTAATTCTGCTAAATAAGCGATATCACTTTCGGTAAAACTGAAATTTTCTATGTACTCTACAATTTTCTCAAGACCAGCAAAAACAGCATAACCGTTTTCGAATGGAAGTTTTCGAAAATATAAATCGAACACGGAACGGCGATTATGAATACCATCTTTCCAATATGTATAAGCCATATTGATTTGATATAAATCTGTATGTAAGGCATAACTATCGTCTTTATAATAAGTCATCGCGAAAACACCTCCATAATTTGGTTATAGTATACCAATTTTTCCCCGTTCGTAGCAAAGAAGGAATATTAAAATGAAGTCAAGAGAGAAGAAAATGAAATAATACATATTTTTTGGAAAATTATAATTTATCAATTTATATTTCGCTAGATTTTATGTATTATTAGAGTAATGGGGGTAATGAGAATGGAGGAGGACAATGCAACAAACATTAGAAAAAATAGGCAAACAAGTCTTTTACAAACGGCTACAGCAAAAAATGACACAAGAAGAATTATGTCAGGGCATTTGTTCTGTCTCATATTTAAGTAAAATAGAAAATGGAAAGATTGAAGCATCAGAAGAAATTTTACAATTGCTCTGCGCAAGGTTAGAAATTGCTGTGACGGATTTGAGAGATGTAGAGGAAGATGTGAAGGGGAAGCTGGATGAATGGTTGAACGCACTTGTTCGTTTGGACAAGGCACAGGTTGAACGTATATATAATGAATTGCAAGAAGATATGCAACATGTTTTAGATTTTGAAATTATAAATTATTATAAACTACTTAATATACGTTATTTACTAATAAAAAGGGATTTTACGGAAATTTCAGCAGAGCTGGATAAACTTAAGAAGGCATATAAGAAATTTTCGCCTTTTCAGAAGTTGTTGTATACGTATAGTAAGGGATTATTATGCTGTTTACAATATAAGTGGAAAAAAGGATTAAGTTATTTATTAGAGACAGAAATCATGGCAAAAGAGCTAGGGTATCATGAGACTGGAATTTATTATAATATCGCCCTTACTTATAGTCATTTGGAAATCCAACATCTTACGTTGCATTTTGCAAATATTGCACTAGAGGCATTTAGAAATGAGTATAAATTTCGGAATGTGATAAACTGTCAAATTCTCATTGCATTAAGTTATGCAGAACAAGGGCAATATGAAGAAGCTTTAGGAATGTATGAGAATATACTGAGGGAATCAGAGGCTTTTGCAGATAAAGACGTTTTAATGGCTATCACTTTAAGTAATATCGGGAACATATACTATAAAAAGAAAAAATATAATCAAGCGAAAGATTATTATTTAGAGAGTTTGCAACTTCAAAAACAAATAGATTTAAATTATATAGACACATTATATGAAATCGCATTAGCATATATTAAATTAGAGCAGTTTGAAGAAGCAAGAGAATGGATTAATAAAGGTATTAGCTCTGCTAAGTCAGAAGAGAGATTTAATACAAAATTGTATTTACTTCTTATGCTTAAATATAAGTATTTTGAAGAAGCGCAAGAGTATAAACAATTTTTGGAATTAGAAGCTATTCCGTTTTATAAATCAGCGGGCAATAAAATAGAATTGAAGAAAGTATATGTGGAGCTTGCTGAATACTTTTCTAAATCATTACAATTTGAGCAAAGTAATCACTATTATAAGTTAGTTATTGAAATGTTAGAAAATCATAAGGAGGATGAAAAATGAAAAAAACATTAGCTGGAATTTTAGCGGTTGCAGTAGTACTTACAATTGTCGGTGGAGTGCAGTATACGAGTAAACCGGATACTTATGGATTAGATTCTCATGTATCAAAAACTGTAAATGCATAATATTGAAAAACCCCTTTCTAATCGGAAAGGGGTTTTTCAATATTTGCTCCCCAAAATTCTACAAAACTTGAGAAATAAATTAATTGAATTTTTAGTATATTAATAATGAAAACATAATGCTAATATGAAACTACTCTTTTTCAAAAAAATTTTTTATTAGGGGGAAGGTTCATGAAAAAGAAGAGTTTAGCTTTAGTGTTAGCGGCAGGAATGGCAGTTACAACGTTTGGAGGGACAGGCTCTGCATTTGCAGATTCTAAAAATGTTCTCTCTACGAAGAAGTATAATGAGACAGTACAGTCACCGGAGTTTATTTCTGGGGATCTAACTGGAGCGACTAATAAAAAAGCGGAATCTGTTGTGTTTGATTATTTAAACGCAGCAAAAGGTGATTACAAGCTAGGAGAAAAGAGTGCGCAAGATTCTTTCAAAGTGAAACAAGTGAAAAAAGATGCTGTAACTGATTCAACAGTAGTACGTATGCAACAAATTTATGAAGGAGTACCTGTATGGGGGTCTACTCAAGTAGCTCATGTAAGTAAAGACGGTTCTTTAAAAGTGTTGTCTGGAACAGTTGCACCTGATTTGGACAAAAAGGAAAAGTTGAAAAATAAAAATAAGATTGAAGGCGCAAAAGCAATTGAAATCGCGCAGCAAGATTTAGGGGTAACACCGAAATATGAGATCGAACCAAAAGCGGACTTATATGTATACCAAAACGGTGAAGAAACAACATATGCATACGTTGTAAATTTAAACTTCTTAGATCCAAGCCCAGGAAACTACTACTATTTCATTGAGGCAGACAGCGGTAAAGTTTTAAATAAATACAATAAACTTGATCATGTAAATGATGATAAGACACCGGTGAAACAAGGTGCTCCTAAACAGGATGCAAAAGCAGCTGGAAAACCTGTAACTGGAACAAATAAAGTAGGGACAGGTAAAGGGGTATTAGGTGATACAAAATCCCTTAATACAACGTTATCGGGATCGTCTTACTACTTGCAAGATAATACGCGTGGAGCAACAATCTTTACGTATGATGCGAAAAATCGTACCACGTTGCCAGGAACTTTATGGATAGATACAGATAATGTTTTCAATGCAGCATATGATGCAGCAGCAGTTGATGCTCATTACTATGCGGGTAAAACATATGATTACTATAAAGCTACATTTAATAGAAATTCTATTAATGATGCAGGGGCACCATTGAAATCAACTGTGCATTATGGAAGAAATTATAATAATGCATTCTGGAACGGTTCACAAATGGTATACGGAGATGGTGATGGTGTAACATTTACTTCGTTATCTGGTGGAATTGATGTAATTGGGCATGAATTAACACATGCTGTTACGGAAAATAGCTCGGATTTAATTTATCAAAATGAATCAGGAGCGTTAAATGAAGCAGTTTCAGATATTTTTGGTACGTTAGTAGAGTACTATGATAATCGTAACCCGGATTGGGAAATTGGTGAAGATATTTACACGCCTGGTAAAGCGGGAGATGCGCTACGTTCTATGAGTGATCCAACGAAATACGGTGATCCAGATCATTATTCTAAGCGTTACACAGGTACTAGTGATAATGGTGGTGTTCATACAAACAGTGGCATTATTAATAAACAAGCTTATTTATTAGCAAATGGCGGTACGCATTCAGGTGTAACTGTAACTGGTATCGGAAAAGACAAATTAGGTGCAATTTATTACCGTGCAAACACGCAATATTTCACACAATCTACTACGTTTAGCCAAGCGCGTGCTGGTTTAGTACAAGCAGCAGCTGATTTATATGGTGCTAGCTCTGCGGAAGTAACAGCAGTTAAGCAATCATTTAGTGCTGTTGGTGTAAACTAAGGTTTTAAGAGATAGTTGTTAATAACATACCTCAAAAATAAAGAAGGAGCATAGGCTCCTTCTTTATTTTTTTCTCCATTTTTTCCACAAATACAACAATCCAATGCAACCTGCGATTGCTATAATCCACTTCGCTTCATTTGTCCCATTTATGACATGGTAGGCAGAATAAACTTCAATTAATAAAGCCGGTATTTTACCTATTGTGCTGGCAATACTGAAGGATAGTAATGACATTTTGCCTAGAGATGCAAATAAAGTGACGATACTGGACGGAATGAAAGGGATGAGGCGAAACGATAGAACGAGTAGAAAGGCCTCTTTACCTTCTACATAAAGGAGGCGTTCTACCTTTGGGTACTTATTTACTTTGTTGTGAGTGAATTTCTGAAGGCCTATGCGATAAATGTAAAACGAGATAATAGCCCCTAATGCTTCACCTGTGATCGAAATGATTGTCCCATTTGTTACACCAAAGAGCTGTATATTAATAGCGGTTAAAAAAATACTAGGGATAAAACCTAAAAGACTGATGATGATGTTAATTACGATACTAAGTGGAATTGCGATGGAATAATAGTCTGTTAAGAAATTTTGAATTGTTTCGGCCATTGTTTAAAATCCTTTATCTTTTTTTGCATTACACCATATTTCTATTGTATCAGCAAGTGTAAATTTACATAATGTAGAAAATGTTGATAAAAAGGCATCTTCATACCTTATATGGGTATTAGGTATATAAAATTAGGGGTATATTTAATTTCCGTGAAAAACACCTGATAAACCTTTATTTAAGGCATTTGTTAATTGTTTTGATTGGCATTTAAGTTCGGGAAATAATTTAGAAAACATAGGGGTATATTTTGTCAGGGGTCGAAAATAGTGGTTTGATGAAACTAGGGTGGTAATAGGGCAAAATAGATGAGGAATTTAAAAAATGTGTATGTTTTTTCGATGTGAAATTGACTTTTAGTGAAGATACGATAATAATCATGAAAGAGGTGATACGATGAAACGAATAAGTAGTCTTTTCTTGAGTAGTTTATTGGCACTAATGCTGATCTTAAGTGGATGTGCAGGAAAAGAACAAAAAACAGAGAAACAAACAGGAAATCAAGCTACATCAGTAGAAAAAATTAGTGATAATATTTTAGATGAAATGGAAGGGCCACCTAAAAATGGCCATACGATTGAAAGACATGTAGGTAAATCAGAAGAAGATTTGAAGAATCGCTTGAAGACAGATAAAGTATCAGCAGCAAGTACATACTATGACAAGGAAACAGCGACGAAAGCTGTAAAAGATAGTTTGAAGCAACATGATAAGGAAATTCAAGATTGGTTGAAAAATTCTAAAGAGGCTCGTCTCGTATTAAATACAACTCATTCATTCCCAGTTGGAAAAACGGTAATCAAGAAAAATATGAATGTAAAAGACAAGTTAGTAAAAACAGTTACTGTTTTAGCGAGAGATAATTCAGGGGAATTAGGATATAAGATTATTACTTCTTATCCAACTGACAAATAAGAAGGGGGAGTACATATGTATACGACATTACAATACTTTCTTAAATCGTACTGTACGTTAAGTATTCATGAGGATGAAATAGCGAGCGTGATGGAAGAATTTATAGAGCAAGAAGATGAAGAAATCGTTTTGAAATTGCGCGATGAATTAGTAACTATGAAAAAAAAGAACGCGTGGGAAGAAGCGTGCGTATTAGCTGCGAAGCAAGGAAATCGTATGTGGTCTTTAGAAGAAACGAAAGATCATCTGGAAACCTTTATACTATTATTGCAAAAGAAAAAGGCGTGATCTACTCACGCCTTTTTCTTTATGCTTTTTGAAACTTGTCCGTTGGATAGTATATCAGTGTTTTGGGGCACTTTTATATACGCTTTTTGAAATTTGTCCATTGGATATTACTTCACCGTTTTGTGTTACTTTTTTATACGTAACCGCTGTGATTTTATCACCAGTATTACTAATTACTTGAGAAGAAACTTCAACATTTTTACCAGTAGGTGTACCGAAAATGCGTGTAGTAATACTGCCTCCATTTGAAAATGCTTGAATATAAATATGATTGCCTGTATTGTTTTTAAATTTTAAATCCGGACCATAATCTGCCACTGCTGCATCTTGCCCAAGTGGTAAATAATTTACGGGCATAGAATGATTGCTTCGAGAAACAATTCCTAAATCTGCCCTTAAAGCTGCGCTATATAAAGTGCTACTGACTTGGCAAACGCCTCCGCCTGCACTTTGTATAACTTTACCTTGTGAATATACTGCTGCGGATTTATAACCATGTGCAGCATCAGTTACGCCAACACGGCCATTAAAACTAAATGTTTCATCAGGCGCTACAATAACCCCGCTTAAAGTATTAGCTGACTTATTTACGTTAAAGGACTGATTGCCATTACGGCCAGCCATTGGAGTCGAGTATTCAGCGATCACTTCTTTAATCCCCATTTTCTGTATATCTTCTGTAGAGCGCTCAGGTTTTATGAGTGTAACTGGTAAAGTAACGTCTGATGTGCCAGCAGTAATAGCCTTTTTCGTTAAATCAGTTAGTTTTTCTTTATCAATTTTTTCTCCATTTTGACTTTGGCTAATATTTACGGTAGAACCTTCAACATTTAATTCTGCATTAACAGGATTTTTTAATGTTTCATTATATTTGTCCTTTATAAAACTTTCGTAAGTTGTTGTATTTAATTTCGATGTTAGTTTATAATCGCGTTTTAATTCGCCATCCTCAGCTTCTTTACGCATTTTATAACGATTAATCATATTGCCTTCTTGTTCTTTAAAAATAGTGTCGACAATTTCCTTTTCGTTATATTCCACACCTAAATCTTTCCATACATATGTTTGTTTAGCATCTTGGGATACATAGTTAAGAGATTTTTGATCTAATTCATTCACCTTTTGACTGATAATGGCTTGAATATCTGTTTTATTTTTTCCATCAAGAGAAATGCCTTCAAATGTAGTGTTTGGTAATGCGGTAGTATTTAATTGGTTATTTAATGTGGATACATATTGATATCCACCAATACCACCTACACAAAGTAATATGCCACCAGCAATAGCGGAACCGATTAGTATTTTACTACTCTTCATTTGTTTCCCCCCAGAAAAATTTGTATAAATATATGTATTACATTTTTTGTATAAAAATGATGAAAATAACAGTATTTATGTCCTAGTATACTATTATTTTCACTATGTGTGTAATGTTTTTATAAAAAACGTTACATTGCTGTAATATTTGTCTTTTTTTGTCACAATATGTGTGAAAAATATGTTGAAAATTATAATAAAAAGGCTGTCTAGAAAGATCTAGCAGCCTTTTTATTATAATTTTTTATGCTCATTTTTATTCGTAACACCGAGATGTTCTTGAAGAGTTGTTGATATATCATTGACGCTTTTTTCGTCTGGAACGTAATAATAAATACCATCTATATATTTGTCAGTACCTTCTACTTGCAGTTTGTCCATGTTTAAATCTGAACCCATTGAATTTTTTGCAATTGCCATCATATCATCGAAAGTTAAATTTGTTTTTAAGTCGTTGTCGACAGCATCTAGTAGGCCACTGATTTTATTAATGGAATTAAGAGATAGTGCTTTTTCAGCGATAGCTTCTAAAACAAGTTGTTGTCGTTGACCTCGCATATAATCACTGTCGATATGGCGAGTTCTCGCTAGTGCAAGGGCTTCTTCCCCATTTAAATGTTGACGTCCTTTTTCAAGATGAATTGCATCTGCTTCGTCTTTACTATTTTGTTCTGTGAATTCAACTGGAACGTCGACAGTAATACCGCCAAGGGAATCAACAATTTTAATAAATGATTTAAAGTTGAATTTTACATAATAGTCAACTGGAACATCTAAAAAGTTCTCTACTGTATCAATCGTGCTATCTACACCACCGAATACGTGTGCATGTGTAATTTTATCGTATTTATCACGTGATTTAATGTAGACACGTGAGTCACGTGGAATGCTGACAAGCTTAACGGATTTATCATTTTTATTAATTGTTGCTAGTAATAGCGCATCCGTACGAGTTGCTTTTCCGTAATTCTTGTCCCTAATATCACTTTCGTCAACACCCATAATAAGTACGGAAATGTTATCAGTCATAGGTTTAACAGCTTTTTCACGTTTGCTTGATTTATCTCCTCGTCCTAGTTCAGCATAAGCATTACTTAAAACAGATTTTGCTTTACTGTATATATGGAAGGAGTAGCCTCCTGCTCCAAGTGCTACAATTAGTAATGGAATAAGAAGGAGCCAAAGTAGGCGTTTTTTCTTTGAGCGTCCTTTTTTGGCTCGTGTATCTTTGTTCATGTCGGATTTCATCATTTTTTCTCCTTTAAAACTATCAAAGTGTATACATCTAGAAGCGTGTTCAAACACATAAAAAATATTGTACGCTAAATAAAAGAGATTGTACATGTATAAAAAATAGACGTCTTGATTATGTATAAGACATCTATTCGTTATTGTATACAAAAGATAGGGATAAGAAAATGATAAAATTTTACCTAATTACAACATAATACTTACGATAATCGCAGATAAAATACTAACGAGAGTAGCTCCGTATAGTAATTTTAAACCAAATCGTGCAACGACGTTTCCTTGCTCTTCGTTTAAGCCTTTTACCGCACCTGAAATAATCCCAATGGAAGAGAAATTGGCAAAAGAAACGAGGAAGACGGAGATTATACCAACTGTACGGGGAGAAAGGCTATTGGACATTTTACTAAGGTCGATCATGGCTACAAACTCATTTGTTACAAGTTTCGTGGCCATAATGCTACCGGCTGTGACAATTTCAGAACTTGGTACACCGATTAGGAATGCAACAGGAGCAAATACATAGCCGATTAATTGTTGGAAAGTAATGCCGAATATAATGAGGAATAGGTCATTAATACAACTCATTAATGCGACGAATCCGATGAGCATAGCACCGACGACAATAGCTACACGAAAACCATCAAGAATGTATTCTCCAAGCATTTCAAAAAAACTTTGCTTTTCTCCTTTTATTTCCAAAATATCCTCGTCATCTTTTACGTCGTACGGATTAATGATGAGTATGATAATAAAGCCACTAAATAAATTAAGAACGAGTGCGGTTACTACATATTTAGGTTCAATCATTGTCATATAGGCACCTACGATGGACATAGATACTGTTGACATAGCAGAGGCACAAAGTGTATAAAGACGGTGTTTTGGGATTTGAGCTAATTGCTTCTTTACCGTAATAAAAACTTCTGATTGGCCGACAATGGCAGAGGCAATCGCGTTATAAGATTCTAATTTCCCAAGGCCGTTTATTTTACTAAGGAAATAACCAATCCAACGAATAAAAAACGGTAGTATTTTAAAATGTTGTAATATACCAATTAAGACGGAAATAAAGACAATTGGTAATAATACAGTAAGGAAAAATGGCATTTCGCCTTTATTTGCAAGACCGCCAAATACAAAGTTTATACCATCAGCAGCATACGCGAGTAGCTTTGTAAATAGGCTGGAAATGATTGTGATAAGCACAAGTCCGATTTCTGTATTTAATAATAAATAAGTTAAAATTAATTGTATAATAAGCATGATAAAAATCGGCTTAAATTTAATATGTTTTTTATTATTGCTAGCAATGTAGGCAAGGAAAAAAACAACGATAAGTCCGACAAAAAAAGTGATGAATTTCATAGCAAGCCCCCTAAAAGAGATATTCTGCTATATATGTTTGTCATTTCAAGGGAGAATATGCATCTTTGGTAAAGAAAGGAATAGAGAGACCATGAATATATGTAGAGTACATCACGTTGCAATTATTTGTTCGAATTATGAGGTGTCAAAGGATTTTTACACTAGAATATTAGGATTTAAAACATTAAATGAAGTATATAGAAAGGAACGAGACTCTTATAAATTAGATTTATGCGTGGGAGAGGAGTATCAAATCGAATTATTTTCCTTTCCGAGTCCGCCTGAGCGGCCAAGTTTTCCAGAAGCAGCTGGACTTAGACATTTAGCATTCGCTGTTACAAATATAGAAGAAGCTGTAAAGCATTTAAAGCAATGCGGCGTAGAGACTGAAGCGATACGTATTGATGAAATCACGGATAAAAAATTCGTCTTTTTCCAAGATCCTGATGGCTTGCCTTTAGAATTGTATGAGAGCTGAAAATTGGTGAATTTTATATAGGGTTGCTTTCAAGTAAATGAAGAAACTAAAGTGAAACTTCTTTTTAAAAGGAGGTGTAACTTTAGCTAAGAAAGCTAAAGAACATATGTGGATATTTTAAAATTATTGATGGTAGCCATTCTTATTGGATTAACAGCCTTTTTTGTGGCTGTTGAGTTTGCAATTATTAAGGTACGTAGTAGTCGTATTGATCAACTCGTCAGTGAAAAAAAACGAGGAGCATTGGCAGCGAAAAAAGTAACTTCAAATTTAGATGAGTATTTATCAGCATGTCAGTTAGGGATTACGATTACTGCTTTAGGGCTCGGGTGGTTAGGGGAGCCAACCATTAAACATTTACTTGAGCCGTTATTTTTAAAATTACATTTATCTCCTGCAGTTTCCAGTACAGTCTCATTTATTATTGCCTTTGCAGTAATTACATTTTTACATGTTGTCATTGGTGAACTTGCTCCGAAGACGTTCGCTATACAAAAGGCAGAGCAAGTTAGCTTATTATTATCAAAGCCGCTTATTTATTTTTACCGGGTTATGTATCCTTTTATTTGGGCTTTAAATGGTTCAGCAAGGCTTGTAACAGGTTTATTTGGTTTGCCTCCTGCTTCTGAACATGAAGTAGCTCATTCAGAGGAAGAACTCAGATTAATTTTATCTGAAAGCTATGAGAGTGGTGAGATTAATCAACGAGAATTTAAATACGTAAATAACATTTTTGAATTTGATAATAGGGTTGCAAAAGAAATTATGGTACCTCGTACGGAGGTTGTAGGCTTATATGAAGATGAACCATTTGAAACACATATTAAAGTAATCGCACAAGAAAAGTACACGAGATATCCTGTATTTGGCGAAGATAAAGATGAAATTGTTGGAATGGTTAATGTAAAGGATTTATTTATTCGTTATATGGATGGAAATCAAGATGAGGAATGCTCGATTACACCATATACCCGTCCAGTTATTGAAGTGTTAGAAAATATCCCTATTCATGATTTATTATTACAAATGCAAAGAAGACACATTCCATTAGCTGTATTATATGATGAATATGGTGGTACAGCAGGGATTGTTACGCTAGAAGATATTTTAGAAGAAATTGTTGGAGAAATCCGAGATGAATATGATGAAGATGAACACCCACCGATAGAACATATAAGTGAAGGTTGTAAAATCGTAGAGGGGAAAGTGCTTATTAGTGAAGTGAATGATTTATTTGGCATACACTTAATCGCTGATGATGTAGATACAATTGGTGGCTGGATTATGGTACAAAAACAAATCGTTGCTGAAGGGGATGTTATTGAGAAACACGGTTTTTATTTTAAAGTCCTTGAAAAGGATATGCATCAAATTAAACGAGTGGAAATAAAGAAAGTAGAAGAATGATTTTCTATAAACTTTAATAAAAAGGATATATAGAAAAATAAATGTTTGCGCTTTCAAAAAAGGTGCTATATAGTGAAGGTGGATACTGAAAAATTCTTCTGGATGATACTCGTTATTTAGAGGGCGAATTTTTTAGATAAGGATTTAGAATGAAAAGTATAGGTGATGAAAATGATAGCAACGAAGGATATACGTATAGAAAAAGACTTTTTAGGTGAAAAGGAAGTACCGAGTGCAGCTTATTATGGTGTACAAACATTACGCGCCGTAGAAAACTTTCCAATTACAGGATATCGCATTCATCCGTCACTCATTACAGCAATGGCAATTGTGAAAAAAGCGGCGGCACTTGCGAATATGGATACTGGTTACTTATCTAAAGATATTGGACACGAAATTGCAGAAGCAGCACAAGAAATTGTTGATGGAAAGTTCCACGATCAATTTATTGTAGACCCAATTCAGGGCGGTGCTGGAACTTCTATTAATATGAATACGAATGAAGTAATTGCTAATAGAGCACTAGAACGTATAGGATACGAAAAAGGTGAGTATGCGAAAATTAGCCCAAACACTCACGTGAACATGGCTCAATCAACAAATGATGCGTTTCCAACGGGGATTCATATTGCAACTCTTATGATGTTAGAAGAACTTCTTATTACAATGGAAGGACTTCATACTGCTTTTCGTGATAAGGCAAAAGAGTTTGATCATGTTATTAAAATGGGGCGTACGCATTTACAAGATGCAGTTCCGATTCGCCTTGGACAAGAATTTGAAGCATATAGCCGCGTGCTTGAGCGTGATATAAAAAGAATTAAGCAGTCTCGTCAACATTTATATGAAGTGAATATGGGTGCGACAGCTGTTGGTACGGGACTAAATGCAAACCCTATGTATATTGAAAAAGTGGTTAAACACTTACGAACATTTAGCGGATTCCCACTTGTTGGTGCAGAGCATTTAGTTGATGCAACGCAAAACACAGATGCATACACAGAAGTGTCTGCAGCATTAAAAGTATGTATGATGAACATGTCTAAAATTGCAAATGATCTTCGTATTATGGCGTCTGGACCACGTGTTGGATTAGCGGAGATTCAATTGCCAGCTCGTCAGCCAGGTTCATCTATTATGCCAGGTAAAGTAAATCCAGTAATGGCAGAAGTAATTAATCAAGTTGCTTTCCAAGTAATCGGAAACGATCATACAATTTGCTTAGCTTCAGAAGCAGGGCAATTAGAGTTAAACGTAATGGAGCCTGTACTCGTATTTAATTTAATTCAATCTATCAGTATTATGAATAACGGATTCCGTGTATTCCGTGAATATTGTATTAAAGGAATTACAGCGAATGAAGAATTGCTGAAGCAATATGTTGAGAAAAGTGTTGGAATTATTACAGCGGTTAACCCTCATATCGGTTATGAAGCAGCATCTCGTATTGCGCGTGAAGCGATTGAAACAGGAAAATCTGTTAGAGAGCTATGTTTAGAACATGGTGTCCTGACAGAAGAAGAATTGGATATTATTTTAGATCCATTCGAAATGACGCATCCCGAAATTGCGGGAGCTTCGTTATTAAAGAATAAAAAAATGTAATGTGAAAAACACCGATCCATTTGGATCGGTGTTTTATTTTTAAAAGATATTAAATACAGCGTTTAATTGAAGTAAGCTAATAACAGCTAAGAAGATTAAGCTATATTTCATTGCTGTTTTAAATAAAGCAGATTCTTTACCAACTAGTCCAACTGCTGCACAAGCAACTGCTACAGATTGTGGTGAAACCATTTTTGCCATTGTACCACCTACTACGTTTAAGGCAACGAGAGTAGAAGGAACGATGTTTAACTGGTCTGCTGTTACTGCTTGAAGTGGTGCGAATAATGAACCACTTGATACTACTGAACCTGTAATGAATACGCCGATCCATCCTAAGATTGGAGAAAGAACTGGGAATGCATTACCAGTAGAAGAGAATGCAAGTCCAAGTGTAGATGACATACCAGAGTAGTTCTCTACATAAGCTAAAGCGATAACGCTACAAATTGTATATACTGGAGCTTTTAATTCTTTCATTGTTTCAATCATTAATTCTTTAACCATTTTACCTTTTACGCGGTAAACGATAAGTGAAACGATAATTGCTAGTACGATCGCAGTAGTTGTAGAAGAGAATACATCGAATTTGAAAATCGCTGCGAACGGTGTATCTGCTTTTGTAATTGGTGTAGTTTTCATAACCACATTATGAAGACCAGGGAACTGAATGTTAAATACTAAGTTTGCTAATGCGCCATCCGGAGCAAATAAAGCTTTAATCGGTTTTAAATTAAAGACTGTTACGAATGCAGTTAAGAATACGAATGGAGACCAAGCATATAAAATTTGATTGAATGTATGAGATTCTGTTGCTTCTTGTTTTTCTTCTTTAGCAGAAGATTTTGGTTGCCAAACACGTAAGAATAATGCAAGAGAGACCATACTTACAACGGCTGCGAAAATATTAGTCAGTTCTGCTCCTAAGAAGTAAGTTACAAGGAACTGAGTAATTGCGAATGAAACACCACTTACAAGAATACCTTGCCAAGTTTCTTTAATACCTTTCATTCCATCGACCATTGAAACAAGTAAGAAAGGTAAAATAATGCTAATGAAAGGTAAAATCATAACAGTTTGACGACCAATAGTTAATGCATCAAGTTCAGTTAATTGTGCAGGTACTGTAACTGGGATACCCATAGCACCCATAGCACCACCAGCGATGTTAGCCACTAAACAAATACCTGCTGCTTTTAATGGATTAAAGCCCATACCTACAAGTAGTGCAGCTGTAATAGCAACTGGAACCCCTAGACCAGCTGCGCCTTCTAAGAAAGCACCGAAAGAATAAGCGATTAATAATACTTGTAGACGTTGATCATTTGTAATGCTTGAAATACTATCACGAATGATATTGAATTGCTCTGTTTTAACAGTTAATTTATAAAGGAAAATTGCTGCGATAACGATAGTACAAATTGGATAAAATCCAGATAAAACACCGAATCCGGCAGATGCTACAGCTACTGTTGCTGGCATTTTATAAACAAATATAGCAAGAATAATAGCGACAATCACACTGTAAAGACCAGCCATGTAACTTTTCATTTTGAGTCCCATTAAACAAAGGATGAAGCAGAAAATTGGAAGTGCTGCGATTAGTGCAGATAACCAAATATTGTTTAATGGGTCATAAATTTGTGTCCAAGTACTCATAATAATGACAACTCCTATCTATTTGTATGTGAAGAAATTCACATTATTTGTGAAACTATTCACAATCAACTTACATGCTTAGTATATTCTCCTTCAACACTATTGTCAACGTAAAAAAGTATAATTATTCCATAATAGTATTAAAAGTAACATTTTGTTCATAAAGTAGACAAAAAGCGCACTCGAGTTTATTTGAGTGCGCTGTATAAATTATTTGTATATTCTTTTATCCAATAAACGCTTGATTGGTGAGGGCTAATAATCAGTGGAGGATGGGACAAACTTTATAATTGGATAGGCGGCACTGATCTGTTTGATCTAGTAAAACAGGAAAGGTGTATATATTTAATAGGAAGTTTTGAATAACAGTCAAATGATAACATGATAAAAAATAATAAATATTTATTTTTTTATCATGTTATCATTTTTTACTGAAAATTCCTTTTTGCGTAACAAAAAGGTTAAGTATGGTTCAATCACTTTACGAAAAGTTATCAATTATAGATGGTATTTTACAATATCGTTACTATACGTTTCGATGAGGTGAAAATATAACAAAAAGCTTGATAAAACAACATTTGTAAGCAATGTATTCCTAATCCTTTGTTTTGCTTTTTCGTTATATCATATAGTATAATATTCAAAATCAGCAGGGGTTTTTCCTGAACTCTTTGTTGATGAAAGTGGAAAAATTTTTCAGCGTTCTAGGTTGATAAAGTTATGTCGTAACAGGAAATATAAGAACAGATATATAAATAAATAAAAAGAAAATAAAAACGAAAACGAGGGGAACTTTATGAGCCAAAATCAATTCGAATGTCATATTTCAGAAGAAGATGTACAAATGTTAAGAGCGTTAGCGCATCCATTGCGTCTACGCCTAGTAATGGAATTAATGCAACGTGGAACGTGTAATGTAACGCAATTACAGGAAGTATTAGAAATTCCACAATCAACGGTTTCACAACATTTAACGAAATTAAAGCAAAATAAAGTAGTACGCTTTGAAAGACGAGGATTAGAAGTGTATTATCAAATTCATAATGATAAAGTAAGTGAAGTAGTGAAAACATTATTTTCTTAAAATTTGAATATTATGGGAAGAGACGTGTGAAATATACGTCTTTTTTATTTGGAAGAAAAGATTATTTATCAACATGTTGCTTTACCGAATATATTCTAAAGGGAAAAGAAAAAATAGAAAGGAGTGCAGTAAGTAAAGGAGGAATAATAGTATGGATATAAAACGCGTGCAACAAATCTTATCTTCTTCAAGTAGAGTTGATGTTACATATGAGGGTGTACCAGTATGGATTGAGAGCTGTGATGAGCAGAGAGGGATTGCTCAAGTGTATGATGTATCTAATCCTGGAGAAAGCGTTCACGTGGACGTGACGGCTTTAGAGGAGAAGTAATAGAAAAGACGCTTCTAAATTTTAGAAGCGTCTTTTTTGTGTGTTATTCCATCATATGTGCAATTTTCTTAGAGAACATAAGAAGTACTAATCCAAGTACGATTACGATAATACCGATGCTTGCGAATACTTCTAAGTATCCTAAAGATTGAGTGAAAGCAGCTAATTGTCCTGCTAACAAGTTAGCGCATCCAGTACCAGCTAACCATACACCCATTAATAATGATGCTAATTTAACAGGAGCGATTGCACTTACCATAGATAATCCGATTGGTGATAAGAATAACTCACCGATTGTGTGGAACATGTAAGTGAATACAATGAATAATAAGTTTGCTTTTATTGTAATGTTACTTTCATCACTACCAGTTTTTAAAACAGCTAAAGTTAGAACTAAGTATCCGATCCCTAGTAAAATCATACCTAATGCCATTTTTGTTGGGATTTTTAAATCACCATTTTTTGTTTTTGAAAGTTTAATCCATAATGCAGAAACAGGTAATGCCAATATGATAATGAACAATGGGTTTACAGATTGGAACCAAGGTGTTGGAATTGTAAATCCACCAATTGTACGATCCACGAACTTATCTGTGTAAAGTGTTAAAGAACTACCTGCTTGCTCGAATCCTGCCCAGAAGAATACAACGAAACAAGTTAAAATTAAAATTGCAACTGTACGTTTTTTCTCTTGTGATGTTAAAGGTTTTTTCTCAATTACTTTTGCATTGTTTTCTTTAGATTGTTTTCCAACAACAGTTGTTCCGATAGATCCTAAGTAACGAGGAGCTAATAAATTAAATGCAATCTGACCGATAATCATACCGATACATGCTGTTAAGAATCCGTATTTATAATCTGCGAAATAACCGCAAATGAATGGAGCAACAAAAGCTCCTAAGTTAATTCCCATGTAGAAGATAGTAAAGGCACTATCACGACGAGAATCGTTTTCGCTATATAGTTGACCTAATAAAGTCGAAATATTTGGTTTGAAGAATCCGTTACCAATAACTAATAATCCTAATCCTAAAAATAGTCCAGTTTTCGTGTTCATTGAAAATAGTACAAAGTTACCAAGTGCCATAATGATACCACCGATGGTAATGGCATGTCGCTTCGTAATGAAATGGTCAGTTAACCAACCACCGATAATCGGTGTGAAATATACGAACATTGTGAAAAGACCGTATATTTGTACTGCAACTGCTTTATCAAATCCTAAACCGCCGCTTACTAAGCTCGTTGTTAAATAAAGAACTAATAAGCCACGCATTCCGTAATAACTAAATCTTTCCCATGCCTCTGTAAAGAACAACAAGTATAACCCTGGTGGATGTTTTTTTGGTGATTGTTGTTCTCCAGCTTTTTCTAATTTTAAAGCTGCATCCATTTTTGTTTCCCCCTAATCCTGTATAACGGATATTTATGTAATTATTTTAATTCACAAAATATTTAGAAGTCAATAGAATTATATGGAAATAGAAAGAAAATTTCTAAAAAAATTCTATTTTTCTTCAACCGTTATTGTATTTTTCCCTGAAAACGATATAATAAGCGTTTTCAAATGTAATAATTGAATTCTAAAAGAAAATAAAATAGTGATTAATCAGAAAATTTAGATTAGAGAATCTATTCTGGTATAAAGAAAATATATTTTATTTACTTTTATAATATAACATATTGGGAATAAAAATACAAAATGAAATAATGTGACAGTTCACTGAAATAAAAATAACCAACTCCATAGAAAAGGGAGTTGGTTATTTTTTATTATTTAATAAAGCGTTTTTCAATGTCGTCTAGCATTAAGTTCGCAGCTAGTACACCACCAGCTGTATTCCAAATTACATCATCAACTTTATACACTTTATTGTTTTTAGAAGCATTTAAATTTTTGAATAGAGGATCGTTTATATAATCTTTCTCTAATTCAGAACCTTTTTTCTCATTACCTTTATCGTATGTGAAGTAGAAAATGATATCTCCATCCATTGCAGGGATACGCTCTTTAGACACATTACGTTCTGCAAAGTCATTTTTATTTTGATCACCAGGACGTTTGAAACCAAGCTCTTTTAGAATAACGCCAGAGAATGTATCGCCATGATAAATACGAACATCACCAGGCATGAAGCGGACCATAGAGATTTCCTGATTTACTTGATCTCCAAGTTTGCCTTGTAAGTCTTTTATACGTTTGTCGTAATTAGCTAAAACCTTTTGCCCTTCTTTTTCTTTATTTACAGTTTTTGCATAAAGTTTGAAATTATCTTTCCATTCTCCGCGTAGTGTTTCTGAAAAAACAGTAGGAGCAATACCTTTTAATTGCTCATATACTTTTTCGTGGCGAAGTTTGTTACCAATGATTAAGTCTGGTTTTAGAGAAGCGATTGTTTCCACATTTACTTGAAGTTCCGTACCGACAGTTTTTACATTTTTCAGTTTATCTTTTGTATGTGGATACCATGGGTTCCCAGTAGGTGCTTCAGCAGCACCTACTGGTGTTACACCAAGGGCAAGTAAAGCTTCTGTTCCTTCATTTGTTAAGACAACGATGCGTTTTGGGTTAGCAGGGACTTCTGTTTTACCCATCGCATGCTCTACAGTGATCATTTCCTTTTTAGTATCTTTCGTTGCTTCTTCTTTGCTATCTGTATTTCCACAAGCACTCAAAAGAAGTGAAAATGCTAGTAAAAATACAAATAATGTAAACGATTTCTTTCTCATGAAATTCATTATGTACCCCCTACATATTGAGAATTTTTTTAATAGCAAGCATGATATTAATACTTCATGGTCCAATTGTCAATGAAAATAATTCTCATTATCGTTGACAATGAGAATTAAGTTGAAATACACTAACAACGTATCATTATACATTGAAGGGGAAACGCTGCATGTTATTAAAAACAAATCAAGCAAAATGGATTGGGTTACTTGTTGGAATCATTGTAGTCGTTATTTGTATTTGGGGAAGTATTATTTTTGGATATACAAATACGAGCTGGAAATTAGCGCTAGATGCATTTTTCCATTTTAATGGTTCAAATGAGCATATTATTATTCAAAATGTACGTCTACCAAGGGCACTAATTGCGGCCAGTGTTGGTGCTAGTTTAGCCATCGCGGGTTGTTTGATGCAAACTTTAACTAAGAACCCACTTGCTTCTCCAGATTTTATTGGATTAAATTCAGGTGCTGCTTTCTTTATAGTTGTAGCAATTGTACTTTTTTCTGTTACGTCTTTATCAGCTTTCACTTGGATTGCCTTTTTAGGAGCGGCAGTTGCAGCAGTACTTGTATTTGCTTCTAGTTCTTTAGGGAAAGAAGGGACAACCCCTCTTAAGTTAACATTAGCAGGTGTCGCGATAAGTGCTTTATTCTCATCATTAACACAAGGGTTACTTGTTTTAAATGAAAAGGCGATGGAAGAGGTATTATTTTGGCTTGCTGGATCTGTACAAGGAAGAAAGTTAGAAATATTACAATCTGTATTCCCGTACCTATTAGTAGGTTGGATTGCATCTCTTATGATGGCGGGGAAAGTAAATACATTAATGATGGGGGAAGACGTTGCAAAAGGACTTGGGCAACGAACAATTTTAATGAAATCACTCGTACTCCTTATTATTGTACTGTTGTCGGGTGGTTCAGTTGCGGTCGCTGGTCCAATTGGATTTATTGGTATTATTACTCCGTATTTTGCAAGAGCTCTTGTTGGAGTAGATCATAGGTGGAGAGTACCGTATAGCGGCTTGTTAGGTGCAATCCTATTACTCTTAGCTGATATAGCAGCAAGATATGTCATTATGCCACAAGAAGTACCAGTAGGGGTTATGACAGCATTTATTGGGGCCCCATTCTTTATTTATATTGCACGTAAGAGAGGGCTTAGCAAATGAAGAAGTATATTCCGTTTCGTATAGGAAAAGATAGGTTCTCATTTTTAATGTATAAACGAGCTATCCTAGTCTTATTCAGTTTATTAGCTATTTTAATAGGATTATTTTTTGCCAGTGCAGGAATGGGCGATATGAAAATTCCTCCTTATGATGTATGGCAAGCGATTACTGGAAATGGCGATGCGATGTCAAATATGGTTGTAAATAAGTTTCGTATGCCACGTATTTTAATTGCCATTCTTGTAGGAATCGCGCTTGCTGTAGCTGGGTGTATTTTACAAGGGCTCGTTCGAAATCCACTTGCTTCTCCGGATATCATTGGAATAACAGGTGGTGCAAGCGTAGCAGTAGTACTCTTTTTAGCGATATTTAGTGATAAAAATAATGCGCTAACAGTAAGCATTCATTATATGCCGCTCGCAGCTTTTGTTGGTGCGACGATTGTTGCGTTTTTTGTATATTTATTTGCATGGAGAAATGACGGGTTATCACCAAGTAGTCTTGTTTTAATTGGTGTTGGATTTTGGGCATTAACAAAAGCGGCAACGACTTTATTTATGTTGTTAGCCCCAATTTATCAAGCGAGTCAAGCGAATGTATGGATTACAGGCACGGTTTATGGTTCTTCATGGGAAAATGTTATGGTACTTGCGCCTTGGGTTCTCATTTTAACGATCGTATCATTTATCGCTGCTAGACATTTAAATGCACAAGAGCTAGGAGATGATATAGCAGTAGGGCTTGGTGTTCCTTTAACGAAGTCGCGTATATTCATGTTACTACTTAGTACAGCTTTAATTGGTGGAGCAGTCGCTTTCGCAGGAGGAATTGGATTTGTCGGTTTAATGGCACCTCATATTTCAAGAAGATTAGTTGGCTCTTTCTATGGTGCATTGCTCCCAGTTGCGGCAATTATCGGTGCAATTCTAGTACTTGCTGCAGATTTAATTGGGCGTACAGTTTTCGCGCCACTTGAAATTCCAGCAGGGGTATTTACATCAGCGATTGGTGCACCTTATTTTATTTATTTACTTTATAAAAGTCGGAATTCATAAAGGGAGATGAATATGCAAAAAGCATTGGAGACGAAACGTTTGACGCTGTCTTATGGTGAAACAATTATTATTGATGAGTTGAATTTAGAAATTCCAAAAGGTGAAATTACAATCTTTATCGGTTCTAACGGTTGCGGAAAATCAACTTTATTACGTTCACTAGCTAGATTGTTAAAGCCAACAACTGGGGACATTTTGTTAGATAATCAAGCAATTCAAAGTATGCAAACGAAGCAAATTGCTCGTCAAATGGCGATATTACCACAAGGGCCTCAAGCACCAGAAGGTCTTACAGTATTGCAACTTGTAAAACAAGGGCGTTATCCATATCAAACTTGGCTGAAGCAATGGTCGGAAAAAGACGAGGAAATGGTACAGAAGGCACTTGCAGCAACGGGTATGACAGAATTTGCTGAGCGCGATGTGCATGCTCTTTCAGGTGGACAACGTCAACGTGCTTGGATCGCAATGACGCTTGCACAAGATACAGATATTATTTTACTGGATGAGCCGACTACATATTTAGATATGACTCACCAAATTGAAGTGCTAGATTTATTATTCGAATTAAATGAAACAGAACAACGAACAATTGTTATGGTATTACACGATTTAAATTTAGCATGTCGCTATGCAGATAATATTGTAGCAATTCAAGATAAACAAATATATGCACAAGGTAAGCCTGAAGAAGTGGTAGACGAAAAACTAGTACGTGATGTATTCCGAATGGAGTGTCAAATCAGTACAGATCCGTTATTTGGAACACCACTTTGTATCCCGCACGGAAGAGGAAGACGATTGGTTAAAAAAGTTGCTCAAGCAATGAGATAAAAAAGGAGATGATGACTCATCTCCTTTTTATTTTTTACAAGAAAATAAGAGGAAGAGAGGAATTCGTAAACGCCGTTCATACTCTTCTTCATTTTTGAAATAGGCTTTATTTGGTGTAGCTTCTTTTAGGTTTGTAATGGTAAAACCAGCTTGTTGTAATAATGTAAAATATTCTTCTGTTGTACGATGATATTTAATAACTTCTTGATCAATCCATGGCTCAACACGTTTTCCTATTTTGAAGTAATCATCAACGAGCCAACTTGTTCTCTTGCCGCTTGTTTGTAAGCTTTCAAATGAAGAGGTAATAACGGGATGTTGAACACTAAAGGTAAAAACACCGTTTGGTTTTAAAGTTTTGTATACATTTTGAAAAATAGTATCAAGATGTTCAATATAATGTAAGGCGAGTCTAGATGTAACTAAATCGAAGGTAGAAGGAGGGTATGTATAATCTTTGAGGTTTATAAAATGAACAGATCCATTTTTATTTTCTAGTTGTTTTTTAGCTTTTTCATACATAAGCTGAGAGCCTTCAATGCCAGTGTAAGAGTGGCAGCCATTTGCTAATAATTCCTCGCCAAACTTAGCGTCACCACAACCTAAATCGAGAATTTGTTTTCCTTTTACATCACCAATGATCTGGAAGAATGCTGGCTTTTCGATTGACTCATTTGGGCTATTTTCTCGATATCTTCGTTTCATATATTGTTCAAAAAATGCTTCGTTATTATATACGTCAGATTCTATAAATGCCATTTCTGAGCCCTCCTAAATATTTTTTTTATTCTATCAAATATGAAAAGTAAAAGATAGATTTCTTGTAATGAATCATTTATAATTTAAAGTTGTAAGCGGTTACTTTAAACTATTTTTCTATAATAAATTCTGAAAACGTGTTAAGCTAGTAGAGGAATTATTAGAACTATTAAGACAATAATTCGCTTACATGAACGATGGGAGGCTTCACGATGTCTAGTAAAACACTTGCGAAATTTTTAGAAGAGAATTTAGAGGATTTAAAATCAAAGGGGCTTTATAACGTAATTGATCCGCTTGAGAGTTCAAATGGACCGATTATTACAATTGCCGGAAAAGAATATATTAACTTATCTTCAAACAACTATCTTGGATTAGCGACAGATAGCCGTTTGCAAGAAGCAGCAATTGGTGCCATTCATAAGTACGGCGTTGGAGCAGGAGCTGTTCGTACAATTAACGGTACTTTAGATTTGCATATTAAATTGGAAGAAACAATTGCAAAGTTTAAACATACAGAAGCAGCGATTGCTTATCAATCAGGGTTCAACTGTAATATGGCAGCGATTTCAGCTGTTATGGATAAAAATGATGCGATTCTTTCAGATGAATTAAATCATGCATCTATTATTGATGGTAGTCGTCTATCAAAAGCAAAAATTATTGTATATAAGCATTCTGATATGGAAGATTTACGCCAAAAAGCCATTGCGGCGAAAGAATCAGGTCTTTACAATAAATTAATGGTAATTACAGATGGTGTCTTTTCAATGGATGGAGATGTTGCAAAACTACCAGAAATTGTTGAGATTGCAGAAGAATTAGATTTAATGACATACGTAGATGATGCACATGGTTCAGGTGTACTTGGCAAAGGTGCAGGAACTGTAAAGCACTTCGGTCTGTCTGATAAAGTTGATTTCCAAATTGGTACATTATCAAAAGCAATTGGGGTAATTGGTGGATATGTAGCTGGGAAACAAAACTTAATTGATTGGTTAAAAGTTCGTTCACGCCCATTCTTATTCTCTACAGCGTTAACACCAGCTGATGCAGCAGCTTGCATGAGATCAATTGAAATCTTAATGGAAAGCACAGAACTGCATGATCGTCTATGGGAAAATGGTCGCTATTTAAAACAAGGGCTAAAAGAACTTGGCTTTAACATTGGAGAAAGCGAAACACCAATTACACCTTGTATTATTGGTGATGAAGTATTAACACAAGAATTTAGTAAACGTCTAAATGAAGAAGGCGTATACGCAAAATCTATTGTATTCCCAACTGTGGCAAAAGGAACGGGCCGCGTTCGTAATATGCCTACAGCAGCTCATACGAAAGAAATGTTAGATGAAGCAATTCGTAAGTATGAAAAAGTAGGGAAAGAAATGGGTATCATTTAAATAACGACATCTTTTGAATAGCTTGCAAATGAGGAGTGGGAAAAATGAAAAAAATTCTAGTAACCGGTTCTTTAGGGCAAATTGGTTCTGAACTTGTAATGAAACTTCGTGATGTATACGGTGCATCGAACGTTATTGCAACAGATATTCGTGAAACAGATAGCGAAGTAGTAACGTCTGGTCCATTTGAAACGTTAGATGTAACAGATGGACAAAAGTTACATGATATTGCAAAGCGTAATGAAGTAGATACAATTATTCATTTAGCAGCGTTACTTTCAGCAACAGCGGAAAAAAATCCGTTATTTGCTTGGAATTTAAATATGGGCGGACTGGTAAATGCTCTAGAAGCAGCTCGTGAATTAAACTGTAAGTTCTTCACGCCAAGCTCTATCGGTGCATTCGGGCCATCAACGCCGAAAGATAATACGCCACAAGACACAATCCAACGTCCTACTACGATGTATGGGGTAAACAAAGTAGCAGGAGAATTACTATGTGATTACTACCATCAAAAGTTTGGCGTTGATACGCGCGGTGTACGTTTCCCAGGTTTAATTTCTTACGTAGCTCCTCCAGGAGGCGGAACAACTGATTATGCAGTTGAAATTTATTATGAGGCAATTAAAAAAGGCACATACACCTCATACATTGCAGAGGGAACATACATGGATATGATGTATATGCCTGATGCTTTACAAGCAATCATTTCATTAATGGAAGCTGATCCAAATAAATTAGTGCATAGAAATGCGTTTAACATTACAGCAATGAGCTTCGAGCCAGAGCAAATCGCAGCGTCAATTCGTAAACACATTCCGACGTTTACAATGGATTACGCAGTAGACTCTGCTCGTCAAACAATCGCTGATAGCTGGCCAAACTCTATTGACGCAACTGCGGCAATGCAAGAGTGGGGCTTTAAAGCAGAATACGATTTAGACAAAATGACAACGGACATGTTGGCTAAGTTAAAAAAAAAGCACATAGCTGAGTTAGTAATGAATTAATAGGAAGAGCCAATTCTTAGGAATTGGCTCTTCATTATTTTAGGAAGGAAGAAAAGCAACATGCAAAGAGTTGATGTCGTATATGCACTCATACATGATGAAGAAAAAGATAAAATATTAATGGTACATAATGTAGAACAAAACGTTTGGTCATTGCCAGGCGGGGCTGTGGAAAAAGGTGAAATATTAGAGGAAGCACTAATAAGAGAAGTGAAAGAAGAGACAGGTTTAACTGCTACGTTAGGTGGACTTGTTGCGATCAATGAAAAATTCTTTAAAGAGTCAGGGAATCATGCGCTATTTTTTACATTCCGAGCAAATGTAGTAAAAGGTGAACTTATGGCAGAAGATGAAGAGGAAATTTCTGCAATAGAGTGGGTGGATCGAACAATCGCAAATGAGCGATTCCCATACTATGACGGGGGATTTGAATCATTATTAGAAATAGCCATTCCATACAAGTTTCAACCAGAAACAAAGTGATTGAAAGAAAAAAACAGGAGCGACAACGCTCCTGTTTTTCTATTCAATCGTCTTCAGTAATAACTTTTTCAATAGCGGTTTAATCTTCAATCGTAAATCTTCAGCGTGATTTGCAACTAAGAAGTGATGGTTATAAATGTTCTTCATTAATTGATAAGTTGCTTCTTTCGCTTCGCCTTCTTCGATGAAGATTCCGATTACTTCCATACCACTTTTACGAGCAAGTTTGACAGCTTCATGCGTATCTAAAATACCGTCTTGTTGGTAGTCTAGTGCAGAAGGCTCACCGTCTGTGAAGACAAGTAAGAATTTATGCTTTTCTGGTCTTTTTGCAAGCTTTTCAGAAACGATACGAATAATATATCCATCGCGATTATCTTCTTCTTCACGAAGCTGCATAATTTCGGGACCAACGTTTGGTAACGTTGAGTTTTTATACGTTACAACTTCATGGATAACGTTCGGCTTATCTTCAGGTTTAGCACTAGAAGCATCTTCCCAAAATCCGCTAATAGCGTGCGGGATTTTTAAAGATTTCAACGCTTCATGGAATAGGACCACACTCTTTTTCGTTTCTTCCATTTTGTTATACATAGAACCAGAGCAGTCCACTAGTAGTTGGAATGCAACGTCGAGCTCTTGTGATTCTTGCCCTTTTTTATAAAACATGCGAGGCTGCTTTTCAGTATAAATACGAAGGAATTTCTTACGAAGTCTTCCGTAATATTTATCACTGTTTGCGTTTGTTTTATTTTCAATCGTTTTTTCGATAATTTTCTTTAATTCTTTTACATCTTTATTAACGACTGATTTGATAGCTTGGTAATCTTTTTTCTCGTCAGGATTTGGTTTACGTGCTTCTTTAAATGTATGAGAAGCGCCAGTGTTATACTTACCGTATGCACCGTCGTTTTGGCTAGAAGCGTGTGAAGCTCGTGCTTCTTCTGTGTTAGCACCATCAAAGTTAGATTGTGTACTTTTTTGAGAAGTACCTTGTACGGAACCTAGTGCCTGATCGCCATCTTCCGATTCACGAGCAGTATCACCCATCATATTTGTCTTTGTTCCGCTTTCTAATTCAAAGCGTAAGAAATTCTCGTTTTCATTGTTTTTATTTTCACGGTGCCATGTTGAGAAGCTTTCATCCATTTTGTTTTTATTTTCATCGTCATCTATGAGCTGCGTATCATCATTTGCTAAATCTTCGACGCGACAGTTTTTTTCGTCTGCAATGACAGATAAATAAAGCGGTGCATGCCCGAAATAGTTGTTAAGCATATCACTTTCAAGAAGCTCCTCTAAGCGATAGCGAATTTTCTCAACGATATACATAATATCTTCCGTATTACGAGCTTGGAATGTTTCATGCAGAATAGCTTCAATTTGCTCGAAATATTCATTATTAAACATTTCATATTTGTCGCTCGTTAATGAAAGGTAACAGAGACAAAATAGACGATCGCCATGATAGTTACGAACACGGTTTATTTCATTTTGTGAGCCGAAGTAATTGCGATACATTTCTTTTCGGCGTCTAAAAATATGCTTTGTGCCAGGGCGTAAGCTTTTTACGATTTCCTCAACGCGTAAATCTTCTAATAGAACAAATAATTGGGTTAAAAACTTTTTTAGGGGCGATTCTTGCAATTCAATCGCATAAGAACGAATTAAAGTCATGTCCGAGTAATGTTTATTGCCAAGTGCTTTTAAGAACACTTCGCTTTTTAATCCGATTACTGTATCTTCTTCTTTTCGATCATCCCAAAAGTGACTAATGACAACTTTCTTTTCAAGCTCGTCGTAGTATGCTTTATAGCCATATTCAAGGTAGGCATCGTCTTCCTTTAGAAGGGCATACATTAAGTTTTCCATTTGTAGAAACAGCGACGCATCAATTTTTTTGTCACTAAAAATTTGTCTCATGAATTATCCCTCAAAGAAATAACTTTCTGCTAATTCACGGACAGTCATTTGTTCTGTTTCATCATTTAATTTTGCAATAATGCTTCGTTCAATTGCACGCATAACAGGAATATATACACCTAAATCACATGCGTCGATAATGCCACGAATACTGGCAGCTTCTTCACTTACACGTCCATCGTGAGCTAAAGGCATAAGGTCGCTTGCAAATGCAACGAATTTTTCAATTGTTGCAGTATCTTTTAATTTTGATTCTGCTAATAATAGTTCTTTTAATGTATCACCTTGGATGTAAGGAACTTCAATAATAACGAAACGATTTTTTAATGCTTCGTTTAGTTCGCTTGTCCCAACGTAACCTTCATTAATCGCAGCGATTACACGATATTCGTCATCGCCGTATACAACTTCTTGTGTAAACGGGTTTGTAATCATTTTACGGTAATCTAATGCACCGTGAAGAAGTGGTAACGTTTCAGGTTTTGCCATATTGATTTCATCAATATATAGGAAATGACCGTTCTTCATTGCTTTCATAAGAGGACCGTTAACGAATGTTACTTCAGATGCACCATCTTTCGTTTGCAATGTGTTGTATCCTAAAATACCTTCTACATCTAAGTCGACAGAGCAGTTAATGCTATGCATTGGTTTTTGGAATAAAGAAGAAAGAGTTTCTGCTAGTACTGTTTTACCACTACCAGTCGGCCCTTTTAATAGAATGTTTTTGCCAAGAAGAAGTGCTGTAATAGCATCTTCGATAATGCTGTTATCAGACGCTTTATATATTTTTGTACCGATTAAATGTGCATTTTCACCAGCTTCTTGCTTATTCTTTTCATGAATTGTAGAAAGCTGCTGTTTTAAATCAGCATGTATATGAAATTTTTCTAACATGTATTTCCCACCTAACATTATTTTCATAAAGCAATACATCTTATGATAACTTGTTTTAATATGGTATGCAAAGAAAAGGAGAAGGACAAATATAAAAGAAAAAGCAATCAATAATACATTGATTGCTTATAGTAATGGAGAAATGAGCCTCATAAAAGACTCCAATATTCGTTTTTTTATACTTCTTTTTTGGAACGAGTTCCATTTAATTTCAGTAGAATGCTTAAAGTCTTCTTCAAAATCTCGCTTAATATCATGCACAGTTTCTGATTCATAAAGTACACTTATAATTTCATAATTCAATTCAAAACTGCGTACATCCATATTTGCGGTACCGATTGTTGCAATTTTATCATCAACGAGTACAATTTTGGCGTGCATAAAACCATCTTTATAACTGTAAATGGAAGCACCGGCTTTTAGAAGTGGAGTGAAATAGGATTGAGATGCTTGATCGCTAATAATACTGTCACTTTTACCTGGATATAAAATGCGTACATCTATTCCAGAAATCGCACTTAAGCGTAATAATGTTAACGTTTCTTGATCTGGAATAAAGTATGGTGTAGCGATCCAAATTGATTTTTTTGCAGAGCCCATAACTGCTAATAATGTATTGCGAATGCTTTTATCATCAGAGCTTGGTCCACTCGCTACAATTTGCACAGCACCTTCTGCACTTGAAATTTCTTTCCCTGGGAAGTACTGTCTATTCATAAATTGCTCCCAAGAATAAGTATTCAACCCGCTAGAGGCATAGAGCCAGTCTTCTAAAAAGATTGCTTGTAATTTATACAATGCTTTTCCTTCTATTTTTAAATGACTATCACGCCAAACTGGGAATTTTTTTGAACGGCCAAGATATTCATCGCCGACGTTGAGCCCGCCGGTAAAACCAATTTCTCCATCTACAATGACGATTTTACGATGGTTACGATAATTGACTGTTTCAAGTAACCAAGCTGAAAAAATAGGGTCAAATTCTACAATTTCAATACCAGCTTCTTTCATAGGCTGTAAAAATCGCCTTCTTAACGTATTACTTCCGAGTCCATCAAAAAGGAAGCGTACAATAACACCAGCTTTTGCTTTTTTTATTAACGCATCTCGTACTTTTGTACCAATTTCATCAGATTTATAAATATAGTATTGAATATGTATGTGATGTTTTGCCTGCTCGATAGCTTGCAAAATTTCTGAGAATGTTTGATCCCCGTTTGTTAAAAGTTTTGTCGTTGTTCTATCTGCGGCAGGACCGCCTCCAAATTTTTGCACGACTTCTGTTAAATGTACGGAACGTTCATGTAACGGAACGGTGAGTGATAATTCTAATCTTCTTCCTTCTAATATTTCACGGAATAATTTTCTTTGTTCTTCTGAACGATGGAGATGTTTTTTTCTTCTCCAACGGCTACGACCGAAAATAGAGTATAAAAGTACCCCGATAATAGGTAGAAGCGCCAATACTAAAAACCAAGCTAATGTGCTTTGGGGAGACCTATTTTCGATAAAAATAACGAATGAAATCCCTACGATTGTTATAGACCATAGCGCACCCACGAATGTATATAGCGAGATAGCTGATATATCTAAAAGTAAAAGAACGATAGATACAATTGTAAATACTAATAATAATTGAACGATAGGTTTCTTCATTTTTATATAATTCCTCTAATCTTTCTTGAATATAGACTTTTTAAATAGGAGATATAATGTGACATTTTTATTATAAAGTGTTTTTTGTTTTTTACAAAATATAGGTATTTCCCTATACTTTCCGCATTTGTCCTACATACAGTATATTATTACGTCTTGATATAGAAAAGGGGGATGAATAAAATGTATGGTCGTCCAATTGGAGGATTTGGTCATGGGGGATATAGTTATCCATATTACCAGGATTATTCTTATTATACAGGTTATCAACAAGATCCATATTATTCATACAACACTTATTAAGGCGAGGAACTTGAAAAGGAGAGAGGAAAAATGAACTATATAGAACATAACGGTTTGTATTATCGTAATCATCATGGAGGGTACCATAATCACGGCGGACATAATCATCATGGTGGACACAATCATTATGATCATCATCATCATCACGGTGGTGGATGGGGCTGGGGAGGTGGCTCTTGGGGTGGCGGATTTTCCCCTGGAAGTTTTGCAGGAGGCATGTTAGGCGGGCTTACAGCAGGTGCATTAACAGGTGCAACAAGTGGAGGCTATTATCCAGCACCGTACCCGGTAACATATCCAGCACCATATCCAGTTCCATACCCAAGTTATCAGCAAATACCATACCAGTATTAGACTAAAAAAAGAGGTGATCCTCTTTTTTTAGTTTAATACTGTAATTATTTATAAAATACTTCCAAAATAAAGGTGGAAATATGTTAATATTTTGTTATTGTAATTCAAAAACATATATACCTATTTAGATTTTTATATTATTATTCGCGAATAATTGTATAGTATGTTTTAACTTCTATTCTGATATGTAAGGAATAGAAGTTAAATATAAGAGGAATTAGTTGAATAGAGCTAGTTAAAGGAACGTAAGAGAATGAATGCAGTATAATAAGGAAAGACAATCAGAGAGATGAGAAGCTACTACTTATAATTGAAACGGTATTATATTGCTTTTTACTACAAATAATATTATGTTATTTTAATCGGCCTATTTAAAACTATTGTTTATGTAAAGGTCTATTATGAGGAAATGAAATATCTCTATTTCTATGAAGAGAAACGAGTTGTGTTTTAGTCAGATAGGAAGCAAGGAGAGATGCGCATGCTAGAACAAAGAGGTCATGCATTATATGACTCTTCATTGCGAGATTTAAAGATGGCATTAGATGAGTCTTCAATTGTTGCAATTACAGATCGAAAAGGTCTTATTACATATGTAAATGATAAGTTTTGTGAAATCTCTAAATATACAAGAGAAGAGCTAATGGGAAAAGATCATCGTATTTTAAATTCAGGATATCATCCGAAAGCATTTTTTCAAATACTATGGAAGCGTATTTTGAATGGAAAAGTTTGGACAGGAGAAATTCGAAATAAAGCAAAAGATGGTACATATTATTGGGTTAAAACAACAATTGTTCCATTTTTAAATGAAAAAGGAGAGCCATATCAGTTTATTGCGATCCGAAATGATATTAGTAGTAGAAAAGAAGCAGAACAAAGATTACGGTTAAGCGAAAGTCGATATAGAGAACTTGCATACCATGATGCGTTAACGAGTTTACCAAATCGTTTACAGTTAATTACGACTGTAAATAAGATGATTGTAGAGAAAATAGAATTTGGTATGATTTACTTTGATTTAGATCGTTTTAAATTAGTAAATGATACGTTAGGTCATATGATAGGAGATTTACTTTTAAGTGAAGTCGCTTCACGATTGCATTATGTGTTAGGAGAGAAAGATGTTCTGGCTAGGCTTGGTGGAGATGAATTTGTACTGTTAACAAAAAAACATACACAAGATGAGATGAGGCAGCTAGCGACATCTGTATTGTCATGTTTTCAGGCACCATTTATGCTGGAAGGTCATGAAGTATACATTTCAGCTAGTCTAGGGCTTTGTTCATATCCACAAGATGGACAAGATGTGGAAACACTATTGAAAAATTCGGATTTAGCTATGTACAGTGCGAAAGAACAAGGCAGGAACGCGGCGTGTTTCTTTACAGATGAGTTACGTGCCAAAATAAATCGTAGAATGAAGATTGAGTTCGCCTTGCAAAAGGCAATTCGTGATGAAGAATTAGATGTGGCATTACAACCTATCATTGATTTGAAAACGAAGAAATATACTGGTGTTGAGGCATTAGTACGCTGTACGACAGCAGAAGGTCCTATTTCACCAAGTGAATTTATCCCTGTAGCTGAAGAGTGTGGACTTATTATAAAACTAGGGGACTGGGTATTAGAAAAATCATGCCGATTGTTTAAAACATTACCAGAGTATGAAGAAGGATTAAAATTATCAGTGAATTTATCGATACAACAATTAATGCAAAAGCGTTTTATTTTGTCTGTACGTAGTATTTTAAGGAGAACAGGTTTTCCTCCGAATCGTTTAATTTTAGAAATAACGGAAAGTATTGCTGTTCGCCATTTCGATTATATTATCGCTACATTACAAGAAATCAGAAGTATGGGCGTTTTAATTGCTTTAGATGATTTTGGAACGGGCTATTCTTCTTTATATTATTTAAAACAACTACCACTTGATATCGTAAAAATTGATCGTAATTTTATTCGTGAATTCCATTATGAACACGCGCAACCAGAGCGAACAATTGTAAAATCTGTTATTGAAATTGCCCATAGTTTAAATTTAGCAGTAGTTGCTGAAGGGGTAGAAAACGTAGAACAAGAAAGTTTACTACAATCCATGGGTTGTGATTACGTACAAGGATTTTATTATGCGAAACCTTTATCTGTAGGAGAGTTAAAAGGAAAGTTAATTACAGATTTCTAATAAAAAAGAGAAGCCAGAAGCTTCTCTTTTTTTAATTTGTTTTTTGTGAGTCTCTCATTAGTATTGGGTAAAGAATCAGACCTAATATAAACAATCCAATTCCTAAGAAGAATGTTTTTAAATCAGCTGTTCCCGTTTTGATAACCCAAATGGAGTATACCAATGCCAATATAGTAATGATTCCATCTTTTACTCGAGAGCCTGGCATTACATCATACGTTTCTCCTGTAATAACTAATTTTAATTGGTACAAGGTAGAAACAAGGTATGGAATTAAATATGCTAATGTTGCTACGATGATAGCGAAATTATATGCTTCTGAAACAGAACCAGAAATCGTTGAAAATAAGAAAATTTGTGTCATTACATTTGTAATGAGTAATGATTTTGAAGGACTTCCTTTTTTATTTGTTTTGCCGAAAAACTTAGGGAAAAGTCCATTTTTTGCTGCCTGGTAAGGTACTTCTGAACTCACAACAATCCAACCAACAGTAGATCCAAACAAAGATACAAGTGCAAGTAAAGCCATGATGTAGGCACCTTTATTGCCAATTGCTAAATTTAATGCGTCTACTAATGGTTTTTGAGATTCCTTTAAAGCATCTTGCGGAAGAGCTCCCATTGTAAGTAAAGTAATTGACATGTAAATAAGAAGAGCGATAATTAAGCCGAAAATCGTAGCCTTCTTTACATCGCGCTGAGATTTTGCACGGTTTGAAAGCATTACAGCAGACTCAATACCGATAAATGCCCAAAGTGTTGCGATAGCAGCTGAATTAATTTGCCCACCTAACGAAATAGATTGTCCAGCTTCATTCATAAATGTTTGACCGTCTCCAAAATTAGAGGCATTGAAAATGAATAATGTAATCACAATAAACATTGTAAATCCAATAATTTTTGCGATAGTAGCAAGAAGGTTCATGTTACCAGCCTGGTCAATATTTTGAGAAAGAATATATTGAATTCCCCATAACATAAGGCTACATACGAGGAAAGTTAAAGCTTTTCCGAGTTCTAGTGAAAATCCGTTCGTTGAAAAAAGGATTTGCTTACTTTGTAAAACTGGAAAGAATGTTGATAAATATCCAGCAAAGGAAATAATAACAGATGCTGTTGCAGCCCAGTTCGCAGCCCAATATCCCCATGCCATACTATATCCTGCAACTTTACCTGCTTTTTTTGAAGGGAACATTGCTTGAGCGTAACTTTGTGGTCCTGCTTTTAATTCTGGTTTACGGATTGCTAAATTTCCAAATACGAGTGCAATCATAAATACGCCAAGTCCTGTAATACTCCATGCAAGTGTAGAACCCATCGGACCTGATACTTGTGCTAAATTTGCTGGGAGCATAAACACGCCACCGCCAACCATATTTCCGATAACAAAAGCTGTTAAAATCCATAATCCCCATTTTTTCGTTTCCATTTTTGTTAACTCCTTTGTAGTAAGGTTTGCTTAAACATCATTTTTTACTAGCTTTTTGGGTAATAAAAAAAGAGCCATGTAGATAAAAAATACCTACATGGCTCTTTGCCAAAGCGTAGGTACAATGGGAATAACCCTTGTACCTACGCGTAATTTTTCCGCTAGGTTTCAAGGGTTACGTATGATGATGATGTTTTTGTGCAAATGTAACTACAATTGTTGTATAAGTAAGCATAGTTCTTTGCTCCCTTTCTCCTCTGATTTTGAAATTAGTATACTACATGCTTTTTTGAATGAAAAGAAAAATATAAAACTTTTTATAAAAATACGTTTTAGAGATTAAATATTTACCTTTATTTTTCCTATACTGGAAAATAAGTGAGAGATTGGCAGAAGAGTGTAGCGTGGTATAATACATATAGAATTAGAAGGTGACAAGGGGCTATTGTAGATGATGAGTAAGTATGAACAAATTTATACAGAAATCAGCAAGTCTATTGATAATAAGCAATTAAAAGAGGGATGCAAAATCCCATCAGAAACTGAATTAATGAAGCAGTATGAGGCAAGCCGAGGTACTGTAAGAAAAGCAGTTGATTTATTGCAAGAGCGTGGATATGTTCAAAAAATACATGGAAAAGGTGTTTTTGTTTTAAAGCGAAAAAATATTGAGTTTAACTTCGGTGGCATTGTAAGTTTTCAAGAAGAAAATGAGCGTTTAGGACGTCATTGTATTACAGAAGTTGTGGAAATGGAGAAAGAAGAAGCGACAAAAGAAGTTGCAAAACTGTTAAATGTGAAAGAAAAAACAGAAATCGATCATATTAAACGTGTACGAAATATTGATGGAGAAAAAGTAATTTTAGATATCAATCATTTTGTATCTGAATTTATCCCAGGGTTAACGAGAGAAATCGCAACTGCATCAATTTATAAATACATTGAGAAAGAACTAGGGTTACATATTAGCTATTCACAGAGGGTAATCGAAGTACAGCCGTGTACAGAGGATGACAGAAAGTATTTAGATTTAAATGGAACAGACTATGTTGTCGTTGTGAAAAACTTTACACACTTGTACGATGGTAGTCAGTTCGAATATACAGAATCACGCCACCGCTTAGATATTTTTCACTTTTCAGATGTGGCGCGGAGAAAGTAAAGAGATGAAACAAAATATTGTTTCATCTCTTTTTTTTATCCCGCTATTCCCACCTTAAAATTTGGCAGGAGAAAAGAAGTTAGGTGGATCAAGCTACCTGTAAACACCCGATTGGTGAGGGATGATTAAAGTTTCACTTTATAAAAAAACGCTAACTCGTATATACGAGTGTTGACTAACTTATATATACGAGTTAATATGTAAGTGTAAACGGTATCAAAAAAAGAAAAGAGGGACGGGAATATGGGGAAAGACTATCGTAAAACAGCAGAGGAAGTGTTGCAGTATATTGGTGGAAAAGACAATATTGAACAAGCTGCGCACTGTGTAACGAGGCTCCGTATCGCTTTAAAGGATGAAAGTAAAATAGATAATGATAAATTACAGTCTGTTTCCTTAGTAAAGGGAGCGTTTCATAACGCTGGGGTATTTCAAATTGTAATCGGTCCAGGGGATGTAGATCGTGTTTACGCTGAATTGATAACGCTTGCAGGTATGAAGGAAGCGACAGTAGCTGACGTAAAAGATTCTGGAAATCAAAAGTTAAACCCAGCTCAAAAGTTTGTAAAAGTGTTTTCAGATGTATTTATGCCGATATTACCAGCAATCGTAACAGCTGGTTTACTAATGGGAATTAACAATCTATTAGGGGCGAAGGACTTATTCTTTGAAGGTAAAAATTTATTAGATGTATATCCAAACTTAAGTGGGCTTTGGGATTTAATTAATATGATGGCGAATACAGCATTCGTATTCTTACCAGCGCTTGTCGGTTGGTCAGCAACGAAGCGTTTTGGTGGTAGTCCAATACTAGGGATTGTTATGGGCTTAATGCTTGTGCATCCGGCTTTATTAAACGCGTGGGATTATGGAAAAGCAGCAACTGGTTTAGAGGGACAGAAGATTGAGTACTTCGATATTTTAGGATTATTTCAAATTGAAAAGGTAGGGTATCAAGGGCAAATCTTGCCGGTCTTAGTAGCAGCATTTGTATTAAGTAAAGTAGAAATCTTTTTAAAGAAACATGTACCAAATGCAATTCAATTATTAGTTGTACCAATTACAACGATTGTTGTAACAGGTGTGTTAGCATTAGGAATTATTGGTCCAGTTACACGTCATATTGGAGATTTATTAACAGCTGGATTAGTAGGTGTATATGAAACAGTACCAGTAGTTGGAGCAGTATTGTTTGGAGCATTATATGCACCGCTTGTAATTACAGGTATGCATCATATGTTTATTGCAATCGACTTGCAATTAATCGCACAACATGGTGGTACATTTATTTGGCCAATGATCGCTCTTTCTAACATTGCGCAAGGTAGTGCGGCACTAGCGATGTTCTGGATTTCTAAAAATCAAAATGATAAAAGTATGGCATCGACATCAGCAATCTCAGCGTACTTCGGTATTACAGAGCCAGCGATGTTTGGTGTGAACTTACGAAAAAAATTCCCGTTCTATGCAGCGATTATAGGATCGGCTGTGGCAGCGATATTTATTACGTTAAATGGTGTATTAGCACCTGCTATCGGAATTGGAGGATTACCAGCATTTATTTCTATCATTCCGAAATCGATTCCAATGTTTATTGTAGGAATGATAATCGCGGTTGTAATCCCATTTACGTTAACATGGTTATTTGCAAAAAGAGTAAAACAGAAGTAGGAGGAAGTTAAGTATGAAAGATTGGCATAAAAGTGTGGTCTATCAAATTTATCCGAAGAGCTTTAATAGCTATTACAATAAAGAAACTGGTGATATAAAAGGAGTTACAGAGAAGCTAGATTATTTAAAAGAACTTGGAGTGGATTATATTTGGTTAACACCGATATACGAATCACCACAAAATGATAATGGATATGATGTAAGTGATTACTACAGTATTGATCCATCTTACGGAACGATGGAAGAGTTTGAAGAGCTTTTAGAAGAAGCGAAAGCACGTAACATTGAAATCATGCTCGATATCGTTGTAAACCACAGTTCGACGGAGCATAAGTGGTTTAAGGAAGCGAAGGAAGATAAAAATAATCCATATCGTAATTATTATATTTGGCGTGATGAAAAAAATAATTGGCAGTCTAAGTTTGGCGGATCTGCTTGGAAATACGATGAGAAGACAGAGCAATACTTTTTACATCTATTTGATGAAACACAAGCTGATTTAAATTGGGAAAATGAAAAGCTTCGTGAAGAAGTATATGATATGATGCGCTTTTGGCTGGATAAAGGGGTAACAGGATTCCGCCTTGATGTTATTAATTTAATTTCAAAAAATCAACGTTTCTTGAATGATGAAGGAAGTTCTGCGACAAGTGATGGTCGTAAGTATTATACAGATGGTCCGCGTGTCCATGAATATTTACAAGAGATGAACCGAAATGTGTTTGAAGGGAAAGAGGTAATTACAGTTGGAGAAATGTCATCTACGACAATTGATAATTGTATTAAATATTCAAACCCTGAGCGCAATGAACTAAGTATGACGTTTAGTTTCCATCATTTAAAAGTAGATTATCCGGATGGTGATAAGTGGACGAAGGCTGAATTTGATTTCATTAAATTAAAAGAAATTATGTCTAATTGGCAAATTGAAATGCAAAAGGGCGGGGGATGGAATGCGTTATTTTGGTGTAATCATGATCAGCCTCGCATCGTGTCACGCTTTGGTGATGATGGAAAGTACCGAAACGAATCTGCAAAAATGTTAGCAACGGCTATGCATATGCTGCAAGGAACGCCTTACATTTATCAAGGCGAAGAAATCGGTATGACGAATCCTAATTTCGAATCTATCGAGCAATATCGTGATGTAGAATCGTTAAATATATATGATATAAAGCTAGAAGAAGGGCTATCAAAAGAAGAGATTACGAGTATTTTAAAACAAAAATCTCGTGACAATTCCCGTACTCCGATGCAGTGGAATGACGAGGTGAATAGTGGATTTACAACAAGTACACCTTGGATTTCTGTAGCTGAAAACTTTAAAGAGATAAATGTAGAGAAGGCATTAGAAGATAAAGAGTCTGTATTTTATTATTATAAAAAACTAATTGAACTAAGAAAAATATATGATGTTATTACAGAAGGAGAATATGCTATTTTAGATGAGAATCATCCTAAGATTTGGGCGTATACACGTACTGTAAATGATGAAGCATTACTTGTTGTAAATAACTTCTATGGAGAAGAAATCACGTATTCCGTACCAGTTCATGTTCAATTAGATGGTATGAAACAAGAAGTAGTAGTATCAAATTATAAAGATTCCAGTAAGGATATTACAAAGCTTACGTTAAGACCGTATGAATCAATTGTATATCGATATACGAAATAAAAGGGTTGTATGCCAAGTTGCATACAACCTTTTATTTTAAGACACCACTATACAAAATGTTTACCTCTACTTCAGGTTTGAATTTTACTTTTGCGTAATCTTTATTCCAATTTTTTTTCTTCCATAAGTCAGGATGATAAGCGATGAGATGTCTGCCGATTCCGAAAGCATCACAATTTGCTGTTTGGAGTTTGTTGGTTATTTTTTTCGCTTCTTTCGTGAGCCGTTTAGACAAGGTTTTATTTAATTTTTTTCTTTCTCCTATTTTGTAAAGGTTATCTCTTGGAGCTTCAAGAGCTATTACTTGTAGTTTCAATTTTAGATGAGCGAAAACAGTACCTTTTTTATCAGTTGTTATTTTTAATTCTCTTTTTAGTTTTTGATGGCTAATTTCAAACGTTAAATAATCGGATGTGTTAGACGAATCACTTCCAGTAAGTTTTTGTGTAATATGTGCGCTGTCCCCCATATTTCCTGTTAACAATACGAAGAGTACGGATTGCTGAGCAGGTAAAAGGCCTGTTAATTTATCGTTATTAAATAAGGCGATTCCATTTATTACTACTTCTTTTCCTTTTAGTTTTATTGAAGGAAGGGTGAAGTCTTTACCAGGGTCTAACATTTTTGTTACCACTGTTTCTAGAGTTTCCTTTGGGAAAACGCTCATATCTTCTAAGCTTTTGATTTTTTTCTTTAAAAAATCTCCAATTAATAAGTTTCCTACCTTTTTTTTCTCAAGTATTGTAGAGGTTTCACCGTCAACTGCAATAAGTTTTACTAGTGCGGTTGGATTTGTTGGATCACGAAAAGCAACGTCTAGATAAGGCAGTATCCCCTTTTTTTGTATTTTCGTTCCTAATAGCTTTACACCATATTTAAAGTATCGAATGTTACCAGTTACATTTTTTTTCAATGAGTCACTTGTGTCAAGTATGTTATAGCCAGTTGCAGAGTGTATTTCGTTCTCAAATGAAGACTGCTCGCCGCTAGAACTTTTTACGAGTTCAATCGTTTGCTGAAGTTTATTTTCTTCCGTTATATCGTATCCAAGGCTATAGGCTAATCGGGCCTCTCTTAATGGTTCTTGATCCCAACAGCCAGAAAGGAATGAACTAGCACATAGTATAAAAAGCAATTTAACTCTTTTTTGGAACATACTGTTCTCCTTTCTTATTTCTTATTACTGAATAGAGTAGAAATAAAAGAGGGAGGACCACAATGAAAATATAGGTGAATTTATCAGTGAAATTTGCAATTACTTTTAATTGCTCAGGTGTATCTATAAATAAAGCGACACTAAAAGAAATAAGGCCAACAATTGGAACAGCTTTTTTATGATCAGCAAGATTGAATATATGTCCAATTCCGATTGACGCAGCGCAGTAATAACTAGCAATAGAAGCTACAACAGTTATCATCCAAATTGGAATGAAAATTAGGTCCGTTCGGTCTATAATCCCAATATGAAGAGAGCGTAATAAGTAGGCAACTGGTTCTGGAATAAGCTCGATTTGTTTTGGACTAAATACGATAAAGCAAATCCAAACAGTAAAAGTATAAAAAAGAGTTACAAATCCATTAGCGATAGAAATTGCCTTTAGTTTTGCCACAGAACTCCCATTTACTTTTGGGAAAGCGATAAGAATAATTTCAAAACCATACATGGCTGTAATTGTTTCTTTTGATGCTTGAATAATATTCCACCATCCGGCTTCTGTAAGTGGAAAAATATAAGAAAAATCAGCGCGTGTAAGTCCTAGTGCAATTAAAAGCGCCATTGGGAAAATGAGAATAGAAGCCATGACATAAAATCGCACAATAACTTTAAATGTGTTATAGGCTATGTGACAACAGGCTATTGTAAATAGTATGAGAATGGCATACCAAGGAGTTGCCTGCAAAATCCATACTTTAATGACATTACAAGCATTTAACATAACCGTCATACCGATAAGGGTAGCATAAAAAACATAAGCAAAACCTAATAGTTTTCCTAACTTATTACCAAATAGCATACAAATACTTTCATACATATCAGCATCAGGAAATCGTTTTAAGAAAAGCCACATAAGTAAAATAATCAGTTGAATAACAAATCCAGCGATGAGGGTGGAAATCCATCCACCACCTTTTGCAATAGGGTGAAGACGGTTTGGTAGAGCAAGTATACCGACACCAATTTGGCATTGAATAACGAAAAAGGTAAATTGAACTAGCGAAATTTTATTTTGTTTGTTTGTCACCGTTCTCATCCTCTCTCGTTACATGTTGGCGCTGCATTTTTTTCGGTTTTGGATCATGAGGTCGTTCCCAAAACGACCAAATTGGAAGTCTTACAAAAGAATCTTTCATATCTTTTATTCGCATTGGAGCAATGGGAGAAAGATATGGTGTATGAAACGAGTGAAGCTGACATAAGTGAACGAAAGTTATAATTAGACCGAAGGATATTCCTACATAGCCGAATATAGCAGCAAGAATCATTAATGGAAAACGAAGAATTCGCACTGCTGAACTCATATCATTTGATGGAACAAGAAAAGAAGCAATAGCAGTTAAGGCTACAACGATGGTCATCGTATAAGAAACGAGTCCGGCTTTTACAATCGCATCACCAATTACTAAACCACCTACAATACCGATTGTTTGTCCAACTCGGCTTGGCAGACGAATACCAGCTTCCCGCAATAATTCGAAAATCAACTCCATTAAGAGAGCTTCAAAAATCGGAGGGAGTGGTACTTTTTCTAATGAAGCTTTAATTGTATAAACGAGTTCGAGTGGCAACACATCAGGATGAAAAGCAACTGTTGCGATATATATAGCCGGTAAGAGAAAGGCAATTAAAAAACTCACTAAGCGAATCATTCGGATGAAAGAACCGACAATCCAGCGGTTATTATAATCATCTGGTGATTGATAGAAAGCAAATAACGTAACAGGAACGATAAGAGCTGTTGGATCTCCGTCAGATAAAATAGCAACTCGCCCCTCCATTAAATTAGCGGCAGTTCTATCTGGACGCTCTGTATTTAATTGCTGCGGAAAGGGCGAGAAAGACGTATCTTCTATAAACTCTTGTATGTAGCCTGGTGGCATTAATGCATCCGTTTTAATCGTTTGTAATCTTCTTTTTACTTCTGTAACGAGATCATCATTCGCTATATTTTGAATATAAGCGATAGCCACTTTCGTGTGCATTTCTTCACCGAGTGTAAAATACTTAACAACTAAATTCTGACTTTTAATGAGTTTACGAATAGAAGCTAAATTCGTTGCTAAATCCTCTACAAAACCAGTATGCGGTCCACGTACAATGCCTTCATTATCAGGTTCTGTTATATCTCTTTTTAAAGATAGAGCCGTTTCGAAAATACAAAAGAATTCCACTTGTTCATGAAAATATAATGATTTACCTTGTAATAAAAGCTGCACACCATAATTTAAATTTGTTTCTTTTTTCATATTTAATGTGGAAAAAACTTTATCCAAAGACAGCTCTGATCTAGTTAATAGGGGCTCAAGAGCGAGCTGATGAATTAAATTTGGGTCTGCTAAAGATTCGATATATAAGATTGTTCCTTTTCCATTTTGAAAAGGAACATCTAATTTTTTTATATCATCTGAATGGGAAAGTTTGTTTTCAATGTAATTAATGTTCTCCGGAAGTGATGGAAACATATGCTTTTGACTCTTACTCTCTTGTTGTTTTTTATAATCTGTCATAATTTCCACCTCTTTTAGAATAAAGTCACTTCTGTTAATTTTTGTTTTTTGTGAGAAATTTATGCTTGGATTATTTAATATTAAAGCAGTACTTTTTCTTGTTACTATTGAATTAGATAAGGGATATAGGAGGGATATATATGGAAATAACTGTAGAACGAGTTTTTTCACAAGAAATTTTAGCAAGAGCAACAAAGGCATTTCATGTAACAGTGGAAGACAAGCCACTTGGTGATTTTGAAAATTATATTTTTAAGGCGAAGGATAAAAATAATGAAGATTACGTATTACGTTTAACACATTCTTCTCATCGATCTAAAAAAGAGGTAGAGGCTGAACTAGATTTTTTACGGTATGTTGCGGAGAACGGTGCAAAGGTAGCAGGACCTCTCTATTCAGCATCTCAAAATCTTGTAGAAGAACTTATAGCAGAGGATGGGACTTTCTTTTTCGCATCTTTATTTACATATGCAAAAGGTGAGCAAGTAAAAGGAGAGGAATCGCCGTATTGGGGGTATTCTTACTTTAAAGCATGGGGAAAAGCAATTGGACAACTGCATCGTCTTACAATGAATTACCCTAAAACAGTTTACCGTGATACGTGGGAAGAGGATGAAAGTAGCATTGTTAATGAATTAGAAGATGAGAAAGTGAAAGAGACTGCTACGGTGTTAATGGATGAAATCAAGCTGTTGCCAATCGAAAAGGAAACGTTCGGTCTTATGCACGGTGATATTCATCCAGGTAATTTTCATTATAATGGAAAAGAGCTAACAATCTTTGATTTTGATGATGCATCTTATAATTACTTCATTCATGATTTGGCAATGGTTCTTTATTACTCGGTTCTTTTTACACCGTGGACAGCGGAGGAGAAAACGGAATTTGCGCGTAAACAGTTACAAGTGTTAAGAACGGGATACGAATATGAGCATAGGCTGGCGGATAGTTGGTATGAATCGTTGCCGTTATTTTTACGTTTACGTGATATAGGTTTATACGGGACGCTCCAGAAGAAGTTTAAAGGGAAAGATATGCCAGATAATCTCCGGAAATTATCAGAAGAGCTATATGGAAGAATTATAAAAAATGAAGCGATTGTGAATATATAATACATTTCTTTCAAAACAAAGTATATAAAACAAATATATACTTTGTTTTTTTATGCAAAAATATGTTTGTTTTATTAAAATAATATTGTTATAGATTCGTTATGCACTTATAATTTTATATATATTCTGAATATTCTTTATAAAGAAGGAGGGGGAATGGTGGAAGCTTTCGTAAATTGGTTAAATAATATTGTTTGGAGTCCCGCACTTGTTTATTTATGTTTAGGAGTAGGTTTATATTTTTCTATTCGGACGAGGTTTTTACAAGTAAGGCATGTAGGAGAAATGGTGAAGCTTACATTTCAGGGAGAAAAATCAGAGGCTGGTGTTTCTTCATTCCAGGCGTTAGCACTTTCGTTATCAGGACGTGTTGGGACAGGGAATATTGCTGGGGTAGCAACAGCGGTTGCATTCGGTGGGCCAGGGGCTGTATTTTGGATGTGGGCAGTAGCCTTTTTAGGAGCAGGTTCTGCTTATGTAGAATCGACATTAGCACAAATATACAAGACGAAACATCAAGGGCAGTTCCGAGGTGGTCCTGCTTATTACATTGAAAAAGGTTTAGGGGTTAAATGGTATGCTTTAGTATTCGTTGCAGCAACAATTCTTGCAACAGGACTTTTATTACCGGGTGTTCAAGCGAATAGTATTGCTGTAAGTTTAGAAACAGCTTTTGGAATTAACACTACAGTATCAGGAGCGTTATTAGTAGTTGTATTAGCTCTTATCATTTTCGGTGGAGTAAAGAGAATTGTTAACGTAGCGCAAGTTGTCGTACCGTTTATGGCAGTTGGTTATATTTTAGTAGCTTGCGTTATTGTCGCTATGAATATTGAAAAATTACCAGAAGCATTTATGTTAATTATAAGAAGTGCTTTTGCATTAGAAGCAGCTTTTGGTGGTATTATCGGTTTAGCAATTTCTTGGGGAGTAAAACGTGGTATTTATTCTAATGAAGCAGGGCAAGGAACTGGACCACACGCAGCAGCAGCGGCTGAAGTATCACATCCAGCTAAACAAGGTTTAGTGCAAGCATTTTCCGTTTACATTGATACATTATTTGTTTGTTCAGCAACAGCATTTATGATGATTATTACAGGCATGTATAACGTATTTGATGCAAGCGGAAAAAACTTTATCGTTAATAAACTAAACGGTGCGCAGCCAGGACCTGGATATACACAGGCAGCGGTAGAATCTGTATTCCCTGGTTTTGGAAACGGTTTCGTCGCAATCTCGCTATTATTCTTCGCGTTTACAACGATAATGGCGTATTACTACATTGCAGAAACGAATATCGCGTACTTAAATCGTGATAAAGATCGTCCTTGGCTGTCCATGATACTAAAGTTTGTATTTTTAGGAGCAGTATTCTATGGGTGTATAAAAACAGCAGCAACAGCTTGGGCTTTAGGCGATATCGGTGTAGGTATTATGGCTTGGGTTAATATTATAGCGATTTTATTATTACAAAAGCCAGCATTAGTTGCATTAAAGGATTATGAAAAACAGAAAAAAGAAGGCAAAGATCCAGTATTCGATCCAGGGCCATTAGGAATTAAAAATGCTGATTTTTGGGAGCATGAATACGGAAAAGATAAGAAAGAAGAAGTATCTTAATAGAAATGAAAAAGCAAAGGGAAAATCCCTTTGCTTTTTTTATGGACAAAATGAAGCTGAAAGTTATTTTTTTGCCTATTTTTGAATATAAAAAGAATGTACATGCTTTGTTTAGGGAAAGGGGGGAGTATGTTGATAGAGTTTCGTAACGTAAATAAATATTACGGTAACTTGCAAGTTTTGAAAAATATTAATGTGCAAGTGAAAAAGGGTGAAGTGGTGGTAGTAGTTGGTCCTTCAGGATCAGGAAAAAGCACACTACTTCGGTGTATAAACCAATTGGAGACCATTACAGATGGAGAATTAATTGTACAAAATACAGAAGTGCACAATAAAAAAATAAATATGAATGAATTACGCCGAAATATTGGGATGGTTTTTCAGCATTTTTATTTATACCCACATAAAACAGTTCTTCAAAATATTACACTAGCACCGATTAAAGTAAATAAAGTTTCAAAAGAAGAAGCAGAGAAAACAGCGATGTTTTATCTAGAGAAAGTAGGAATCCCGGAGAAGGCTGGTGTATACCCGCATCAATTATCAGGAGGTCAACAGCAAAGGGTAGCGATTGCTAGGGGACTTACGATGCAGCCAAAAATTATGCTATTTGATGAGCCTACGTCTGCCCTTGATCCAGAGATGATTGGGGAAGTACTTGATGTTATGAAAATGCTGGCTAAAGAAGGGATGACGATGGTTGTCGTCACACATGAAATGGGATTTGCACGTGAGGTCGCGGATCGAATTTTATTTATGGATGACGGCCAAATTATCGAGGATACAACACCGGCACAATTTTTTGCAAATCCTGAACAAGAAAGAGCTCGTTTATTTTTAAGCCGAGTGTTAAATCATTAAAGGAGGAATTTCATGCTTAAAATGAAAAAGTTGTTTACCTTAATCGTATTTTCATGTTTATTCGTGCTTATCATTGCTGGATGTGGAAGTAAAAAAGATGAGGCGAAAGAAACGAATACGAAGCAAGGTGGAGTCGTTGAGCAAATTAAGAAGCGTGGGAAATTAGTAGTTGGGGTGAAGAATGATACGAATTTATTTGGGCTGAAAAATCCTTCAACAGGGCAGGTAGAAGGGTTCGATGTTGATATCGCGAAGGCGCTTGCGAAAAAAATTCTTGGTGATGAAAAGAAGCTAGAGCTGAAAGAAGTAACGTCTAAAACACGTATTCCAATGTTAAAAAATGGTGATATTGATGCAATTATCGCGACAATGACAATTACAGAAGAACGTAAAAAAGAGGTTGATTTTTCAGATGTATATTTTAAAGCAGGGCAATCGTTACTTGTGAAAAAAGGAAGCAATATTAAAAGTATTGATGATGTGAAAAAAGGTGTGAAGGTATTAGCTGTAAAAGGTTCAACGTCTACAAATAATATACGTCAAAAATCACCAGAATCAACTGTATTAGAATTTGAAAATTACAGTGAAGCATTTACAGCGTTAAAAGCAGGTAAAGGTGATGTTTTAACGACAGATAATGCAATTCTTTATGGAATGGCAAAACAAGATTCTAATTATGAAGTTGTAGGGAAAATTTTTACGGATGAACCGTACGGCATTGCCGTGCAAAAAGGTGCGGATGATTTAACGAAAGAGATTAATAGTTTATTAAAAGATATGAAAGCTAATGGAGAATACGATAAATTATATGAAAAATGGATCGGTCAAAAACAAGAAAAATAAAGTGAAACTAATTGGAATAAATAATAAGGATGAGAGGATGAGAGATACTCATCCTCTTCTTGTAAAGAAAGAGGGGAGAATATGTGCCTGATTTTTCTATATTAACGAATAACATTGATATGTATTTAGAAGGATTTAAGTATACAGTGATGTCTAGTGTAATTGCATTAATAGGAAGTTTTATTTTAGGAGTAATTTTGGCGGTAATGCGTATTGCACCTATTCGTATTTTAAATTGGATGGGATCTGTTTTTGTAGAGTTTGTAAGAAATATTCCGCTCGTATTAATTGCATTTATATTTTATTTCGCGTTACCTGTAATAGGAATTACGTTAAATGGTTTTGTAGCGGGGACAGTTACGCTTACGATATATACGGCAGCATTTATTGCAGAAGTAATTCGCGCTGGTATTTTATCAGTTGCGAAAGGTCAAATGGAAGCGGCGCGCTCTTCAGGATTAACGTATGTGCAGGGAATGTATTATATTGTCTTACCCCAAGCGGTGAAAATCGTAATCCCTCCTCTAGGAAATCAATTTCTCAATTTAGTTAAAAATTCTTCTATACTCGGAATTATTGCTGGGACAGATTTAATGTATCAAGGAGACTTAATTTCAACGAAGACGTTTGTTACGTTTGATGTATATATATTTGTTGGGATGTTTTATTTAATATTAACAATTCCGCTCAGTATGCTAGTGCGTTATTTAGAAAAACGCTTGGCAAAGGAGGCGGTGTAAATGGATTTTAAGGGAGCAATAACAGGTGATCATATTCTATTTTTATTAAAAGGATTGCTTATAACATTAGAGGTAGCGCTCGTAGCAATTGTACTTAGCTTTATTATTGGTAGTGTAATAGGGATTATGCGGTATACAAAAATACCCGTCGTCTCACAAATACTAGGTTGTATCGTTGAAGTAATTCGGAATTTACCGTTACTTTTAATTATATTTTTTACGTATTTTGCACTGCCTGAAGCGGGCTTGAAATTAGAAATTATAACAGCCACAATTGTCGCTTTAACAATATTTGAAGCTGCAATGATATCTGAAATTGTTCGAAGTGGTCTATTATCTATCGAAAAAGGGCAAATCGAAGCAGCGAGGTCTTCCGGATTAACGTATGTTCAAGCGCTGTGGCATATTATTTTGCCACAAGCATTAAGAAGAATGGTCCCGCCGCTTGTTAGTCAGTTTATTTCATTACTGAAAGATACATCGCTCGCAGTTGTTATATCATTACCAGAACTTATGCATAACGCTCAAATTATTAGCGGACAGAATGTAAATTATATGATTCCGACTTTTATAGTAGTAGCTTGTATGTACTTTATCGTAAATTACAGTTTATCAATTTTATCGAGAAGATTAGAACTCCGTTAACCCTTACAATATATGTGAGGGTTTTTCCTTGTTTATCCTTATTTTCCTCTAAATAGAATCTTAATCTTACAATGATTCGATTTTTTGTATTGTTTTATCAGAAAAGTTTTAATTTTATATAGAAATTGTAATCGCTTTCGTGTATATTTTTATTATCAGAAAATTTTAAAAAGAGACAGGGGTATTTGCAGGGGAGGATTAAGATGCAGCAAACAACGAATGAGAAATTACATCGTACGATGAAGAGTAGACATTTATTTATGATCGCACTTGGTGGTGTAATCGGGACGGGCTTTTTTCTAGGGTCAGGTTATACTATTAATCAGGCTGGACCAGGGGGAGCAATTCTCTCTTATTTAGTGGGCGGATTTATTATGTATTTAACAATGCTTTGTCTTGGAGAGCTAACGGTAGCGATGCCAGTTTCAGGTTCTTTCCAAAAGTATGCAACGAAGTTTATTGGACCGGGAACAGGGTTTATGATCGGCTGGCTATACTGGATTGGATGGGCAGTAACAGTAGGATTAGAATTAACGTCGATTGGTTTAATGATGAAAAGATGGTTTCCGAATGTTGATGTTTGGGTATGGTGTCTTGTATTCGGGGTTATTTTATATGCTTCCAATGCGATATCAGCAAAAAGTTATGCTGAATTAGAGTTTTGGTTCTCTAGTATTAAAGTAGTTACAATTCTTGCATTTATCGTTCTTGGTGGTAGTGCATTATTAGGATTTATACCATATGACGGAAAAGAAGCAGCACCTCTTTTCTCTAACTTTGTAAGTGATGGCGGGCTATTCCCGAATGGACTGGCAGCGGTATTACTTACGATGATTACAGTTAACTTCTCGTTCCAAGGAACAGAGTTAATCGGGATTGCAGCAGGAGAGAGTCAGGAGCCTGAAAAAACAATTCCACGTGCAATTCGTAATACAGTATGGCGTATTATGATATTCTTCATCTTAACAATGACAATTTTAGTAGGATTAATTTCTTGGAAAGAAGCTGGAGTAATTGAAAGTCCATTCGTAGTTGTATTTGATAAAATCGGTATTCCATATGCAGCTGATATTATGAACTTCGTTATTATTACTGCTTTATTATCTGTAGCGAACTCAGGATTATATGCAGCAACGCGTATACTATGGTCACTTGCAAATGAAGGAATGGCACCAACTTCTTTCAAGAAAGTAAATAAACGAGGTATTCCAATTACAGCACTAGTCGTAACGATTGCTGTTGCAGCATTATCCTTATTAACAAGCTTCCTTGCAGAAGATACAGTATATATGTACTTATTATCTATAGCTGGTTTATCGGCTGTTTCAAGTTGGATCATTATTGCTTTATCACAACTACGCTTTAGAAGTCAGTATATCAAAGGCGGAGGGAAATTAGAGGATTTAAAGTATAAAACGCCTTTATATCCGATTGTTCCAATTTTAGCTTTAATTACAAATAGCATCGTTGTTATTAGCTTAGCATTTATTCCAGAACAAAGAATGGCGTTATATTGTGGTATTCCATTTATCATTTTCTGCTACATATATTATTATATAAGTAAGAAACGGAAGAAGCCGATGAAAGTGGAGATGGAAAATACACATGAAACTAACAATCAAACACGATGATATAGAGGCAGATTTATCATATGGTCCATTAGCGATTGGAAAAGAAAACGGGTATTCACCGTTACAATTACTCGTTTCTTCCATCGCGGGATGCAGTGCAATTGTCTTTCGCACAATTTTAGAAAAGAAACGCATTGCATACGATACGTTTACAATTGAGACTGAAATTGGTAGAAGTGAAGCTTTATCAAAGCCAGTTGAAAGTATTCATTTGCATTATAAAATTAAAGCGGAAAACATTACAGAAGAGCAGTTGGACAAGGCGCTGCAACTTGCGGTGAAAAATTGCACGATTGTTCAATCTGTAAAAGATAGTATAAAGGTTACGGAAACAATTGAACTAATAAAGTGAAATAGAAAAACGTGAGAATACGGCTCTCACGTTTTTCTGTTTTTAACAGAGGGGGAAGTATCATGAAATGTTTAGGTTGTAAATTAGCAAACGAAGAAGAAATGATATATAAAGTATATGAAGATGACTATGTGACTTGCTTTTTAGATCATGAACCTTTCTATCCAGGACATACTTTAATTGTGCCAAAGCAACATGTTTTAGAGGTAGATGAATTAGATGATATTGTAGCAAAATCGATTATGGATGCGTCTAAGATTATTGCAAAAGCAATTAAGGTACTATATAAACTAGATGGAATTACAATTTGTCAAAATGGTGGAATCTTTAACGAACTAACGCACTATCATATGCATGTCGTACCAAGGTATAAAGAGCGCTCATTTGCCGAGTTTTATGCAGTACAACCGGGAGACAAGAAAAATCATAACTTAGAAGAGACAAAGAATTTGTTAAAAGAAGCGATAGAGCAAATACTGCATATTGAAAAGGTGTAAGAGGATTTTTCTTAGAGATACAATCAGGAAAATTCTAATAAACAAAAGCCCAATTTCTCAGTTAAAATAGAGAAATTGGGCTTTTGTTTATTCTATTATTCGATTTTATATATTAAAGAATGCTGTAGTGTCACAAATTATATCGTCCATTCGTTATATAGAGTGAGAGGAGGAATTATATGAAAGTTACAAACAACGATTATGAAAAGATGGAAGAGCTATATGAGTTGTATGAACAAAAAGTTTATTATGTAGCGTATTCTATTTTAAATAATATTCAACAGGCTGAAGATGCGGTTCAAGAGACATTTATTACTCTTTATAAGAACTTGGAAAAACTTCATAGTTTGAATACTGAAGAGCTTAAACGCTACATTTTGAGGGTCGCAAAAAACAAGGCAATTGATAGTTACCGGAAAAATAAACGACATGAAACATTTTTAGAAGAATATGAAAGAGAATCAACAGAAGCAGTAGATGAAAATATTGAAGAGTGGGAAAAACGTACAATGTCTGAGGTTCAAATTGATACATTGCTAAAAGAGTTAAATGAATCTAATAGACAGGTATTTAAGTACAAAGTCTTCTATAACTTAACGTATCAAGAAATTTCAAGTGTCATGGGGATAACGGAGGTTAATGTCCGTAAGCAGTTTGAGCGTGCTCGAAAACGAGTTCAAAATATGATAGGAGGTATACAACATGACGAATTCAAAGAACTCCAAAGAAATGTATGACCTTGCTGAAAAAATTGCTTTAGATGATTTTGATAAACTCGAAGAACAACATGAATTTTCACATACATATACGCGCAAAAAGAAATTGTTTATGGAAGAAATGAAGCTGAAGGGCGAGCGACCACAGAAAAAGCGTAAAAGACATCGTATGTTAATCGCTGCTGCCTGTTTATTGATTGGTATGCCGACAACCGTTTTTGGTGCAGTGAAAGTTTATAATATGATTGTTCAAAAACAAAATTACGAAGTAAATGTTTCAGTAACAAATAAGGATTCGAAAAAGAGTGATCAGTGGTATAAGTTGAAGGTTGGTAAATTACCAGAAAATATGGAAGCGATTGATGACAGTGCTATGAAATATTCATTTAAAGATAACTACGCAAAGGGGGGATTTTCATTCGCTCTTTGGAGGATAGGAAAAAACTCGGATTTTCAAACTATGTATTCGAAAAGTTATGAGGAAAAGGAGATAAATGGTAAAAAAGCAGTGATTGTTCATAAAGACACTGGAAATAAAGATTTAATGTTTAATAGGGTGATTTTTCTCTATTTTGAGGAAGAGGGAATTATGTTACAAAGTTATATTGGAAACGATATAAACGAAGAACAAATGCTGGATGTGTTAGGAAACATTTCACTTGAGCCTACGTCAAAAGAAAAGGCATCACATATAACAGATTATGATAAAAAGTATTTTAGCGAAGAAAGTAAGCCTAAAACAACTAAGGTGATTCCTTTGAAAAAAGATAGCAAACAACTATTTCATATAGGGCAAAAGGTTCCAGTAACGATATCTATGGATAACAGCAAAATTGAATATGTGATAGAAAAAGTTGAAGTTTTTGATTCAATCAAAGATTTTAAGCATGAAAACTTTAATGAAACGGGATTAGGGAGACTAAGCGAGAATCAAGCTTTGGATCAAGTAGGACAATTGATACCATATAGACGAGATGAATATAAACTTGGAAATGGTAAAGATTCAATTGATCAATTAGTAGAGTCGAAATTAATTCATCCTAAATTTGTCTACCTGACAACAACAGTGAAAAATATAGGTAAACAGGCGACAAAAGAAATCTATATGCATCCATCCATGCAAGTACTCAAAAGTAAGGGTAATGTATGGAATTATGCTGGGAAAGATGGAATTGCAGAAAGAAATATTATGACGGGTGAAGTGGATTATTTAGAACCTCACGGAGACGGGAAAAGCTTTTACAATATTGGCAGTATCCGACCGGGAGAAACGGTAAAAGTTAACTTAGGTTATTTTGTAGATGAGGATAAACTAGATTCAATCTTTTTGGATGCTTTCAATTACAGAGGAACTGGCGAAACTGAAAATATGAATGCGAAACATCGTTGGTGGTTTGATATTCGTCAATAGTAAAAACAATAGGAACAACTGAACCAAAAAGCTGCTTATATTTAGCAGCTTTTTTCGTCTTCATACATATGTAAAATTTCTTTCGCGCGTATACGTAAACCATCTATCAATTCTTTCGGTTCTAACACTTTTACATCTTTTCCAAGTCTATAAAATAAAGGGGTAATAAAATTGACTTCACCTTTATCAATTGTTGAATGTATATATCCTGTTCCATCTTCGTTTACTACAACAAACTCTTCAAGGTAAGGAACGCTTTTACATTGGCGTACACCTTCTGTTGTTAGTAAAACATGTAACTGAGTAGGACTGTGTACTACGTTATAGTTAGAGGTAAACCACTCTTCTAAATTCATGAATGTATCTTCATTTTCTTCTGTGGATAATATAGAGAGAATACGATCGACGCGATACAATAATACTTTTTTTCTACTAAAGTCATAGGATGGTAAGTACCATAGCCCGTCATGAGCATATACACCGATAGGATGAACATGTTTTGTTTTTATTCCTGATTTAGATTCGTATTGAAAGTGTAAATTTTTATTTTCAATGGCGGCAGTTAATACTTCTTTTAAAAGTGGTGTATCAATAGTTCTTTTCGGATTCCAAAAGGCAATATAAGAACGTATTTTATCAACTTTCGCTTTCGCATCATGTTGTAGAGAGCTATACAGTTTATGCGTAACAGAATTAATCTCTGCATTAAAAGGCAAGTCTCGGTAGTAGCTTAAAGATTGAAATGCAAAAAAGATAGAGACCGCTTCTTCTTCCGTAAATAAAATAGGGGGAATTACTCTATTCGTTAATACTTTATATCCTCCGTTACGACCTTGTTCAGCATAAATAGGTAACCCCATATCACTTAAATCTAAAATGTATCTATGAACCGTACGGACGGAAATATTAAATTCATCAGCTATTTCTTGAGCTGTAAATGTTTTTTTCGCAGAAGCAAATATAAGAATATCTAATAAGCGTTTAGCTTTTGACAAATGTATCACCTTTTTTCTTTTTTAAACATGACATAAATTGTCGTGTTTTATTGTTAGTATATTGTTTATATCATAATGTTATCAAGATGAGATGCAAGGAGGAATAGATATGTCACGTGAGATTGTTTTGTTTATAGCGGCGAGCTTAGACGGATATATTGCGAAAGAAAATGATGATTTAGAGTGGTTAATGGAAACGGAAGGTGAAGGAGATAACGGTTATACAGAAATGTATGAAACAATTGATACAATAATTATGGGAAAGAAAACGTACGATTATGTAGTAGAGCATACGGAAACCTTTCCGTACGTTAATGAAAAATGTTATGTTTTTTCTAATTCAGAAAAAGGTTCAAACGAACATGTAGAGTTTGTAAATGAAGATATAGTGGAGTTTGTAAAAAAGTTAAAAGAGCAGGAAGGATCTAAAATATGGATGGTCGGTGGAGGAAGCCTACTGAGAGAGTTCTTTAAGAATAATCTAATTGATGAATATGTTGTCACGATTACCCCTCACATATTAGGTTCTGGCGTTCCGTTATTTCAAGACAAGAATCCAGAAATTCATTTAACTTTAACGGATACGAAACGTTTTGGACAGTTTGTGAATCTATATTATAAAGTAAAATAATAAAAACACGACTATTGATGATAGTCGTGTTTTTATATAAATGGCAATGAAATAGTAAAGCAAGACCCATGATCAATTTCACTTGTGACAGAAATATTCCCGCCGTGTAGCTCTACAATTTCCTTCACGATAGATAGTCCTAAACCGGTTCCGCCTGTAGCACGTGTTCTTGCTTTATCAACACGATAAAAACGGTCAAAAATGTGAGGGAGTTCTTCAGGCGGAATACCTTCGCCTTCATCTTCAATTGTAATGGAAATACGTTTATGTTCTTCTGTCACAGAAATATTGATATGAGAATATTCTTTTGAATGTCTATAGGCGTTATTTAAAATGTTCACTATCACTTGTTCGAATCGCTGTTCATCTAAGTTTACTAACAGTGTAGGAGGACAAGTGAAAAAAACTTTAATGTATCGTTCTTTATATATGGCGTTTACTTTTTCGGTTATGCGAGTGAAGAAGGTATGTAAATGTACTTCCTTTACTTGAATAGAAAAATTATGTTGTTCCATTTGAGCGAGTGAAAATAAATCTTGAACTAAGTTTGTAATGTAATCAGACTCATCTTTTATAATAGATAAATATCGCAAACGTTGCTCAGGAGATGTGGTTTCTTTTAAAGCAATGTCCGCATAACCCCTTACGTATGTTAACGGTGTTCGTAATTCGTGAGCAACACTTGCTAGAAATTCACTTCTTTCTGTTTTCATATAATGTAAATCATTTGCGAGCGTTTGGATAGATGAGGCTAATTCCCCAATTTCGTCATTTCGAGTAGTCGTTAACGAAACTGATAAATCGCCCTTACTCATTTTTTCGGTCGCTTGTTTCATGTGTAACAATGGTTTTGTTAATAAACGGGATAATAGAAAAATGGTGATGACTGTTAGTAGAAATGTGATGATACCGGCAATAAGGAATTGTTTTGTTAGCCTATTAACCATCTCTTCAATGGATTTTGTTTCAAGAAACATGTACACATAGCCTTCATGTTTTCCACCTACTACAATGGGGCTAACTGTACAAATATAATTAGACGTTTTCCAATGATTTTCTATAATAGCTCCGTTATGGTCGGTTCGAGTTTGCATTCCACTAATATGATTTTTTATAGTCGTGTTTATTTCATTAGATTTTGCTAATACGTCTTTATTCGCATCTGTAATAACGACAGTTGTTTCAGCTTCGGATTCCATTAAAGCGACATGGGAGATTGTTTGCTTGTCATAATATTTTTCAAGAACATCTCGGTGACTATTTCCACGCTTTAATAAAGCAGTCATTTCTTCATTTACTCTATTGTTTACAAGGCTATAATAAAGCAAAACAAATAGAACACTTTCGATTAAAAGTGTAACAATTAAAAAATAAAATCCGAATTGAATAGAGATTCGTTTCATCGTTTCGCTCCTTGATCTTCGGTATCAATCCATCGATAACCAACTCCGTATACAGTTTTCAAATGATGATCGATAGGGAAGTTTACTTTTCGTAATTTATCACGCAAATTACGAATATGTGAATCGACTGTACGATCTTCTGTATTTGTATTGAATCCCCAAACTCGTTCAATGAGCTGATCACGGCTTAATACGTAGTTCACATGGCGTAAAAATAACCCGAGTAAAGAGAATTCGATTGGCGTGAGGAGAAGTTCTTCATTATGGACAGAGGCGGAATGCTTTGCTTCATCCCATAAAATACTATGATATTGTATTTGTTTATGTTCATTCGTCCGCCTTAAAACAGCTTCAATTCTCGCGAAAAGCTCTTCTTCATGGAAAGGTTTTGTTATGTAATCATCTGCCCCGAGTTTTAATCCTTGGACGACATCTACTGTTTGATCACGAGCAGTGACCATAATGATAGGAACGTTACTAAAGGAACGAATTCTTTTACATGTTTCCCATCCGTCCATCTTTGGCATCATAATATCGAGTAAAACAAATTTGAAATTTCGATTCTCTATATGTGAAATAGCTTCTTCCCCAGATACTGCACATATGCAGTTATATCCGATTGGAGTGAGATAAAGCGTTAATAATTCAAGCATTCTCGGTTCATCGTCTACGAGTAGTATGTCAATCATAGAGTACCTCCGCATTTGTATTACTTAAATTGTAAGTCAAAATCATGAAGAAATGGTGCAGATTATAATGCATCTGCATAATTTCTTCAGAATTGCTTGTTATTGTTTAGTTGAACTTCTACTTTAGGTAAGGATATTGGCTCAATAATAACGAATACGGAGGCGATATAATGAAAAAAACAACCTGCATTTTGGGCGTAACGATAATTACAGCATTTGGTCTTGCTGCATGTGGCCAAACGAATAATATGGATCATACAAACCATGAATCTACAAAAGAGAAGGAAACAGAGAAAACGGAAATGAAAATGAATCAGGAGGTAACTGCGCCGAAAGAAATGAATATAGGTGCATCGAATGATTTATTAACGACAAGTTTAAAAAATGTGACGAGATTAAATACAACTGACCCATTGCAAATGGCAGTATTAACTTCACAAACGATATGGCCAGCAACTCATAAAGAGAATCAGCCAGGCGCGGTTATTTTAGTACCAGTAAACGAGTGGCAATTAGGGATTGCAAGTGCAGATCTTATTCATCATCCAAACAACGGACCGATTTTATTTATAGAAAAAGAAAAGGTACCTGAAATGACGTTAAAAGAAATAAAACGATTAAATCCTCTTGGAACGAAGGAGGGAACGCAAATTATGGTGATGGGAGATGTAGGGACAGCTGCTCTTGAACAATTAAAAGCCTATAAAGTAAAACAAATAAAAGAAACGGACCCCGCTACATTTGCAAAAGGTGTTGATAAAGAGTATGCCGATATAACAGGAAGTTATCCGAATAGCGTTATTATCGGTTCATCCGAAGAAGAAGGACGTTTATACACAACACCAGCTGTAAACTGGATTTCTCATATGCCAGAGCCGCTGCTGTATGTAGAGAAAAATAAAGTACCAGATTCTACGATAGAGGCATTAAAGATGAGAAAAGAGAAAGCCAATATATATGTATTAGGCCCAGAAAAAATTGTTTCAAAAGAAGTAGAAAAAGAGTTAAGCAAATATGGAAAAGTAACGCGTATTAGTGGCGAAACACCGACAGAAAATTCAATTGCGTTTGCAAAATTTAAAGATGAAAAAACGAAATTCGGCTGGGGATTTACAAAACCAGGTCATGGTTTGTCGTTTGTTTCGAGTACAACACCAGATTTAGCGGTTGCAGGAGCTCCGTTTTCACATATGGGTAAACATGCACCTGTTGTCTTACTGGAGGAAGGAAAAGCTTCGCAACCAGTGTATGACTTCCTTGCTACTATCCAACCGAAGTTTAAAGATGATCCAACACTTGGACCGTATAATCACGGCTTCTTATTAGGAAGTACGAGTGATATTTCATTTGAAACACAAGGTATACTAGATGAGAGGTTAGAGATTGTGCAAGAAAGTGGTCAAGGACACGGTGGACATTAATGAAATGAGAAAAGACGCTGCTAAAGTGGTGTCTTTTTCTTTAGGAAACTTTTACATAGCGCAAAATCCTTTACTCGTTATATAATAGCCTTCGTGCAGTCGGCTAGATTTTCTTATGGAGAAAATCAAATGATAAAAGAGTAGAGGAGTGGTAGTTTGTTTCAAACGATAAAAAATGATTGGTTCTCCAACGTGAAAGGGGACGTACTATCAGGGATTGTTGTTGCTTTAGCATTAATTCCTGAAGCAATCGCGTTCTCCGTTATTGCGGGCGTGGATCCGACCGTTGGATTATACGCAGCTTTTTGTATTGCGGTTACTATTTCATTTGTTGGCGGAAGGACTGGGATGATTTCAGCTGCAACAGGTGCAATGGCATTATTAATGGTAACGCTCGTTAAAGATCACGGTTTGCAATATTTATTTGCCGCGACTATATTAACCGGTATTGTCCAAATTATTTTTGGTTTGTTCAAACTGAGCTCATTTATGAGGTTTATTCCGAAATCAGTTATGAGTGGTTTTTTAAATTCACTTGGCATTTTAGTTTTTACAGCGCAATTGCCACATTTTAAAAATGCAACTTGGCAAATGTATGCACTTGTCGCATTAGGACTTGCAATTATATATGTATTTCCACGTATTACGACGGCTGTCCCGTCTACACTTATTTCAATTATTATAGTGACAAGCATTGCACTTATGAGCGGATTACAGTTAAAAACAGTAGGGAATATGGGAAACTTACCGAAAGAATTACCGTTTTTTAGTATTCCTGACGTGCCTTTTACACTTGAGACATTAGGGATTATTTTACCGTACGCAGTTATGCTTGCAATTATTGGATTATTAGAGTCATTATTAACGGCTTCGGTTTTAGATGATATGACACATACAGAAAGTAATAAGCACAAAGAGGCACGTGGACAAGGGATTGCAAACATTGTGGCTGGTTTCTTCGGAGGAATGGCGGGATGTGCAATGATTGGGCAATCTGTTATTAACATTAAATCAGGTGGACGAGGTCGTTTATCAACATTTGTAGCGGGTGGTTTTTTAATCGTATTACTATTCGTTTTAGGAGATTATGTTGTTCATATTCCGATGGCAGCTTTAGTTGCCGTTATGATTATGGTTTCAATCGGAACATTTGATTGGAACTCTGTAGCAACGATTCATAAGGTGCCGAAAGGGAATGCTTTTGTTATGATCGTAACGGTTGTCGTTGTTCTAATCACACATAATTTAGCGTTAGGTGTAATTATCGGAACAGTAATTAGTGCGGTTTTATTTGCATTCAATATGGCAAAGATCCACGTGAAACATTTATATATTGAAAATAAGAAAATATATGAAATTCATGGTCAACTTTTCTTTGCGTCTACGGCCGATTTTATAAAAAACGTTTCTTACGATGAAAATGTGAAAGAAATTGAGTTGAACTTTACTCACGCCCATGTATGGGATGATTCAGCGGTAGCCGCAATTGATAAAGTTATTATGAAGTATGAACAAAGTGATGTGAAAGTAAGTATAACGGGATTAAATGAACGTAGCTCGAAACTCGTTACAAATTTAGCTACTTATAATAAAAGAATTGCTGGTTAAAGAACTACAATTTTTAAATTTTATATTCATGTGTAAGCCCTCTTTTTTGAAAGACAAAAAAGGGGGCTTTTGTATTATAATACGAGTAGGATAACGAAAAGGGGATTCAGCATATGTACAAACAAATTATATTAGCATGCGATGGTTCTGAACATGCAGTTCGAGCAGCAGAGCATGCAACATATATTGCGAAATTTAACGAAGAAACAAATATTGAAGTTGTGTACGTAGTAGATAATAGAACGGCAAAATCAGATATTATACAAGGACAAACAGATTTAGAAACAATATCAGCTAGTCGAAAAGATAAATTAAAAGAGATTGAGGGTTTATTAAAGAAAGAGAACATTTCCTACAAAATTACGATTCTACACGGTGATCCTGGAGATACGATCGTTCAGTATGTAAATACAGGGGATATAGATCTTGTTGTTGCTGGAAGTAGAGGATTAAATACATTGCAAGAAATGGTACTTGGTAGTGTTAGTCATAAAATAGCAAAGCGTGTGAAATGCCCGGTGATGATTGTAAAATAAATTGAGTGAAATATGTATTAGCGAAAGCAAGACCTGGATATAATTCGAGGTCTTTTTTGACGTATAAAGGGAGAGTGTATGGGCATACTAAATATATAAGTTTTAAAAAATGTTAACTTACAAATTTGTAAGTTAGTTGTCAGAGAAATCGATGTTATGAAATTTTCCCCGTTGGTAAAATAAGAGTATTAAAGGGGAGATAGGGAGGATGGAAGAAATGAAATCATTTCAAAATTTATCATATAGTCAAGGGGTAAGCTTAATTTGTTTAGGGGGATTTGCTGCATCTGTTACGTTAGCAGTTTTAATAAAGACGTTTCAGCAAATGTTTTAATTTTATAGTAGGGAAGGATTTGGTTGTTATAAATAGTAAGAAAAGTGCTGTAAATAAAGAATAGCTCTTAGCATGTATATAAACGCTAAGAGCTATTCTTTATTTACATATTATATTTTGTTTAAGCTTGTTTCGCTTTTGTCGATCCTGTGTTTAAAGTAAGAGCAAGGAAGAACATTGCAAGTGAAAAGTTTTTTCGAACAAAGTAATAACCTGCATAGCCGATGAAGATACCTAAGAATACTTGTAAACGTAATTTACGGTATTCACTATCAACGCGATCAGCTGGTAAGCGTTCCGCGTGGGGCGCAGGTTTAAAGAATTGTGTGAAAAACATAAAATGAAAATCCTCCCCTAATTAATTCGAAGTGTCGTACGTCAGAGAGAATACAAAAAGGCCATGAAATATAAAAAAGTTCCCTTTTTTATGATTCATAGCCGTATACTCCGATTCTCCGTGACTGTCAATATTAACTTCGACGAAAATTATACAACTTTGTGTCAAGAATGTAAACGTTTTTATGAATAAAAAGTGTTGACGGATTTTGTTCGTGGTATTAATATTTAAATACATTAAATATTTTATTGCTTAAATAAGAGGTGGATAACATGCCAAATGATATGACGCATATCGATAAAATTCAAGCTCTCGCCTTTTCAATTGGAAAGAAGATGCAGACAGAGTTATTAGAACAAATGCAAGCAACAGGACTTACACCACCGCAGTTTTATATTTTAAAGATTTTAGATCATTATGGGGCTTCAAGAGCGACAACATTAGCAAAGAAGATGTATGTGAAGCCTAGCGCAATTACGGTGATGATTGATCGTCTAATCGATCAAGAACTTGTAGAGCGCTATCATGATAAAGATGATCGTCGCGTTGTCGTCATTGAGTTGACGAAAAAGGGGAAAGCTAGGGTGGAAGAGGCAATGACTGCTCGTAATGAGCATATTGCAAAATACTTCTCACACTTAGAATTACAAGAAAGAGAAGATTTGTTACGTCTCTTTGAGAAGTTAGAAACAATTATTTGCGGGACACAAGAGAAAAAAGAGAATAACTAAGAGGAATTGAGGAGATTACATGGAGCAACAAGACAATATAAATAGAAAGTTGTTGTTAATCGGTTTAGTAATCGCGATGCTATTTGCTGCGTTAGATGGAACAATCGTAGGTACAGCAATGCCACGTATCGTTGGTGAACTAGGTGGATTAAGCTTAATGACATGGTTAACAACTGCTTATATGTTAACATCAACGACAGTCGTACCAATCGCAGGTAAATTAGCGGATTTACTTGGTCGTCGTAACGTATATATAACAGGGCTAATTATCTTTATGGTTGGCTCAGCGTTATGTGGTATGGCAAATGGTATGACAGAATTAATTATTTTCCGTGGTATTCAAGGTCTTGGTGGCGGTATTATGATGCCAATGGCTATGATTATTATCGGGGATATGTTTACAGGAAAAGAACGTGCGAAATGGCAAGGTATTTTTGGTGCGTTATACGGTCTTGCTTCTGTAATTGGACCACAAGTTGGTGGTTGGATTGTAGATGCAGTGAATTGGAGATGGGTATTCTACATTAACTTACCAGTTGGTATTTTAGCGACGATCTTTATCGCAATGGGATTAAAATCACATAAACAAACGGGACCAATTAAAATTGACATCGCTGGAATCTTTACGATGATTCTCGGTGTTGTAAGTTTATTACTTGCGTTAACGTTTGGCGGAAAAGATTACGCGTGGGATTCTTGGCAAATTATCGGGTTATTTGCACTATCTGTAATTGGTATCGTTAGCTTTATTATTGTGGAAAAGAAAGCGGAAGAGCCAATCTTACCGATGCATTTCTTTAAAAATCGCACATTTACATTATTAAATGCGATTGGATTCTTTATGAGTATCGGAATGTTCGGTGCGATTATGTTCGTACCATTCTTCATGCAAGGTATTGTAGGAGTAAGTGCTGCTGAATCAGGGACGATTATGACGCCGATGATGATTACAATGATTGTGATGAGTATTCTTGGTGGTCAACTTGTATTAAAAGTTGGTGTGAAACCACAAATTATTACAGGTATGCTTATTATGGCTGGTGGATTCTGGTTATTAACAACGATGGATATGCACACAACGAAGCTAACTGCTACTTCTTACATGATGGTTATCGGTTTAGGAATGGGTCTTGTAATGCCGACATTAACATTAGCGCTACAAGAAAGCTTCCCGAAAAAAGATCTTGGTGTCGTAACATCATCAAGTCAATTTTTCCGTCAAATCGGTGGAACATTTGGTATTACAATTTTAGGATCAATTATGAATAACACTTCAGGTACAACATTAACAAATAAATTAGTGCCTGTATTAGATACGTTCCCGAAAGAAGCGGGAGAAATGGTAACAAAATTGAAAGATATGATTCATACAGATCCACAAGGTTTATATTCGATGCTATTTAATCCGGAGGCATTAAAGCAAATGCCAGAAGCATTCTCTAATAGCATCGTGCCAATTTTAAAAAATTCTTTAGTAGACTCACTTCATACTGTATTCTTAACAGGATTAGTATTTATCATAGTAGGTGCCATCTTTACGATTTTCTTACAAAAGATTAAACTGTCTGATCGTAAAAAAGGTGTTGAAGAGCCTGTTATAGAAGAGAAAGAACGAACTGCATCATCTTCATAATGAAAAAGCATCGCCATATGGCGATGCTTTTTTGAGTATAACCTTAAAAGCTTTTTAGTGAGAAATGATTGACGTATTTTTAGAAATACGTTATATTATTTTCTGTAAACGGTTACATGAAATGGAGAGGGAAGAAAATGAGTACGATTAAAGACGTTGCAAAATTAGCGGGAGTATCTGTTGCGACCGTTTCCAGGGTGTTAAATAAAAATGGATATGTTCACGAAGATACGTTAAAAAAAGTAGAGCGTGCAATTGAGATGTTAGATTATAAGCCCAGTACAGTAGCGCGTTCACTGTATAATAAAAAATCTCGTTTAATAGGTTTAGTTGTTCCGAATATCGTGAATCCATTCTTTCCAGAAGTTGCACGTGCCGTAGAAGATGTAGCACATAAGCAAGGATACACAGTTGTACTTTGTAACTCTGATGAGAGTTTAGAAAAAGAAAAGCAATATATTGATGTACTTAGGCAAAATAATGTGGATGGATTTATTGTAGCAACGAATCCACAAAACAGTATTAATTACATGAATTTGCCAGTTCCAGTTGTTGCAATTGACCGTATGTTTAATGAACGTATACCTACTGTGTATGCAGATAACTATGCGGGAAGTCAGGCCGCTACAAAGTTATTGTTAGATAAGGGGTGCAAACATATTGCACATATTCGTGGACCTCGTGATGTAAGTACAGCGAATGAACGTTTTGAAGGTTTTGTAGATGTTATTACGCAAAATAATCTTTCATATATGATCGCAGAAAGTACATTTGATCCAGCTAATAGTGAGCGTGTAGCGATGGAATTATTAGAAGAATACCCGCATATTGATGGAATTGTTGCTGGGAACGACTTAATTGCAATTGGTATCGTCAAAGCAGCAATGCAAAAAAGAATTTCTATCCCAGATGATTTACAAATTATCGGATTTGATGGAATTTCTTTAACAGAAATGATGTATCCATCTATTACAACGGTTGCACAACCCATTTATGAGATGGGGAAAATTGCGACAGAATTACTGTTAAAGCAGATGGAAGGTAGTCCGCTAGAAGAGAAACACTATCGTTTACCGATTGAAATTATAGAACGAAATACAACGAAGTAGGGAGATGAAACAGATGCCAAATATTGCAGTAGTAGGCAGCATTTCAATGGATTTAGTGGCTGTTTCAAAAAAACGGCCGAAAGCAGGAGAAACAGTAATTGGTGAAGCGTTTCATACAATTCCAGGGGGAAAAGGAGCGAATCAAGCAGTTGCAGCAGCAAGATTAGGAGCCAATGTAGCGATGGTTGGTGCGGTAGGAAATGATGATTACGGAACAGTTGTTAGAAGAAATTTAGAAAACGAACGCGTTTTTATCGACTATGTGGTACCGGTTACAGATGGAACGACAGGAATCGCTCATATCGTTTTAGCAGAAGAGGATAATAGTATTGTTGTCGTACAAGGGGCAAATGCTCTTGTAAATGAGTCGGTTGTAGATCGTTCAAAAGATCTTCTTGTAAAAGCAGATATGGTTGTTCTCCAACTAGAGATCCCGCTGGAAACAGTAAAATATGTATTGGCTATTTGTGAGGAGCATAATATTCCAGTTATGTTAAATCCAGCGCCAGCACAAGTGTTATCAGAAGATATTTTAGAAAAGGCAACTTATATTACGCCAAATGAACATGAGTGCCGCATCGTATTAGATGATTTCACATCACCAATTGAAGATTTACTGGCGAAATATCCAAATAAACTATTGATGACAGAAGGTTCTAACGGTGTTCGTTTCCATAATGGAACGGAGATTGTACATGTTCCTAGCATTGCTGTCGATGTAGTAGATACGACTGGAGCTGGTGATACATTTAATGGTGCGCTAGCAGTTGCACTTTCTGAAGGAGAAGCACTTCAAAAAGCAATTCGTTTTGCGAACATTGCTGGAGGTCTTTCTGTAACAAAGCTTGGGGCACAAGGCGGTATGCCAACGAGAGACAGGGTACGTGAAGTGCAGGTGATTGTTGGATGAAGAAGCACGGTGTATTAAACAGTGAGATTGCAGCAGTCCTTGCTTCACTCGGGCATACAGATACGCTTGTAATTGCAGACTGCGGGTTACCTATTCCTGATGGAGTAAAACGAATTGATTTAGCGGTTGAAATCGGAAAACCAAGTTTTTTAGACGTATTACAAGTTGTAGCTGATGATATGGCAATTGAAAAAGTGACGTTAGCTGAAGAAATTATTATAAATAATGCGGAAGTAAATAAAGGAATCGAAATGAAATTAATGGATCCAGCATTTGAATATGTATCTCATGAACAATTTAAAGAGTATACGAAGAATGCGAAGGCAATTATTCGTACAGGTGAGGCTACACCTTATGCCAATGTAATTTTACATGCAGGCGTGATTTTTTAATAAAGGGAAGTGATGAGAATGCGTATTGAAATGAAAAACATTTCAAAGGCGTTCAATGGCAATCCTGTTTTAAAGAATGCACAGTTTATGATTGAAACAGGAGAAGTCCATGCATTGATGGGGGAAAATGGAGCGGGTAAATCAACGCTTATGAAGATTTTGACAGGTGTATATACAAAAGATGGTGGAACAGTCACAATTGATGGACAAGAACGTACTTTTAAAAATGCGAAAGAAGCAGAAGCCTATGGTATTGCATTTATACATCAAGAACTGAACATATTGCCGAATTTAACAGTAGCTGAAAATATGTTTCTTGGTAAAGAGTTAATGTACGGTAAAACAGGTATTTTACGCACACGCCAAATGAATGCAATGGCCCAGCAACAATTGGCAGAGCTAGGATTGAATGTAAGAGGCGCTATGTTAGCGGGAGAGTTATCGGTTGGACAACAGCAAATTATCGAAATTGCGAAAGCCTTAATGACAAACGCGAGCGTTATTATTATGGATGAACCTACTGCGGCACTGACAGATCGTGAAATCGAAACGCTCTTTACAGTTATAAATAAGTTGCGTAAAGAAGGTGTTTCATTCGTTTATATTTCACACCGTATGGAAGAGATTTTTTCAATATGTGATGCCATTACGATTTTACGTGATGGAGAATACGTAGGAAAGAGGTTAATTCCAGAAACGTCATTTGATGAAGTAGTGAGTATGATGGTGGGGCGCAGCATTGGTGAACGTTACCCAGAGCGTAATAGTCAAATTGGCGAAGTGATTTTTGAAATGCGTAATGGAACGAAAAAGGGGAAATTTGAAAATGTTTCGTTTCAAGTGAGAAAAGGTGAAATCCTTGGTGTAGCTGGTTTGATGGGAGCTGGTCGTACAGATATTATGAAAGCGATATTTGGATATGAACCGTTAGATTCTGGACAAATATTTATAAATGGGCAAGAAGTAAGGATTGATAGTCCGATAGATGCAATTAGGCAAAGAATTGCTTTCATTACAGAAGATAGAAAATCTGAAGGGTTAGTGTTAGATTTCTCAATTCGTGAAAATTTAGCTTTACCAAATTTAGAAAGTCTTTCAAAGGGAAGTGTCCTTAGTAACGAACTAGAACAACAATTTACAGGGGACATGATGAAACTGCTTAATGTGAAAGCATCTAGTGGAGAGCAAGCAGTGAAATCTCTTTCTGGTGGAAACCAGCAAAAGGTTGTAATTGCAAAATGGCTAGGTATTCATCCGCAACTACTCATTTTAGATGAGCCAACGAGAGGTGTCGATGTTGGAGCGAAAAAAGAAATTTACTCTATTATGAATAAGCTTACCGAGCAAGGAGATGCCGTTATTATGGTATCATCTGAGCTTCCAGAAGTTTTAGGAATGAGTGATCGCGTTCTCGTTATTCATGAAGGGAAAATCGGCGGTATTTTAGAGAAAGATGAGGCATCACAAGAGTCTATTATGGCACTAGCTACAGGGGGAGAGTAAGGATGGCTAAGAAGGGGAATGTATTACAACAACTTGGTTCTTTAATTGGACTAGTACTAATTATTGTAGTAATTACAGCTTTAAATCCAGCATTTATTGAAATTCCAAATTTATTTAATATACTGCGTCAAGTATCGATTAATGCGCTTATTGCATTCGGAATGACCTTCGTAATTTTAACAGGGGGTATTGACTTATCAGTAGGTTCTATTTTAGCATTATCAAGTGCACTTGTTGCTGGAATGATGGCAAGTGGCATGGATCCGTTCCTTGCAATGGCAGTTGGATTGTTAGCAGGTCTTGTAATGGGAATTATAAACGGTATCATCATAGCAAAGGGAAAAGTAGCTCCATTTATTGCAACTTTAGCAACAATGACTATTTTTCGTGGGTTGACGCTTGTTTATATGGACGGACGTCCGATCACTGGTCTTGGTGATCATTTAATGTTCCAAATGTTTGGCCGCGGTTATTTTCTTGGTATTCCGGTACCAGCTGTTACTATGATGATCGCTTTCGCAGTACTGTACTTCATTTTGAAGAAAACGACATTTGGTCGTCGTACATTTGCAATTGGTGGAAATGAAGAAGCAGCAGCATTATCAGGTATTAATGTTACGAGAATTAAAGTAATGATTTACGGTCTTTCCGGAATTTTGGCAGCGCTTGCAGGTATTGTCTTAACATCACGACTAGATTCTGCACAGCCGACTGCAGGTACTTCTTACGAATTAGATGCAATTGCAGCAGTTGTATTAGGTGGAACAAGCCTTTCAGGAGGAAGAGGATGGATTGTTGGTACATTCATCGGTGTACTTATTATCGGTGTACTAAATAACGGTTTAAATTTATTAGGTGTATCTTCTTTCTTCCAGCAAGTTGTAAAAGGGCTTGTAATCTTACTAGCTGTATTAATTGATCGTCGAAAAGAAGCGTAATGGAGGGACAGTTCATGAAGAAATGGTTACTTATACTCGTTGCATGTATTATGGTCATTACTGCTGGTTGTTCAATGGAACCACCAGAATGGGCAAAGGATTCTAGCGATAAAGGTCGAAATAAAACTATTAAAGTTGGATTCTCTGTTTCAACTTTAAATAATCCCTTCTTCGTAACTTTGAAAAAGGGTGCAGAAAAGAAAGCGAAAGAAAGCGGCATCGAATTGATTGCTGTTGATGCGCAAAATGATGCAGCAAAGCAAACAAATGATGTTGAAGATTTAATTCAAAAAGGTGTCGATGTAGTTGTTATTAATCCGACCGATTCAGATGCTGTTGCTTCAGCAGTTAGTGCGGCAAATGCAGCGAATGTTCCTGTTATTACAGTAGACCGCGTTGCAAATGCAGGTAAAGTTGTTTCTCACATTGCATCTAATAATATCGAAGGTGGTCAAATGGCTAGTGATTACATTCGTGAATTAGTCGGCGAGGGAGCAAACGTTGCTGAGTTAGAAGGAATCCCTGGCTCTTCTGCTGCTCGTGAGCGTGGGAAAGGATTCCATAACGTAGCTGATAAGTCTTTAAAAGTAGTTGCCAAACAAGCAGCTGATTTTGATAGAGCAAAAGGATTATCTGTTATGGAAAACATTTTGCAAGCAAATGGTGATATTAAAGCCGTGTTTGCGCATAACGATGAGATGGCACTAGGCGCGCTTGAAGCATTGAAGTCTGCTGGAAAAACAGATGTAGTCGTTGTTGGATTTGATGCAACAGAAGATGCTGTAAAAGCGGTTAAAGATGGGCGTATGGCTGCAACAGTTGCTCAAAAACCGGAATTAATCGGAGAGAAGGCGATGCAAACAGCAAAAGAGATAACGCAAGGTAAAAAAGTGGACAAATCTATTCCGATTGAATTAGAGCTTATTAAGAAAAATAAATAAATATAAAATGGAAATTAGGAAGGACGAATAACAAATGAAATTCTTTATTGATACAGCAAACATTAACGAAATTAAAGAGGCAAATGCATTAGGTGTATTAGCTGGAGTAACGACAAATCCATCACTTGTAGCAAAAGAAGGCGTAGATTTCCATGCGCGTATTCGTGAAATTTGCAGCGTTGTAGAAGGCCCTGTAAGTGCAGAAGTAATTAGCTTAGAAGCTGATAAAATGATCGAAGAAGGAAAAGAACTAGCGAAAATCGCTCCAAACGTTGTTGTAAAAGTTCCAATGACAACAGAAGGTTTAAAAGCAGTAAAAGCATTCTCTGATTTAGGAATTCGTACAAACGTTACACTAGTATTCTCAGCGGTTCAAGCATTACTTGCAGCTCGCGCTGGTGCGACATATGTTTCACCATTCTTAGGTCGCCTAGATGATATCGGTCATAACGGTATGGACTTAATTCGCCAAATCGCAGAAATCTTTGCAATTCACGGCATTGAAACAGAAATCATTGCAGCATCTGTACGTCACAGCGTTCACGTAACTGACGCAGCATTAAACGGTGCACATATTGCAACAATCCCGGCAAACGTAATTGCTTCATTAGTGAAGCACCCATTAACAGATCAAGGAATTGAGAAGTTCTTAGCTGATTGGGAAAAAACACAAGAGAAATAATATGAAATCGAGAATCCTAGTTTAATTGACTAGGGTTCTTTTTTTTATTTAAAAGAATTTTCATGCAATTTTGCATATTGTCTTTTAAATTTGTTATATAAGCTATTTAATATATATCAAATCACTTTTTATTTTTCATATTTCGACATAAAAAGGTAGGAGTCTGACCAGAAAACTGGAGGGCATGATTCTAGAACAGAAAGCTTAACGTTTATAGAATTATGCCTTTTTATATAGGGAGGATAGTAAATAGAGATTTCGACTAAAATGCACTTATTTATCTGAATTTTAAGTTTTATAAAAGGAGAGACAGAGGATGAAAAGAAAAGCTCCATTTAAAGTATTATCAACGTTAGCAATTACGGCAATTATCGGATGTACATCTGTAATGAGTGCTCCGTTCGTATATGCGGAAACGCCGGCGAAAGAGAAAGACAATGTATCCACAACACCAATTGATTACAATTTAATTCAAGAAGATCGTTTAGCGGAAGCGTTGAAAGAAAGAGGAACAATTAATCCAGCATCTTCTAAAGAAGAGACGAAAAAAGCTGTAGAAAAATATATTGAAAGGAAACAAGGGGATCAGGCAAATAAAGAAATTCTTCCAGCGGATACTGCTAAAGAAGCATCTGATTTCGTGAAAAAAGTAAAAGAGAAAAAAATGGAAGAAAAGGAGAAAGTAAAGAAAACTGAAAAAAATATTAGCCCCGAGCAAAGGCCGGAGCCAAATACAAAAAAATTGAATGGGCAAGTTCCAACTTCTAGGGCAAAGCAAGCTCCATATAAGGGATCTGTTCGAACTGATAAAGTACTAGTGTTACTCGTTGAATTTAGTGATTATAAACATAATAATATTGATCAAACACCAGGTTATATGTATTCGAAAGACTTTAGTAGAGAGCATTATCAAAAGATGTTATTTGGTAATGAACCATACACATTATTTGATGGTTCGAAAGTAAAAACGTTTAAACAATATTACGAAGAGCAGTCTGGCGGTAGTTATACAACAGACGGATATGTAACGGAGTGGCTAACTGTTCCGGGAAAAGCATCTGATTATGGAGCTGATGGTAGCAGTGGTCATGATAATAAAGGTCCAAAAGGTGCACGTGATTTAGTGAAAGAAGCTTTACATGCAGCTGCTGAGAAAGGGTTAGATTTATCTCAATTTGATCAATTCGATAGATATGACACAAACGGAGATGGAAATCAAAATGAACCTGACGGTGTAGTTGATCATTTAATGGTAATCCATGCTGGTGTTGGTCAAGAAGCTGGTGGCGGTAAATTAGGTGATGATGCAATTTGGTCACATCGTTCAAAATTAGCAATAGATCCAGTAGCGATTGAAGGGACAAAATCAAAGGTAGATTACTTTGGTGGAAAAGTAGCAGCACATGACTATACAATTGAACCAGAAGATGGAGCTGTAGGTGTGTTTGCACATGAATTTGGACATGATCTTGGTTTACCGGATGAATATGACACGAAATATACTGGAGCTGGATCACCTGTTGAAGCTTGGTCGTTAATGAGTGGAGGTAGTTGGACCGGAAAAATTGCAGGAACAGAGCCGACTAGCTTTTCACCACAAAATAAAGACTTCTTACAAAAGAATATGGGTGGCAACTGGGCAAAGATTTTAGAAGTAGATTACGATAAAATTAAGCGTGGTGTAGGAGTTCCTACATATATTGATCAAAGTGTTACGAAATCAAATCGTCCAGGTGTTGTACGTGTTAACTTACCAAGTAAGAGTGTTGAAACGATTAAACCGGAATTTGGAAAGCATGCATATTATAGTACAAGAGGCGATGATATGCATACAACATTAGAGACACCGTACTTTGATTTAACAAAAGGAACAAATGCAAAATTTGATTATAAAGCAAATTATGAATTGGAAGCAGAGTGCGATTTCATCGAGGTACATGCTATAACAGAAGATGGAACGAAAACATTGATTGATAGATTAGGAGAACAGATAGTACAAGATGATAAAGATACAACAGATGGAAAATGGATTGATAAGTCATATGATTTAAGTCAATTTAAAGGGAAGAAAGTGAAATTGCAATTCGATTATATTACAGATCCAGCTTTAACATATAAAGGTTTCGCAATGGATAATGTAAATGTAACGGTTGATGGACAAGTAGTATTTTCTGATGATGTAGAAGGGCAAGCTAAAATGAAGGTAAATGGATTCGTTGTTTCTGATGGGACAGAGAAGAAACCTCATTATTATTATTTAGAATGGAGAAACTATGCTGGGTCGGATAATGGATTAAAAGCAGGAAAAGGTCCAGTATATAATACAGGTCTTGTTGTTTGGTATGCAGATGATAGTTTCAAAGATAACTGGGTTGGAGTGCATCCAGGTGAAGGGTTCCTTGGTGTTGTGGACTCTCATCCAGAAGCGTTTGTTGGTAATTTGAACGGAAAACCAACGTACGGTAATACAGGCATGCAAATTGCGGATGCTGCATTTTCATTTGATCAAACGCCAGCATGGAGTGTAAATTCGTTAACACGCGGGCAGTTTAATTATTCTGGATTACAAGGTGTGACAACTTTTGATGATTCAAAAGTATACAGCAATAAACAAATTGCGGATGCAGGACGAAAAGTTCCAAACCTTGGACTTAAATTCCAAGTTGTTGGACAAGCAGAGGATAAGTCAGCTGGAGCTGTTTGGATTAAGCGTTAATAATATAAAAGCACATTCTTCATATGAAGAATGTGCTTTTTAAATTTGTACAGTAAGTTATGATTTTAGCACATGTACTACAACTATTAGTTCATGTGTAATGTATCAAATTATGTGGGGAAAGGAAATATTTCCGAGGAAATTGTCGAAGTATCATCGGTATTTATTCAGTTGCTTTTTTAAAGGAAGAAGGTAGTATTGCTTTTATACATAAGCTTATTTACAGGTATTACTTGGTTATATACGGAAAATTAGTGAAAAAAGACAATGATGGAATTATCCCATCATTGTCTTTTTTACTTTGCTTCTTACATAAATCATCCCAGCAAATGTTACTAAGAAGGCAGTTCCGATAACGAAGCTGATGCTAGGCGATGCTCCGATTGCTCCGACTGTAAAGGATCCAGCCACAACTCCTAACGAGAAGAATGCATAAAACAATCCGAATGCTTTCCCGCGGTTACTGTCTGTCGTATTTTCAACAAGTAAAGCATTGATTGACGGGAAGAGGATAGCGAATCCAATTCCATAAATCATCATAACGATAAAGAGCATGCCTTTTGTTGTAAATAATCCGAGTAAAGATAACGCTAATGCCATAACTGCAATGCCAACCAACATTAGTTTTGAACGATTAAATCGATCGTAAATACGATTTGTTGGTAGCAAGAAGAAGAGGATAGCGGTAATGCCGAATACACTTAACATCATACCAGTTGTAGATGCTTTCAGTGCCAACGCTTCAACTTTTACTGGTAACATATATGTGACAATTCCTTGTGAAAACATTAATGTGAAAGCGCCGATGTATGCTTGTAATAACGGTTCTGACTTTAACAGTTCAATCATATCTTCTTTGTTCATCATTTGCGTTCTTGATGTATCTTTTCTTGATACGTTATTTGGTAAGAAGAATAGAGATACGATTGTACCAAGAACCATTAATATAGAGATGGTAATGAAAACCCACTCTATGCCAGCGGTTGCTTTCATAATACCACTGAAAGCCGGTCCTACAATTGCCGCTGTTCCAACAGCAGCACCAGATAGAGCCATTGCTTTACCTTGCCTTGCTGAATGTGTTTGTTTTGATAAAAACGTAAAGGCAGCTGGAATTAAAAATCCGTCACTAAAACCGTGCATAAAGCGCACAACTAATAGTTGTTCACCACTTTGAACAACGGTGTATAACAAGACTATGAAACTCGTAAATCCCATGCTTATATAAAGTATTTTTTTTGCACCAAATTTATCGACGGCAGCGCCAGCAATAATATTACCAATCATATTAGCAAATGAGTACATACCGACAACTAGACCAATAATAAGAGGGGTTCCTCCAAGACTTTGGGCGAACGTACTCATAATAGGTAATTGTGAAAATGTATCTAAAAACGCTACGATAACAATAAAGTAAATAAAATATTTCAAGTGATACTCACCTCTCCTATGCTATTATGGCATAATGCCAATTTCAACTGCAATGAAATTGAATTAACAGATGTGGAAAAAAGTACAAAGTGACAAAATATTGAACATTATTTGTTAAATATTAGCAGAATTGAGATTGTTTTTTTGAAATATATGGATGGAGGTATTATAATAGAATTGTAAACTTCACCAGGTTAAGTATATACATAGAGAGGGATGTTTAAAATGAAAGCATTACTTTGGCATAATCAACGTGATGTACGAGTAGAAGAAGTACCAGAACCAACTGTAAGACCAGGAGCAGTTAAGATTAAAGTTAAATGGTGTGGTATTTGCGGAACAGACTTGCATGAATATTTAGCAGGACCAATTTTTATTCCGACAGAAGAGCATCCATTAACACATGTAAAAGCACCAGTTATTTTAGGTCATGAGTTTAGTGGTGAGGTAGTTGAAATCGGTGAAGGCGTTACATCTCATAAAGTGGGAGACCGCGTCGTTGTAGAACCAATTTATTCTTGTGGTAAATGTGAAGCTTGTAAACATGGACATTACAATGTATGTGAACAACTTGTTTTCCATGGTCTTGGTGGAGATGGCGGTGGTTTCTCTGAATATACAGTAGTACCAGAAAATATGGTTCATCATATTCCAGATGAAATGACGTATGAACAAGGCGCTCTTGTAGAACCAGCAGCAGTAGCAGTCCATGCAGTACGTCAAAGTAAATTAAAAGAAGGGGAAGCAGTAGCAGTATTTGGTTGTGGCCCAATTGGACTTCTTGTCATTCAAGCAGCTAAAGCAGCGGGCGCAACTCCTGTTATTGCAGTTGAACTTTCTAAAGAACGTCAAGAATTAGCGAAATTAGCAGGTGCGGATTACGTATTAAATCCAGCTACTCAAGATGTATTAGCAGAAATTCGTAACTTAACAAATGGTTTAGGTGTAAATGTTAGCTTTGAAGTAACAGGTGTTGAAGTTGTGCTACGTCAAGCAATTGAAAGCACAAGCTTTGAAGGACAAACTGTAATTGTTAGTGTATGGGAAAAAGATGCAACAATTACTCCGAATAACCTTGTATTAAAAGAAAAAGAGGTTATCGGTATTCTTGGATACCGTCACATCTTCCCAGCTGTTATTAAATTAATTAGCTCTGGTCAAATTCAAGCAGAGAAATTAATTACGAAAAAAATTACAGTGGATCAAGTTGTTGAAGAAGGATTTGAAGCACTTGTAAAAGATAAAACACAAGTGAAAATTCTTGTTTCACCTAAATAAAATAGAATAATAGAAAGTAGCCCTTTTCTTGAAATAGAAGAGGGTTACTTTTTTTCTATACTGAAAGATGATAGACTTTCCCTTAACTAAAGGTATTTTGTTTGGAAGGGGAAGTCTAATGCTTTCATTTATGTTGACATTGAAACGGATGCTAAAAGCTTGTTTACGAGCGTGGAAAGATAAAGAATTTCAAGTTTTATTCGTATTAACAATTTTGACTTTACTATCTGGTACGATCTTTTATAGCACAGTGGAGGGATTACGTCCTCTTGATGCTTTATATTTTAGCGTCGTGACGCTAACTACTGTTGGTGATGGGGATTTCAGTCCTCAAACTGATTTTGGGAAGATATTTACGATACTATACATATTTATCGGAATCGGATTAGTTTTTGGGTTTATACATAAGTTGGCAGTTAACGTGCAATTGCCGAGTATACTATCGAAGAGAAAAAAAGAGTAAAGCATTAATTGCTTTACTCTTTTTTTACATTATTTTAGACGGGCATTTGCAGTAGCTTAATAATACTTTATTACAATGTAAGTGCATTCATTACATTCACTATGTATAAAGTTAAAGTGATATGAACATTTTCATATTTTGATTAAATGATAGAAATTCGATGAAAGGTGGGATATTCTAGTCATAAGTTAACTGAAAGACATCGTAGGATCCTAACGAAATATTTACCATAACTTAATTATAAAATGGAGGATTTCAGATGAAAAAGAAAGTTCTTGCTTTAGCAGCAGCAATTACGTTAGTAGCTCCGTTACAAAGTGTGGCATTTGCACATGAAAATGATGGAGGAAATAGAGCGGAAATTATTCAGTATTGGTCTGCTGAAGATAAGCATTCAGAAGGTGTAAACTCTCATTTATGGATTGTAAATCGTGCAATTGATATTATGTCTCGTAATACGACACTTGTAAGACAAGATGAAGTTGCGTTATTAAATGAATGGCGTACAGATTTAGAAAACGGTATTTATTCTGCTGACTATGAAAATCCATATTATGATAATAGTACATTTGCATCGCATTTCTATGATCCAGATGATGGAAGTACATATATTCCATTTGCAAAACAAGCAAAGGAAACGGGAGCAAAGTATTTCAAACTAGCTGGTGAGTCTTACAAAAATAAAGATATGAAACAAGCATTCTTCTATTTAGGACTATCTCTTCATTATTTAGGAGATGTAAATCAGCCGATGCATGCGGCAAACTTTACGAATCTTTCGTATCCGCAAGGGTTCCACTCTAAATATGAAAACTTTGTAGATACAATTAAAGATAATTATAAAGTAACGGACGGAAATGGATATTGGAATTGGAAAGGTATGAATTCAGAAGATTGGATTCATGGAGCAGCAGCTGCTGCGAAGCAAGATTACTCTGGTATCGTAAATAGTAATACAAAGAGTTGGTTTGTGAAAGCGGCTGTATCACAAAGTTATGCGGACAAATGGCGTGCTGAAGTTACACCAACGACTGGTAAGCGATTAATGGAAGCGCAACGTGTAACAGCTGGATATATTCAGCTTTGGTTTGATACGTACGGAAATCGTTAAATCTTTGAAGTAGTCCTAAAAAAGTTTCTTCTTAATTATGAAGAAACTTTTTTATTTTGTAAGAGGAAATTTAAACTTTCTTTCCAATATGTATAAGACATATATAGAAGAGGAGAGAAAAATGTGGATAGAGGAATTTTTAAGGAGGTTCCATTACCGTGTGCATTTTTAGATGAAGTGGCTTTAGAGAGGAATATTCAATCGATTATAGAGTTAAGTGGAAATAAGAAGATTCGTATAGCGAGTAAATCGTTACGCTCTGTTCCAATTATGAAAAAGATTTTAGCTGCAAATCATCGGTTTCAAGGTATTATGTGCTTTTCACCTAGAGAAGCCTTGTTCTTAATAGAACAAGGGTTTAATGATTTGTTGTTAGGGTACCCTGCGTATGATGAACAAGCTTTATATGAAATTAGTTTACTAACAAAGCAAGGGCTCTCTATAACTTGTATGGTGGATTGTGAAGAACATATTGTTTATTTAGAAAAAATTGCTGAGAAGTCTAAAGGGTGTTTTCGTGTTTGTTTGGATATTGATATGAGTAGTCGTTTTTTACAATTTCATTTTGGTGTAAAAAGATCCCCGGTAAAAGATGTGCAAGGTGCTTTGAAAATAGCTAGGAGGGTGAGGGATTCATCCTATTTACTACTAGATGGTGCAATGGGGTACGAAGCGCAAATTGCTGGGGTGGGAGATCGTATACCGAATCAATGGATGAAAAGTAAAGTGATTTCGTATTTAAAGAAGAAATCAGTGATAGAAGTTACAGAAAAAAGAGGACGTATCGTAAACGAAATACAAAACCTTGGTATTGAACTAAGGTTTGTAAATGGGGGAGGAACAGGAAGTATAAAAACAACTGAGCAAGATAGCTCAGTTACAGAGATTACGGTAGGTTCTGCTTTTTATTCACCGAAACTGTTTGATTACTATAAAGAAGTGAGATTTCGGCCAGCTGTCGGATTTGCTTTACCAGTTGTGCGTAAACCAGCCACGTCTATTTATACTTGCCTCGGTGGTGGATATATTGCTTCAGGGGCGGTTGGAAAAGATAAAGAACCTGAGGTTTGGAGACCGGGTGGTGCAAAACTATTACCTTTAGAAGGTGCTGGTGAGGTACAAACACCAATTTTTTATAACGGTGAGGAACGGGTAGATGTAGGTGATTCCATCTTGTTTCGCCATAGTAAAGCTGGAGAGTTATGTGAGCGGTTTCCTTTTTTATATCGTGTCAAAAAAGGAGAGATTGTTGGGGAGTATTTAACATATCGGGGGGATGGCCGATGCTTTCTATAAAGGGACAAAAATGGAGAAATTGGACAGGGAATGTAGAAGGAACGCCGCATTATACGATGTACCCAGAAAGTATACAAGATGTAGTAGAAGTTGTGGGGCTTGCACGAAAAAAAGGAAAGAAAATTCGTGTCGTTGGTTCAGGGCATTCGTTTACACCTCTTGTGCAAACGGAAGAGATTTTAGTTTCTTTAGATGAATTGAAAGGGATTATGGATGTTGATATAGAGAATATGACTGTCGAAGTATGGGCAGGAACAAAACTACATGATTTAGGGAAATTACTTGAAGAGAAAGGTTATGCACAAGAAAACTTAGGAGATATTGATTCTCAATCTATTGCGGGAGCGATTAGTACGGGAACCCATGGGACAGGTGTTACCTTTGGGAGTTTATCAACACAAGTTATAGAGATTACGGCAGTTTTATCTACAGGCGAGAGTATAGTGTGTTCGGAAACCGAAAACATCGAATATTGGAAAGCATTTCAGTTGTCGCTTGGAATGCTAGGTATAATTGTGAAGATAAAATTGAAGGTTATTCCCGCGTATTCGCTCGTTTATGAAAGTGAAAAACAGTCATTATCTACTGTAATGAACAGGTTAGAAGAATATAAGAAGAATCGCCACTTCGAATTTTTTGTTTTTCCTTATTCAGAGGAGGTACAAGTAAAGTTTATAAATGAAACGATGAGTAAAGAAAGTGATTTGAAATGGCATAAACTAAAGGTGGAGTTACTAGAAAATAGGATGTTCTCTTTGTTATCTAAAGGGTGTAGATGGTTTCCTTCTATAAGTAAGGGAGTAAGTCGATTATCAGCTAGGGCTGTACCAAACACAAAAATAATAGGGCAAAGCTATGAAGTATTTGCTACATCACGTACGGTTCCATTTTATGAAATGGAGTATAGTGTCCCATCGAATTATATGAGGGATGCTGTAGAGGAGATTTCAAATCTTATTGAGAAGAAAAAGTATAAGGTCCATTTTCCAATCGAATGTCGCTATGTGAAAGGTGATGATATATGGCTGAGTCCAGCGTACGGAAGAGATTCAGCTTATATTGCTGTTCATATGTATAAAGGTATGAAATATGCAGCTTATTTTGGTGAAGTGGAAAAGATTTTTCTGAAGTATGAAGGGCGCCCACATTGGGGGAAAATGCACACTTTATCGTATGAGCAATTACAACATATATATCCAGAATTTCATTCGTTTTTACAGGTAAGGAAGTCACTAGATGAAATGGGAATGTTTTTAAATCCTTATGCAGAAAAATTATTTATGAGTATGAAAAAGGCTGACAAATAATTATTTGTCAGCCTTTTTAAGTATAATTGCATTCCTTGTTTGACTAATACGCTCATAAAATAGTAACTTATCATGGCTAAATACATGTAATAAAACATGGATAATAAATAGGCCGTTAATTACGAATTGGAATAATAATATAACTAGTAATATTAAAGGCTCTGTAAGATTTAAGATAGAGCTACTAGAAAGAATATAATTGATTCCACCTAAAATGAAATAGAATATACCGTAACGGATGAATAATTCCTTCATTGTAATGTGACCTGACTTTCCTTTCACGTAAATGCGAAGCAATGCTTTCCCGATTGTTTTTCCATTCGTAAAGTATGGAATGATAATAAAGTAAATAAAAATCGAACACGTAATGAAAATGAGTTCGTACATATTGGTGTAAGATTGAATATTAGAAAGGAAGACAGAATCCCCTTTGTTTTTAATTACAGGTACAACGATAGATAAGAAAATCCAATCAATTTGCATCGCAATCAGGCGACGAACGAATCCAACGGGTTTCGTTTCCAAATCAATATGGCTATCTAATTCGCTCGCTTTCGGAAGGAAGTACGTAAATATCGGTGCAATGATAAAACCAATTACGCCACCTAGTGTGTTTAAAAACAAATCATCGATATCAAATAAGCGATAGGCACAATTATAAATACCATATAGCCCAGTCACTTGTGTTAGTTCGAAAAATAGTGAAAGACAAAAAGAAATGCAAATGGTCTGTAAGAAACTACGTCGGAAATAATAACGTAAGTAAATACCGAATGGAACGGTTAATAGAACATTAAATGCAACTTGTAAAGATGCAGATTCTTTTAATAAGTAGAAATAAGTAGCTGGTTTCGTTAAAATTGCCGATGTATGATTGCTAATCTCTTGTATGAAATAAAATGGTGAGAGTTGCATGTGCTGTGTATTAGCTGGTTGTAGGCTACAAGTATCGTATGTTTGTGGTAATGGCAAAATAACAAGGAAATAGGCATTTAATAAGTAGAGTAATAATGAGTATAAAATAAATGAGCGCCATTTATTTAAATAACCGTATTTTCGATAATTAAATATTAAAAAAGGGATTAAGAGAAACATTGCTAAAATAGGAAATAAAATAAAAGCTGTTTTTACTGGAAATAAATATGCAGTCAAAATGAAGCTCCTTTCAATGAAATTCCGTTTATCATTATAGCGCTAAAAAGAATGTAAAACAAAGTTATAATAGTTTGAAATAGAAAAAATTACAAATTTTAGAAGGTTTAAGTTATAATAAATTTAATATAAAGATATTGTGATTATATAAATTGAGAGAGGGTACAAGTGATGCAATATGAGCTGTTTTCTGTAAGCGGAGGTCATATTACGACTTTTGAAAGTGCGTGGCATTTTCAGGAGGGGGAACAGATTTTTGTTCATGACAATCAAGTAAAAAGAAACTTTATTATTATTCGCCTAACACATGATGTATTTCAACAAAATAAGCATGTTATTCGTTTGTATTGTCAAGAAAAGAAAGTTTATGTATAAGAAACCCCTCTTACTCTATGATAAAGGTAAGAGGGGAAATACTAGATGAACTCTCTTATAATGATAGGTTTTATTTTAATCGGAGTATACAAAAGCGAGTCATTCTATATTAATAGAATGACTCGCTTCAAATTTGTAAGTTCATTTTATCCCGCTATTTGCGGGCAGTAAGACCCTATCTCAACATTCAGCGAAAACAAAAAAGTTGGGTGGGGGGCTACCCGCAAAAGTCTTCACCTTATAAGAAAATAATAGTAAGTACACCTACGATAATACAATAGAAGGAGAAATATTTTAAATTTCCTTTTGCCATAATGTTCATAAACCATTTTAATGAAATATATGTCATGATAAATGTTGCGACGAAAGCAACGATATATGGTACGAATAAAGTGTCTAGATTTGGATCATTTGCAATGTCTGTAATACTTAGCAATAAACCACCTAAACTAACAGGAATGTATAGTAAGAATGAGAAGCGAAGAGCTGTTTCTTGCTTCATACCAAGTAACATCGCTGCTACGATTGTAGCACCAGATCGGCTTATTCCAGGAATGAGTGCGCAAGCTTGAGCTAATCCGACAATGATTGCATCTTTCATAGAAAGATCACCATCATTTTTACGTCCACGTAAGTTTCTAATAATCCAAAGGCCGATAGCAGTAATGAGAAGGGAAATCCCAACCATTTTCACACCTTTTAAGTACTGATCGATATAATCTTTAAATAAAACACCAATGACACCTGCTGGAATCGTTGCAATTACAAGGTAAATAATAAAGAAGAAATCTGATTTTGCGTCTTCTGCTCTTGTAAATATATAAGATATACCATTTTTCGTTAGACGAATTAAGTCATTTCTATAAATAAGTAATACAGCTAATAATGAAGCTGAATTAACAAGTAGTTCAAAGCTAAACCCTTCTATTTTTAGTCCTAGCAAATGTTGTGCTAAAACGAGGTGACCACTTGAAGAAATCGGAATTGGTTCTGTTAGTCCTTGGAACAAACCAAGAATTAAATATTTTAAAATGTAGTAAAATTGTTCCATAACATCCTCCTTGTTAATTAGTATAAAGAAACAACTTTTCCATTATAACAAAGATATGGATGAATATTGAGAAGAAAGAAATATTCGGAATACAATAAAAAAATCCCCTATAACGCTATAAGGGATTTTTATCATTAATGAGAAGCTGCCGTTTCTTGAAGACCTTTAGTCAGTTGAACATCGACTTTTTCAGCATCATGAATATGGTTCATAATGGTAGTATTTAATTTTTGGAACATTTGTTGAGTGTTGGCAAATTCTCGTAATATATCATCATTACAAGATTTCTGATTTTCGATCGCTTGAATAACGTTTGTAGCGCCATTTTGTAACGTTTGAATCATAATTAAAATATTTTCGATTCTAGCGTTTGTATCGGCACTCATTTCTACACCTTCATCGACCAAATGTAAATTATCTTTTGTATTTTCGTACGCTTTTTCAATTTCTTCTTGAATTTTTTTCGTTAAGTTACCAATATTTTTTGTACTCTCTGCAGTACTTTCTGCTAGTTTTCTTACTTCATTGGCAACAACAGCGAACCCTTTACCATGCTCTCCAGCACGTGCAGCTTCAATACTTGCATTTAACGCCAGTAGATTTGTTTGCGCTGCGATGTTTTGAATGACTTCTACAATTTGCTCAATTTCTTTTGAGCGTTCACTTAAATGATTCATGCTGTTAGATGTGCGTTGAGATTGTTCACCTAATTTATTAATTACAATAAGTAAGCGGTGAACAGATTCTTTTCCTTCATTAGAGCAGTCAATAATTTCTTCAATAGACTGAATTAAGCTTTGTTCTTTTTGTAACATTTCACTGTTTAATTCATTGGAATGTGTCGTACGTGTTGAAACATTTTCAAAACATGAGTTTAATTGTTGAACTAAATTTTGAAGTATATGGTGTTGGTTATTTACAAGTTGATGCTCTTGAACGACGCTTTGTACACGATCGTGGATAGTGGAGATTATTTCTCGTTTTTCAATATCTTTTTGTTTTAATTCAGCTTCTAATTCGTGTATACGATTTTCTAATTGATCAATTTTATGTTGGAGTGTTTTTTTTTGAGTAAACATTGTATTTATTTCAACCGCCTTCAGAATTTGTATTTTCTCTATATTTGGATTTTAGCATTTTTATAATTTATAAATATAGGAATTGTTAAATATTTAAGAATCTATTACATTTTGTTCGTGATTCCCTTTTTTTGTCATGAAAAATAAACTGTATTTAATAGTATTGTAAACAAACTGTAAAATAAATCATGTATAACTGTATATGAAGGGAGTCGGATTATGAACTATTTTAAGCGAATCAGTAGTCTAGTATTAGCAGGAATCATCGGTCTTTCTAGTACAGTCGCTGTAAAAGCAGAGTCAAACGACGAGAAACTTAACAACATGCAACAGCAATTGCAGCAAAACGATGCAGATATGCAGAAGAAAGAGCAAGAGAAGCAAGCTGTTACTAAAGAAATTCAAGGTATCGAAAACGAACTACATAATTTAAATAATACAATTGCAAAAAATAAAGAGGATCAAGCTGCTATTCAACGTAAAATTGATGAAACACATAAGCAGATTGAACAAAAAAAAGCAGATATTATCGTTTTAGAAGATAAAGTCCTTGCTCGTAAGGATATTATGAAAAAACGTATGGTTTCTGTTCAAAATAGCTCAAATACGAGTTTAGTAGTAGAAGTTGTTGTAGAATCAAAAAACTTTGCTGATTTCATACAACGTATGAATGCAGTATCTACAATTTTAGATGCAGATAAAGAAATTTTACGTCTACAAGAACAAGATCTTCGTCAAATTGAAGAAGATAAAAAAGCGATTGACGAAAAAGAAGCATCTTTAGTAGTGGATAAGCAAAAATTGGCAAAAGCACAAGCTGATTTGCAAGATAACTTGAAAAAACGTCAAGATAACTTACAAACAGTTCAAGCGAAATATAATCAGCTTGCAAGCGAAATCAATTTAGCAGCAGAAGAGAAAGCTAAAATTGAATCGAATATGAAGGCAGTACAAGAAACGATTGCTCGTGAACAAGAAGCAGCAAGAATTGCAGCAGAAGAGCGTGCAAAAGCAGAAGCAGCTGCAAAGGCTGAGCAAGAAGCTTTAGCGAAAGCGAAAGCAGAAGTAGCTAAGCCAGCAGAGCCTGCAGCAAAAAATACGGCGTCAGAGTCTAAGCCTGACACGAAACCAGCTCAAGGTGGAAAAGAATTTTATGTAACAGCAACTGCTTATACAGCTGATCCATCTGAAAATGGCTATAAACCAGGTGAAACTGTAAAATCTAAGTTAGGGCATGATTTAACTGCAAATCCAAACATGAAATTAATTGCTGTAGATCCAGCTGTTATACCGTTAGGTTCTACTGTATATGTAGAAGGATATGGAACAGCGATTGCTGGAGATACTGGTAGTGCAATTAAAGGTCATATTATTGATTTATTAATGCCGGATTCAGCGACAGCTAATGCTTGGGGTAGAAGAACAGTTAAAGTTACAATCTTAAACTAAAACGTGATCCAACTTTACAATACGTAAAGTTGGATTTTTTTATAAAAATAATGTTAAGTTGAGTTTACATTTTGTTAAGGATAGCATACAATGAGGGTGAGAGGTGGTAAATTTGACCATTTTAAACAGGGTAAAAGAATTAAGAGCACGCTTTAATTTTTCACAAAGTGTATTAGCGGAAAAGGTTGGAGTGACGAGACAAACAATTGCTGCAATTGAAAAAGGGGATTACGTTCCTTCTTTGTTATTAGCACTTACGATTTGTGATGTATTCCAGTTAAAGATGGAAGATGTGTTTGTTTTAAATAAGGAGGGGGAAGAGGATGAATAGAATTGCTTTTTCTTATATTGTAAACGTGCTTTATACTGCGTTAGCATGCTGGACATTTGTTGAACTGTATGGTGTTACTACAGAGCTAGCAGATATAATTAAAAACGAGAAGTTCCCATTTGAAGTATGGTTTAATGGAGTACCATTCATTTTATTATTTATTGGAGCAACTATAGTTACAATTTTTTATAGAATTCAAAAGAAAAAATACAAAAATTTATCCTTCTGGATGTATCCATTATTATTTCCGCTAGAAGATGAGCGTGAAAAAGCAATTACGGAGAAAGCTTGTCGAACAACTTTTGTTTCATTATGGTACGTGTTACCTTGTGCAGTTGGATTTTTAACTCTTTCTCCTATTACCAATGAATATCTTCCAGGCTATCCGTTGTATATTATATTTTCTATATTCTTTATTCAAATGACAGTATTCCACGTATCACTATACAGAAATAAATTAGCTTAAAAAGAAACCTTCTTGCACCGGCAAGAAGGTTTCTTTTTAGCTTATACTTGTACATATAGCGATATTATCTTATCATTTTATATAGAGTAAGATTTTGTAACGGAAAGGAATTGTATATGAATAAGCAAAGAATTTATAGTATAGTAGCAATCCTTCTATTTGTTGTAGGTGGTTTTTTAATCGGGAAGCCATTTTATGACGGATATCAGGCTGAAAAGAAACAGACTGAAAATGTACAGGCTGTTCAAAAGATGGATTATGAAAAGCATGAGACGGAATTTGTAGATGCTTCAAAAATTAATCAGCCAGACTTGGCAGAAGTAGCGAATGCATCATTAGATAGGAAACAAGTGATCGGCCGTATTTCGATTCCAAGTGTTTCATTAGAACTTCCTATTTTAAAAGTTTCTACTGAGAAAAACCTATTATCAGGTGCAGCGACAGTAAAAGAAAATCAAGTAATGGGAAAAGGCAATTACGCACTAGCAGGACATAATATGTCTAAAAAAGGTGTTTTATTTAGCGATATAGCATCTTTGAAAAAGGGCGATAAAATTTATTTGTATGATAATGAAAATGAATATGAGTATGCAGTTACGGGTATATCTGAAGTAACTCCTGATAAGTGGGAAGTTGTAGAGGATCATGGAAAAGATGAGATAACGCTTATTACATGTGTATCTGTGAAGGACAATTCTAAGCGTTATGTTGTTGCTGGTGATTTAGTAGGAACGAAGGCGAAGAAATAAAAAAGATGAGGAGAAATTCCTCATCTTTTTTATTCCATCCATTTCACTAATTTCTTAGAAATTAATAATAAAACACACCCTAAGACAATTGCGGCAGCTCCGATTACTGTAAATACTTCAGAATATCCAAGTGAAGTTGTGAAGCTCGCAAGTTGTCCGCCTAAAATGTTGGCGATTCCTGAGCTTGCTAGCCATACTCCCATTAATAAAGAAGCAAGTTTTACTGGAGCGAGTGAACTAACCATTGATAGTCCAACAGGTGATAAGAATAGTTCACCTAACGTATGGAAAAGATACGTAAAGACGATAAATAGTAAGTTTGCTTTTTCTGTAATGTTATGTTCATCACTACCTGTTTTTAATGTAGCGATAACGAGGATGATATAACCAATACCGAGTAGGATCATACCAAGTCCCATTTTTGTTGGGATTTTTAAGTCCCCTTTTTTTCTAGTTGCAAGTTTTGCCCATAATGCTGAAATGATTGGAGCAAGTAAAATAATAAATAACGGGTTGACCGATTGGAACCAAGACGTTGGAACTTCCCATCCGAACACAGAGCGGTCTACAAAGTTGTTTGTATATAATGTTAACGAACTACCAGCTTGTTCAAAGCCAGCCCAGAAGAAGACAACGAAGCATGTTAAAATGACGATCACTGCGGTACGTTGTTTTTCTTTTTTTGTTAACGGTGTATCGCCTACTGTTGGTTGTCCAGCAGCCGTTTGTAAATCGCGAGTTGGTTTTTTACCAATATCACCAAGGAAGCGATTAGATAGTGTTGTAAATAAAATTTGTCCAATGATCATTCCGATTGAAGCCGCTAAGAAACCGTAACGGAATCCGTAATGAACAACGCCATCTACTGTTGTTTTGAATAAATTTTCTGACAAAAACCCGCAAACGAGTGGAGCTAAAAATGAACCGACGTTAATACCCATATAGAAAATGGTAAATGCACTATCACGTTTTGGATCATGCTCTTCATATAATTCTCCAACAAGTGTAGATATATTTGGTTTGAAGAATCCATTACCAATAATAATAAGCGCTAATCCGAGGTATAGGCCTAATTGGTTTTGCAAGGCAAATAGTGTAAGGTTACCGATTGCCATTGTTATACCACCAATTGTGATGGCTTTTCGTTTACCTAGAAAACGGTCTGTTAAGTATCCACCAATCATTGGTGTGAAATAACAGGCTCCAGTATAAAATCCGTAAATAGAGAGTGCCCATGCTGGACTAAACCCAAGACCACCGCTTACTAAAGCTGTCGTTAAATATAATGTTAATAATCCTCTTAATCCATAGTAACTAAATCTTTCCCACATTTCTGTAAAGAAGAGTAAGTATAAACCTGGAGGATGTTTCTTTTTTCTTTGTTGTTCTTTTTCTAGTTGTATCGCTGATTCCATGTAATTTTCCTCCTGACACAAACAAAAACAAAGTGAATAGTTTTGTATATTTAATAGTTTACTTTATTAACTATTAAAAGTCAATAAAGGTCGATTTTTCAGAAGAAATTGGAAAAGGGGTATAGCTATAGAATGGGTGATTCTTTTGTGATAGACTATGGACTATGTTTTCTTTGTAAGGAAGCGGATTATCGCGTTTTTCCTATGTGTGGAATAGATTTCATGCGTGATGAAATTGAAGAAGGAGAAAGAAATGAAATTGTTACAGAAAAAAGAAATTTTACTTATTAGTCTTATGTTATTCTCTATGTTCTTTGGAGCAGGGAATCTTATATTTCCGCCTTTCCTTGGATATGAAGCAGGAGAACATGTATGGATTGCACTGTTAGGTTTTATTATATCAGCAACAGGACTTCCAATATTAGGTGTTATTGCTATTGCGAAAGCGGGAAGTTTTCAAACGTTAGCGGGGAGAGTTCATCCTTCATTTGCAATTATTTTTCCGTGTATTGTGTACTTGTTTATTGGACCTGGTCTTGGTATACCACGTGCAGGAAGTTTAGCATTTGAAATGGGTCCAGGGCAGTTGCTCCCAGAAGCGGGAGGCATTGTATTATTGTTTTACACGGTTATTTTCTTTAGTATTGTTTATTGGTTAAGTTTATCCCCATCTAAATTAATGGGCTTGTTTGGAAAGGTTTTAACACCTTTATTATTATGTATGATTGCCATTATATTTATAAAAAGTATGTTTACATCAGTAGGCAGTTTGAAAGAGCCTGCTGGAAACTATGGACAAGCGCCTATGTTCCAAGGGTTTTTAGATGGATATTTAACGATGGATGCGCTAGCAGCTTTAATTTTTGGGATTGTGATTGCAAATGCTCTACGTGCAAAAGGTGTTGAAGATGATAAAGGTTTAGCGAAATATATGAGTATTGCTGGAATCGGGGCAGGACTATTACTATCTATTATTTATGTCGTCCTCGGATATGTTGGTTCAATTAGTGGCTCGTTAGGTACATTTGATAACGGTGCGCAAGTGTTAGCACAAGTTATGACGGCATTATTTGGACAAGGCGGGGTAGTTTTATTAGGTCTTATTTTTACTATTGCGTGTTTATGTGTTTCGATCGGACTCGTTACGTCCTGTAGTCAATTTTTCGCTAGTGTATTTCCGAAAGTATCTTATAAAGTTTGGGCGTTTATATTAAGTTTTATTAGTATGGTTTTAGCTAACTTAGGATTAACGCAAATTTTAAAAGTATCAGTACCAATTCTCGGATTTATTTATCCGGTTGCACTAACCCTTATTATTTTAGGGTTATTCCATAAGTATATCGGAAAGTATGTATATGTATATTCGGTAACCATTGGAATCGTAGCGTTATTTAGTGCGATTGATATTTTAAATAAAAATGTACTGATGGATCAGTGGACGTCAGTATTGAAATACATTCCGTTTTATACAGAAGGTGTTGGGTGGATTGTTCCAGCTATTATAGGTGCTTGTATTGGCAGCATCGTTAGTATTGCTCTAAATAAGAAGAAATAAGTAAAAGGTGTTTTCCTATTTCGGAAAACACCTTTCTTTTTTTGGAAAAATACTTTTGAAAATGAATAGACTAATAGTATGATGAAGGTAATTGGTAATATATAGGTTTTAAATGGGAGATGAGGGGGGAGCGTATGAAGGAAGATCTGGATAAGAAAATAGAAGCACTCGAAACTGCAATAGACACGATTCAAGAAGCACTTTCTGAATTGAAAGCGAAACGAAGAGAAATAGAAATAGAAAACGCTCAGCAACATGTTCGTAAGGAAAAGAAAGCGTATATTGAACCGATAGTGGATGAAAAATCACAAGAAAATGTAGTTACAATTAAAGAGCCCATGCAAGAAATTGAGGAAAAACAAGTAAATATATCTGCTTTTAAACCGGAACCATTCAATATTATTAAGTTTTGCCAAACGTGGTTGCCGCGCATATTTGTCGGTATTATGTTACTCGGGGTTATTTGGTTATTTAAAGCAGGGGTAGATGCTGGTTTATTAACACCAGCGATACGAATTGTGTTTGGTATCGCCCTATCTATCGGTTTGTATTATATAGGGGATGTTCAAATTAAACGAGAGCGGCAAGCTTTAGGGCTAGTATTAGCTGGAGGGAGTATTACGGGTATTGTTTTAACAACGTTTGCGGCACATTATTTATATGGATTCATTCCAGCAAGTGTCGCATTTATTTGTAATATTGCATGGGTCATTTTAGGCATTTATTTAGCGAAAAGATATCAATCGGAATATCTCACTATTTTCGTAGCGGTCGGGGCGTTCTTTGTGCCATTCTTGTTAAATAGTACGACTCCTAATCCTTACATTTTCTTTGGATATGAGACGATATTAACGCTTAGTTTATTATGGTATGCGTTAAAAAATCATTATAAGTATTTATATATGATTTCTTATGCTGTTGCTGCGATTGTCCTTTTTGTTTTCTTTGCGGTTATGTCAATGTTAGTAGAGAATTTGCAAATACAATTAACGTTTGTTTATGGCTTAATTCATTTACTATTATTTTGGCATATGTTTACGGAGAGAAGTTTTATATTAGAACCACGCTTGGCGATATTTAGTGCGAATGCCGTTTTCTTTGTATTAACCATTGCAAAAATTCCAGAATTCACAACATGGGGATTAATCATTAGTGCACTCGTGCATGCTATTATGTTCGTATTTGAATATAGGAAGAATAGACACTCTACATTTACAAATCTGTTATTTGGTTTCGCAATGGGAGCATTTAGTTTAGCAATTTTATATGAATACAGTTTAGTGAATGCAGCAATCGTATTATTGTTACAAGGTTTCCTCGGTATGATTACTGCTATTAAAGTAAAACAACAGATAAAATTGTATGTGAGTGCAACGATTTACGCGATTGGAATGATACAGACGATTTTTAGCCCATTTGATCAATTCCTCTCATCTGGATTTGTTGCTCACCTTATTTTAATAGGTACATTTTATTATTGCATGAAACAAGCGAAAGATGTGTTAATAAGCTTTGGAAAATATGTTTATTCTATAGCACTCTATTCGTTTATGGTCATTGTATTCGTTGCAATTACGAGAGTCGGTGAAGTTCTTTCTACAGATGGAAGTATAATAAGCGTACCTGTATCGTTATTATGGATGGTATATGCATTATTTGCAGTTTGGCTTGGAAGAAATAGAAACATGAATGAAATATTGTATGCTGGTTTAGTCGTGTTAGTCGTAACGATAGGGAAGCTATTCCTTCTGGACTTACCAGAAGTATCAATGATGATTAGGGCAGTGTTATTTTTAATTGTAGGTAGTATAGGTATCGTTATTTCAAGAATGTTTTTCTCAAAGGAAGAAAAGTAAAAAGAAGGCAATCCATCTGCGGATTGCCTTTTTCATTATTTTTTGTTAATCGTTACAGCCTCATTATATTTCGTTGTTGTATTTTGGCGTAGACGAAGCGTTGCTTGTCCAGTTGTATTTGGATTGATTTGCACATTTGCAATTTTTTCAGCAGAGCCTAAGCTGTTTGTTGTGAAAGAGAATACATTGCTATATCCGAAAGTAGATGGCCAAGTACCGTTTGCATTTTGAACTTTTGCTACTTGTGTACCGCCAGTAGTGAATATACCTAAAGAATAGTTGTTATAAGTTGTATTTGGTAGTAAGTTATTCACTTGAATCTTTATTTGGAATACTTCATTGTTTGGTAATGTGCTAGGATGTGTAACTACGTAGTCGTTTGCTGTTACTGCACCGTTATAACCGTATGATCCTGGTTTAAAAGTATTTGTATTAAACCATTGATAACCTGCGTTTGGTGCACTCCAAGGCTCTGGTTGTGGTTCTGTTGATAAACTTGGTTGTTCAAATGTTTGTAGAGCTGTAGGTGCATCAAGCTGTAAACCGTTAACTTGGTCTAAACTTGTAAATGTTTCTTTCTTCGATAGCCAATTTACGATGTTTTCTAGCAAAATAGCATCGTTTTCTTCTTTATATCCATCATAAGTTTTCTTTGCTTGGCCAGAATCTTCACGAACGTATTTTGGCGATGCATCTTCAACAGGAGAAGAGTCCCCAATGAAGGCCGCTTTTCCAAGTCCTACTTTTGCGATTGCAGCGTAAGGACCTTCTGCAACACCACCGCCATTATAAACACCACTATCAACAGCGTTATTCCATTTTGATGGGTTTTCTGGAAGGTAAACAAGTCCTTTTGCTAGTTTTGGGTTTGTAATTGCTAGAGTTGAACCAGCATGCATTGCTACAGATGAAACCCCCTCTGTAATTCCGAATGATTGTTCAGGTGACACAATATTTTTAGCTGCAACATCACCAATTGCATTGTAGCGGAAACGAATACCGAAGTTGTCAGCTAGCCAATCAGAGCTTTCTACTCCTTGCATAGCTTGTGAAGTTACTTCCTCGTTTGACATTCCTTTTGCCGGATTATCCCAAGCACCGCGTCTATATCCATTGAATACTTCAGAAGAGTCCCAACGATTTTTATTACGATCCGCATTATAATGATCGGCAATAAAGAAGATACTACCGCCATTTTTCACGTATTGTAACATTGCGTCTTGTTCAGATTTCTTGTAAGGAATATTAGCTTCTGGAACGATAAATACATTGTAATCTTTTAAATCTTCGTACGTAATAGGTGTTGATTTACGGAGTTCCTTTACATGATATCCGTTTTGGGCAATGCCGTTTCCAAAGTCAGAAAAGCCGCCATCAATAACCCAGTCAGCGGTGCCGGCAGTTTGACCGTGTGTATTATCGAATAATACTTTCTTCCCATTGTTTTGATTTACAACTTTTGCGGCAATTTCAGGAGCCGGATTTGCTGAGCTTTCGGCATAAGTAGCCGGAATGTACGAACTTCCTATACTAAGTGTAATTGCTGCTGCTAAAGAAAATGTAATCCATTTTTTATTCTTCATAGAAGAATCCCCCTAATAATAAATATATGTGCTTTCATAATGTAATCTATTTTGTTCAGGAAAGAAAGACAGAAAATATTAAATAGTGTAAAGATAGCGTTAATTTGATTGATAAATATTTGTGTGAATAATGAAAAATCTCTTCCGGTAAATAGGAAGAGATCACAGGTTTAACTTATTTTTGAATTAGGTGTTTCATCACTCTTATGAAACCCTTTCATGTAATATACGATCGCTAAGCCGATAAGCCAAATTGGGCCAACAATCAATGCGATTCGTGTATCTTCCGAATAGGCCATTATACCTAGTACAAGTCCGAGGAAACCGAGTGAGAAATATGAACTGAATGGATGTAAAGGCATTTTATATGTTAGGTTGTCCCTTTTATCAGTTTGCAATCCTTTTCGGAATTTAATTTGAGCGACTAAAATAATGCCCCAAGTCCAAATTGCCCCGAAAGTTGAAATGCTAGTAAGCCATGTAAATACTTTAGCAGGAACAAGATAGTTTAATATAACGCCGACGAGTAAAACGATTGCTGTTGCTACAATTCCTTGACTTGGGATACCGTTTTTATTTAAACGACCGAATCGTTCAGGGGCTTTCTTTTGTTGTGCTAATGTATATAGCATACGGCCTGTACTAAATAAACCGCCGTTACAAGAAGAAAGTGCAGCTGTTAAAACAACAAAGTTTATAATACCCGCTGCCTTTGCGATACCGATTTGTTGGAATGTTAATACGAATGGACTTCCTTTCTCACCAAGTTCGTTCCATGGATAAATTGCCATCATAACGAATAATGCCCCAACGTAGAAGATTAAGATTCTCCAAAATACGTTATCAATTGCTTTTGCGATTGTTTTCTTCGGATTTTGAGCTTCACCAGCAGTAACACCGATTAGTTCAACTCCCAAATAAGCGAATAGTACCATTTGCAAGGAGAGTAGTAATCCAGAAAAGCCATTAGGGAACCAGCCACCATGTGACCAAAGGTTTGAAATGCCAGTAGCGATGCCACCATTTCCAAATCCGAATAAAATAATGCCAGTTCCAACTACTATCATACAGATAATTGTGACAATTTTAATGAGAGCAAACCAAAACTCAAGTTCTCCAAAGACTTTTACGGATAAGAAGTTGAAAGCACTCATTAATAATAGAGCTAAGAGTGCCCAAGTCCAGCGTGGAATATCTGGGAACCAGTACTGCATATAAATCCCTGCCGCCGTAATTTCAGCCATACAAGTAACAACCCATAAGAACCAATAGTTCCAACCGGTAATATAGCCAGCTAGTGGTCCAATATAATCATTTGCATATTTACTAAAAGAACCAGCAACAGGCTGTTCAATTGCCATTTCTCCAAGTGCTCGCATAATGAAAAAAATAACGAGTCCGGCAATCATATAGCCTAGTAAAATAGAAGGGCCAGCTAGTTTAATAGCAGAAGCGGATCCTAAAAATAGGCCAACGCCAATAGCTGAACCAAGTGACATTAAAGTAATATGTCGTTCTTTTAAACCACGGTTTAAAGTTCCAGATTTGTTTGAGTGCTGCATAAGAAGAATCCCCCTTGTAGAATGACCGATATTTGAATGTTTGTACTAAATATTTAACTATTTCAAATTATAAAACATTTCTATCTGTTATGCTACAAAAATAATCATAAAGAACTGTACTATATCTGAACTTGTCAGACTTAAACTTAAAATTCTCACTATTAGAGAATATATTGACTCTTCTTTTTATTGATTGTTAAGATTAAGTATTATATTTTCTCACATACTAGTAAGAAAAGAATATGTAATAATAATTCAGATGTAGGAAGGGTACATAAGCATGTTTCAATTACAAAAATATAACACTTCTGTGAAGCAAGAGCTTTTAGCTGGCATCACAACTTTTTTTACATTTGCGTATATTCTTGTCATCAATCCGAAAATATTATCTGATGCAGGTGTACCATTTGATCAAGCTTTTACGGCAACTATTATTGCGACAGTTATTGGGACGCTATGTATGTCGTTTTTAGCTAACTATCCAATCGTTATTGCTCCAGCTATGGGAATGAATGCATATTTTGCCTATTCTGTTGTTCAACAGGCAGAGGGGATTACATATGTCATTGCGTTTTCAGCAGTATTTGTAACAGGTATCATTTTTCTTTTATTATCTTTCACTTCATTTAGGCAAAAGCTAATTGTTGCAATTCCTGATAGTTTAAAGCATGCAATTGCAGGTGGAATTGGGCTATTTATTGCGTTCATTGGATTACGCCTTTCTGGAATTATCGTGGATCATCCATCTAATTTAGTGACGATTGGTGATTTTCATTCTCCAGCCGTTATATTAACTTTAATTGGTTTAATTTTAGCGGCGGTATTAATGACATTACGTGTGAGTGGTGCATTATTTATTAGTATGCTTGTGACAGGAGTTATCGCCTTCTTTACAGGGCAACTGAAGTTTGCTGATAAAATTGTTGCGATGCCTCATTTACCAGAAGGAATTATCGTTTCAAATCCAATCAATGCATTTTCAGATGTAGTTGAATACGGATTGTATGGTGTTGTATTTTCATTTTTACTTGTGCTTTTATTTGATACGACAGGTGCATTACTCGGTTTAATTAAACAAGCAGGTTTAATTACAGATAATACGGAGAAGCGTTTTGGTAAAGCATTTATCGCAGATGCGATTGGCGGAACGACAGGCTCTATCTTTGGAACAAGCCCAACAGCAGCGACGATTGAATCATCAGCGGGTATTGCTGCAGGTGGTAAAACTGGATTAACAGGTATTGTGGTTGTTGGACTAACAATTATAACGGCATTTTTCAGTCCTGTTATTGCGTCTTTATCAAGTGTAGCTGCTATTACAGCTCCTTCATTAATTATTGTAGGTAGTTTAATGGCGCAAAGTATACGTGATATTAATTGGAATGAGTTTGAAGATGCATTACCAGCATTTTTAATCTTCGTAGGTATTCCGTTAACGTCTAGTATTGCGAATGGAATTGCAATTGGATTTTTAGTGTATCCAGTCTTAAAGATTGTGAAAGGGAAAGGGATGGAAGTACATCCGTTACTATACTTATTTACAATTTTATTTGGATGTCATTTATTCTTATAGTATAGATATAGGAGAGGGGGCTTCTTATGAGAGGCCCTTTTTTGTGTATAATAAGGTGAAACTTAAATCATTACGCAAATTATAAATTACTTAATGGAATATATATGTTACAATTAATGTAGAGGAGGAGCATGAATGGCTGTAAGTAAAATAAAAGTCGCGCGTGTTCAGTTAGATTTAACACAGCAACAGTTAGCAGAAAAAGTAGGCGTTACAAGGCAAACGATTAGTTTAATTGAAAAGGGGAAATACAATCCGTCTTTAGATTTATGTTTGAAAATTTGTTATGCGGTAGACAAAACATTGAATGATTTATTTTGGGAGGAACAGGGGGGATAGGGTGAAAATCGTGAAAGATGAACGTTTAATGATTGAGGGATTAAAACATATTAGATTAGCTTTCGTCTTACAAAATATTGTCATACTAGGTATTGTTTTTTATCGCTATGTCTTGCAAGGAGCGGGATATGAAAGTGTTTCGGATTTATTAATGGTATTTATGGGCGGGATAGTAGTTATTAACTTTTTAAATTTAAAAAATTCAGTGGAAGTGTATGAGCATACAGGAGGAGTATCGCGTCGTTATTTCATGAAGTTATTATTCATTCCGGTAGGTGTTGTGATTGGGATTTTAGCTATTTGTATCATTGTAACACCAGATATTTCAATAAAGGAAATTAGTATAACAGCACTTATTATGTTTGCTTGTTTTTCAGTTCCTAGTTTGTTTATATACATATATATGAAAAGGATAAAAAGTGAAGATTGAAATATAAGCAAAGCTTTCCTGCATTGAGGAAAGCTTTGCTTATATTTTTTTATACAGAACTTTATGAAGGCCAATCGGTTCAATTTCAAAGATTTCACCATGTTCGTGGAAACCTAATCGTTTGTAATAGTCAGCTACAGTAATTCGGCCATTACACCATAAAATGTTTGCGTTACGCTCTTGTAAGATTTGCTCAGCTTTCTGGATTAAGGAGCTTCCAGCGTATTTGTTTCGAAATTTTGGTAATGTAGCCATTCCACGTAGTCGATAATGGCTACCAGCTGGTAAGGAAGGATATATTTCTTTTGAGAAGGAAGCAATACTAATCAGTTCATCGTTTACAAAAGCGCCTAAGTGGAAAGTGTTTACTTCGAAGTCAGAAGAATATTTACAATCTGCTAATGTTTGACTCGGTCGCAAAATTTTTTGACGTAATACGTAAGTTTCAGACCCATCAATATTTTTCACGGTAATCATATTAACATCCTTTCTTATAAGCTTTTTTCGGTTAGTTGTATAAAGAAGTAGGCTGGTGCAGCGAAAAGTCCGAGTATGCTAGCGGTTCCAAGAAGGAGGGAAAGGAAGAGACAAGTGTATTTGACTCCATTTGATTTCTTCCAGCCGTAACTACAAATTTCAATACTAATACCGATGAGAATAATGGCGACGAGTACTTCCGCTAATAATAATAGAGCTAAAGTTGCAATAGACATAATGTGATCCATCCCCATAATATATGATAGTAACATTTTACCATATGGAACTTTAAAAAATGCCCCTCAATTATATGAGGGGCATTTTTTTATTCTAATATGCTTTTCAATGTATCGATATGTTCTTTTGAACCTGTTACAAGTAAAGTATCACCGTGTTGGAGTCTCGTATCACCGTGCGGTATTAATGCTTTATTGCCGCGATAAATTTGAATGACGAGTACATCACCTAAAAACGGAAGGCGACGTAGTGCAACACCGTTATATGTATTGCTACGCAGTTCAACTTCACGTACTGTTTCATTCGCTGTTGTAATTAAACGAACGAGACTTGGCTTATCAATAAGGGCACGTAATAAAATACGTGTAGAGTTAATTGTTGAGAATACTGCAATATGTTCTTGCGTTGCTTTTTCTTGTAGAAGTGGATCTTCTACGCTTGCAATGACATGTTCAACACCTAGCTCTTTTGCATGTTCTGCTAATAATAAGTTTTGCCCATCATCGCTTGTTGCAACAACAACACGATCTGCATCAAAGGCTGTTTGTTCAGTTAATGATTCAATTGTCATTTCATCAAGTTTAACGATAGGGAAGTCATGGGATGTCGCTTCCTCATCATTTAGTTTATTTTGGCGTATCATATATAGCGTTACGTCATAGTCTTCTCGTTTTAAATCAAGCGATAGCGGAAGGGTAATTCTGCTCGCACCAATAATAGATACTTTTGGTTTTGGTGTTTCTACTTTTGGGAACATCTTTTTAAATAATATAGGTGCAAAAATACAAGTAATAACTGCACTTAAAATAAGAGAAGCTGATAAACTTGGACTAATGATCTCTAATTTTTCACCGATTTGTGCAGCCGCAATAACTAAAGAAAGTGTTGATGTTAATAGGATGGCACTTCCGAGTACGATATTACGTGGATACCATTTTCGTAAAACGAGTGATGGTAATAGTTTTGAGATAAATAGTCCTACAATTAATATTGGAATCATTAGCATACTTGAAGGTTCTTTGAAAATAGACCAAACTTCTAGATTTACACCAACCATTACGAAGAAAATGGGGATGAAGAAACCATATCCGATGGAATCAAGTTTTTCTACCATATCTTCATTTGGTGATAATAACGATACGAGTACACCTGCTAAGAAGGCACCTAAAATATTTTCTGCCCCAACAGATTCAGATAAACCAACTAATATTAAAATGAGTGCAAAAACAGCTCGTGTATCAATTTGTACACTACCGGCTTTTAAGTTTTCTAGGTATGGAATGTTTTTGAAGCGTCTTGCGACAAAGTAAATGACAATACCAGCGCCGAATAGAAGAAGTAGAAGCCACATGCTTTGACCGCTTTCGGAATGTAATCCGACGAATACAGCGAGTAAAATCATTGTAACTAAGTCAGCAATAACAGCGACTAATAAAATGATTTGTCCGATTGCCGTTTTTCCTAAGTTATTTTCTTTTAATGTTGGCACGACAACACCTAAAGAAATAGTTGAAATAATTAAAGTCATGAACATTGCATTGTCTACAAATCCTAGCCATACGAATAATAATGATAGGGCGTAAGATAAGATGAAAATAAATAAGAAGATCATGCTAGCTGCTTGGAATGTATTTGGTTCGTTTGTCGTATTCTTTTTCCCTTTTTGCTTAAAGATCGAAAAGTCAATTTCTAAACCACTTAAGAACATTAGGAAGATAAATCCTAGTGTTGATAAGACTTGAAGCCACATATCTGGCTCAATGATGTTAAATCCACTTTTACCTACAAAGATTCCTGCGATAATTTCTGCAACAACGACAGGAAGTGCTTTTAATTTAAAGCGTTGTAACAAAAGGGGAACGAAAAACGCGATTGCAACGACAACCATAAGTGATAGAACAGAAGTGTGATGTTCCATTGCGTTCTCTCCCTTCAAATAAATATAGTACCTATTTAGCCATATAATAGGAAGAAAAGCAACGCATATGGATTCGATTTCATAAAGAAAGAGTTTTCTTAACATTTGTCATAATAAGTATATATTTCATGATTCTGTTGAAAATTCCGTAATGTGGATGTAATAGGAGAGGGGATAAAAAAAGACTGCTGAGATTCCTCAGCAGTCTTTTTCATGCAAATTACATTGAGAAGAAAATCCATACAGTTAAACCAACTGTTGCTGCTGCAACGAAGAAACTGTATATCATTGTAAGAACTTGAATTCTTCCTTCTCCTTCTTTTAAGTGCATGAACATAATTAATTGTAACAACGCTTGCGCAACTGCCATTATGATGATAGTTGTTAAAATCGTTGAAAGTGGCAGGGTTGTGTAAAGTGCCACGTATAACGCTAGAAACGTTAGTGCAAGCGATAAAATAAATCCGAAAACGTGTGACCATGGGAATCCGCTATGCGCATGACTGTTTGCTTGATTGTTATGTTGACTCATTTATGCCACCATCCCGTTCAAGTAAACTAGTGTGTAAATAAAGACCCAAACAAGATCAAGGAAATGCCAGTATAAGCTGATAATAAATACTTTACGAGCTGTAACTGGTGTTAAACCTCGTTTTAAAATTTGGATAATAACACAAGTCGCCCAGATGATACCACCTGTTACGTGGGCACCGTGCGTTCCAAGAAGAACGAAGAATCCAGATAAGAAAGCACTTGTTTGAATTGTTGCGCCTTCACCAACGTACAAAATAAATTCTTCAATTTCGAAGAATAGGAAGCCTGCGCCTAAAAGTAATGTAAGGATGAACCATCCAAGCATTGCTTTTTGGTTATGCTTACGCATTTCGTGAATTACGATACCACATGTGAAACTACTTGTTAAAAGTAGTATTGTTTGAATTAAAAGTGTTTTAAGTTCAAACAGTTGCGCTGGTGTTGGGCCATCTGCCGTACGACCAGCAAGGACTAGATAAGAGGCGAAAAGTGTTGCGAACAGCATAATTTCAGCCCCAAGAAAAATCCAGAATCCTAGGATGTTCAATCTGCTTTGTTCGGATTGATATTCCAAAGGTAAGCTTTTATCTAAAGCCGCCATGTCATTTCACCTCTCATGCTATATGTTCTGTTTCTTTAATTTCATCAACACTTACGTAGTAACCATCGTCATAATCGAATGAACGATAGATTAAGCAAGCTAAAATACCAACGCCGCCGATTGCTGCAATCCAGAACCAGCTAAATACTAATGCAAAACCTGCAAGACCGAAGAATAAAGACGCAATAATAGGCACGCCAGAGTTACTTGGCATGTGAATTGGTTTTAATTCTTCTGCTGTTGGTGTAACTGTTTCTCCGCGTTTTTTCATGAACCAGAAAGCATCAGCTTCTTTAATTTCAGGAAGTTTCGCGAAGTTGTAATGTTGTACAGGAGATTGAGTTGCCCATTCAAGCGTACGGCCATCCCATGGATCTCCAGTTGTGTCACGCTCACCGTGGCGTGCACTCCAAATTACGTTGTAACAAAGAAGTACGAATCCGATACCCATCATTACTGCGCCGACAGATGCGATTTGGTTCAACCAACCCCATCCAAGGCTTTCAGAGTAAGTGTACATACGACGAGTCATACCGTCTAAACCTAAGAAGTACATTGGGAAGAAACAGATGTTAAATCCGCTCATAAAGATCCAGAATGTCCATTTACCTAGGCGTTCATTTAACATATGACCTGTCATTTTTGGATACCAGAATGTGAATCCAGCAAGCATAGCGAATACTGTACCTGCGATTAATACGTAGTGGAAGTGAGCGATTAGGAAGTAGCTGTTATGGTACTGATAATCAGCTGCTGCCATACCAAGCATAACCCCTGTAACCCCACCGACTACGAAGTTTGGAATAAATGCCAATGACCAAAGCATTGGAACTGTAAAACGAATACGTCCTTTATACAGTGTAAACAACCAGTTAAAGATCTTAACCCCGGTTGGAATCGAAATCGCCATTGTCGAAATCGAGAAGAATGAGTTAACCGCTGGACCTGCACCCATCGTAAAGAAGTGGTGAAGCCATACGACGAAACTTAGTAAAGAAATTGCAACCATTGAGTATACCATCGCACTGTAACCGAATAGACGTTTACGTGAGAATGTACTAATGATTTCAGAGAAAATACCGAATGCCGGTAAAATAACGATATATACTTCAGGGTGACCCCATACCCAGAATAGGTTGGCCCATAACATTGGCATACCGCCGCTCGCCATCGTAAAGAAGTGAGCATCGAATAGACGGTCAAATGTCATTAATGCAAGAGCAACTGTTAATACTGGGAAAGCGAAAATAATGATGACTGTTGTAATTAAGATTGACCAAGTAAACATTGGCATTCTCATTAAAGTCATACCAGGTGTACGCATTTTTAAGATCGTAACTAGGAAGTTAATACCTGTCATTAACGTACCGAGACCGGATATCTGTAATGCAATTGCGTAGAAGTTATTTCCTACACCAGAAGTAAACTCTGTACCTGCCATTGGGAAGTAAGAAGTCCACCCAGCGTCTGGAGAACCACCGATTACGAAAGCGATGTTGAATAACATTGCTCCGACAAAGAATAACCAGAAACTTAAAGCATTTAAGAACGGATATGCAACGTCACGAGCACCAATTTGTAACGGTACTACAAGGTTCATTAATCCCATAACGAATGGCATTGCCATGAAAAGAATCATAACTGTACCATGTGTTGTAAAGATTCCGTTATAGTGTTCAGCGTTTAAATAAGTTGTTTCCGGGAATGTTAATTGAGCACGGATCATTAAACCGTCCATACCACCACGGAATAACATGATAACCGCAGAAATAATATACATGGCTCCGATTTTTTTATGATCAACAGTTGTTAACCATTCGTCCCAAAGCCATTTCCATTTTTTATACTTTGTTAGTACGAAAATGATTGCTAATGTCACAAGGACGATAGAAGCGTCTGCACCGTAAATAATCGGGTCACCTGTGACAAAGAATTCATCAAGCTTCACTGTGTTCACTCCAATCTGTTGGAATAATAGCTATTATTTTTTGTTTTTGTAGTAGTTGTAATCACAATATTCAAGTGATTTTGGATCTACATAACTTAAGTGATGACTAGAGAACGTCATACGACCAACTACACCAGGTTTAACAATTTCGTTGTACTTATCTTCTGTTAGTTTAGGAGCAGTTTCTTGTACTTCTTTAACCCACTTGTCATACTTTTCTTTTGTTTTTGCTTCAACTTCGAACTCCATGTGAGTGAATCCTTCACCAGAGAAGTTCGCACTACGGCCTAGGTAAGAGCCAGGCTTATCAGCTTGTAAATATAAATCCATAATCATGCCGTCCATAGTGTACTTCATACCACCAAGTTCTGGAACCCAGAAAGCATTCATTGGACCTACAGAAGTAAGCTTAAATTGAATTGGTACACCAGCTGGGATGTTTAAATAGTTAACGGTTTCAATTTTTTCCTCCGGGTAACTAAATAACCATTTCCAGTTTGCAGATGTAACATAAATTTCAACTGGTTTAATATGTTTGGACTCTTCCGGAACCTCTTCCGAAGCATAAGTTGCTTTAACTGTTGGAATCGATAATGCGATAACGATAATAACAGGAACAAGCGTCCAAATGATTTCTAATAATGTGTTACCGTGTTGATCAGGTGGCTCATAGTCCATATTCTCTGGTTTTTCACGATAACGGATCAAGATGACTGTAAACAAGATGAATACAATTGCGATAATTAACGACATAAGCACGAATGACCAAATAATTAAATCATATTGTGCTTTTGCAACAGGTCCTTGCGGATTTAATACTGCGAGTTTCTTATCACAGCCACCGAGGAACAGAAGTAATGATAACGGAAGAAGCGAAGCCAACTTCCAAAACGCTTTCTTTAGTTGCACGATTGAAAATCTCCTTTCTCCTTGGATTGAAACTATGCCAATAAAACAATATAAACCTATTAATTTATAGAAGGCAATAGTTTTTGTGATATTGTTAAAAAATAGACACAAATGCACACTTTTTAAGGTGAATATCATTTGTAACTTGATTACATTGTAAACTATTTTCCAGAGAAAAGCGTGATTGTGAAAATTTTAAGATAAATAAAGTTATACCAAGATATCCAAGAAATAGAAAAAAGCTATCTTATCATAAGGAAGATAGCTGAATATTTTGTATATTTAGTTTATTTCGCGTGTGATAGTTCGTTGCTGTTCAAATGTGACAACTTTTTTATATTTAACTTAGTATAAAATGTAAAAAATAATCAGAAATGGAATGCCGCAATAAAGAGCGATTCTCTAATCTGGAATGAAAGTTGAACTAACAAATGTAATGAAAGAAGTATGCAAAAAAGAACTATGACTAAATACAATAAGAATGTGTATTAACAAGGTGATATCGTCACTACGTTAATAATTTTGATTTTAGCAAAAAATTACGAAAAAACACATCATTTTTCTTTTTGTTAAAAATAATTGGAATTTTATAACGATATAGATATGAATGATAATTTACATAATCTTTCTAGCAAACTAGTGAGAAGAAAGGTACAATGAGAGAAGTTACGTCTTAAAAATAATTGATATAATGGAGTTTGGTTAATGGTGAAAAAGTTAAAATATATTTTTGTTCTCGGTATAATATTATGCGTAGCTTTTTTTGTAGGGAAAGATAAAATTATGCAAAAAGTGCAACAAATACGATTAGATTTCATGTCTGAAATGAAAGAAGCGGCAATGATTGAAAATGTACCATTCATAAAACAGTTACCAGAATTACCTCGAGGATGCGAAGTGACAAGTTTAGCTATGTTATTACAATATAACGGTATTCAAATAGATAAGATGCAACTTGCTAGTGAGATCCATCGCGTCCCATTCGAACAGAATGGATTGAAAGGCAACCCTTATGAAGGATTTGTTGGTAACATTTATACGAAATCTGAACCTGGATATGGCGTATATAATCAACCGATTTTTAATTTAGCAGAAAAATATATTCCTGAAAAAGTACTTAATTTAACGGGTAGAGACGTGCAAGATTTATATAAAGTAATTAGTTCTGGTTCACCAGTGTGGGTCATTATTAATACGACGTTTAAGCCGCTAGCTGAAAGTAGTTTTGAAACATGGAATACGGGTTCAGGAGAAGTGAAAATTACATATTATGAGCACAGTGTAGTAGTGGTTGGATATGATCAAAACTTTGTATATGTAAATGATCCTCTAAAAAACAATCCGCGTTTCGCTGTTCCACGAGCAGAATTTGAGAAAGCTTGGGAGCAAATGGGGAAACAAGCAATTACTATATTATAAAAAATAAAAAGTCATCTAAGGATGCCTTTTTATTTTATAATATCATTACTGAAAATTCGGAATATTCTTTTAAGTGAAAGTGATTCACGCTATAATAACATTTAACTTGGTGAAGAAGGGGAGATGAGAAATGGATGTTGCAAAGGAACTTGTTTTGTCAAAGAATCAGTTGATTGAGTGGAGAAGGCATTTTCATAAGTATCCAGAGTTATCTTTTCAAGAAGAAAAAACATCTCAATTTGTATTCGATATACTTCGGAATGTCCCGCATTTAGAAGTATCAAGGCCTACTAAATATAGTGTAATGGCAAAGTTAATCGGTAAGAAACCTGGTAAAACAATTGCGGTTCGTGCCGATATGGATGCTCTTCCTATTCATGAAGAAAATGAGTTTGATTTTATTTCTACATATTCAGGTGTGATGCATGCGTGCGGCCACGATGGACATATGGCGATATTACTTGGGGTCGTACATAAGTTAGTAGAAGAAAGAGAGAAGGTTAAAGGGGAGATTCGTTTTCTATTCCAACATGCTGAAGAAAATTTTCCAGGTGGTGCAGAGGAGATGGTCACAGCAGGTGTAATGGAGGGGGTAGATTATATTATTGGTGCTCACCTTTGGGCGTCGTTAGAGGTTGGGAAAGTAGGTGTAATTTATGGCCCTGCAATGGCTGCACCAGATGTTTTTAAAATTACGATAGAAGGAAAAGGTGGACATGCTGGAATCCCTCATGAAACGGTTGATAGTATTGCAATCGGTGCACAAGTCGTTTCGCAACTTCAGCAAATTGTATCTCGTCTCACGAATCCGTTAGATTCTCTCGTAGTATCTGTTACGCAATTTCATGCTGGGACAACCCATAATGTGATTCCAGAACAAGCGGAGATTGAAGGGACAGTACGGAGTTTAAGGCATGAGTTGCGAGAAGAAACAGAGAAAAGGATCGAACGGATTGTGAAGCATGTGACGGAGGCTTACGGAGCGAAATATACGTTTTCGTATGAATATGGATATCGACCAGTAGTAAATGATTATGAAGTTACAGAGCTTATAGAGCAAACAGCATTACAGCTTTATGGAAGGGAACGAGTTACTCGTTTACAGCCGACGATGGCTGGGGAAGATTTTTCCGCGTTTTTACAAAAGGCACCAGGGACATTCTTTTTTATCGGAGCAGGAAATAAAGAGAAAGGAATTATATATCCTCACCATCATCCTCGTTTTACGATTGATGAAGACGCATTGCCAATTGGAGTGGAAGTCTTTGTATCATCCATTATGAATTTCATAAATAAATGAGATGAAGACACTACACGTGCTAGCGCTTATTCCAGTTCTTTGTTTAGTAGTTGGACCAGTATTTGCAAATTCGGTCACTCCTTACGTACTCGGGATGGCATTTTTATTATTTTGGGTATTATTATCGGTATTCATTACCTCTCTTTGTATGGGACTTGTGTACGTATTCGATTCTGCTAATAAGGGGATATAAAATGACAGCACTACTTATCATTATTTTATTTTTATTTGTGGTACTCTTTTTAGGGATTCGGGCGCAGCATGGAAAAGATATGAATTTAGAACAATGGTCAGTTGGAGGAAGAGGGTTTGGAACAATCTTCGTCTTTCTTCTTATGGCAGGAGAAATTTATACGACATTCACATTTTTAGGAGGAAGTGGCTGGGCATATAGTCGCATTGTTAATTAATCTTGTTGTGATATTTGTAGTTAGTGAATTTACGAAAAGTGTATCTATAAAGAGAGAATATAATAGTAGAAAAATAATTCATGTATGAGAGCTATCTTTGAAAAGAGATAGCTCTTTTTTGTATATATTTGCTTCTATTAGTGGAATCTAACTAAAAACTTGTTGAAAAGGAAGTTAGGTGGGGGAATTGTTAGAGTTAAAAGGTAACTTGTTTGAAGTTATGAAAGAAATTAGGGATGAGTTAGGTTCACCTAATGATTTAACAATTAGAGAAGTCGCTCTTGCTGGTAGTTTTACACGTTGTGCAGTTGTTTTTTTATGTGGATTAACAGACAAGGATAATGTTTATAAATATGTAATTCGTACACTGCAATACGAAGAAATTCCAAATGAAGCAGCTGTTGTTCAAACGTTATTGGATCGTTTTATTTCTATCGCGGAAGTGAGTGTAAAGACAACATTTCCAGATATTATGAATGCAATTTTAGCAGGAGATACGGTTATTTTAATCGATAATAATCAGACTGCTATCGTTGTTAATAGTAGGGCTTGGGAGAAAAGAAGTCTAGAACCTCCAGTGACAGAAGATTTAATCCGTGGACCGAGAGTTGGATTAAATGAAGATATTAATGTGAATAAAATGCTAATTCGCCGTAGTTTACGTGATCCGAAGTTGCGGTTTCAATCTTATATTATGGGGAAGCGATCACAGAAAGAAGTAACCCTAGTATATATAGAAGATATTATTAACCCTTATATTGTAAAAGAACTAGATCGGCGCCTTCAATCAATAGTGACAGATGTTATTTTTGAGACGGGTACGATTGAACAATTAATTCAAGACAATAACCTATCGCCATTTCCGCAGTTTTTGAATACAGAAAGGCCTGACAATATTGTGGCCTCATTAGCGAAAGGAAAGGCGGCTATTTTAGTAGACGGATCACCGTTTGCTCTTATTGCACCGCTCGTATTTGTTGATATTTTTCAATCGGTAGAAGACCATTACGAGCGCTGGGTGATTGGGACGTTATTGAGAGTTTTACGAATGATTTCTGGCATAATGGCAGTTTTGTTGCCAGCAACATATGTAGCGCTCGTTTCATATCACCAAGGGCTGATTCCATCTAAATTAGCCTATTCAATTGCTGGAGCAAGAGAAGGTGTTCCGTTTCCAGCCTATATTGAAACGTTAATGATGGCATTAACGATGGAGTTAATACGGGAGGCTGGAATTAGATTACCAAAGCCGATGGGACAAACGATTGGTATCGTGGGGGGGCTTGTAATTGGAGAAGCTGCGGTGAATGCCGGGATTGTAAATCCATTTTTAGTCATTATTATTGCAGTTACTGCAATTGCTACGTTCTCACTGCCTGTATATAGTATTACGATTACGTTTCGGATTTTGCTGTTCGTCTTCGTATTAGCTGCAACGGCTTTTGGATTGTATGGAATTATTCTAGCTCTTATCGCACTTGGTGTTCATATTACGAATTTAACAAGCGTTGGTGTACCGTATACAACTCCGATTGCTCCTGCGTTTTATAAAGATTGGAAAGAAGAAATTGTTCGTTTGCCAAAATCAATGTTGAAAGAGAGACCAGAGTACTTGCAAACGAAGGATTCTACAATACGTCCAAAGGAGCGAGAATAATTGAAACCATTTGAGTATGGCGATGAAGAAATTGGATCTCGGGAAATTGGATTTGCAGTATCGTCGACGATTATTGGAATAGGTGCATTGTCTATGCCAAGGGATATTGCCAATCAAACTTTATTTTCGGACGGTTGGATTATTTTGCTTTTGGGTGGATTGATATGTGCGGTTTTAGGTTGGTTTGTAACGAGGGTGGCTATTTTATTCCCAAAGCAAAACTTTGTTCAATATACAAGTACACATTTGACGAAGCCTGTTGCATACACAATTAGTAGCATTTTAGTATTAACGTTTGCTGCTTTGACAGCGTATGAATCGCGAATGATTGCAATTATTTCACAAACATATTTATTTAGTGATACGCCCGTACAGCTACTGTCTTTCTTTTTCTTATTAGTTGTTATTTATGGAATAGCAGGATCGAGAGCAGCTTTCTTACGGTTAAATGTTATGTTCTTACCTATTGTTTTAATTGCGATAGTACTTCTTTCTTTATTGAATATAAATTTAATGGAAATAAATAATTTATTTCCAGCTTTTCAAACGGGCGTCACTCAATATGCTGTAGGAGTTAAAAATTCTATTTTTACGTTTATTGGATTTGAGGTAGCTCTGTTTTATGCTGTGATGTTGAACGATAAGACAGCGAAAAAAGCACCAATGGCAGTTGCAAAAGCAGTGATGGTAAACGTGCTGTCGTACATTTTAATTTATGTAACTTGTATTAGTGTCTTTACATATATGACAACCCGTGGATTAACGTATCCAACAATTGAATTAGGAAAAGAAATTGAAATTGGAGGAGGTTTTTTAGAAAGATTTGATGCGATTTTTTTTACGACTTGGATTATTACTATTTATAACACTACTGCAATGTATTATGACGTAGCTTCTTTGTTGTTTTGTGCTATGTTTCCGAAAGTGAAGAAGCATATTTTCATTTTCGTGAGTGCTCCTATGATTTTTATGGTGAATATGTTGCCGGGTAATTTAAATACGTTGTCAAATTACGGAACTTATTTAGCTTGGATAGATATGGGTTTTGTTGTGTTAGCGCCTTTGTTAGTTTTTATTGTATATAAAATAAAAAGAAGGAATGGTAGAAATGAAAAACCTTCTTAAAATTATAATGGTTATGGTTTTAGCTGGATGTATAAGTGGGTGCTCTGAACTAGAAGAAATAGAAGAAAGAGGATTTGTAGTAGGTGCGGCCTACGATATTGTGAAGGAGAAGAAATCGAATCCGATTATGAAAGGGACGTATCAAATGGTACTCCCGAGTAAATTGTCGCAACAAGGTGGACAAGGGGGGGGAGATAGTAAAAATTATATTAACGTAAGTGCGAAAGCAGATAGTGTCTTTGAGCAAATAAGAATTATTGCTACAAAAATTAGTCGAACATTATTTTTTCCGCATATACAAGTGATTATTTTTTCGGAAGAATTACTGGCGAATCCACATGTTTTGCAAAATACATTAGATGTATACATTCGCGATCATGAAATGAGAAGAAATATTCGTTTGTTTGTTTCTGAGAAAAAGGCAGAAGCTCTTTTAAAGCAGAGTGCAAAACCTGAAAATTTACCGGCTCAGTATATTGATATGTTAGCTGAACATCCTCCGAAAAATGCGGAAATGATTGAGGCTGCAAGAATTGGTGTAGTACAGGGGAAAATGATCGCAAACCGAAGCTTCGCATTACCTCTTTTAGGGCTAACGAAACAAGGGGTGCAAATGGAAGGAGCAGCATTGTTCCGTGGAAAGGATAATAAATGTGTTGGAACTTTGAGTGGGGAACAAACATTAGGGATGAACTATATAATAGGTAAAAAAATTGGAGGTTTCTTTACTGTTCGTAAAAAAGATCAGCTAATTACATATGAAATTCATAAGTTGCGCCGAAAGATTAAGGTGTCTACGACAAATGCTACAAAACCGAAGTTTGATATTTATCTATCTACAGAAGGGACATTAGCTGAGTTGCATTTTAATGAACCGAAACAAGTGATGAATGAAAACCTTTTAGCGAAAGAGATTTCAAAGGAAATGAAGAAGCGTATTGAAAAGTCAATACGACTTGTTCAAAAAAAATATAAGGTGGATGTTTTAGAACTAGGAGAGGTATATAAACGGCATAACTATAAAGAGTGGAAAAAAATAAGTAAGAATTGGGATCAAGGCGAAAATTATTTTAGTAATGCTGAAATTACTGTTCATGTTCATCCAACAATTGAACATTCAGGTTCGGCGTTACCGAAGAGAGTGAAATAAGGTGATGTAAGTTGTTTACTGGATTAGGAATTAGTTGCACGATATTAATGGCGGTTCTTCCAGGAGCTATATACTTCATTCATAAAAAAATTACAACGTATGGAGCACAGCCTTGGAATACTGATGTGCAAAAAAAGAAACCTGAATAATTTCAGGTTTCTTTTACGCAAAGCATATGTGAAGGGGGATACCTTCACATATGCTTTGTTTATACAAGCCCTAACCAATGTACCAATTGTGTAGTGAGGAATGTAACAACAATGGCGATTACGGTAGGGATTGCAAACGATAAGAATGTCCATTTCGCACTTTTTGTTTCTTTATATATGTTAACTAGTGTTGTTCCGCATGGGAAATGAAGAAGTGAGAACAACATTGTGTTTAATGCTGTTAACCAAGTCCAACCATTTTCTAAGAATAGATTTTTGATCTGATTAAAATCATCTATTTCAGTTAAAGCTCCAGTTGATAAGTAGGACATTAATAAAATCGGGATAACAATTTCATTAGCGGGTAACCCAAGAATGAATGCAGCTAGAATAAAGCCGTCAAGTCCTAGCATTTTAGCGAATGGATCTAGGAAGTTTACGAAATACATAAGTAGGCTTGTGTCACCGACGAAAATATTAGCAAGTAACCAAGTTAATGCAGCTGCAGGGGCAGCTACAACTATAGCTCGCTTTAAAACATAGACTGATTTATCGAGTGTTGCACGAACTATGGTATTCCAAACTTTTGGCTTACGGTATGGTGGTAATTCAAGTGTGTAGTGAGTTGGAACGCCTTTTAAAGCTGTTTTTGATAGTACCCAAGAGACGGTTAATGTCATAATAACACCAATTACAACCATTCCAACTACAACGCCGGCAGTAACAAGTGTTTGCATGCTACCTGTATATCCAGCAGCCATAAATAATGAAGCCATTAAAATTAATGTAGGCCAGCGTCCATTACATGGAACAAAGTTGTTTGTTAAGATAGCAAGCATACGCTCACGTGGTGATTCAATAATACGTGTTGACATAATAGCTGCGGCGTTACAACCAAATCCCATTGCCATCGTTAAAGATTGTTTACCATGTGCGCCAGATCGTTTAAACAAGCGGTCCATATTAAACGCGACACGTGGTAAGTATCCGTAGTTTTCTAATAGTGCGAACATGGGGAAAAAGATTGCCATAGGTGGTAACATAACGCTAATGACAGCACCGATACCACGGAATAAACCAAGTATTAAAATGCCATGTAACCATTCAGGTGCATGCATTGCTTGGAACCAAGATGTTAAATATCCTTCTGCCCATCCAAAGAACTCAGCAATCATATCAGAAGGTACGTTAGCACCTGCAATTGTAAGATAAAAAATAATAGATAAAATACCTAGCATGATTGGGAATCCCCAGATTGGAGATGTAAAAATTTTATCTAGTTTCTCAGAACGATACAATTTATCAGTATTTGTATATTGAACAGATTCTTTACAGATACTCGCAGATGTTCGATAAATATCTCCGACAATATCATCTCGTATATCTTCTTTTGAAAGTGTTTGAGCGTGTTGAATAATATAGTCTAATGGAAGAGCTTTACTGGCTGAGTGAGATTCCATTGATTATGACCTCCCTTACAAGTGGTTCGTTATGGTGTTTTTGAAGTGCAGTTAAGAAATTTTTATCTCCATCTAATATACGTAATGCAATCCAACGTGCTGGATACGTATCACCGAATACTTTATAAATTTGTGGTTCTAATTCTCGAATCATATTTTCGATTTTTTCACTATAAGTAACTTTAATTGGTGTTGGAATTAGCTTTCTATTTGCCACTTTAGCGATGACGTTTAGCAAATGACCAATACCTACTCGGTTACGAGCTGAAATTTTAACTACAGGTACACCGAGTGATTTTGCTAATTTCTTTTCATCAATAACGATACCTTTTTTCTCGGCTTCATCAATTAAGTTAATACAAATGACTACGTTGCTTGTCATTTCCATCACTTGGAGTGCTAAATTTAAGTTTCTTTCCATAGCAGTTGCGTCTACAACGACTACAGTTACTTCTGGCTTTTCAAATATAATATAATCCCTTGCTACTTCTTCATCTGCAGAATTTGAATACAGTGAGTAAGTTCCGGGTAAATCTATTAATGTATAATTACTTCCGTTATGTTCATATTCCCCTTCAGCTTTTAAAACAGTTTTTCCCGTCCAGTTTCCAGTATGTTGTTTTAAGCCTGTTAAAGTATTAAATAATGTACTTTTCCCGGTATTCGGGTTACCAGCTAAAGCAATACGATGTTTGCTCATCTGAAATCATCTCCTATTAATATCCCGAAAATAAGGGAGCTCTCTTCCTTACGCAGTGCGATCGTTGTGTTACTTACTTGATAAGCGACTGGATCGCCAAGTGGACTGCGCTGTAATACTTTAATCGTTGCCCCAGGAATAAATCCTAAATCCAATAAACGTCGTTTCATAGTTCCTTCTAATTGTATCTTCTCAATTTGTACAAATTCCCCTGTTTTAAAATCGGAAAGAGGTTTAGTATTAGCCGATACCATAAAAGTTACCTCATCTCTATATTTTTAGTGTTAGTTTAAAAAGTTTCCTTAGGTAAACTTTTTGTTAGTAATATAGTAGACCACATTGAATAATGCTGTCAATTAGTACTTTAAAAATATTCAATTATTTTTAGAATTGTTCCAATTTATTTAGTTGTACTAAAAAATATTACTGAAATTCTTTTTAATGTAAATAAAGTAAGGGTGTAAAAATGAAAAAGAGAGCGAAATTGTAAATATATTTTTAAGCTAAAGGGCAAAATATAGAAAGTTATTTACATTAGATTTACATTGTTAAGATTAAATTTACAATACTTCATGTTTAATGTGGGTTTTGTTGGCTTTTTTAACTATAAATGTTGGAATGTCTAGCTTTTACGGACTGTTACCTCTATTTACTTAAACTTAAAAATTGCTTAACACTCACATAATATTGTTGTCCTACAATGAATTTAGGTTCGAAAGAAAATGAATTCGAAAAGCGATAATCCAAATGGGGGTACAAGACATGGTTATGAAAAAAGGTATTAAATTTTCTTTAGCAGCTTTAGTTGTGGCAGGTGCATTAGTTGGATGTGGAAAAGCAGAAAGTACGGATAAAGAGGCTGCTAAAGGAAGCGATAGTGCAAAACAAGAATTATCAGGTACGATTGCAGCGGCTGGTTCTACAGCTCTTCTGCCTCTTGCGGAGGAAGCTGGAAAGAAATTCATGGAGGAAAATTCAAAAGTTTCTATTCAAGTTCAAGGTGGCGGTAGTGGGACTGGGATTAACCAAGTAGCATCTGGTGCAGTTCAAATTGGTAACTCAGATGTTCCGTCTTCGGATAAAATAAAAGATGCTGAAAAGGCGAAAGAACTAGTAGATAACAAGGTAGCGGGTATTGCATTCGCTCTTGTCGTAAATAAAGATGTAAAAGTTGATAACTTAACAGTACAACAAGTACAAGATATCTTTACTGGAAAAGTAACAAACTGGAAAGAAGTAGGCGGGAAAGATGAAAAAATCAACGTAATTAATCGTCCGGCTTCATCTGGTACGCGTGCTACATTTGAAAAGACAGTTATGAAAGATGCGAAAATCAATGATGGAACTGGTACAACACAAGATTCTAACGGTGCAGTAGAGCAAGCGATTAATTCTACGCCAGGCTCAATAAGTTATTTAGCAATGTCTTACATGGTTGGTGAGAAAAAAGGTGCGCTACAAACAGTGAAAATTGATGGTGCTGAACCGAAAGTTGAAAATATTTCGTCTGGTAAATATCCATTCTGGTCTTACGAATACATGGTAACAAAAGGTGAAGCGAAAGAAGCAACAAAAGCTTACATTGATTATGTAAAAGGTAAAGACTTTGAGAAACAAGTAGAAGATATGGGTTACATTCCAATGTCTAAATTAAATAAGTAATCAAATTTATGGGGCTGGCTGCAAGGCCAGTCCTGTTCATTTCAATCTGTGAAGTGGGGTCTGTCCTGTGATGAAGGGGAAAAAACAAATTAATTACGTGAAAAGTGAATATATAGGAAGAACACTTGTTACGTTTTGTGGTATTTTAATTGTCTTAATTACATTAGCTATTATTGCATTTATTTGCGGTAAAGGAATCCAATCTTTTACGCAAAGTGGTATCTCATTTACTGAGATGTTAACATCGACAAAATGGAATCCAAATGCTGACGAAGGAAGCTTTGGGGCTTTGATTTTTATTGTAGGTTCAACAGTGGTTTCATTAGGTGCGGTTATTATTAGTGCGCCGATTGCTATAGCTCTTGCTATATTCATGAATTTAATTTCGCCAAAGTTTGGAAACAAAGTATTGAAGCCTGTTTTAGAATTATTAGTCGGTATTCCTTCAGTTGTATACGGATTATTAGGGGTTACGATTTTAGTTCCGTTATTACGTGATTCATTTGGGGGAGTAGGATTTAGTTTAATTGCAGGTATTATTGTACTAAGTATTATGATTTTACCTACTATTGCTAGTATCGCTTCTGATGCAATCCGCTCTGTTCCGTTTGAATATTTAGAAGCTTCTTATGGTCTAGGATCAACGAAATGGCAAGCGGTTAGCCGTGTAATTGTTCCGGCTGCTAAAAAAGGGATTTTGACAGGTATTGTTTTAGGTTTAGCGCGTGCTTTTGGTGAAGCGTTAGCGGTTCAAATGGTAATCGGAAATACGATTAAATTACCAGAAGGAATATATAGTCCGACAGCAACGTTAACAGGTATTTTGACAATGGATATGACAAATACATTGAACGGAACTGCTTGGAACAATGCGCTATGGACTTTAGCGATGATTTTACTTGTTATTTCATTCCTGTTTATTTTAGTAATTCGAGCGATTGGACAAAGAGGTGAGCGATAATAATGAATGCAAGAACGGTAAATAAAATTTGGACGGGTATCTTTTACGCAGTTGCGGCTTTAGTTGTAGCTCTGCTAGTATTCTTGGTGTTTGAAATTTTACAAAAGGGATGGGGATTTTGGGATCCTGATTTCTTGTTTGGAGAACCAAGCAATACAAGAGCTGGTGGTGGAATTGGTCCGCAGTTATTCAATTCCTTCTACATGCTTGTTATAACGCTTGTTATATCTATTCCTCTTGGATTAGGAGCTGGAATATATTTAGCCGAGTATGCAAAACAAGGACGTTTTTTAGGTTTTGTTCGTTTGTGTATTGAGACGATGGCATCTTTACCTTCTATTGTTGTTGGTTTATTCGGTTTGTTAGTGTTTGTTACAATGACAGGTTGGGGATACACGGTAATGGGTGGTGCTCTTGCTTTAACTATTTTAAACTTACCAGGTTTAACTCGTGTTTGTGAAAATGCGATTTCAGAAGTTCCTCCTAATGTAAAAGAGGCAAGTCTTGGATTAGGTGCAACAAAGTGGCAAACGATCGCTCGTATTATTATTCCGTCATCATTACCACAAATTATTACAGGGATTATTTTAGCAGCGGGTCGTATATTCGGGGAAGCGGCAGCATTAATTTACACAGCGGGTTTAACATCTCCAATTTTAAATTCAGCAGCGGATTTATCGAGCCCTTCGCACCCTTTAAATCCATTTAGACCGGCTGAAACGTTAGCGGTTCACATTTGGAAGTTAAATTCTGAAGGGGTTATCCCAGATGCGAAGTTAATTGCGACAAAATCTGCCGCTGTATTAATTATTATGGTATTACTATTCAATATCATTTCACGTTTTGTAGCATCTGTATTACACAAGCGTTTTACAGGAACGAAAAGAAAAAGTAAAGCGGCGAAGAAGGTAAAAGCAGCATAAGTTACAAAGGAGAACTCTCTATTTATAAGTAGGGAGTTTTTTGTATTTTAATAATAGAAGGAATGAATGTAATGAGTGTTGCATTTGTAATTAATTATATAGCTGAATAGGTGCGAATGGGGGATTGTTTTTCTGCAAATGTCAGGTCTTCCTGGGGCGGGAAAGTCGACAGTTTCTAAGTGTATAACGAAGTTAACAGGTGCTATAAATGATATAGAAGAGATTAATAATTATGATTAGTCAAATTAAAAAAGTGGTTACATGGTAGCAAAAGACAGTTAAATAGTGAATATCTTATTGTGGATTCTAGTGAATCCCTAGAGCAGTATGCGGAAAAAATGATGGATTATATCAGTAAGTAGAGAAAAGGCGTTATCTTCATTCGTGAAGATAACGCCTTTAGCTTTTAAATATCCGGTGTTTCTGTAGAAGTGCTTATTTTTCTACGAGAGCGCCTTTTTCTCCCGATTTTATCTAATAGTTCATACATAACGGGAACGACTACTAATGTAAGGACAGTTGAGACTGCTAAACCACCGATGACGACGACAGCTAGACTTTTTGATACCATACTTCCTGCTTGTGATTGACCGAACAGGAGTGGTAGCATTGCAACGATTGTTGTAATAGCTGTCATAATAATTGGGCGTAGTCTAGTAGAACCAGCTTCGAGTAAGGCTTCTCTTGTTTCCATGCCGTATTCCCGATTTTGTTGCACTCTTTCTATTAATACAATAGCGTTTGTAACGACGATTCCAATTAACATTAATGCACCAATCAAGGAGTTTATATCAACAGGTGTTCGTGAAACGATTAATCCTAAAATGCCACCGACAGCAGCTAATGGCAAGGAGAATAAGATTGCAAAAGGGGCGCGCGCTTGCCCGAAGGTGATAACCATAATTAAATATACAATCCCAATTGCAATCCCCATAATTTTGAATAAATCTGTAAAGTTTTCTTGCATAGATTCAGTGGCGCCCGCGATATTTACTTTTGCGCCGCTAGGTAAATCTATGTCAGCTATCGCTTTGTTTACTTCTGCGCTTACTTTACTTAAATCTTCATTTGAAGCTTCTGCGGTAATTTGAATTGTTTCTTTTCCGTCTTTATGGAAAATTTCTGTTTGAGTTTGTTTTTCTGAAATAGTCGCGATGTCTTTTAAAGGAATTGGTCCGTTAATAGGTGATAGTATGTTTGTATTTAAAATATCTTCTTGTTTATTAATGTTTTCCTTTTTGTGTTCTATCATAATAGTAGTTTTTTCGTTATTGATTGAAATTTCACCAATAGGTGATTTCTTCATAAGGAAGGATACTTGTTGAGCAGCTAATTCTGGTGTTAAACCTAGTTGTTCAGCCTTTGTTTGATCAATGTGAATTTGCCATTCTTTTTTAGAGTCTTCTAAATTCGTTTTTACTTTCGAAAGAGTATCCATACTCTTTAATTTCGTTTCGACGATGTTAGCAGCTTTTTTTAAATTCGTGTCGTTAGTAGCTGTTACGTTAAATTGCAGATTGTTGCCACCGCCAGAGCTTGAATAACTCGTTTTTATATACTCGAGTTCGGCGGGCTCAAAAGCTTTTTGTTCTTTTTTTAATTCTTTAATATATTGATCGATGTCATAACCTTTTTTGAAGACTACAAATATACTAGCAAGATTATTTTTAGTCGTTTGTCCCCATTGTGCATCTTCTGCGCTTGATCCCATTCGTAAAATAACATCTGTGACAGCGGAATTAGAGAGTAGTTTCTTCTCGAAATCAAAGGCTTTTTGTTTTTGAGATTCAGAATCATAATCGGCTGGAAATGTCATATTAACGGATAGCATTGTATCGTCTTCAGACTTTATGTTCGCTTTTGGTAGTACTATGTAGGCGGCGATTGATCCTGCAAATAATAAAAAAGAAGTAAGTAGAATGATAAATTTATGAGAAAGAGCCCATTTTAATGTAGCGACATATCGTGGTGAAGAACTCGTCTTGCGATGCTTTGTTTTTTTGAGTAGTAAAAAGGCCATAAGTGGAACAACTGTTAATGCAACGATTAAAGAAGAAAGGATAGAATATACAACTGCTAATACCATAGGTAACATTAATTTTCCGATTACTCCTGATACGAGGCCGATTGGTAAAAAAACAGCGACCGTTGTTAAAGTAGAAGAAGTAATTGCGACGGCGACCTCTTTTGTTGCATCGAGAATAATATCTTTAGAGAAAGATTCTTTTTGTAAACGGCGGAAAATATTTTCAATGACAACGATACTATCATCGACAAGACGTCCAACTGCAACAGCTAAACCACCAAGAGTTAAAATGTTAAGTGTGATGTTAGATTGATGTAGTAAAAAGAGTGTTAATAAAATAGATAAAGGAATACTGACGACAGCGATGAGTGTCGTTCGGAAGCTGCGTAAAAAAATTAAGATAATAAGAGTTGCGGCAATTGCCCCCAGGATTACTTCTTTTCCCATACTAGTAACAGCATTTTCGACTTGCTCGTGAGTTGAGGCTAGAAGTTTAATAGAAAACTGACCTTTATATTCTTTGCTTAAATCCTTAACTTTTTTATCAATTTCCTTTCCGATTGCCACCGCATTTTTACTTGGTTCTTTCATGATGACTAATCCTGTGCCTTCTTCTCCGTTTATGTGTGAGATTGTATCATAGTGTTGTTTGAGTTCAATTTGAGCAACATCTTGCAATTTTACTTGAGGTGCAACGGTAATATTTTTAATGTCATCTACATTTTTTATATCTCCGATTACACGAAGGTTGTATTCTTCTTTATTAACGGTAATTGCTCCAGCTGGAGTGGAGGTTTCTTTTCCTTGTAAAACTTTTAATGCTTGCTCTGATGTTACGCTTTTATCTTTTAGTTTGTTAGGATCAAGTACAATGGATAATTCGGAAGTTGATTTTCCGAAAAACATGACATTAGCAACACCATCAATGTTTTCGAGTTGTGGCACGATTTCTTTCTCGATTTGTTTTTCGTCAGCTTTTGAAAATCCGTTTTGCTTCTGAATGGTAATTTGAGCGAGTGGAATCATAGAAGTATTTAATTGGCTAACTACAGGCTTGGATACATCTTTAGGTAATTTAATCATATTAATTGCTTTTTCGACTTCGCGTGCCGCGTCTTTCATATTTGCCTTGGATGTATATGCAATGTCGATACGTGATAATCCCTCGTGTGTGGAAGAAGTGATGCCATCAATATGTTCTAAGTTACGAAATTGTTTTTCAAGGGGATCAGTTACTTCCTTGGTCATCGTTTCAGCATCGAGCCCTTGAGATAATGTCGTGACAGTTATTGCAGGGTTATCGATGCTGGGTAAAAATTCCATAGGCAATTTAGAGCCGGAATAAACGCCGAGTACGGAAATGAGAAAAACCATGATAATAATAGCGGCTCGGTTTTTTAATGAAAACTTTGTTAACCTATCCATAAGATAATTCCTCCATTAATATTTATAGTTTTGTGGGCACGTTCTTACTATATAACAAAAAATGGATATTTTTCATTAATTAAATGTAAAAAAATTCTAACAATAATCTTAAGTTAATGTTTTTGTGGAGATTTTAGTATTTGTAGAAAGTGAAATGGTGGGTTGGAGAAGAAAGTGTTCATTCGAGTTGCTTTTTAATGTGTGAGGGATTCGTTATTTATATCGTTATTCTATAGAGAGGTAAATGATTATGAACTTTAATATAGAAGGGAATGAAAATATGAGAAGTTATTGTGGAATACAATTTGGTTAATCAGGGTCTGTTGGTATACAATTGAAATACTCGTTTTTAGTAGAAAAGATAATAGTTCTTTCTATAGAAGGAAGTAGAGTGGATAATTTTTTTGTATTTTTTATAAAAAATACTTGTTATTTCAAAATCATAATGGTATATTAATAAACGTCGCTGATGCGGAAACGCAGAAAACGATAAAAAAGAAATTAAAAAACATAGTTGACATCGAAAAATGAAGATGTTAATATGATGAAGTTGCTTCTGAAGCGGCGGACAAGTTCTTTGAAAACTGAACGAAACAAACAACGTGAAACGTCAATTTTTATTTTAGATGCTAGACAAACTAACTTTATTGGAGAGTTTGATCCTGGCTCAGGATGAACGCTGGCGGCGTGCCTAATACATGCAAGTCGAGCGAAT